>LJCV01000152.1 GCA_001298575.1 Actinobacteria bacterium OK074
GGGCGCGGGGAACTGCGCGACCAGCCACAAACAAACCCGCACCCGACCCCGCCCCCGCAGGCCACCGCCCCCCTACGCCGGCCCCGCCATCGCATCCCGCCCCTGCGCACGCAACGCACGCGCCAAGTCGTCCCTCGCCTCCAGGACCAGTCTGCGTAGGGCGGGGGCCGCGGTCTCGTGGGTTGTCAGCCAGGACTCTGTTGAGGCGAGGGTTTCCTCCGGGGCCTGGAGCGACGGGTACAGGCCCCGGACCACGTCCATGCCGATCTGGATCGAGCGGTCCGCCCACACGCGTTCGATCGCCGCGAAGTACTTCTCCGCGTAGGGCGCCGTCAGCTCGCGCTGGGTCGGCTGGGCGAAGCCCGCGATCGTGGCCTCCACCAGGGCATTGGACAGGGCGTCCGATTCCACCACCTGGGCCCAGGACTGGGCCTTGACCGCGGCGGAGGGACGGGACGCCAGGCAGCGGACCTGGTGGCGCTTGCCGGAGGCGGTGTCGTCGCGGCGGAGCTCCGCCGCCAGGACCGTCTCGTCGACCGCGCCGTGGGCCGACAGGGGCCCCAGGAACGCCCAGCGCAGCTCCTGGTCCACCTCCAGGCCGTCGATCTTCGCGGTGCTGTCCAGGAGACCCCGCAGGAGTTGCAGGTCCGCGGGGGCGGAGGCGACCGCGGCGAAGAACCGCGCCCACGTCAGCTGGTGCTGACTGCCCGGCTCCGCCCGCCGCAGCTCCCGCAGGGCCCCTTCCGCGAGCAACCGCCCGCCCGGCTTGCGCCAGTCCGGCGCCACGTAGTGCGTCAGCGCCGTGTTCGCCCACGCGTGCAGCATCTGGAGGACGCCGATGTCCGACTCGCGGCCCGCGAAGCGCAGCACCAGGTCGATGAAGTCCCGGGCCGGGAGGAGCGCGTCCCGCGTCATGTTCCACAGCGCCGACCAGCACAGCGCCCGCGCCAACGGGTCCGCGATGTCTCCCAGCCCCGACTTCAGGGTCGCCAGCGACGGTTCGTCGAACCGGATCTTGCAGTACGTGAGGTCCTCGTCGTTCACCAGCACCAGGTCCGGTGCCTCGGCGCCCGACAGCTCGGCCACGACCGTACGCTCGCCCGAGACGTCCGTCTCCGCCTTCGCGTACCGCACCAGCGTCCCCGCCTCGTTCCGGTACAGCCCCAGCACCACGCGGTGCGGGCGGAGTTCGGGGTGCGAGGCCGGGGCCTCCTGGACCACCGCCAGCTCCGCGATCCGGCCGTCGTCGCCCAACACCACCTGCGGGGTGAGGGAGTTGACCCCCGCCGTCTCCAGCCACGCCCGCGACCAGGCCGCCATGTCCCGCCCGCTGGTCTCCTCCAGGACCGTCAGCAGGTCGCCCAGGCGCGTGTTGCCGTACGCGTTGCGCTTGAAGTAGCGGCGCGAGCCCTCCAGGAACGCCTCCCGGCCCGCGTACGCCACCAACTGCTTCAGGACCGACGCCCCCTTGGCGTAGGTGATCCCGTCGAAGTTCAGCTTCGCGTCCTCCAGGTCACGGATGTCGGCCGTGACCGGGTGTGTGGAGGACAGCTGGTCGGCGCGGTACGCCCACGCCTTGCGGCCGTTGGCGAAGGTGATCCAGCCGTTGGTGAAACGCGTCGCTTCCACCAGCGCGAACGAACCCATGAAGTCCGCGAACGACTCCTTCAGCCACAGGTCGTCCCACCACACCATGGTCACCAGGTCGCCGAACCACATGTGCGCCATCTCGTGCAGGATCACGTTCGCCCGGCGCTCGTACGACGCCTGCGTGACCCGGCCGCGGAAGATGTAGTTCTCCGTGAACGTGACCATCCCCGGGTTCTCCATCGCCCCCAGGTTGTACTCGGGCACGAACGCCTGGTCGTACTTCCCGAACGGGTACGGGTAGTCGAAGTGGTCGTGGAAGAAGTCCAGGCCCTGCTTGGTCACCAGGAAGACGTCGTCCGTGTCGAAGTACCGCGCCAGGCTCCTGCGGCACATCGCGCCCAGAGGGATCTCCAGCCGCGTACCGTCCTCGAAGACCCGCTCGTACGCATCCGTCACGTAGTGGTAGCGGCCCGCCACGATCGCCGTGATGTACGTCGAGATCGGCTTCGTCTCCGCGAACCGCCAGACGCCGTCGGCCAGTTCGCCCGTGCCGTTGCTCCACGCCGTCCAGCCCTCCGGGGCCCGCACCTCGAAGCGGAACGGGGCCTTGAGGTCCGGCTGTTCGAAGTTGGCGAAGACGCGGCGGGAGTCGGCCGGCTCGTACTGCGTGTAGAGGTAGACCTCGCCGTCCTCCGGGTCGACGAAGCGGTGCAGCCCCTCGCCGGTGCGGGAGTAGGCGCACTGGGCGTCCACCACCAGTTCGTTCTCCGCGGCCAGGTCCTCCAGCCGGATGCGGGAGCCGTCGAAGACCTCGCGGGGGTCCAGGTCCTTGCCGTTGAGGGAGACCGCGGTGACGCTCGGCGCGATCAGGTCCGCGAAGCTCGTCGCACCCGGGTCGGTACAGCGGAAGCGGATCGTGGTGACCGAACGGAACGTACGCGGCCCGTCGCCTCTCCCCTCGGAGGTGTCGCCGACCGCCGACCGGACGTCGAGCGACACGTCGTACCCGTCGACGGACAACAGTGCGGCCCGCTCCTGGGCTTCGTCACGGGACAGGTTCTCACCGGGCACGGGCGCTACTCCCTCGGTACGACAACGGATGACAGCGGATGAACAACGGATACGGCGGATACGGCAGGTATGGCGGGTACTGCGGTGGTTGCGACAGCGACCGCGGCGGCAGCGCTTCGAACTGGTTCGATCCTGCCACGTGGCCCGATCCGCGGACATCAGGGAACGCCCCGGACCCTCCCCCGAGCCCCCTCACCCGAATGGCCTCGGGGATCGGCCGGGGAACGGTCGGGGGACGGCCGGGGAAGAGGGGAAAGACGCCGTCAGAGGGAGAAGGACACCGTCAGAGGGAGAAGGACACCGTCCGGGGGAGGAGGCGGGCCGACGGGAATGGTCCCGCCCTCCCCGTGCGTTGCCCTGCTAAACGACCGTTTTTCCGAGGAGACCCATGTCCGAGACCGTGACCGCCTCCGGCAAGACCCCCGTCGACTTCTGGTTCGACCCGCTGTGCCCCTGGGCCTGGATGACCTCGCGCTGGGTGCTGGAAGTGGAGAAGGTGCGGGACATCGAGGTCCGCTGGCACGTCATGAGCCTCGCGGTCCTCAATGAGAACAGGATCGACGAGCTGCCCGAGGAGTACCGGGAGATGCTCGCGACGAAGGCGTGGAAGCCGGTGCGCGTGGTGACCGCGGCGCAGCAGAAGCACGGCGCGGAGGTCGTCGGACCGCTCTACACCGCGCTCGGTACGCGTATCCACAACAACGGTGAGGGGCCGACGCTCGAAGCAATCGCCGGTGCGCTCGCCGACGTGGGGCTGCCGGCCGATCTGATCGACTACGCCGAGCAGGACAACTTCCCGTACGACGCCGAACTGCGCGCCTCCCACAAGGAGGGCATCGAGAAGGTCGGCCAGGACGTCGGCACCCCCGTCATCGCCGTGCCCGGTCCCGACGGCGAGCAGATCGCCTTCTTCGGCCCGGTCGTCACCCCCGCGCCCAAGGGCGAGGAAGCCGCCCGCCTCTGGGACGGAACCGTCGCGGTCGCCTCCGTGCCGGGCTTCTACGAGCTGAAGCGCACGCGCACGAAGGGACCGGACTTCAGCAACCTCAGCTGAAGGAGGCGGGCAGACTGAAGCCCTGGGACCGGGCGTGGTAGGGCTGGACCCACAGGCACTGGCCGAGTGAGGTGCTGCCCTCACACCGCCAGAAGCCGTGTGCGCCCTTCTTTCCGCGCAGTTCCGCCGCGATGTGTTTTTCCTCGGCCGCGGTGACCGGACGGAACGGATACAGCTTCCCCTTGGGGCAGTTGGGGCAGTGCAGTGTGTCGGACACCCGGGCCTCCCGAACCGTTGAAAAGCGGCGGAATCGGGAGCATAGGCGCGTTGCGGTGACGGACGTGAGCCCGGAATCCGCCAGGCCGCTTGGACCGGCCCAACGCGTGGTCCAGCGCGGCCCGACGAGGGAAACCAGGGACAGGAAGGCCCCCGCGAGTCACATCCTCGCGGGGGCCTTCCTTCATCCGCCTGTCCCATGAACGGTGAGAAGACGATCACGAGCAGGCCGCCTCGGCGGGACCGGAAGCCGTGCCCCGGGCCGCACCGACCTGAGCCGCCCCGGGCCATGCCGCCCCGGCCCACCCCTCACGGCGCCAGCAGTAGCACATCCGTACGGGACCTGGCCGCCTCGTAACGCCTGGCCACGTCCTGCCAGTTGACGACCTGCCACATGGCCTCGACGAAATCGACCTTCTGGTTGCGGTACTGGAGATAGAACGCGTGCTCCCAGGCGTCGAAGACCAGGATCGGGGTGGCACCCTGGCCGACGTTGCCCTGATGGTCGTAGACCTGCTCGACGATCAGGCGGTCGCTGAGCGGCTCGTACGCGAGGACGCCCCAGCCGGAACCCTGGGTCGTGGCCGCCGCCTTGGACAACTGCGCCCGGAACGCCGCGAACGAGCCGAACGACTCCGTGATCGCGTCCGCCAACTCGCCCACGCCGTCCGCCGCGAGGGGTTCTCCGCCGCCCTCGCCCGTCATGTTGTGCCAGTAAATACTGTGCAGGACATGGCCGGAGAGGTGGAAGGCCAGGTTCTTCTCCAGGCCGTTGACCGAACCCCACGACTCCTTGTCCCGCGCCTCCGCCAGTTGCTCCAAGGTGTCGTTCGCGCCCTTCACGTACGCCGCGTGGTGCTTGTCGTGGTGCAGCTCGACGATCTCGGGGCTGATCACGGGGGCGAGCGCGGAGTAGTCGTACGGCAGGTCCGGCAACGTGCGGACGGGCATGGTGGATCCGATCCCCTCGGCCTCTGGTCGCACCCCTTATTGCAAATAGTTCGCAACAACAAGCTAGCAGCAAAAAGCCCCCGTGTGTCGTACACGGGGGCACAGGTCACGGGGGCACGGGGCGAGGGACAAAGGGCGGCGGCGCGGGGCCCGGCACAGATGACGCGTCAGCCCCTGGCGCGCACCCGCTGCCACGCGTACCCGCCCGCCGCCAGGACGGCGGCCATCGTGCCCGTCGAATACAGCTGCACGCGCGTGGACTCCTCCCGGGCCATCAGCACCAGGATCCCCGCCATGCCCGCCAGCGCGACCCACGTCAGCGCCGGGAACGCCCACATGCGGACCGTCAGCCGCTCCGGCGCCTCCCGCTCCGTACGGCGGCGCAGGCGCAGCTGGGAGACGGCGATGAACCCCCAGACGACCAGCATCACGGCGCCGATCATGTTCAGCAGCCAGGCGAACACGTCGTCGGGGCGCCAGTAGCTCAGCAGCACGCAGCCGAAGCCGAACACGGAGGAGACCAGCACCGCCGTACGCGGCACCCCGCCCGAGACGCGGCCGAGCGCGCGCGGGCCCTGGCCGCGTTCCACCAGGGAGTACGCGATGCGCGAGGCACCGTAGATGTTGGCGTTCATCGCGGAGAGCAGGGCGACGAACACGACCACCTTCATCACGTCGCCCGCGGCCGGGATGCCCATGAAGTCGAGGGCGGCGGCGTACGGGCCCCGGGTGAGGACCTCCGGCGCGTTCCAGGGCACCAGGGTGACGATCACGGCCATCGAGCCGACATAAAAGAGGGCGATGCGCCACATCGCCGTACGGACCGCGCCCGCCACGCCCCGGACCGGGTCCTCCGACTCGGCCGCCGCGATCGTGACCGTCTCCAGGCCGCCGTACGCGAACAAGGAGGAGAGAAGTCCGATGATCAGACCCTCGCCGCCGCCCGGGAGGAAGTCGTGGAGGTTGCTCGTGCCCGGGGAGTCCGCGCCGGGCAGCGCGCCCGTGATCGCGAGGACGCCGAGCAGCAGGAACAGGCCGATCGCGCCCACCTTCAGGGCCGCGAACCAGAACTCGAACTCGCCGAAGTTCCGCACGGCGGCCAGGTTCGCGGCGCAGAACACCACCATGAACAGCGCCACCCACAGCCACTCCGGCGTCCCCGGCAGCCACCCCGTGACGATCTGCGCGGCCCCGATCCCCTCCAGGCCGACGACCGTGCACAGCAGCACCCAGAACGCCCAGCCGACCGTGAACCCGGCCCACGGCCCGATCGCCCGCTCGGCGTGCGCCGAGAAGGAACCCGACGACGGATACGCGGCCGACATCTCGCCGAGCATCCGCATCACCAGCATGACGAGCAGCCCGGAGACGGCGTACGCGACGACGACCGAGGGCCCCGCGGCGGCGATCCCCGCCCCCGACCCGACGAACAGGCCCGCGCCGATCACCCCGCCGAGCGCGATCATCGACAAGTGACGCTGCTTCAGACCGTGGGCGAGGTCCTGGGAGGACTGATCGGCCCGCGGGGTCAGTGCATCCCGTACGTCGTCGGGAGCGGGATCGGGGCTACCGGTGGTGGTACGAGGCATGGGCGCGGCTCGTCCCTTACGTGAGTCCGGGCAAAAACGTCCACAGTGTGCCACGGGGTTGGTGGGACCCGACAGTTCCCTTTCCGTCCGCCCATGGCGGCGAAACGATCCCACCTCAGTGACCGTTCTCACTCCACGGAAGGTGTACCGGACACCCTTTGTTCGATGTGCACCAACGCCCCGCGCCCGCCTTTGTGGACCGCCGACGGTGAACGGCCGTTTCCGCTGGGATAGCGTCGCCGATGTCCCCTGCCGTCCCGTCCCGCGGAGTCCCCATGAGCACCGCCACCGCCCTCGCCCATCCCCGCGCGGTCCTCGCCGACCTGCTGCCCGCCTCCCGCGTCCGCGACGCCGCCCTCGTGCTCGGCGGCGCCGGGCTCACCGGGATCGCCGCCCAGATCGCCGTCCCCGTCCCGGGCTCCCCGGTCCCGGTGACCGGCCAGACCTTCGCCGCGCTCCTCGTCGGTACGGCGCTGGGGGCGGGCCGCGGCTTCCTCGCGCTCGCCCTGTACGCGCTGGCCGGTGTCGCGGGCGTGCCGTGGTTCGCGGACGGCGCCTCGGGCGCGTCCATGCCGTCCTTCGGCTACGTCGTCGGCCTGCTGCTCGCCTCCGCCGCCGTGGGTGCCCTGGCGCGGCGCGGCGGCGACCGCTCGGTGCTGCGCACGGCGGGCACGATGCTGGTCGGCGAGGCGATCGTCTACGCGGTCGGCGTGCCCTACCTGGCGCTGGCCACCGGCATGTCCGCGAGCGCGGCGATTGCGGCCGGCCTGACCCCGTTCCTGCTCGGCGACGCGCTCAAGGCGGCGCTGGCGATGGGGCTGCTGCCGACGGCGTGGAAGCTCGTGAAGCGGTGACAGCGATCTGAAGAGACTTGAAGAGAGGGGCGGCGCACCGGACCACCGGT
>LJCV01000153.1 GCA_001298575.1 Actinobacteria bacterium OK074
CCACCCCTCAACCCCGCGCCGACGTAAGAATGCTGAGCGCATTGGCCGCGACGACCGCCCCGATCCCCACCCACTCCGCCCACCCCGGCGACTGCCCGAGCACCACCTGTCCGACGACGGCCGCGAGTACCGGGTTGACGCTCATGAACAGGCCGAACGTCTGCGCGGGCACCCGTCGCAGTGTCAGCAGGTCCGCGAGGTAGGGCACCGCCGAGGAGAGCACCCCGGCCGCTATCGCCTGGGCCGTCGCGGTCGTCGTCGGTGGATGGTGCACCGCGACTACGACCCCGACCGGCAGGAAGAACAGCGCCGACACCGCGGAGGCCGCCGCGGCTCCCTGTACCCCCGGGACCCGGCGGCCCACCGTGCGGTTGAGCAGGATGTACGAGGCCCAGCAGACCGCGGCCAGCAGCCCGAGTCCGAGGCCCACGTAGTCGGTCGACGGGCGCGGGCGCATCAGCACCACCACACCGGCCGCGGCGATCAGCGCGCAGCCCGCGTCCACCCGGCGGCGCGAGCCGGCCAGGGCGACGGAGAGCGGGCCGAGGAACTCCAGCGTCACCGCGAGCCCCAGGCCGATGCGGTCGATCGCGCTGTACAGCGACAGGTTCATGGTGCCGAAGACGAGCGCCAGCAGCAGGACCGGCCCCCACTGTTGTCGCGTGAAGGCCCGCAGCTTCGGCCGTCCCACGGTCAGCAGGACGGCGGCGGCCACGTACTGCCGTACCGCCACGACCCCGACGGGCCCGAGGACGGGGAAGGCGAAGGAGCCGATCGCGGCTCCGGTCTGGTTCGACAGGCCGCTGCCGAACATGGTGGCCACTCCGGCGAGTTGCCGCCTCCCGGGTTCGGGGGCGGCGGAGACGGCCGGAGTGGGGCGTCGGCTCGCGGGTGTCGTCGTCGAGGGGGCGGGTTCGGTGGGCATGGTCCGAGCGTGCCGCCACCCTCCCGCATGCGGGAAATGCATGAGTCCGGTCAGCTATACGCTGGCGTCATGGATGAGGTTCAACGGCATCCCGACGTCGAACTGCGGCAGCTGTGCTGTCTCGTCGCGATCGTCGACGAGGGGACGTTCACCGATGCCGCGATCACCCTCGGCGTCTCCCAGGCGGCCGTCTCCCGCACCCTGGCCTCCCTCGAACGGGCCCTCGGCGTACGGCTGTTGCGGCGCACCTCGCGTGCGGTGACGCCGACGGCCACCGGGCTGCGGGTCGTGGCGCACGCCCGGCGGGTGCTGGCCGAGACCGAGGATCTGGTGCGTGAGGCCGTCTCGGGCCACGCGCACCTGCGGATCGGTTACGCCTGGTCGGCGCTCGGCCGTCACACGCTGGCCTTCCAGCGTCGTTGGCGTGAACTCCACCGCGGTACCGACCTCCATCTGGTGCGCGTCAACACGGGCACCGCCGGGCTCGCCGAGGGCAGTTGCGATCTCGCGGTGGTGCGCAGGCCGCTGGCGGACCGGCGGGTGGAGGAGGCGATCGTCGGTCTGGAGCGGCGGCTGTGCGCCATGGCCGCCGACGACCCCCTCGCCCGGCGGCGCACGGTCCGTCTCGCCGACCTCGGCGGGCGCACCCTGCTGGTCGACCGGCGCACGGGCACCACCACCGCCGACCTGTGGCCGCCCGACGCCCGGCCCGCCACCGAGGAGATCCACGACGTCGACGACTGGCTGAACGTGATCGCCACCGGCCGATGTGTGGGAATGACGGCCGAGGCCACCGCCAACCAGTACCCGCGCCCCGGCGTCGTCTACCGTCCCGTGCGCGACGCCGAACCCATCGCCGTACGCCTGGCGTGGTGGCGGGACGACCCGCATCCGGCCACCCAGGCCGCGCTGGAACTGCTCACGGAGCTGTACAGGGGAGACTGAACCGGCGTCAGGATGTGGAACAAAATTGTTGACAATCTTGTTTGGATAGATTTACGTTCGACACGCACTCACCCAGGGAGGGCACGATGGAAGAAGCCCGTCCAAGCACCGGAGAACCGGCCAAGCAGCATGCGCTCGCGCAGCTGCGGCAGGCGATCCTGCGCGGCGACATGGCACCGGCCCAGCGGCTGGTGGAGAACGAACTCGCCGAGCAGTTCGGTGTGACACGGGCCAGCATCCGGGCGGCGCTGATCGACCTGGCGTCCGAGGGCCTGGTCGAGCGGATCCGCAACCGCGGATCCCGGGTGCGCGTGGTGACCGTGGAGGAAGCGGTCGCCATCACCGAATGCCGCATGGTCCTCGAAGGGCTGTGCGCCGCCAAGGCGGCGGTGGAGGCCACCGACGAGCAGTTGCTGGAGCTCGCCGACATCGGCACGGCCATGTCCAAGGCCGTCGCCGACGGCGAACCGGTGACGTACTCGGGGCTGAACCAGGCGTTGCACGCCAAGATCAGGGAGTTCTCCGGCCAGCTCACGGCGGTGGCGCTCCTGGAGCGGCTCAACGCCCAACTGGTGCGCCACCGCTTCCAGTTGGCGCTCAGGCCGGGGCGGACCCAGAAGTCCCTGAGTGAACACCTGGCCATGGTCGAGGCGATCCGGGCCAGGGACCCGCAGGCGGCCGAGGCGGCCGTCCGTGCCCACCTCCACAGCGTGATCGACGCGCTGCGGGACTGACCGCGCCGCGCGGGGGTCCGGGGGTGGGCGCGACCTGTCCACCAAGGAGAAGCAGCAATGACGCACGGCAGGGCGCCCGCCCCCGAACCACCCGCCCCCCACGGCACCGGGGGAGCGGCGCACGTCGCAGGGACCGGCCCCGGCCGCCGCCCCCGCGCGGCGCACCCGGGGGAGGGGGTCGCCCCGTGACCGGTTACGACGAAGTCCGCTGCATGCTGATGCGCGGCGGGACCTCCAAGGGCGGCTACTTCCTGCCCGAGGACCTGCCCGCCGACCCCGGCGCCCGGGACGACCTGCTGCTGCGGATCATGGGCAGCCCCGACCCGCGCCAGATCGACGGCCTGGGCGGCGCCCACCCCCTCACCAGCAAGGTCGCCGTGGTCTCCCGCTCCGAGCACCCCGAGGCCGACGTCGACTACCTCTTTCTCCAAGTCGCCGTCGACAAACCCGAGGTGACGGACCGTCAGAACTGCGGCAACATCCTGGCCGGGGTCGGCCCGTTCGCCGTCGAGCGCGGACTGGTCGCGCCCCAGGGCGACCGCACCGCCGTACGCATCCGCATGCTCAACACCGGCGACCTCGCCGTCGCCACCTTCCCCACCCCCGGCGGACGCGTCGACTACACCGGCTCCGCCGAGATCTCCGGCGTGCCCGGCACCGCCGCCGCGGTGGTGATCGAGTTCCCGCAGAGCAGCAACCCGCTGCTGCCCACCGGCCGCGTCCGGGACACGATCGCGGGCACCGACGTCACCTGCGTGGACAACGGCATGCCGACCGTCCTGATCGAGGCCGCGGCCCTCAAGGTCAGCGGCTACGAGACGCCCGCCGAACTGGAGGCGGACCGCGGGCTCACCGAGCGGCTGCACGAGATCCGCCTGGCGGCCGGCCGCCTGATGGGCCTCGGCGACGTCGAGACGGCCACCGTGCCCAAGCTCAGCCTGCTCGCCCCGCCCCGGGACGGCGGCACCGTCACCACCCGCACCTTCATCCCTGTGCGCTGCCACACCTCCATCGGCGTCCTCGGCGCCGCCAGCGTCGGCGCCGGACTGCGTATCGAGGGCGCCGTCGGCCACGACCTCGCCCGCCTGCCCGCCGAGGGCGACCGGCTGCGGATCGAACACCCCACGGGCTTCCTCGACATCGAGACCTCCCTCGCGGACGGCGAGCCCGGCGCCCTCCCGGCCGCCCGGCGCCCCGCCGTCGTCCGCACCGCGCGCAAGATCTTCGACGGCACCGTCTTCCCCCGGTCTGCCGAAGCCGCCCCCGCACGTCACCCGCAAGGAGACCAAGGATGACTCCGCCGCTCGGCGACATCGCCCATATCGGCCACGCCCAGCTGTTCACCCCGGACCTGGACGCCAGCGTCGCCTTCTTCACCGACTACCTGGGCCTCACGGTCAACGGCCACGACGGCGACACCGTCCACCTGCGGACCTACGACGACTACGAGCACCACAGCCTCGTCCTCACCGCCCGCGACCGGCCCGGCCTCGGCCGTCTGGCCCTGCGCACCTCCAGCGAGGAGGCCCTCCAGCGCCGGGTGAAGGCGGTCGAGGAGGCGGGCGGCACCGGAAAGTGGGTCGAGGACGAGCCGGGCCTGGGCAAGCTGTACGTCACCACCGACCCGGACGGCCACGAGCACGCCCTCTACTGGGAGAGCGAGCACTACACCGCCCCCGACGAGCTGAAGCCCGCCCTGAAGAACCAGCCCCAGGCCAAGCCCAACCGCGGGGTCGGCGTGCGCCGTCTGGACCACATCAACTTCCTCGCCGCCGACGTGCTCGCCAGCGCCGAGTTCCAGGAACATGTCCTCGGCGCCCGCCCCACCGAGCAGATCCGCCTCGACACGGGGAAGATCGCGGCCCGCTGGCTGACCTTCACCAACAAGTCCTACGACGTCGTCTACACCGAGGACTGGACCGGCTCCACCGGGCGGCTGCACCACATCGCCTTCGCGACCGACACCCGCGAGGACATCCTGCGCGCCGCCGACCTCGCCATCGACACCGGCGTGTTCATCGAGACGGGCCCGCACAAGCACGCCATCCAGCAGACGTTCTTCCTCTACGTCTACGAGCCCGGCGGCAACCGCATCGAGCTGTGCAACCCGCTCACCCGCCTCGTCCTGGCGCCCGACTGGCCGCTGATCACCTGGACCGAGGAGGAGCGCAAGAAGGGCCAGGCGTGGGGTCTGAAGACCATCGCCTCCTTCCACACCCACGGCACCCCGCCGGCCGCCATCCGGGACGCACTTGCGTGGACCGCCCCGCCCCTGGCCCACTGAAACCGGCCACGCGACCGCCGGTTCGGCATGGAGCTGTGCTTGCGCTGTGCCCCGTCTGACCTGCTGCTTTCGTCATCGGGACGGTCGGCCGCCGGGGCGGCTGGATTGTTGTTGAGATTGTTGACAAAAGCGTTGACAGTAGACGAGCGGATGCTTAGCGTCTAGCGCACACCGGGTCGGCCGACATCCCGGCCGCGCCGATCCGCCTCCCATCCCCTCCGGGGATCCATCCCGGACGAGAGGAAACAACGATGTCTCCCTCCCCCGCCTCCGCTCGCGTGAGCAGACTGGCCGCGCTCGTCGTCGGTCTGTGCTGGCTGGCCGTCCTCTTCGACGGCCTCGACATGTTCATCTACGGCTCCGTGCTGCCGCACATGCTGGAGTCCAAGGCCCTGGGCATCACCTCCGACCAGGCCGGCGACCTCGGCAGCTACGCCACCTTCGGCATGCTGGTGGGCGCCCTGACCGCGGGGACGATCGCGGACCGCATCGGCCGCAAGAAGCTGATGGTCTCCTGCATCACGCTGTTCTCGCTGGCCTCCGGCGTCTGCGCGCTGTCGGGCAGCGTCGCCGTCTTCGGCCTCGGCCGCACGCTGGCCGGTGTCGGCCTCGGCGGTCTGCTGCCCACCGCGATCAGCATGGTCTCCGACTACGCCCCGCGCGGTCGTGGCGCCCTCACCATCGGCGCGCTGATGACCGCCGCCCACGCCGGCGGCATCCTCTCCGCCTATGTGGCCCTGTGGGTCGTCGAGCCCCTCGGCTGGCGCGCCGCCTTCTGGGTGTGCGTGGTCCCGCTGCTGTTCGTCCCGGTGTTCCTCAAGGTCATGCCCGAGTCGCTGAGCTTCCTGGTCGCCAAGGGCCGCACCGAGGAGGCCACCGCACTGGCGGGCCGCTTCGACGTCGAGGTGCCCGCCGCGCCCGCGAAGACGGCCGGGGACCGCTGGGACGCCCTCGCGGGCCTCTTCCGCGGCAACGAGTGGATCCAGACCCTGCTGTACTGGCTGGCCTCCTTCGGCGGTCTGCTCCTGGTCTACGGCGTCGCCACCTGGCTGCCCACCCTGATGCGCAGCGAGGGCTACAACCTCGGCTCCGCGCTGACCTTCGTCGTGCTGTTCAACCTCGGCGGCATCGTGGGCATGCTGGTCGCGGGCCGGGCCTCCGACCGCTTCGGGGCGCCGCGCATCTCGTCGATCTGGTTCGCGCTGACCGCCGCGGGCGTCTTCCTGCTCAGCGTCCACATGCCGCTGGGCGTGACCTTCCTGGTGGTCTTCCTCACCGGCGTGTTCCTCAACAGCGCCCAGACGATGATCTACGCGACGGTCTCGATCCGGTCCGCCCCGGCGAACCGGGCCACCGCCGTCGGCTGGACCTCCGGCATGGGCCGCTTCGGCGCCGTCTTCGGCCCGTGGCTCGGCGGCCAGCTGCTCGCCGCGGGCGACGCCGACTGGGGCTTCACCGCCTTCGCGCTGGCGGGCGTGTCGTCGATGGTCTTCATCGGCATCGCGGCCCTGCGCAGCTCGAAGCGGGGGGAGCTGACCAGCACACCGCAGGAGCTGATCGGCGCCCACTGACGGGACCAGGGCCAGGACCGAGAGCAAGAACAGGGACGGACGCCTCGACCGGACCGCTCATACCACCGGCCGAGGTCAGGGGCCGAGGGACCGAAGCCGGTCACCGCACACCCGCGGTGACCGGCTTTCGGCGTCCGCCGGGCATGCGGAGGACGCCGATCCGCCCGGCAGGGTTCGCGGAGGACACCCGTCCGCGCCAACGGCCTCGTACGCCCCCCCCACATCGTCGACAATTGTGTCCCGCATCTTGCCGACACCTGGGCCGCGCGATTACGGTCGCCGCCAGGAGACAGGCCGCGCCGCCCGCCG
>LJCV01000154.1 GCA_001298575.1 Actinobacteria bacterium OK074
GAAGCCGCCCCCGACCCCCACCCCCCAGCCGGAGAACAGCAAACTCACAGCAACCCCACACGCCCCTATACGCGCGGTAACCGCACTACGGACCCGCTTCTCAGGGCACTATGGCGGAGTGGCACCCGCAAGGTCGTCCCACGGCGCCACCGGCATCGGTGGGCTCAAGGGACCCAGCAAGAGTCGCGGTTCGGGCCGGCTAGCCGGACCCGTCCGCGCGGTCGGCCGCGCCCTGCACCTCCCGGTCACCGGCACCGCCCGCTCCATCCGCCGCGCGACCCACGCCCACGGCGCCGGCGAGTCCGGCCTCGGCAAACTGATCGAACTGCACGCGGTGAACGGCGCCGGAGACGTCATGATCACCGTCTCCCTCGCCTCCACCGTCTTCTTCTCCGTCCCCACGGACGAGGCCCGCGGCCGCGTGGCCCTCTACCTGGCCATCACCATGGCCCCCTTCACCGTGCTGGCCCCGGTGATCGGCCCCCTCCTGGACCGCCTCCCGCACGGCCGCCGCGCCGCGATGGCGGGCTCGATGCTCGCGCGGGCGATGCTCGCCCTGTTCCTGGCGAGCGCGGTGACGGGCGGCGGCCTGGAGCTGTACCCGGCCGCGCTCGGCACCCTGGTCGCCTCGAAGGCGTACGGCGTCGTCCGCAGCGCGGTGGTCCCAAGACTCCTCCCACCGAAGTTCTCGCTGGTCAAGGCGAACTCCAGAGTCACCCTCGGCGGCCTGCTGGCCACCGGCATCGCCGCGCCGATCGGCGCGGGGTTACAGGTGATCGGACCACGCTGGCCGCTGTACGGGGCGTTCGTGATCTTCGTCGCGGGTACGTTCCTGTCCTTCACCCTCCCCCCGAAGGTCGACTCCGCGAAGGGCGAGGACATCGCGCTGCTCGCGGCGGACGAGGATCACCTGCACGGGCCGCACCGCGAGAAGACGCTGAGGCGCCCCGGGCTGCGCACGGTCGGCTCGGCCGTCACCCACGCGCTGGGCGCGAACGCGGCGCTGCGCGGCCTGTCCGGCTTCCTGACCTTCTTCCTGGCGTTCCTGCTGCGCGAACACCCGCTCACGGGCGAGTCCGCCGCCGTATCGCTGGGCGTGGTGGCGGTGGCGGCCGGGGCCGGGAACGCCATCGGTACGGCGGTGGGCTCGTGGCTGCGCAACCGTGCGCCCGAGATCATCATCGTGACGGTGGTCGCGGTCGTCCTGGGCGCCGCGATCTTCGCGACGATCTTCTTCGGCGCGTTCGTGGTGGCGTGCCTGGCGGCGGTCGCCGGTTTCGCGCAGGCCCTGTCCAAGCTGTCGCTCGACGCGCTGATCCAGCGGGACGTCCCCGAACAGGTCCGCTCCTCCGCCTTCGCCCGCTCGGAGACGATGTTGCAGATGGCCTGGGTGCTCGGCGGCGCCATCGGCATCGTGCTGCCCCTGAACGGCGTCCTGGGGCTCTCGGTGGGCGCCGGCATCGTCGCCCTGGGCTGGCTGAGCACCGCACGCGGCCTGCTCGCCTCGGTCCGGCGCGGCGGCGCTGGGCGCTCCCGGGTGGCGTGAACGTTCCCGTTCACAACACGGGCCGCCCCCGTTCCTGCCGTGGGCACGGCGGCGCGCCGGACCCCGCGTGGGGTACGGGTCGGCCCCGCCCGATAGCCTTCGGCCATGACCTCGTTGCAATCCGCTGTGCGACGCCGCCGCGCCGTCGCCGTCGCCGGTGCCGTATCCGCCGGACTGCTCACCCTGTCCGCATGCGACAAGCCGACGCCGCTGTCGACGATCACCGTGGGCACCCACTCCGTGAACTCGGAAGCCTCCTGCTACGACGACGGCAAGGCGCTGAACACGGCGAGCCTGACGACGTGCCTGAAGGACGGGAGCATCAAGTCCATCAAGGTCGACCCGGACGACACCGTGCGCTTCGGCGTCGACCCGAAGATCGCCGACAAGGGCTGGACGATCCTGATGAACGGTCAGGCCCTGACCGACTCGTCGAAGAAGACCTACCGCACGATCCCCGGCAGCGTGTTCTTCAACACCCAGTACGGCGCCACGGGCAACACCACCCGCGTGTCGATCCAGGAGGGTGGGACCACTTCGACCAGTGGGCTGTGGTCGTTCACGCTGAAGAAGGACGCGTAATCACTGCCGTTGGGCTTGGCAGGGTGTTGGTGGCCACCGCGGTTCCTTCGGAACGGGACGCGGTGGCACGGGGGTTGTCGGGTTCGGCGGTTGTTTGTCGGCTGACCGTCGGTGGGGGCTTGTCGCGCCCACGCGGCGGTAGCCGCACATCCAACACAGCCCCGCGCCCCTTGAGGGGCGGGGTTGATCTCCTTGTAGGTGGGGTTGGTGCGGCTCTTGCTGCCGCATCCGTCGCCAGTGCGCTCACCAGTGCCTCGTTCGAAGGTGACCCCTACGACCTCGTCGTATCTGCCGGGATTGGTGGGGGGTTTGAGCCCGACGCGGGTGTCGGCTCCCTTGTCCTCGCGGACGAGATTGTTGTGGCCGATCTTGGGGCCGAGTCGCCGGATGGGTTTTTGACCGTCGCCGAGTTGGGGTTCGGGAATGTGGGGCACCGGTGCCCGCCCGCCCTTGTTCAGGCCGCCGCCCATGCGACCAGCGGCCGTGTCGGTACCGTTCTCACCGTCTCGACCGTTACCGGAAGTGCCGGGCGGGCCGGGGAGTTGCGGGAGCGGTATCCGCGGGCGCTGGCCGAGGCGATGGAGGGGTTCGGGGTGGCCGAGGCGGCGGCGTTGCACGGGGTGCCCGTGTTCGAGGTGCGGGCGGTGTCGAACGCGGTGGGGCCGCGGGACCGGGACGCCTGGCGGATCGGGGAGGCGCTCGGTGTACTGGCCGAGGCGTTCGGGAAGTTGGCGCCCGTCTTCGAGAGTTGGACACGACATGAGCCCTGAGACAACCGGTACCGACATCGGTACGGCCGAGACCCTGCGGATCGCCTACTCCCCCTGCCCGAACGACACTTTCGTCTTCGACGCGCTCGCGCACGGACGGGTGTCGGACGCCCCCGCGTTCGACGTGACGTTCGCGGACATCGACATCACCAACGGCATGGCGGAACGCGCCGAGTTGGACGTGCTGAAGGTGTCGTACGCCGTGCTGCCGTACGTGCTCGACGACTACGCGCTGCTGCCCTGCGGGGGTGCGCTGGGGCGGGGTTGTGGGCCGCTGGTGCTGACGCGGGAGGCGGGGGTCGACCTGGCCGGGCGGCGGGTGGCGGTGCCGAGCGAGCGGTCGACGGCGTATCTGCTGTTCCGGCTGTGGGCGGCGGACACGTTGCCGGACGGCGGGGTCGGGGAGATCGTCGTGATGCCGTTCCACGAGATCATGCCGGCGGTGCGGGACGGGAAGGTCGACGCGGGGCTGGTGATCCACGAGGCGCGCTTCACGTACCAGAACTACGGGTTGCACAAGCTCGCGGACATGGGCGAGCACTGGGAGGCGACGACGGGGCTGCCGATCCCGTTGGGTGCGATCATCGCGCGGCGGTCGTTGGGGGCGGAGGCGCTGCGGGGGCTCGCGGACGCCATCCGTACGTCCGTGCGGGCCGCTTGGGCGGACCCCGAGGTGTCACGGCCGTATGTCATGGCGCACGCGCAGGAGATGGACCCGGCGGTCGCCGACCAGCACATCGGGCTGTACGTCAACGAGTTCACCGCCGACCTCGGTGAGGACGGTTATGCCGCCGTACGCGGACTGCTCACGCGCGCGGCGGCCGAGGGGCTGGTACCGCCCCTCGGCCCGGATGCACTGATTTTCCCCTAGACCCTCAGACTCGCAGACCCACGATCGACGCACGAGTGACGACTTGAGTGGTCCTTGTGGTCAGAAACGGCCTGAAATCGCCGGTTCTTGTGGAGAGTTGACCGACGCTATACGCCGATTGTCTATACGTCGAGTTGGTCGGCGACCGCGCGCAGGAGGCCCGCGATCTGCTTGCCGGCGGCCTTGTCCGGGTAGCGGCCCTTCTCAAGCATCGGGGTGATGTTCTCCAGAAGGGTCGTCAAATCCTGGACGATGGAGGCGAGTTCGTCGGGCTTCTTGCGCTGCGCGGCGGCGACGGACGGGGTCGGGTCGAGCAGGACCACCGAGAGGGCCTGGTCACCCCGTTGACCGGCGACGACGCCGAACTCGACGCGCTGGCCCGGCTTCAGTGCATCGACTCCGGCGGGCAGGACCGAGGAATGCACGAAGACGTCGCCGCCGTCGTCGCGGGAGAGAAAGCCGAAGCCCTTCTCGCTGTTGAACCACTTGACCTTGCCGGTAGGCACGTCTGTCCTCGTCCTCGTACTCGTCGGAAAACTGCTTCGGAAACGGCTCTTGATAGCACTGGGGCGGGTCGTGGGACCCGCCTGTTCCAAGGCTAATGGTCTTCAGTCAGGTGACAAGACGTCGCCCGGTTGTTCCTGTGCTGTTCCTTCGCGCTGGGAACTACCCTGGTCGGGTGCGTGACAAAACCCAAACGAATTCCGCCGGACCCGGTGACCGACTGATCCGTGCCGGTGCCATCGTGTTCTTCGTCGGCGCCGTGGCCACGCTGGTCACTGTGGCCCCGCTGCTGCTCGGCACGACGCCCTTTCCGACGTACGCGTACGGCCTGTGCATGCTCATGGCGGTCGGGTTCCTGATCGCCGGGGCGGGAGTTCTGCAGTCCGTGGCCGCGGGCCGCCGGCAGGCACGTCTGGCGCAGGCCGCGCTTCAGCGGGAGTAGGACGTCAACCAGGCCGGGAACTCGGTGAGATCGGCGAGGACGACGTCCGCGCCCGCCTCGCGGAGTTCGGCCGCGTCGCACGGGCCGGTGGCGACGGCGACGGAGTAGGCGTTCGCCGTGCGGGCGCCTCGGACGTCGCCGGTGTGGTCGCCGACGTAGACCGTCGCGCCGTGCGCGAGCAGCGCCTCCGCCTTGCGCTCGGCCCACAGGTCGCCGATGACCTCGTCGGGCGCTATGCCGAGGTGCTCCAGGTGCAGCTTGGCGTTCGGCTCGTACTTCGCCGTGACGACGATCGCCCGGCCGCCGCTCGCCTGCACGGCCGTGATCGCCTCGCGGGCGCCGGTCATCGCCGGGGTCGCGGTGATCGCGATCGAGGGGTACATCTCGCGGTACAGGTCGGCCATGGCGTCGATCTCGTCCGCCGGGAACCAGTGCACGAGTTCGTCCACGAGGGGTGGGCCGAGGCGGGTGACGGCGAGATCGGCGTCGATGTACGTGCCGGTGCGGTCGGCGAGGGCGCGGTAGCAGGCGTGGATGCCGGGGCGGGAGTCGATGAGGGTCATGTCCAGGTCGAAACCGATGGTTGTTGTTGTCGTCATGTGGGTCATTGTGCCTAGTGGTGGGGCTAGGGCGCCTTATAGCTCGGGGGTGCGGGTTCGTTGGCGGGTGCGGGTCCGGTGGGGGCTGGTCGCGCAGTTCCCCGCGCCCCTAAAAGCGGGGGCTGCGCCCTGCTTTTACCGGGCAGCGGGCGTCCGTGGGTTCTGGATTCTGCGGGCCCGTGTGGGTTCGGGAGGCCGCGGGCCCGTGTGAGTTCCGGAGGCCGCGGGCGCGCGTGAGTTCCTAGCGCTTCGGGTGCCTGCGCGTTTTTAGGGGCGCGGGGCTGTGTCCGATATGCGGCTCCGCCGCGTGGGCGCGAGCGACCACGACGAACGCCGCACCCGCCAACGAACCCGCACCCCCGAGCTATTAGGCGCCCCCGCCCTACAGACGCCGAGCCCGCCAAAGCAAATACGCCGCCGAGGCCAGCGCAGCGCCCCTCACCACCCACGGCCACGTCTCGTCAACGGCCACGTTCATCTGCCCCTGGGCGATCGGATCGCCCCACCGCCCGGCGCTACGCCCCCACAGCCACACCACCCCCGCACCGGCAGCCACCCCGGGCAGCACCATGACCGCCCACTTGGACTCCGTGGGAGTCAGCCGCCGGGTGACGTACGCGATGAGCCAACCCAGCCCGAGGGCAATCCAGTTGCCGAGCACCGCCCCGCCGAGGAGCAGCAGAGCCGCGACGAGGAGGAGTGGATTGCCGCGGGGCAGCCGGAAGCGAGGGCGGCCGGCGGTGTCGTCCTCGACGGCGGTGTCCTCGACGACGACACCGCCACCCTCGACCTCCTCCTTCGGCCCCTTCGACGGCCCCTTGGTCGGGTCGAACGGCCGTACCGGTGGCGGCTTGAGCATCTCCGGGATCTCGACGCCACCGGTGAACCCGGGCACGTCGTCGGCGAAACCCGCTGCCGCCGGCTCGAAGCCGAAGGGCCCGCCCTGGCCACCCCCGGGCTCCACGCGCCACCAGTCGGGACGTTCCCCGCGGCTGTCGCCGAGTTCGTGGGCGGGGGCGAGGTGGGGCGGGGAGGCGGCGTCCGCGGGGGCGCGGTTCGGGGCGCGGTCCGCGCTACTGGTGGGGCGGGGCCGGGGGACGACCCGGCGCAGCCCCTTCGGACGGTCGCCGGTGCCGGGTTCGCCGGGGCGGCCGGTGCGCTGGTGGGGGACGGCGGAGGGCTCGGGCGCGGCGGTGGTGCGCGACGCGGGCGTCGTACCGTCGCTCGCCGCGGCGACGATCTCGTCCGGGGTGCCGAGGCGGTCGAGGATGCGGCGTACGGCGGCTGGGTTGTCCGCGGTGCCGCCCTTGGCGCGGCGCCGGTCGATCTCCGACCGCAGCTCCGACACCAGCCGCAGCCGGGTGGCCGCGGGCAGCTGCCGCTGTGCGAGGTCGGCGACGCGGCCGAGATACTCGTAGACGACCTGGTCGCTTTCAATCCCCACGAAGTCCCTCCGGGGGGCAGCCGAGGTTGAGTCCTGCCCCGGGATGACGGTACCGCGTCCGCTGGAGGTGGGGGGGGGTTGGAGGTGCGTTGGCGACCGCGGGTCGGTGGGGGGTGCTCGCGCAGTTCCCCGCGCCCCTAAAGCAGGGGCTGCGCCCCGCTTTTCCGGTGCCACGGACCCCCGTGCGCCTTAAAGCCACGGGCACCCGCACGTTTTTAGGGGCGCGGGGAACTGCGCGAGCAACCACGGCGTACCCGCAGTCGCCAACGCACCCCCACCCCCGAATTATTAGGCGCCGTACCTCCCCCACGCCCCA
>LJCV01000166.1 GCA_001298575.1 Actinobacteria bacterium OK074
GCTGCGGGACGCCCAGGGCGCGGACGTCCGCTTCGTCGACGCCCGCACGCCCTCCGACCGCTCCTGCACGGCAGCGCTCGCCTCCGACGCCCCGGCCGCCGCCTCGCCGTCGCCCACGCGCGCGGCCAGCTCCGCGCGCAGGGCGTGCGCCTCGGCGGCCCGGGCCGCCAGCCGCGGATCGGCATCGGCGTGCGGCGCGGCGAACGCCTCCAGCTCCGCCACCGCCTCCTCGGCGGCCCGCGCCAACTCCTCGTCCTCCTGGGCGAGATGGACCAGCACACGCGCGCGACCCACCAGCACGGACGCCGTCTGCCGGGCCCCCGTCCCCTCCCGCCCGAACAGCGCGAGGGCCCCCGCGCGCAGCTCGTCGACCGCGGGCAGGGCCGTGTCGCCGCGGCCGGTCAGGGCGCGGACGAAGGCTCCACGCGCGCGTGCCGCCAGTGCCTCGCCGGGGTCGCCGACCGCCGCGTACAGATCGGCGGCCCGGTCGAAGACCTCGGCGCCCTCGGGGCCGGCGGCCACCGCCTCGTGGTCGGCGAGGTCCGCGCGGTCGCGGGCGTCCAGCTCGACGCCCTCTGCGGCGCGGGCGACCGCGGCCCACGCGTCCACGGCACTGGGGCGCAGCTCGTCCGCGAGCCGCCGCGCCGTGGCGAGCAGAGCCGGAAGCTCCGGTTCCGCCGCGGTCTCCTTCGGAACGGCCGCCTCGGCCGCCACCGGCCCCGTACGCACCGTCGACCGCACCCCCAGCGGCAGCCGGTCCACCAGCGGGGCCCGGTCCATGCGGGCGCGGATGCGGTCGCCGACGTACGACGTGCCGTTGCGCTCGTCGAAGCGGGCCGCGAGGCCGAGGGCCTCCACGCGCGCGTGGGCGGCGAGTTCACGGGCCGTCCACTCCCGCCCCGCCGGGCCCGGCACCGCGCGCTCGCCGAGGCCCAGCATGACCAGCCGGTCCATCAGCAGCGTCACCACCGCCAGGAAGTCCAGCTTGCTGCGCGGCTCCCCGGAGTCCGTGAAGTACGCCGGGCGTTCGGCCAGCAGCTCCAGCGCGCGGGCCTCGTTGCCGCTGAGCGCGCAGAACTCCACGTGGTCGGCGTACGAGCCGCGCATGCTCTCCATGGCCCGCACCAGCCGGAAACCGCGCAGGTGGTGCGCGCGGGCCTCGTCCGGGCGGCCCAGGCGCAGCAGCGGCAGCAGGGAGGAGGCGAGCACCGCGTGCGGCTCGTGCGCGCACGCGAACTCGCCCTCCAGGACCGGCCGCCACAGCTCCAGCGCCCGCTCGTCGTCGCCGAGGCGGGCCAGCCACCAGCCCTGGTCGTGCAGTTCGCACGCGTGGCAGTCGGCCATCTCGTCGCGGTCGGCGGCCAGCCAGGCGGCGTACGCCTGTTCGGCCCGCGGCAGATCCCCGACGTGCGCGGCGACGCTGAACTCGGCGCCGCGCACCGCCCGTTCGGAGTGACCGGCGAGCCGGTAGCGGTGCTCCATCTCGCCCAGCCACTTCTCGATGGAGGCGAGCGGCACGTGCGGCTGGCCCAGCATGCCCGCCGACATCCACTTGAACACCCAGTGCAAGGTGTGGATCTCGTACTCGTCGAAGTCCTCGGGGTGTTCGTCCCACAGGCGCAGCAGGCGCGCGAAGGGGACGAACATCTTGTCCTTCTCGGAGCTGTAGTTGTAGACCTTCAGCTGGTGGCCGAGCGCCTCGATCACGGCCAGCGGGATGTTCAGCTTCTCGGCCTCGACCAGGAGTTGCTCCGCGCGCGCGTTGCGAGCGGGACCCTCCGGCTGCTCGTAGTTGTCCGCCAGCGCCCGGCGGAGCGCGTCGAAGTCGCCGGCTGTCGCGAACTGGCTCATCGGGAGCCGTCCTCGGGGGAGTCGGTGTGGGTGGCCCATTCGAGCAGGCCGATGAACGCGCGGTTCAGCAGCGCCGAGTCCGCGGGCCGCAACGGCCGTTGGGCCATCAGCAGCGCCTGGCCGTAGAGCGATTCCGTGGCGGTGCCGATGAGTTCGCGGTCGCCGAGCGAACCGATGCGCCGCACCAGGGGGTTGAGGTGGTTGAGGACCAGCCGCGCGCGTGGGGCGCTGCCCCGCAGTGAGCCGAGGATCCCCGCCCACAGGTCGTCGGCCTTCTCCTCGGCCTCCGCGCGCGCGTGCTCGTGCCGCGCCGCCCGGTCGTCCAGGTGCAGCGCGGGCACCGACAGCGGATGGAAGGCCCGCAGGACGACGTCGCACCCCAGCGGGTCGAGCTTCGCGCGCGCGGCCGACAGGAAGCCGGACAGGGCCAGCTCCTCCGCCGGGTCCACCGCGTCCAGGTGCGCGGTCACGGTGTCCGCGTCCAGCTCGGCGACCACCGTCCCGGGCCGCACCGACGGCAGCGCCTCGACCAGCTCGGTGTCGTACGTGTAGCCGCCGTTGACCACCCCGACGCCCTGCGCGGAGGCGATCGGCGCGACCTGGCGGAACTCCTCCACCGTGCGCGTGAAGTGCACCACCGGGTGGCGCGCGGCGAACTCCTCCAGGGACAGCCGCCCGTCCGTCGTCTCGAACGGCAGCCACGGCAGCATCGTCCGCAGCATCTCCTTGTCGTGCCGCGCAAGGGACTTGACGCCCAGATGGTGCACCGCCAGGAACGCGCCGAGCCGCTCCGGATCCCCGGCCGCGAGCCCCGTCAGCCAGCCCCGGATGCGCTCACCCAGCGCGTCCCGGACGGCCGCGAGGGTCTCGTCCTCGTACAGCGACTCGCGCGAGGCGGTGGGCCGCAGGCTGTCCGTGTCCAGCACGCACCGCACGAAGAACGCCCAGTCCGGCAGCAGCTGTTCGGCCCGCTCGGTCAGCAACATGCCCTTCAGGTGCACCCGGTGACTCGCCCGCTGCGCCGGACTGACCGCGGTCGGCAGCACGTACGCCACCCCGCGGATCCCGGCCAGCGGCACGTTCAGCTCGACCGAGTCCAACGGCGTGAACCCGAACAGCTCGTGACAGTGCCGCGCCAGCGCCACCCGCCGGGCGGTGGGGGAGGGGTAGGGCCGGTCCCAGGGCGCCGGCAGCTCGGTGACCGCCTCCTCGCCCACCCGGACGTCGTAGGGCAGCAGCGCCCCGAAGTCCCGCGCCAGCGCCCGCACCCGCGCCTCGGTGAGCCACTCCTCGGCCCCCGGCCGCGCCACCAGGTACACGGTGGTGCCGGGCTCGGGCCGCGCCTCCTGCGGCAGCGTCCGCACCGCGTAGGAACCGTCGTCGGTGGCCGTCCACTCCACGGGCGGCGCCTGCGGGGTCCGCGCGCTGCGGCTGACCACCCGGATGCGCTCGGCGACCACGAAACACGCCAGCAACCCGATGCCGAACTGCCCCAGGAACCCCGAACGGGCCTCCTGGAGCCCGTCCGCGCGTTTGGAACTGCGGCCGATGGTCGCGAGCAGGTCGTGCACGTCGGACTCGGTGAGCCCCACGCCGGAGTCCTCCACCCGCAGCGCCCCGCCGTCCGCGTACAGCCGGACGGTGGCGGGCGCGCCGGGCTGCTCGGCGCGGCGGGCGGTGATCGCGTCCACGGCGTTCTGCAGCAGTTCGCGCAGGTAGACCTTGGGACTCGAATAGAGGTGATGGGAGAGCAGGTCCACCAGACCGCGCAGGTCGACCTGGAAGGAGTGGGGTGACTGAGGTGCCTGGGATGACTGCGAGGTCTGGGAATCCATCGTCACTGCGCCGCGGGTGGGGGACTTCGACGGCGCGGGGGTCGGGCGGTCCCGGTGGGGCGGTGACCGCGGGGGCTTGGCCGGGGCGTCATCCTAGGCCCCGAACGAGCCGCCCGACCAGCGGCTTTGCCGGACGTATACGGCATTGTCAGTGCCGTGGTGTGCAATGGATCTCGTGCCCGCACTGGAAGAACCGCTGAAGAACGCGCTCGGCGCCGCCACCGCGAAGGTGATGGCCGAGCACCTCGGCCTGCACACGGTCGGTGACCTTCTCCACCACTATCCGCGCAGATACGAGGAGCGCGGCCGGCTCACCCACCTGGCCGACCTGCCGATGGACGAGCACGTCACGGTGGTCGCCCAGGTCGCCGACGCCCGCCTGCACACCTTCGCCTCCGCCAGGGCGCCGCGCGGCAAGGGCCAGCGACTCGAAGTCACCATCACGGACGGCAACGGCCGCCTCCAGCTGGTCTTCTTCGGCAACGGCGTGCACAAACCGCACAAGGAACTCCTCCCGGGCACGCGCGCACTGTTCGCCGGCAAGGTCTCCGTCTTCAACCGCAAACTCCAACTCGCCCACCCCGCCTACGAACTGCTGGGCGGCGAGGACGAGTCGGAGACCTCCGAAACGGTCGAGGGCTGGGCCGGCGCCCTCATCCCGATCTACCCCGCCACCGCCAAACTGGAGTCCTGGAAGATCGCCAAATCCCTCCAGACGGTGCTGCCCGCCGCCCAGGAGGCGATCGACCCCCTGCCCCCCTCCCTGCGCGACGGCCGGGGCCTGCTCCCCCTCCCCGAAGCCCTCCTGAAGATCCATCAGCCCCGCACCCCCGCCGACCACCAGAGCGCCCGCGACCGCCTCAAGTGGGACGAGGCGTTCGTCCTCCAGGTCGCCCTCGCACGCCGCCGCCACGCCGACGCCCAACTCCCGGCCACCCCCCGCGAAGCGGCCCCCGACGGCCTCCTCACCGCCTTCGACGCCAAACTCCCCTTCACCCTCACGGAAGGCCAGCAGAAGGTCACCCGCGAGATCTTCGGGGACCTGGCGACCGAGCATCCGATGCACCGGCTGCTCCAGGGCGAGGTCGGCAGCGGAAAGACGATGGTGGCCCTGCGCGCCATGCTCGCCGTCGTCGACTCCGGCGGGCAGGCCGCCATGCTCGCCCCGACCGAGGTGCTCGCCCAGCAGCACCACCGGTCGGTCGTGGAGATGATGGGCGAGTTGGCCGAGGGCGGCATGCTCGGCGGCTCCGACCGGGCCACGAAGGTCGTGCTGCTGACCGGCTCCATGGGCACCGCCGCCCGGCGCCAGGCGCTGCTCGACCTCGTCACCGGAGAGGCCGGCATCGTGATCGGCACGCACGCGTTGATCGAGGACAAGGTGCGGTTCCACGACCTCGGCCTGGTCGTCGTGGACGAACAGCACCGCTTCGGCGTCGAACAGCGCGACGCGTTGCGCGGCAAGGGCAACACCGCCCAGGGCGAGAAACGCACCCCGCACCTGCTGGTCATGACCGCCACCCCCATCCCGCGCACCGTCGCCATGACCGTCTTCGGCGACCTGGAGACCTCCGTCCTCGACCAGCTCCCCGCCGGGCGCTCACCCATCGCCAGCCATGTCGTCCCCGCCGCCGACAAACCCCACTTCCTCGCCCGCGCGTGGGAACGCGTCCGTGAAGAGGTCACCAACGGCCACCAGGCGTACGTCGTCTGCCCCCGCATCGGCGACGAGGAGGACTCGTCGAAGAAGGGCGCCAAGAAGAAGTCCGCGGAGGACGAGGCCACGGCCGACAAACGCCCCCCGCTCGCCGTCCTCGACGTGGCCGACCAGCTCACCAAGGGCCCCCTCCAGGGCCTCAAGGTCGAGATCCTGCACGGCCGCATGCAGCCCGACGACAAGGACGCCGTCATGCGCCGCTTCGCCGCCGGTGAGACCGACGTCCTGGTCGCCACCACGGTCATCGAGGTCGGCGTCAACGTGCCGAACGCCACCGCCATGGTGATCATGGACGCCGACCGCTTCGGCGTCTCCCAGCTCCACCAGCTGCGCGGTCGCGTGGGCCGCGGCTCGGCACCCGGCCTCTGCCTCCTGGTCACCGAGATGCCCGAGGCCAGCGCGGCCCGCCAACGCCTCAACGCGGTCGCCTCGACCCTGGACGGCTTCGAACTCTCCCGCATCGACCTCGAACAACGCCGCGAGGGAGACGTCCTGGGCCAGGCCCAGTCCGGCGCCCGCTCCAGCCTGCGCATGCTCGCGGTCATCGAGGACGAGGAGATCATCGCGGAGGCGAGGGAGGAGGCGGCGGCGGTGGTGGCAGCAGACCCGGACCTGGCCCGACTGCCCGGCCTGCGCACAGCCCTGGAGGCCCTCCTGGACGAGGAGAGGGAGCAGTACTTGGACAAGGGGTGAGGGCAGTATTCGACCAGAGGGTGACGGCAGCCGCGCGCCTTTAAGGGGCGCGGGGAACTGCGCGATCAGCCACGATGGACCTGCACACACTCACGAACAAGGACCCCAGATGACCCGCGTGATCGCCGGCACAGCCGGCGGAAGACGCCTCGCCGTCCCACCGGGAACCGGCACCCGCCCCACCTCCGACCGCGCCAGAGAGGCCCTCTTCTCCACCTGGCAGGCCTTCCTCCCCGCCCCCCTGGAAGGGACCCCCACCCCCCTGGAAGGCACCCGCGTCCTGGACCTCTACGCCGGCTCCGGCGCCGTAGGTCTGGAAGCACTCTCCCGCGGCGCCGCCCACGCCCTCCTCGTCGAGGCCGACCCCCGCGCCGCCCGCACCGTACGGGAGAACGCCAAGAGCCTCGCCCTGCCCGGCGCCGAGGTCAGACAGGGCAAAGCGGAACAGATCATCAAGGCACCGGCGCCGCCGCAGCCGTACGACCTCGTGTTCCTGGACCCCCCGTACGCCGTCCCGGACGGCGATCTTCGCGAGATTCTGCTCACACTCCGCTCGGAAGGCTGGCTCGCGGCCGAAGCCCTCGTCACCGTGGAGCGCAGCACCAGAGGCGGTCCATTCCACTGGCCGGACGGTTTCGACGCGATCAGGTCCCGTCGCTACGGCGAAGGGACGTTTTGGTACGGTCGCGCCGCCTCTACGTGCGAAGACGCACGATGACCGGACCGGAGAGCGAGGGATCACTAGTGCGCCGCGCCGTCTGTCCCGGGTCGTTCGACCCTGTCACCAACGGACACCTCGACATCATTGGCCGCGCCTCCAAGCTGTACGACGAGGTCTACGTCGCGGTGATGATCAACCAGGCCAAGAAGGGCCTGTTCGAGATCGAGGAGCGGATGGAACTGATCCGCCAGGTCACCATCGAGTACGAGAACGTGATCGTCGAGTCCCACCACGGCCTCCTCGTCGACTTCTGCAAGCAGCGCGACATCCCCGCCATCGTCAAGGGGCTGCGGGCCGTCAGCGACTTCGACTACGAGTTGCAGATGGCGCAGATGAACAACGGCCTCTCGGGCGTGGAGACCCTCTTCATCCCCACCAACCCCACCTACAGCTTCCTGTCCTCCTCCCTCGTCAAGGAGGTCGCGACCTGGGGTGGGGACGTCGCCCACCTGGTGCCGCCGGCCGTCCTGGAGGCTCTCACCAAGCGGCTGGGCAAGGACTGAGGCGCTCGGGAACATCTGTGCGGCCGTACAGGAAACACACCGGAATCCGACAATCCGTCACCCGGTGTCCGCCGGGTGCCCGGGGGTCGTACAGTCGATCCGTCCGTCTCCAACACAGCTGTAGAGAGTGGCGAGCACACCGTGGACGTGCAGAAGAAGCTCGACGAGATCGTCGCCGCGGTCTCCGGCGCCCGGTCCATGCCCATGTCGGCCTCGTGCGTGGTCAACCGCGCCGAACTCCTGGAGAAGCTGGAGGAGTTGCGCGGCGCCCTGCCCGGCTCGCTGGCCGAGGCGCAGGAGCTGATCGGCGGCCGTGAGGAGATGGTCGAGCAGGCCCGCCAGGAGGCGGAGCAGATCATCCGGACCGCGCACGCCGAGCGCGGCGCGCTGATCTCCGACACCGAGGTCGCCCGCCGCTCGCAGAACGAGGCCGACCGCATCCTCTCCGAGGCCCGCAAGGAGGCCGAGGAGGTCCGCGCCGAGGCCGACGACTACGTCGACTCCAAGCTCGCCAACTTCGAGGTCGTCCTCACCAAGACCCTCGGCTCGGTCGGCCGTGGCCGCGAGAAGCTCCTCGGCACCGGCCCCGGCCTGGACGACCAGGGCTACGAGGACGAGGACGCCCCCGAGCGCAGCCACGACCCCGAGACCCTGCGCCGCGACGCCGACGCCTACGTCGACACCAAGCTCGGCGCCTTCGAGGCGGTGCTGGCCAAGACCCTGGAGGCCGTCGGCCGCGGCCGGGACAAGCTCCACGGCCGGATCGCCACCGACGACCTCGGCGCGCTCGCCGCGGACGACGACGGCGCCCCCAAGCAGCACACCAGCGACGCCGACTACCTCGCCGGCCTCTCCGACACCCCCGCGGCACCCGCCGCCGTCGTCGAGCCGCCGCAGCCGGACGTCCCGGCCCAGCCCGCCTACGCCCAGCAGGACACCTACGGCTACCAGGACCAGTACGGCTACCAGCAGCAGCCGTACGCTCAGGACGAGCAGTACGCCCAGCAGGACGCGTACGGCTACGCGCAGACCGCCGACCCCTACGCCGCCGCCGGGTACGCGCAGCAGCAGCCCGGCTACGACCAGCAGACCGGGTACGACCAGGGGCAGCAGCAGTACGCGCAGACGCAGTCGCTCGACGAGACCAGCCTCTTCGACACCAGCATGATCAGCGCGGAGCAGCTGCGGGCGTACGAGCAGGAGCGCGGCCTGTAACTCCCGCGCGGCCGGGGGACCGGATTGGGCCGAAAGGGAAAGGTCCAGTATCCTGGCTCTTCGGTCGCGCGTACGCTCGCGCTCACCGCTGCCCAGACTCAAAAGGTAGATTTACCTATCTCGTGTGTGGGCATCCCCCTCTGGCTTCGAAGACCGAAAGCAGGAATGGCCCTGAACGCCCGCCTCGACCACCGCAACCCCCTCGTGTTCGACACGCACGAGCTGGGTCGGCGTCCTGGCGCGCTCCAGCGCCTGTCCCGTTCGATCGAGGCTCCCAAGGATCTGGGGATCCAGGGAGTCATCGGGGTGCCGGAAGGCGCCCCGGTGGAGCTCGAACTCCGCCTGGAGTCGGTCATGGAGGGCGTACTCGTCACGGGTACCGCCCGTGCGGACGCCGCGGGGGAGTGCGTAAGGTGTCTGGAGCCGCTGGAGCTTGCCCTCCGCGCGGACTTCCAGGAGATGTTCTCGTACCCTGACGCAGACGACCGGGGCCGCAGCAAAGCGGAACCGGCCGACGACGCCGAGGACGACGAGGACAGGTTCTTCATCGAGGACGGTTTGTTCGACCTCGAACCCGTGCTGCGGGATGCGGTGGTGCTCGCACTGCCGATGCAGCCGGTGTGCCAGGACGACTGTCCGGGCCTGTGCTCCGTGTGCGGAGCCCTGCTCGCGGACGCCCCGGACCACCACCATGACGCCGTCGACATCCGTTGGGCGGCTTTGCAGGGACTCGCCGGTTCACTCGAAGACGGCGAGAAGGACGAGTTGAGCGGCGAAGCGTCTGAGTCAGCACGCGCCGCCGAGAAGCAGGAGAAGTAGCCGTGGCTGTTCCGAAGCGGAAGATGTCGCGCAGCAACACGCGCCACCGCCGGTCGCAGTGGAAGGCTGCGGTCCCCACCCTGGTTGCGTGCGAGCGCTGCCACGAGCCGAAGCTGCAGCACATCGCGTGCCCGTCGTGCGGCACCTACAACAAGCGCCAGGTCCTCGAGGTCTGAGCGGCTGGTGAGAGGTCTGATGTCGGACGCTGGAAAGAAAGCTCTCCGCGCGAGCGGAGGTGAACCGACAGCCTCGTCCCACACGCTTCTGGAAGGGCGGCTCGGCTACAAGCTTGAGTCCGCCCTTCTGGTGCGCGCGCTGACCCACCGTTCGTACGCGTACGAGAACGGCGGTCTGCCGACGAACGAGCGGCTGGAGTTCCTCGGGGACTCCGTGCTCGGTCTCGTCGTCACCGACACGCTGTATCGCACCCACCCCGACCTGCCCGAGGGCCAACTGGCCAAGTTGCGGGCCGCGGTGGTCAACTCGCGTGCGCTGGCGGAGGTCGGACGTGGGCTCGAACTGGGCTCCTTCATCCGGCTCGGCCGGGGTGAAGAGGGCACGGGCGGGCGGGACAAGGCATCCATCCTCGCCGACACCCTGGAAGCGGTGATCGGCGCGGTCTATCTCGACCAGGGTCTGGAAGCGGCGGGCGAACTCGTCCACCGGCTCTTCGACCCGCTCATCGAGAAGTCCTCGAACCTCGGGGCCGGCCTGGACTGGAAGACCAGTCTCCAGGAACTGACCGCGACCGAAGGGCTCGGCGTCCCCGAGTACCTGGTCACGGAGACGGGACCGGACCACGAGAAGACCTTTACTGCTGCCGCCCGCGTCGGAGGCGTCTCGTACGGCACCGGCACCGGCCGCAGCAAGAAGGAGGCGGAGCAGCAGGCCGCGGAATCGGCCTGGCGCTCCATCCGCACCGCCGCCGACGAACGCGTCAAGGCGGAGGCCAAGGCGGCCCAGGCCGCCGAGGACGCCGAGGGCGACCCCGGCACCTCCTCGGTGCCGGCCTGACAGCCGGCGCCCGCGCAATCCTTTGCGGCGAACCCCGCCACGGCACGACCGCCGTGGCGGGGTTCGCCGTATCGTGCCCAACCCCGCGAAGGAGTTCCGTTGCCCGAGCTGCCCGAGGTGGAGGTCGTCCGGCGTGGTCTCGCCCGCTGGGTCGCGAGCCGTACCGTCGCCGACGTCGAGGTGCTGCACCCGCGGGCCGTACGGCGGCACACCGCGGGCGGCGAGGACTTCGCGCACCGGCTGAAGGGGCAGGTCATCGGTGCGCCGAGCCGCCGCGGCAAGTACCTGTGGATCCCGGTGGCGACCACTGGCACGGCGATCCTGGCGCACCTGGGCATGAGCGGTCAGCTCCTGGTGCAGCCGGAGGACGCCGCCGACGAGAAGCACCTCCGGATCCGCGTCCGCTTCGCCGACGACCTCCGCACGGAACTCCGCTTCGTCGACCAGCGCACCTTCGGCGGCCTCTCCCTGCACGACACCACGCCCGACGGCCTGCCCGACGTCATCGCGCACATCGCCCGCGACCCCCTCGACCCCGCGTTCGACGACGAGGCATTCCACCAGGCGCTGCGCCGCAGCCGTACGACGATCAAGCGGGCCCTGCTCAACCAGTCGCTGATCAGCGGAGTCGGCAACATCTACGCCGACGAGGCGCTGTGGCGCTCCCGCCTCCACTACGACCGCCCCACGGCCGGCTTCACCCGACCCCGCACGACCGAACTCCTCGGCCACGTCCGGGACGTGATGAACGCGGCCCTCGCGGTCGGCGGCACCAGCTTCGACAGCCTGTACGTCAACGTCAACGGGGAGTCGGGCTACTTCGACCGCTCCCTCGACGCGTACGGCAGGGAGGGGCTGCCCTGCGGCCGGTGCGGGACGCCGATGCGCCGCAACGCCTGGATGAACAGGTCGAGTTACTTCTGTCCGAAGTGCCAGAAGGTCCCGCGCTGAGCCTGACAGGCTGGTCAGGGGCGAGGCGTGCGGGCGTCGTACTCCTCGCGCGCCGCGAGCACGCTCCCCATGCTTCCCTCGATGTACGAGATCAGCGCGAGCAGCCGCTCGGCGACCTCCCGGCCCGCCGCCGTCAGGGTGTAGTCCACCCGGGGCGGATTCACCGGCTGCGCGTCCCGGCGGACCAGGCCGTCGCGTTCCAGCGCGTGCAGGGTCTGGGAGAGCATCTTCTCGCTGACGCCGTCGACGCGGCGGCGCAGTTCGTTGAAGCGGAACGTTCCCTCGTACAGCGCGCCGAGGGTCAGTGAGCCCCAGCGGCCGGTGACGTGTTCCAGCGTGCCGCGGGAGGGGCAGTTGCGGGCGAACACGTCGAACGCCAGGCCCTGGAAGTCCGGGGCCGGCGAACACGGGGCCGGGTCCACTTCCTCTTCCACGGCGGCGCTCTGCGCGATCGATTCCATGCATCGAGCATACGCGCGTACAGCGCGAACCATCAGGTGGCGCTAACTTCTGGTTAGTGCTACGCGGTGTGCGCCGCTCAGTACCCGAAGTCTTGCGTCCACCACGGGCCACCGTCCCCGAACACCACACCGACGCCCAGCGTCGTGAAGTCGCAGTTCAGGATGTTCGCCTTGTGCCCGGGGCTGTCCATCCAGGCGTCCATGACCGCGGCGGCGTCGGCCTGCCCGAGGGCTATGTTCTCGCCGCCGAGATCGGTGATGCCGGCCACGGCCGCCCGGTCCCAGGGGTCCTTGCCGTCGGGGTCGGTGTGGTCGAAGAAGCCCCGCTGGGCCATGTCCGCGCTGAAGTTCTCGGCCAGCTGCGTCAGCGCGCTGTTCGCGGCCACCGGGCTGCACCCGACCTTGGCCCGCTCGACGTTGACCAGCCGGACCACCTCGGCCTCGGCCGCCGCCTGCGCGGACACGGTCACCGGGGTGCTGGTGGAGGGCTCCTCGCTCGGCGAGGTCGGCGTCGTCGGGTCCGTCGACTGCGCCGGAACGGTCGTCTTCGGCGCAGTCGTGCTCGGAGTCGTCGGCTTCTTCTTCGCGGGCGTCTTCGGCTTGGCCTTCGCCGGGGCGGACGACGACGTCGACGCGCTCGGGGTCGGCGACCGGTCCGCGTCGCGGCTGGTGGACGTGGACGAGGAGTCGCGGTCGTCCGCGTCGCCGCTGGTGCCGCCCTGCGGGGTCTCGTAGCCCGAGGGGGTGGCGCCGCCCGCCTGGGTGTCGGAGTCGCCGCCCACCCGGAAGGTGCTGCCGCCGGGCAGCACACCGGAGGCGACGGCCACGGTGCCGATCGCGACGGCAGCCGAGACGCCGAGCAGGCCGGTGCGGACGGGCGTCAGGGCCTTCTTCTTGCGGTGCGAGCGGGTGGCCTGCCGCTCGGCCTCCAGCACGGCGGCGAAGCCGTAGAGGTTCTCCGGGCCGTAGTGCTCCGGCCCGCCGGGAGAGCCCGGCGGCCGGTGCTGCGGGGCGGCCCGGTCGGCGCGGCCCGTGGCGGCGCGTCCGGCGGCGGAGCGTCGGTGGCGTCCCATCTGATCCGGCCTTCCTTGTCCTCGTGCGTCCTGGTGGATCCCGGTGAGCCCCGGTGAATCCCCCGGGGGGCTCTGGCGAGTGCGGACCCGGTGATCGGGTCTTCATCACTCGATCGAGTGAGTTTCACATGAGATTCACTGGGTCGGGACGGTACCCCATGGCGCGGGAGGAGGAAGTGTCCGGAGAGACATTGACCGGTTAGCGTGCCCGCATGAACGAGGATGTGCGGCTCGTGGCGTGGGTGCGCGGACGGGTCCAAGGTGTGGGTTTCCGCTGGTTCACCCGGGCGCGGGCACTGGAACTCGGCGGGCTGAGTGGTTTTGCTCTCAATTTGGAGGACGGACGCGTCCAGGTGGTCGCCGAGGGCCCCCGGCCGGGCTGCGAAAGCCTCCTCGACTGGCTCCGGAGTGACGACACGCCCGGGCGCGTGGACGGCGTCACCGAGATCTGGGACACACCGCGCGGGGGCTACGACGGCTTCGCCATCCGCTGAGGCGGGGGAGTGCGAAGTGCCCGGCGGAAGCGGAGGGGCATGCCACCGGCACCTGCCCAAAGCAGAAACACAGTAGAAATGTGCAGGTGGTTGCCAAGAATGGGCCACCGTGGCAGGCTCCGCAGAGACACTGATCGCCACGCCCGCAGGGCCCCGCGGAAGTCGCAGCGCCGCCCCCGCCGGGCCGCGTGCCACCGGGGCGCCCGCCGATACGGGGCGTGATCGTGTTGACCGTCAAACTTTTTGGTGAGACGCTGAAAACCCCGCGCACCTTAGCTGTTTGGCATGGATCAACGGCAGCACGAACTCAACAGTGTCAAGCACTCCGGGTGCGATTCCCTCACGACCTACACCGCTTCCGGTCGGTCACTCAGTGTGGAGGACCATCCATCATGGCAAAGGCGCTTCTCGGTTACGTCGGCGGTTCCGACCCGCGACTTCTCGCCGAGATGCGACGGCTCCAGCAGCGCGTCCAGGACCTCGAATCCGAGCTGGTACGGATCCAGGCCGAGAACGACGAGCTGACGGCTGCCGCTTCTCATGAATCGCTTTTCGAGAGCATCGACGCACGCCAGGCGGAGCCCGCGCTCACCTGATCACTGCATCGGCACCACAAGAGGACAAGCAGTGTTCGGGCTGTCCGTACCAACCGCTGAAGATCAACAGCCGAGTTCGAAGATCAACGGCTGAGTTCAGAGTTTGCAAGGGGCGCTTCGGCGTCCCTTCTTTCTTTCCCCGCTTCCCCCGAGGCTTCTCCGTAAGCCCTTTCACTCTCTTTAACGGATGGTGTGCCCTGCACGTTCACGGGTGAAACCGCGTGTTCACGCGCGTTCCTGGAGACCGGGTACGGGCGGCCGGTAAAGTCCGACGGCGTGCACCTCAAGGCCCTGACCCTGCGCGGGTTCAAATCGTTCGCCTCGGCGACCACGCTCAGGTTCGAGCCGGGCATCACCTGTGTCGTGGGCCCCAATGGTTCGGGCAAGTCCAATGTCGTGGACGCCCTGAGCTGGGTCATGGGCGAACAGGGCGCCAAATCACTGCGCGGCGGCAAGATGGAGGACGTCATCTTCGCCGGCACCACCGGGCGCCCCACGCTGGGCCGTGCGGAAGTCTCCCTGACCATCGACAACTCAGACGGCGCCCTGCCGATCGAGTACGCCGAAGTCACCATCACGCGGATCATGTTCCGCAACGGCGGCAGCGAATACCAGATCAACGGCGACACCTGCCGGCTGCTCGACATCCAGGAACTCCTCTCCGACTCCGGCATCGGCCGCGAGATGCACGTCATCGTCGGCCAGGGCCAGCTCGACTCGGTGCTGCACGCCGACCCCATGGGCCGCCGCGCCTTCATCGAGGAGGCCGCGGGCGTCCTCAAGCACCGCAAGCGCAAGGAGAAGGCGCTCCGCAAGCTCGACGCGATGCAGGCCAACCTCGCGCGCGTGCAGGACCTCACGGACGAACTGCGCCGCCAGCTCAAGCCCCTGGGCCGCCAGGCCGCCGTCGCCCGCCGCGCCGCCGTCATCCAGGCCGACCTCCGCGATTCCCGCCTGCGCCTGCTCGCCGACGACCTCGTACGCCTGCGCCAGGCGCTGACGAGCGAGATCGCCGACGAGGCCGCCCTCAAGGAACGCAAGGAGGCCGCCGAGGCCGAACTGCGCCGGGCCCAGCAGCGCGAGGCCCTCCTGGAGGACGAGGTCCGCCGCCTCACCCCCCGCCTCCAGCGCGCCCAGCAGACCTGGTACGAGCTGTCCCAGCTCGCCGAACGCGTACGCGGCACCGTCTCGCTGGCCGAGGCCCGGGTGAAGAGCGCCACCTCCGTGCCCCCGGACGAGCGGCGCGGACGCGACCCCGAGGACATGGAGCGCGAGGCCGCCCGCATCCGCGAGCAGGAGGCCGAGCTGGAGGCCGCCCTCGAAGCCGCCGAACACGCTCTTGAGGACACGGTCGCCCACCGCGCCGAACTCGAACGCGCGCTCACCCAGGAGGAACGCCGCCTCAAGGACGCCGCCCGCGCCATCGCCGACCGCCGCGAGGGCCTCGCCCGGCTCAACGGCCAGGTGGGCGCCGCCCGTTCCCGCGCCGCCTCCGCGCAGGCCGAGATCGAACGCCTGGCCGCCGCCCGCGACGAGGCCGAGGCCCGTGCGGTCACCGCCCAGGAGGAGTACGAGGAACTCAAGGCCGAGGTCGACGGCCTCGACGCGGACGACGCCGACCTCGCCGACCGGCACGACACGGCCAGACGCGCGCTGGCCGACGCCGAGTCCGCCCATTCCGCCGCCCGCGAGGCGGCCACCGCGGCCGAACGCAGCCGGGCCGCGACCAAGGCCCGCCACGAGGCCCTCGCCCTGGGCCTGCGCCGCAAGGACGGCACCGGCGCCCTCCTCGCCGCCCGCGACCGCCTCACCGGCATCCTCGGCCCCGCCGCCCAGCTCCTCGACGTCACCCCCGGCCACGAAATCCCCCTGGCCACCGCCTTCGGCACGGCCGCCGACGCCATCGCGGTCACCACCCCGACGGCAGCCGCGGACGCACTGCGCATGCTGCGCAAGCAGGACGGGGGCCGGGCTTCGCTGCTGCTGTCGGGGGCACCCGAGGAGGACGTCCCGTCCGCCGCCCCCGGCGGGGGCACGCATCCCCACGCCGCCGATCTCGTCCGCGGTCCCGCCGAACTCATGCCCGCCGTACGGCGGTTGCTGCGCGGCATCGTCGTCGTACCGACCCTGGAGGACGCCGAGCGGCTGGTGTACGCGCGGCCCGCGCTCACCGCCGTGACCGCCGAAGGCGACCTGCTCGGGGCGCACTTCGCGCACGGCGGGTCCGCCGGGGCGCCAAGTCTGCTCGAAGTGCAGGCGTCCGTCGACGAGGCCGCCGCCGAGCTGGACGAACTCGCCGTCCGGTGCGAGGAGTTGGCGCTGGGGCAGCAGCAGGCGGCCGAGCGGCGCAGGGAAAGTGCCGCCCTCGTCGAGGAGTTGGCCGAGCGCAGGCGGGCCGCCGAGCGGGCCAAGTCCGGGGTCGCCCAGCAACTGGGGCGGCTCGCCGGGCAGGCGCGCGGCGCGGCCGGGGAGGCCGAGCGGTCCGCCGCGGCCGCCGCACGCGCGCAAGAGGCGCTCGACCGGGCCGTCGAGGAGGCGGAGGAGCTGGCCGAACGGCTCGCCGTCGCCGAGGAGATGCCGGTCGAGGAGGAGCCCGACACCGCCGTCCGCGACCGGCTCGCCGCCGACGGGGCCAACGCGCGGCAGACCGAGATGGAGGCGCGGCTCCAGGTCCGTACGCACGAGGAACGGGTCAAGGGGCTGGCCGGGCGGGCCGATTCGCTCGACCGGGGCGCCCGCGCCGAACGCGAGGCACGCGCGCGTGCCGAGCAGCGGCGGGCCCGGCTGCGGCACGAGGCCGCCGTCGCCGAGGCCGTCGCCTCCGGTACCCGGCAGCTGCTCGCGCACGTCGAGGTCTCGCTCACGCGCGCGGAGCAGGAGCGGGCCGCCGCCGAGGCCGCCAAGGCCCACCGCGAGCAGGAGCTGACCACGGCCCGCGGCCAGGGGCGCGACCTCAAGGCCGAACTCGACAAGCTCACCGACTCGGTGCACCGCGGCGAGGTCCTCGGCGCCGAGAAGCGGATGCGGATCGAGCAGCTGGAGACCAAGGCGCTGGAGGAGCTGGGCGTCGAGCCCGCCGGGCTCGTCGCCGACTACGGGCCCGACCAGCCCGTACCGCCCTCGCCCCCGGCCGAGGGCGAGGAACTGCCCGAGGATCCGGAGCACCCGCGCAACCTGCCCCGGCAGTTCCACCGCGCCGAGCAGGAGCGCCGGCTCAAGGCGGCCGAGCGGGCCTACCAGCAGCTCGGCAAGGTCAACCCGCTCGCCCTGGAGGAGTTCGCGGCGCTGGAGGAACGCCACCAGTTCCTCAGCGAGCAGCTGGAGGACCTGAAGAAGACCCGGGCCGACCTCCTTCAAGTGGTGAAGGAGGTCGACGAGCGGGTCGAGCAGGTCTTCACCGAGGCGTACCGGGACACGGCACGGCAGTTCGAGGGCGTCTTCGGCCGGCTGTTCCCCGGTGGCGAGGGGCGGCTGATCCTGACCGATCCCGACAACATGCTCACCACGGGCGTGGACGTGGAGGCCCGTCCCCCGGGCAAGAAGGTCAAGCGGCTGTCGTTGCTCTCCGGTGGCGAGCGCTCACTGACCGCCGTAGCGTTGCTGGTGTCGATCTTCAAGGCGCGGCCCAGCCCGTTCTACGTGATGGACGAGGTCGAGGCGGCCCTCGACGACACCAACCTGCAACGGCTGATCCGGATCATGCAGGAGTTGCAGGACGCGTCGCAGCTGATCGTCATCACGCACCAGAAGCGGACGATGGAGGTCGCGGACGCGTTGTACGGGGTCTCCATGCAGGGCGACGGGGTCTCCAAGGTCATCAGCCAGCGCCTTCGCTGACGCGGCCGTAGCGAGGTCGGCCCGGCCGCCCTCCGGTGTTCAGCCGAGCACCCCCTTGCGTTCAAGAGTTGAACATTAATCACCCATTCGACGTCTCCTACGTCACATGTACGCCCCGTTGACTTTGAAACTTGAAGGCATAGTCTCGGCAACGTTGGATTTACCTTCAGGTTGCACCTACCTGGAGGGGCGACCGCACCCGGCAGCGTTGCCGGTGGCCCGAGGAGTACATGTGACCAGCACAGCGCAGGCACCCACGTCAGGAGCCCAGGCGGCTCACCCCGAACATCTCGGGCATGTCATCTTCATCGCCGCCGCGGCGGCGATGGGCGGCTTCCTCTTCGGTTACGACAGCTCCGTCATCAACGGCGCCGTCGAAGCCATCCGCGACCGCTACGACATCGGCTCCGCCGCACTCGCCCAGGTCATCGCGATCGCCCTGATCGGCTGCGCGATCGGCGCCGCCACCGCCGGGCGCATAGCGGACCGCATCGGCCGTATCCGGGTCATGCAGATCTCCGCCGTGCTGTTCACGGTCAGCGCCGTCGGCTCGGCCCTGCCCTTCGACATCTGGGACTTCGCCGCCTGGCGGGTCGTCGGCGGCTTCGCCATCGGCATGGCCTCCGTCATCGGCCCCGCCTACATCGCCGAGGTCGCCCCGCCCGCCTACCGCGGCCGGCTCGGCTCCTTCCAGCAGGCCGCGATCGTCATCGGCATCGCGATCTCGCAGCTGGTCAACTGGGGCCTGCTGAACGCCGCCGGCGGCGACCAGCGCGGCAAGCTGATGGGCCTGGAAGCCTGGCAGGTCATGCTCGGCGTCATGGTCGTCCCCGCCGTCCTCTACGGCCTGCTCTCCTTCGCGATCCCCGAGTCCCCGCGCTTCCTGATCTCCGTCGGCAGGCACGACCGCGCCCGTGAGGTGCTCGCCGAGGTCGAGGGCGACATCGACCTGACCGCGCGCGTCGACGAGATCGAGCACGCCATGAAGAGCGAGCACAAGTCGTCCTTCAAGGACCTGCTCGGTGGCCGCTTCTTCTTCATGCCGATCGTCTGGATCGGCATCGGCCTCTCCGTCTTCCAGCAGTTCGTCGGCATCAACGTCGCGTTCTACTACTCCTCGACGCTGTGGCAGTCGGTCGGCGTCGACCCGACGGACTCGTTCTTCTACTCCTTCACCACCTCGATCATCAACATCCTCGGCACCGTCATCGCGATGATCTTCGTGGACCGCATCGGCCGCCGGCCGCTCGCGCTCATCGGCTCCGTCGGCATGGTCGTCGGCCTCGCCCTGGAGGCATGGGCGTTCTCGTACCACCTGGTCGACGGCAAGCTGCCCTCCGCGCAGGGCTGGACGGCCCTGATCGCCGCCCACGTGTTCGTCCTCTTCTTCGCCCTGTCCTGGGGTGTGGTCGTGTGGGTCTTCCTCGGTGAGATGTTCCCGAACAAGGTCCGCGCCGCCGCCCTGGGCGTGGCCGCCGCCGCGCAGTGGATCGCCAACTGGGCCATCACCGCGAGCTTCCCGTCGCTGGCCGACTGGAACCTCTCCGCGACCTACGTGATCTACACCGTCTTCGCCGCGCTCTCCATCCCGTTCGTGCTGAAGTTCGTGAAGGAGACGAAGGGCAAGACGCTGGAGGAGATGGGCTGAGGCCCGCAGCCTTGGTGCATGGCGACAACTCCCCCTGAAACTCGGGGAGAAGGGCCCAAACCCCGCTGCCCTTCTCCCCGGATCCGTAAGACGTACCGCCCCGGCTCAGACCTCCCGGTCGACGAGCCGGGGCAGTATGTCTTCGCAGAACAGCGTCAGGCTGCGACGGCCCTCCTCCGGCGGGATGCCGCCCGCCAGCGGATGCAGGACCAGGTTGTCCAGGTCCTGCGCGACACACTCGTCCGGCGTCAGCACCCGGTAGACGCCCTCCGCCCGCAGCTCCTCGACGGTCGTGGCCGTGGAGCGGACCGCCGACCGCACACCGGACGACTGCCAGGACGCGTACGTGCGGGCCTCGTGCAGGAAGTGGTCGCCGTACACGGACCACACCCGCGCCGGATCCTCCGCGATGTGCAGCAACGGCGTCTCGGCCCCCGGCATCAGCGTCCAGCCCCGCGTCCCGTACGCCACCAGCCGCTCCTTGTAGTACGCCTCCAGCTCCGGCAGATGCGCGCTGGGGAAGAACGGCAGCCCCAGCCGGGCGGCCCGCCGGGCCGCGGCCTTCGAGGAGCCGCCGACCAGCAGCAACGGATGCGGATCGGAGTACGGGCGCGGCGTCACCCGCACGGTACGGCCCCGGAACGCGAACTCCTCCCCGGTCCACGCCTTCAGCAGCGTCTCCAGCAGCTCGTCCTGGAGCCGGCCCCGCTGCTCCCACGCCACCCCGGCGCGGGCGTACTCCTCGGGCCGGTACCCGATCCCCGCGACCGTCACCAGCCGCCCGCCGCTCAGCAGGTCCAGCACCGCGATGTCCTCCGCCAGCCGCAACGGGTCGTACAGCGGACCGATGACCGCCGACACGGTCACGCTGATCCGCCGGGTCGCCCCCAGCACCGCGCCCGCGAAGGCGAACGGCGCCGGGAGCCAGTTGTCGGCGACCCCGTGGTGCTCCTCGGTCTGCACGGTGGTGATGCCGTGCCCGTCGGCGTACACGGCCATCTCCAGGGCGGCCCGGTAGCGGGCGTGGAGGGAGGCGGGGGTGGCACCGGGTTCGACGAGGTTGAAACGGAGGGCGGTTACGGGCATGGGGTCCCCTTCGCCGGAGGCGTGTGGGGGAAGGTAGCTGACGGACCGTCAGGTATCCAGGGGTGCGGCACCGGAGCCGAAGGGGCGGCCGAGGGGCGCGCGGGCCTTGTGCGGGCCCCGTGTGGACAGCCGACAGGTTGGACAGGGGTCACGCATACTGGACGCGTTATGGAAACCGTCATCCTTGCTGTAGTCATCGCCGTGGTCGTGCTCGGCGCGCTGGGCGGGCTCGTCGTCGGCAGCCGGCGCAAGAAGTCGCTGCCCGCGCCGCCCCCCGCGACGCCCGACATCACCGCGCCCCCGGCCGAGCCGCACGTCGGCGACGAGGCCGCGACGCCGAACGACGAGGTCCGCCGGACGATCGAGGAGGTGGACCTCCCGGACGGCGCCACCGCCGTCGCGGTGGAGGAGCCCCCGGCCGCCCCCGCGCCCGTACTCGACGTGCCCGAGCCCACCGCCGGCCGGCTGGTCCGGCTGCGTGCCCGGCTGTCCCGTTCGCAGAACGCGCTCGGCAAGGGGCTGCTCGTGCTCCTGTCGCGCGAGCACCTCGACGACGACACCTGGGAGGAGATCGAGGAGACCCTCCTCACCGCCGACGTCGGCGTCCAGCCCACCCAGGAGTTGGTCGAACGGCTGCGCGAGCGCGTGAAGGTGCTCGGCACCCGCACCCCCGAGGAGCTGCGCGGGCTGCTGCGCGAGGAACTGCTCCAACTGCTCGTGCCCGAGTTCGACCGTACGGTCAAGACCGACTCGAACCTCGACACCCCGGGCATCGTGATGGTCGTCGGCGTCAACGGCACCGGCAAGACCACCACCACCGGCAAGCTCGCCCGCGTCCTGGTCGCCGACGGCAAGAACGTGGTCCTGGGGGCCGCGGACACCTTCCGTGCCGCCGCCGCCGACCAGTTGCAGACCTGGGGCGAGCGGGTCGGGGCGCGTACGGTGCGCGGGCCCGAGGGTGGGGACCCGGCGTCCATCGCCTTCGACGCGGTCAAGGAGGGCATCGAGGCCGGCGCCGACGTCGTCCTCATCGACACCGCGGGCCGGCTGCACACCAAGACCGGCCTCATGGACGAGCTGGGCAAGGTCAAGCGCGTCGTCGAGAAGCACGCCCCGCTGGACGAGGTGCTGCTGGTCCTGGACGCGACCACCGGGCAGAACGGCCTGGTCCAGGCCCGGGTCTTCGCCGAGGTCGTCGACGTCACGGGCATCGTCCTGACCAAGCTCGACGGCACCGCCAAGGGCGGCATCGTCATCGCCGTCCAGCGCGAACTGGGCGTGCCGGTGAAGCTGGTGGGTCTGGGGGAGGGCGCGGACGACCTGGCGCCGTTCGAGGCGGAAGCGTTCGTGGATGCACTTATCGGCGAGTGAGCGCGTATACGACGCGCCCACGCACACCAAGAAGGGCCCCACTCCATCGCGTCCATCGCGCAGACGGAGCGGGGCCCTTCCGTGTTGTCCGGAGCTAGGCCCGCGACCGATGTGCCACGTACGCCAGCGTGCCCAGCAGCAGGCGGGCGGACGGTGGTGTCGTCGCCGTGTCGAACGTCGGTGGGCGCAGCCAGCGCACCGGGCCCAGGCCGCCGCGGTCCGACGGCGGGGCCGTGAGGTGGGCGCCGGGGCCCAGGCCGTGCAGGTCGAGGGTGGTGTCGTCCCAGGCCATGCGGTAGAGCAGGGCGGGCAGTTCGGCGGCGCCGCCGGGAGCGACGAAGAAGTGGGCGCGGCCGTCCGGGGTCGCGGTCACCGGGCCGAGGGGCAGCCCCATGCGTTCCAGGCGGACCAGGGCGCGGCGGCCGGCCGTCTCGGCGACCTCAAGTACGTCGAACGCGCGGCCGACCGGGAGCATGACCGCGGCGCCCGGGAACTCGGCCCACGCGCCGGTCACCTCGTCGAGCGTGGCGCCGGCGGACATGGGGGGCGCGAAGTCCAGCGGGTGCGCGCCGGGCGCGGCGCAGTCCGCCCGGCCGCAGGAGCACGCCCCCGCGGCCATCCGTGCGCCGGGCACCACGTCCCAGCCCCACAGTCCGGTGTACTCGGCCACGGCGGTGCTCTCCGGGGAACGGCCGCGGCGCCGTGCGCCGGGCCGGATTTCGCGGATCCCTCGCGTGCCGCCGATCGTGAAGCCCATGCCCCCTCCAACGGGTCCAGCGCGCCGGTGGTTACGAGACGGAATCGGAACGTGACCCTGGGTTCCCGGTTCCCCCGGGCGGTCCGGTTCCAACGGCGCCCGGAAGCGCCCCGGGTGGTGCGTGTCGTCGCGTGCGCCTCAGAGTGCACTGTTGCGCCCACTTCCGGTCGTCATGTGTCAAGTGAATCGCGGAGAAGCAACCGTCAGTTCATTCGAAGGGGTGGCGAATGGTGGCGATTCCCGGATCGCCATGGCCGGAGGGGTGATCGTAGGATTACTTTGAGTGCACAAGCCCCGTGGCTGAATGCGCTCGTGGGTATGCCGGAGGCAAGTCGGTCCCCTGTTCGAAGGGTGACAACCGCCGGACAGGCGGCCTTATTTACCGGCATTCTGATAGGGCTTGGCGCACGCGGCGCGGCGCACAGCGCACACAGGTTTCAGGGATGGGGGCGTTCCAGTGGGCGGCAACGGCGGAAGTGGGACGAACGCCAGGGACGCGGCGAGTACGGAGAAGCGCCCGAACGAACTGCTCGGCTCGTGGTTCGTGCGCAGCGGCTGGTCGAAGGGCGAACTCGCCCGGCAGGTCAACCGCAGGGCACGGCAGTTGGGTGCCAATCACATCTCCACCGACACCTCGCGCGTACGGCGTTGGCTGGACGGCGAGAACCCGCGCGAGCCGATCCCGCGGATCCTGTCCGAGCTGTTCTCCGAGCGGTTCGGCTGCGTGGTCGCCGTCGAGGACCTCGGGCTGCGCGCCGCCCACCGGGCACCCTCCGTGTCCGGCATCGACCTGCCCTGGACGGGCCCGCAGACCGTGGCGATGATCGGCGAGTTCTCGCGCAGCGACCTCATGCTGGCGCGGCGCGGCTTCCTCGGGAACTCCCTCGCCCTGTCCGCGGGCCCGTCCCTCATCGAACCCCTGCAACGCTGGCTCGTCCCCGGCCCCGCCGGCCCGCGCGACGAGCCGGAGCCCACCGCCTCCGGCCGCGCCCGCGCCCGCCTCTCCACGCCCGAGCTGGAGCTGCTGGAGACCACCGCGGTCATGTTCCGCCGCTGGGACGCCCAGTGCGGCGGCGGACTGCGCCGCAAGGCCGTCGTGGGCCAGCTGCACGAGGTCACCGACCTGCTCCAGGAGCCGCAGGCCGACGACGCCCGCCGCAAACTCTTCAAGGTCGCCGCCGAACTCGCCGAACTGGCGGGCTGGATGAGCTACGACGTCGGGCTCCAGCCCACCGCCCAGAAGTACTTCGTGCTCGCCCTGCACGCCGCCAAGGAGGCCGGTGACCGGCCGCTGGGCTCGTACATCCTCTCCAGCATGAGCCGCCAGATGATCCACCTCGGCCGCCCCGACGACGCGCTCGAACTCATCCACCTCGCCCAGTACGGCAGCCGAGACTGCGCCAGCCCCCGCACCCAGTCCATGCTGTATGCGATGGAGGCCCGCGCCTACGCCAACATGGGCAACCCCGGCCGCTGCAAGCGGGCCGTGCGGATGGCCGAGGACACCTTCGCCGACGCCGAGGAGTGGGGCGAGCCCGAGCCCGACTGGATCCGGTTCTTCTCCGAGGCCGAACTCCACGGCGAGAACTCCCACTCCTACCGCGACCTCGCCTACGTGGCCGGCCGCAGCCCCACCTACGCCTCCCTGGCCGAGCCCGTGATGCGCAAGGCCGTCGACCTGTTCGCCGGCGACCCCGAGTACCAGCGGTCCTACGCGCTCAACCTCATCGGCCTGGCCACCGTGCACCTGCTCCAGCGCCAGCCCGAGCAGAGCGCGCGGCGGGCCCTGGACGCCATGGAGGTGGCCGGGAAGGTGCGCTCCGAACGCGTCAACACCCGGATCCGCAAGACGGTCGACACGGCCGTACGCGACTTCGGCGACCTCGCCGAGGTCATCGACCTCACCGACCAGCTCGGCGTCTACCTGCCGGAGAACGCCGAAGCGGTCTGACCACCACCGGGCCCGCCCCGAGGGCCCCCGAGAAGCCCCGGCCGCGGCCGGCCGTCCCGAACAGCCCGACTCGGCTCCCCCGCCAGGTCACCGGACGGCCCGCCGCGGTCGGTCACGAAGCCGTACGACACGGGATCTCCACCAATCCCGCCCGAGTCTCATCGGATACGAAACCGATGCGAAGCCGATGCGATGCGGCTGGTGCGGCAGGGGTGAAGTTGCGGCATTAGGCAGATCTACGGTTGATCTGCCAAGGCCGTACCGACCGCTTCGTCGCGTCGCGCCGGAAGTAACGGCGATCCGGGTTTCACGCATCCGTAACGATGCGCGGGCCTTCGTCACATGGGCGAAACATTTTGGCGCGCTGAGCGAAACCGCCCTGAGCCAGTCTCCTCTCCACAGTCGGCCCGTAGTCACAGGCATCCGCACAGGGCCGTTCCGCAGAAGGAGTCTTGGGCCTTGAATGTTGGAGATACCGGATTCGTACTGATCAGCGCAGCTCTGGTCATGGTGATGACGCCCGGCCTAGCCCTCTTCTACGGTGGCATGGTCCGCACCAAGAGCATGCTGAACATGCTGATGATGTCCTTCGTGTCCCTGGGCATCGTGAGCGTCCTGTGGGTGCTCTACGGGCACTCCCTCGCCTTCAGCGGTGACGTCGGAGGTTTTGTAGGCAACCTCGACCTGATCGGCCTGAAGGGCGTCACCAGCGACACCCTGATGGAGAACTTCGCGGGCCGTAAGATCCCGGTCTTCTCCTTCTCGCTGTTCCAGATGCTGTTCGCCGTGATCACCCCGGCCCTGATGAGCGGCGCGCTCGCCGACCGCGTCAAGTTCGGCTCCTGGATGGTCTTCGTCGCCCTCTGGGTCACCGTGGTCTACTTCCCGGTCGCCCACTGGGTCTGGGGCGGCGGCTGGCTGGCCAAGCTCGACCCGGCCGTCATCGACTTCGCCGGTGGTACCGCGGTGCACATCAACGCGGGTGTCGGCGCACTGGCCGCCGTCCTCGTCGTCGGCAAGCGGGTCGGGTTCAAGAAGGACCCGATGCGCCCGCACAACCTGCCGATGGTCCTGACCGGCACCGCCCTGCTGTGGTTCGGCTGGTTCGGCTTCAACGCCGGCTCCGAGCTCGCCGCCGACGGTGTCGCCGCCAACATGGCCCTCAACACCCAGGTCGCCACCGGCGCCGCCATGCTCGGCTGGCTCATCTACGAGCGCATCCGCCACGGCGCCTTCACCACCCTCGGCGCCTGCTCCGGCGCGGTGGCCGGCCTCGTCGCCATCACCCCCTCCGGCGGCAACGTCAACGTCTTCGGCGCCATGCTCATCGGCGTCGTCGCGGGCGCGGTCTGCTCCTGGGCGGTCTCCCTCAAGTTCAAGCTCGGCTTCGACGACTCCCTCGACGTGGTCGGCGTCCACATGGTCGGCGGCATCCTCGGCACCCTGATGGTCGGCTTCCTCGCCATCAACGGCGCCGGCGGCTTCAAGCAGTTCGTCTCCCAGGCCATCGGCGCCGGCTCGGTCCTCGGCTACACCTTCGTGGTGACGTACATCCTGGCCTTCCTGATCCAGAAGACCATCGGATTCCGCGCCACCGAGGACGACGAGGTCACCGGCCTCGACCAGACCGCGCACGCCGAGACCGCATACGACTTCAGCGGCACCGGCGGCGGCGTGGCGGGCGGCACCACGGCCCTCTCGGAGACGAAGAAGGTGGACGCATGAAGCTCATCACCGCCGTCGTGAAGCCCCACCGGCTCGACGAGATCAAAGAGGCACTCCAAGCCTTCGGAGTGCACGGACTTACGGTCACCGAAGCCAGCGGCTACGGTCGGCAGCGGGGACACACCGAGGTCTACCGGGGCGCCGAGTACACCGTCGACCTCGTTCCCAAGATCCGCATCGAGGTGCTGACCGAGGACAACGACGCCGAACAGGTGATCGACGTCATCGTCAAGGCGGCCCGCACCGGCAAGATCGGAGACGGCAAGGTCTGGTCCATCCCGGTCGAGACGGCCGTACGGGTAAGGACCGGAGAGCGCGGACCGGACGCGCTGTAAAGCACCACAGAACAGGAGCTGCTGGGTGACGAGTACGGACGTACGTACGGATGCAGAGGACTCGGGACCCAGCGGCTACGCGGCGGCCCGGCTGCGCCTCCTCCAAGAGGGGGCGCAGTCCGGGCCGCCGCGCCGTTCCGCCCTCGCCGAACTGACCGACGAATGGCTCGCCGGCCTGTTCACCGCGGCCGCCGACGGACTCAGAGGGATCTCCCTCGTCGCCGTGGGCGGCTACGGCCGCAGCGAACTCTCGCCCCGCAGCGACCTCGACCTCCTCCTGCTGCACGACGGCGGCGACGCCAAGACCATCGCCGCCCTCGCCGACCGCATGTGGTACCCCGTCTGGGACATGGGCCTCGCCCTCGACCACTCGGTCCGCACCCCCGGCCAGGCCCGCAAGACCGCCGCCGAGGACCTCAAGGTCCAACTCGGCCTCCTCGACGCCCGGCACATCGCCGGCGACCTCGGCCTCACCACCGGACTGCGCACCGCCGTCCTCGCCGACTGGCGCAACCAGGCGCCCAAACGCCTCCCCGAACTCCAGGAACTCTGCACCGAACGGGCCGAACGCCAGGGCGAGTTGCAGTACCTCCTCGAACCCGACCTCAAGGAGGCCCGCGGCGGCCTGCGCGACGCCACCGCCCTGCGCGCCGTCGCCGCCTCCTGGCTCGCCGACGCCCCCCGCGAGGGCCTCGACGACGCCCGCCGCCGCCTCCTCGACGTCCGCGACGCCCTCCACCTGACCACCGGCCGCGCCACCGACCGCCTCGCCCTCCAGGAACAGGACCAGGTCGCCGCCGAACTCGGCCTCCTGGACGCCGACACCCTCCTGCGCCAGGTCTACGAGGCCGCCCGCGTCATCTCCTACGCCAGCGACGTCACCTGGCGTGAAGTGGGCCGCGTCCTGCGCTCCCGCGCCGTACGGCCACGCCTGCGCGCCATGCTCGGCGGCAGCAAACCCGCCCCCGAGCGCTCACCCCTGGCCGAGGGCGTCGTCGAACAGGACGGCGAAGTCGTCCTCGCGCGCGCGGCCCGCCCCGAACGCGACCCGGTCCTGCCCCTGCGCGCCGCCGCGGCCGCCGCCCAGGCCGGCCTCCCGCTCTCCCTGCACGCCGTCCGCCGCCTGGCCTCCCACGTACGACCGCTGCCGACCCCCTGGCCCGCCGAGGCCCGCCAGCAGCTCGTCACCCTGCTCGGCTCCGGGCGCCCCACCGTCGACGTCTGGGAAGCCCTGGAGGCCGAGGGGCTGATCACCCAGCTGCTGCCCGACTGGGAACGCGTCCGCTGCCGCCCCCAGCGCAACGCCGTCCACATCTGGACCGTCGACCGCCACCTCATCGAAACCGCGGTCCGCGCCTCCGAACTGACCCGCCGCGTCGGCCGCCCCGACCTCCTCCTGGTCGCCGCCCTGCTGCACGACATCGGCAAGGGCTGGCCCGGCGACCACTCCGTCGCCGGGGAGATCATCGCCCGCGACGTCGCCACCCGCATCGGCTTCGACCGCGACGACGTCGCCGTCCTCGCCACCCTCGTCCGCCACCACCTCCTCCTCGTCGACACCGCCACCCGGCGCGACCTGGAGGACCCGGCCACCGTCCGCTCGGTCGCCGAGGCGGTCGGCTCGCAGAGCACGCTGGAACTGCTGCACGCGCTCACCGAGTCGGACGCGCTCGCCACCGGCCCGGCGGCCTGGTCGTCCTGGCGCGGCTCCCTCGTGACCGACCTCGTCAAGCGGGTCGCGGCCGTCCTCGCGGGCGTCGTCCCCGCCGACCCCGAGGACGCCGCCCCCACCGCCGAACAGGAACGCCTCGCGGTGGAGGCGTTCCGCACCGGCGGCCCGGTCCTCTCGCTGCGCGCCCAGACGGAAACCCCGGCCGACAGCGAGGGCGAGCCCGCCGAACCGGAACCCCTCGGCGTCGAACTCCTCATCGCCGTACCCGACCAGTCGGGCGTCCTGCCCGCCGTCGCCGGCGTCCTGGCCATGCACCGCCTCACCGTCCGCACGGCCGAACTGCGCACCCTGGACCTCCCCGACGGCGTCGAGGGCTCCGTCCTGCTGCTCGACTGGCGGGTGGCGGCGGAGTACGGCTCCCTGCCCCAGGCGGCCCGCCTGCGCGCCGACCTCGTCCGCGCCCTGGACGGCTCCCTGGACATCGCGACGCGCCTGGCGGAACGCGACGCGGCGTATCCGCGGCGGCGGGGCTGGGTGGCGCCTCCGGCCCGCGTGACGGTGGCCTCCTCGGCGGCCTCACGCCACGCGACGGTGATCGAGGTACGGGCGCACGATGCGCCGGGGCTGCTGCACCGCATCGGGCGCGCACTGGAGAAGGCGGGGGTGCAGGTGCGGAGTGCGCACGTCTCCACCTTGGGCGCCAATGCCGTTGACGCGTTTTATGTGACCACGGGGGCGGGGGTGCCCTTGCCGGGCGAGGAGGCGGCTTCGGTGGCTCGGATGCTGGAGGAAGCGTTGCGGGCGTGACCTTTTGGCCGGATGAAGCGTTTAGCTGATGTACTCCCCGCCTGCGCGGGGGTTGTCCGAGCTTTCGCGGTAAGGGACGGCTGAGCGATGCGTTGTCCCCGCCAACGCGGGGTTTGTGTCCCCGTCCGCTGATACACGGCGGACGGGGACGATTTGCTTGCGGGGCCGGATACCCTGGAGGGCAGCCCAAACTGTCGCCGACTCCAAGGACCGACACCGCCGTGTTCGATACTCTCTCCGACCGCCTGCAAGCCACCTTCAAGACGCTTCGGGGCAAGGGCAGGCTGTCCGAGGCGGACATCGACGCCACGGCCCGGGAAATCCGCATCGCCCTGCTCGAAGCGGACGTTGCCCTGCCGGTCGTCCGCACGTTCATCAAGAACGTGAAGGAACGGTCCCTGGGCGCCGAAGTCTCCAAGGCACTCAACCCGGGCCAGCAAGTCCTCAAGATCGTCAACGACGAGTTGGTGACGATCCTCGGCGGCGAAACCCGCCGCCTCCGCTTCGCCAAGCAGCCCCCCACCGTGATCATGCTCGCCGGCCTCCAGGGCGCCGGTAAGACCACCCTCGCGGGCAAGCTCGGCAAGCACCTCAAGGACCAGGGCCACTCCCCGCTGCTGGTCGCCTGTGACCTCCAGCGGCCCAACGCCGTCAACCAGCTCAGCGTGGTCGCCGAGCGCGCGGGCGTCGCCGTCTACGCGCCGGAGCCGGGCAACGGCGTCGGGGACCCGGTCAAGGTCGCCAAGGACTCCATCGAGCACGCGAAGACCAAGGTCCACGACATCGTGATCGTGGACACCGCGGGCCGCCTCGGCATCGACGCCGAGCTGATGCAGCAGGCCGCGGACATCAGGGACGCCGTCTCGCCCGACGAGATCCTCTTCGTCGTCGACGCCATGATCGGCCAGGACGCCGTCAACACCGCCGAGGCGTTCCGCGACGGCGTCGGCTTCGACGGTGTCGTCCTCTCCAAGCTCGACGGCGACGCCCGCGGTGGTGCGGCCCTGTCGATCGCCTCCGTGACCGGCAAGCCGATCATGTTCGCGTCGAACGGCGAGAAGCTCGAGGACTTCGACGCGTTCCACCCGGACCGGATGGCCTCCCGCATCCTCGACATGGGTGACCTGCTCACCCTGATCGAGCAGGCGGAGAAGACGTTCAGTCAGGAAGAGGCCGAGAAGATGGCCTCGAAGCTGGCGTCCAAGAAGGGCCAGGACTTCACCCTGGACGACTTCCTGGCCCAGATGGAGCAGGTCAGGAAGATGGGCAGCATCTCCAAGCTGCTCGGCATGCTGCCCGGCATGGGGCAGATCAAGGACCAGATCAACAACCTGGACGAGCGCGACGTCGACCGTACGGCCGCGATCATCAAGTCGATGACCCCGGCCGAGCGCCAGGAGCCGACGATCATCAACGGCTCGCGCCGCGCCCGTATCGCCAAGGGTTCCGGTGTCGAGGTCAGCGCGGTCAAGGGCCTGGTCGAACGGTTCTTCGAGGCCCGCAAGATGATGTCCCGGATGGCCCAGGGCGGCGGCATGCCGGGAATGCCCGGGATGCCGGGCATGGGTGGCGGTCCGGGCCGGACGAAGAAGCAGCCGAAGCAGGCCAAGGGCAAGCAGCGGTCCGGCAACCCGATGAAGCGCAAGCAGCAGGAGCTGGAGGCGGCCCAGCGCCGCGAGGCGGCCGCCCAGGGCGGCAACGCCTTCGGCCTGCCCCAGGGCGCCCAGGACTTCGAGCTGCCGGACGAGTTCAAGAAGTTCACCGGCTGAGCCGGAACCGGCAGCCGGAACCCGCAGCCGGAACCGGCCGACGGGTCCGACCGGCCGGTTTGTACGACCGCTGCCGTACGGACGGATGATCTCGTACGACGCTGGGGGTGTCCTTCGCCGAAGGGCACCCCCAGCGCGTGCCGGGCGGGCGGCGGTGCCGTACCTTCCTGCCATGAGCAACCCTGTGCCGCCGCGTCGGACGCCCGACCAGCCGTGGCGCTCCGAGGGCACTCCCCAGGAGCCGCAGTCGCCGTCGCCCGGTCCGCGCAGGATGCGGGGCGGCTGGTGGAGTCTGATCCTCACCGCGCTGGTGGTCTACCTCATCGCCAACCTGGTGCTGTCCTTCTTCGACGAGGGCAACGAGCCGACGATCTCGTACACCGAGTTCAGCAAGCAGGTCGACGACGGCAACGTCACGAAGATCTACGCCAAGGGCGACGCGATCCAGGGGCAGCTCAAGAAGGGGCAGGACAACCCCGAGGGCGACGGGAAGTACACGAAGTTCAAGACGCAGCGGCCGTCCTTCGCGGACGACAAGCTGTGGGACGACCTGACCAAGCACAACGTGACGGTCACCGCCGAGCCGGTCGTGCAGCACCGCAGTTTCCTGTCGAACCTGCTGCTCTCCCTCGCCCCGATGCTGCTCCTGGTGTTCCTGTGGATCTTCATCGCGCGGCGGATGAGCGGCGGTCTGGGCGGCGGTCCCGGCGGGGTGCTGGGGCGCAAGGCGCCGCCGAAGCCGGTGGAGTTGCAGCCGGGGAGCCAGCGGACGACGTTCGAGGACGTGGCGGGCATCGACGAGGTCGAGGGCGAGCTGAACGACGTCGTCGACTTCCTGAAGAACCCCGACGCCTACCGGAAGATGGGCGCGAAGATGCCCCGGGGCGTGCTCCTTGCGGGCCCTCCCGGTACCGGGAAAACGCTGCTCGCGCGCGCGGTCGCGGGGGAGGCGGGGGTGCCGTTCTTCTCGGCGTCCGCCTCGGAGTTCATCGAGATGATCGTCGGGGTGGGCGCGTCCCGGGTGCGTGAGCTGTTCGCGGAGGCGCGCAAGGTGGCGCCGTCGATCATCTTCATCGACGAGATCGACACCATCGGGCGGGCGCGCAGCGGCGGTTCGGGCATGGGCGGGCACGACGAGCGCGAGCAGACGCTGAACCAGATCCTCACCGAGATGGACGGCTTCTCGGGCTCGGAGGGTGTGATCGTGATCGCGGCGACCAACCGCGCGGACATCCTCGACCCGGCGCTGACCCGGCCGGGCCGGTTCGACCGGGTGGTGACGGTCTCGCCGCCGGACCGGGGCGGTCGCGAGTCGATCCTGAAGATCCACACCCGGGCGATCCCGCTGGCCGAGGACGTGGACCTGGCGCAGGTGGCGCGCACGACGCCGGGCATGACGGGCGCGGAGCTGGCCAACCTCGCCAACGAGGCCGCCCTTCTCGCGGTCAAGCTGAAGCAGGAGAAGGTCACCCAGGCGCATCTGTCGGAGGCGCTGGAGAAGGTCCAGCTGGGCGCGGAACGGCCGCTGGTGATGCCGGAGGCGGAGCGGCGGCGCACCGCGTACCACGAGAGCGGGCACGCGCTGCTGGGCATGTTGCAGCCGGGCGCCGACCCCGTCCGCAAGATCACGATCGTGCCGCGCGGGCGGGCGCTGGGCGTGACGCTGTCGACGCCGGACGCGGACAAGTACGCGTACACGGAGGAGTACCTGCGCGGCCGGATCATCGGCGCGCTGGGCGGCATGGCGGCGGAGCACGTGGTCTACGAGGAGATCACGACCGGTTCCGAGAGCGACCTGGAGCAGGTCACGAACATCGCGCGCGGGATGGCCGCCCGGTGGGGCATGAGCGAGCGGGTGGGCCGCCTGTCGGCGCTGCCGAACGACGCCCAGCAGGCGTACGGTCTGGCCGCCGCGCCGCAGACCCTCGACGTCATCGAGGGCGAGATGCGGCGGATCGTCGACGAGTGCTACGACGAGGCGTGCCGCAAGCTCCGCGACCACCGCGACCAGTTGGACGCCCTCGCGGAGGCGCTGCTGCGCGAGGAGACCCTGGAGGAGAAGGACGCGTACCGGATCGCGGGCGTCACCAGGATGACGAAGGACGAGGCGTAGGGCTGTGGCGGTGCGCGTCCGTACGGCTGTACCTCTTCGGGCGTACGTCGGCCGGGGCACGCACGCGTGGACGTGTTCTTACGATTTTTGCGGCATTAAGGCACGCGTTGACGGCGCTGGGGCACGCGCGCGATGAGGTACCGGAAGACGTTGGGCATCCACACGGTCCCGTCGGGGCGCCGGTAGGGGTGCAGGGCCTCGGTCAGCTCCTTGTCGACCTGCTTGTGGTCGGTGGCGGCGGCCGCCGCGTCGAACAGGCCCGTGGACAGCAGTCCGCGGACGGCGTTGTCGACGTCGGCGTAGCCGAAGGGGCAGGCGACGCGGCCGGAGCCGTCCGGGACCAGGCCCGCCTTGCGGGCGACCTCCTCCAGGTCGTCGCGCCGGGCCGGGCGCCAGCCGTGCAGGGGATCGGCCAGTTTCGCGGCGACCCGCAGCACCGAGGCGGTGGCGCAGCGTTCGGGCGGGCCCCAGCCGGTCAGCACGAAGGGGGCGCCGGGTGCGGCGAGGGGTACGGCGGCGGTGAGCGGTCCGGCGGGGCCATCGTCGCCGTGGCAGGTGACGGGGTCGAACGCGGTCACCACGTCGTAGGCCGTGCCGTCCGTGGGCAGGGCGTCGAGGAGCCGGGCGTCGGTACGCGCGCGTGGGGCCCGTGTTCCGGGTGGCGCGGGCGGCGCGGGGGTTTCGGGGGTGAGGCGTTCGCGGGCGAGGGCGAGCCGTTCGGGGGCGTCGCAGTCGACGCCGGTGACCGGGGCGCCGCGGGCCGCCGCCATCAGCAGGGCGAGCCCGGAGCCGCAGCCCAGGCCCAGCAGCCGGGTGCCGGGGCCGACGCCGAGCCGCTCGTGGACGGCCTCGTAGAGCGGGACGAGCATCCGCTCCTGGATCTCGGCCCAGTCACGCGCGCGTGCCTGCTCGTCCGCGCGGGGCACCGGTTCCGTATGGGGTTCCGGGCCCGCGTGGGCCGGGTGGTGCCGCACGAGCGTAGGTGTCATCGAAAGCGCCCCAATCCGCCGAGAGTTGTCGATGTGGCGTTGCCTGACCCCCGTGTGGTCCCCGTTCGGGGCGCGGCCCGCGTGCCGGGCGCGCACTTCCCCCGTATGCCAGGTAACTCCGCGTGCGTCGCGGTGTCGAGGGGGTGAGGGGCACCGCTCGCGGCCAGTTGCCGGCGGGCCGCGGCGGCCGGCGCGGGGCACGTTCCAGGGGCAGTTGTGGGTGCGGCTGAGGTCGCGTGGCTGTGGGCATGGTCGCGCGCGTGGCTGTGGGCGTGGCCGTGCGGGTGCGGTCGTGTCGGGCGCGGCGACAAATGGTTCCCGGTGCGGCGGGTGGTCCCCGTAGCATCGCCGCATGGCAAAAGCACCCGTTCTCACGCCCCGGGCGGACGACTTCCCGCGCTGGTACCAGGATCTGATCACCAAGGCCGAACTGGCCGACAACGGGCCGGTGCGCGGCACCATGGTCATCCGGCCGTACGGGTACGGGCTGTGGGAGCGGATGCAGGCGGAGCTGGACGCCCGGATCAAGGAGACGGGCACGCAGAACGCGTACTTCCCGCTGCTGATCCCGCAGTCGTACCTCACCAAGGAGGCCGACCACGTCGAGGGCTTCGCGCCCGAACTGGCGGTGGTCACGCACGGCGGCGGCAAGGAACTCGAAGAGCCCGCGGTGGTCCGCCCCACCTCCGAGATGATCATCAACGCCTCCTTCGCCAAGTGGGTGCAGAGCTACCGCGACCTGCCCCTGCTGATCAACCAGTGGGCGAACGTGGTCCGTTGGGAGCTGCGGCCCCGGCTCTTCCTGCGCACCACGGAGTTCCTGTGGCAGGAGGGGCACACCGCGCACGCCACGTACGAGGACGCGCGCGACTTCGCCGCGCACATCCACCGCGAGGTGTACGAGGACTTCCTGGTGAACGTCTGCGCGATGGACGTGGTCCCCGGCCGCAAGACCGTCAAGGAGCGGTTCGCGGGCGCCATCAACACCCTCACGCTCGAAGGCATGATGGGCGACGGCAAGGCCCTCCAGATGGCCACCAGCCACGAGTTGGGCCAGAACTTCGCCAAGGCGTTCAACACCCGCTACCTGTCCAGGGAAGGCAGGCAGGAGCTCGTCTGGCAGACCTCCTGGGGCTCGACCACGCGCATGATCGGCGCCCTGGTGATGATGCACGGCGACGACGACGGACTGCGCGTGCCGCCCCGCCTGGCGCAGACCCAGGCGGTCGTGCTGGCGATCAAGGGCGACGAGGCGGTTCTGGCCAAGGTCCGCGAGATCGGCGACCGGCTCAAGGCGGCGGGCGTCCGCGTGCAGGTGGACACCCGTACGGACGTGCCCTTCGGGCGCCGCGCCGTCGACTGGGAGCTGAAGGGCGTACCCGTACGGATCGAGGTCGGTCCGCGCGACCTGGAGGCCGGCACCGCGATGCTGGCCCGCCGCATCCCTGGGGGTACCTCCCAGGCTTTCGGCTCTGGGGGAGGCAAGGAGCCGGTGGCCCTGGACGCGCTGCCCGCGCTGCTGCCCGCGGCCCTGGAGGAGGACCAGACGCTGCTGCTCGCCCAGGCCCGGGAGCGCCGCCGCTCCCGTACGACCGAGGTGGCCTCCTTCGACGAGGCCGTGGAGACGGCGGTGGCCGGTGGCTGGGCGCGTATTCCGTGGGCGACGCTCGGCCCCGGGGGCGAGGCCGCGCTCGCCGAGCACGGCGTGAGCGTACGGTGTCTGGTCGCGGAGGACGGGGCGGTGCCGGCGGCCGACGACGCGCCCGGTAACGTCGCTGTGGTCGCGCGCGCTTACTGAGGCGGCGGGCTGGGGATGCTTGGCGGGAGAAGGACCGAAACGTATCTTGCGCGTTCGGCGTCCCCAGCGGTCCTGTCGTCTGACGTGCGGCTACGCGCGGGGGCGTACGCGTTGCTACGTACCAGCTTGGTGTGAGCTGTGAGGCTTCTCCGCAGATCCGCGCACCCGCCCTCGTCCGGACGCATCAGTGCCAACTGACGGGTACGTGCAAATTATTTGGGATGCCCCGGAATAGGAACACAGCGGCACTCCGGCTCGTTGTCATTACGTGAGCACGACACAGACACCACCTGTTCTCGCCGCGGAGCTGGCACAGGCGTGGGCCGATATTCAGCGGTACCACCCCGAGCTGCCCGATCTCGCCGCGCCGGAGTCCCTGATCGGAGAGTCGTCGTCCGCCTGCGGGCACGAACTCTCCTTCGAGCGACTGCTCCATGAAGCAGTCCACGGCATCGCAGCCGCCCGTGGGGTTCGCGACACCTCCCGGGCCGGCCGCTACCACAACCGCAGATTCCTCGCGATCGCCGAGGAGTTGGGCCTGGACCACCCCGAGGAGCCGCATCCCAGCAGCGGCTTCTCGCTGGTCACACTCAACCCCGAGGCGAAGCGCCGCTACCGTCCGACCATCGAGAGACTGCAACGCGCGCTCAAGGCCCACACGGCGGCGACGACCGCGGACACGTCACGCACGTTCCGCGGCCCGGCCGCCCGGCACGGGTCCTCCGGAGGTGGGGTCCGGGTCAAGGCGGTGTGCGACTGCGGGCGCAACGTCCGGGTCGTACCGTCCGTCCTGGCGCAGGCGCCGATCGTCTGCGGGGGGTGCGGGAAGCCGTTCCGGATCCCCGAGGCCGTGGTCGCTGCCGCGGGCTGAGCGGGTTTGTCTGTGCGGTCGAGCTGAAGAGACGGCTACTCGTGGCAGCCGTGTGGAACAGCTGGAGACCGCCTTCGGGCCGTGGGAGTTCGCAGCGTGCGCGTCTGCGGGGCCTTCGTGGCTGATCGCGCAGTTCCCCGCGCCCCTTATCGGGGCGCGGGGAACTGTTGGCTGCCCATCTGTCGATCCACTGATTGAAGCTCCTCAAGGTGTGACAGAAATGCCCCTCAAGGTGTGGCAGAATGGCTGGCTGTACTCGACAGCCGCACAGGAACCCTCTCGCCTCCGGCTGACGCGTCCATCGGGCACTCGGGTACCGCAACCCCACGCGGCCGTCCGCCGTGCCCAACCACGTCAAATCCAGGAGAACCCACTCCCGTGGCAGTCAAGATCAAGCTGAAGCGTCTGGGCAAGATCCGTTCGCCTCACTACCGCATCGTCGTCGCCGACTCCCGTACCCGCCGTGACGGCCGGGCCATCGAGGAGATCGGTCTGTACCACCCGGTGCAGAACCCCTCGCGCATCGAGGTCGACACGGACCGCGCGCAGTACTGGCTGGGTGTCGGCGCGCAGCCGACCGAGCCCGTGCTCGCCATCCTGAAGCTGACCGGCGACTGGCAGAAGTTCAAGGGCGAGCCCGCCCCGGCTCCGCTGCTGACCGCCGCCCCCAAGGCCGCGCGCCCGCTGTTCGACGCCCTCGGTGGCGAGGACGAGGGCAAGGGTGAGGCGATCACCCAGAAGAAGAAGGCCGAGAAGAAGGACGAGGCGGCCGCCGAGTCCTCCGAGTCGACCGGGGCCTGAGCAGCATGCTCGAAGAGGCGCTTGAGCACCTCGTGAAGGGCATCGTCGACAACCCCGACGATGTGCAGGTCGCTTCGCGCAACCTGCGCCGCGGCCGCGTGCTCGAGGTCCGGGTCCACCCGGACGACCTCGGTAAGGTGATCGGCCGCAACGGCCGCACCGCACGCGCTCTGCGCACCGTCGTGGGCGCCATCGGCGGCCGCGGTGTCCGCGTCGACCTCGTCGACGTGGACCAGGTTCGCTGATACAACGCAGCACCGGCTCGGGCCGGGGAGGGCCGTTTCGGCCGTCCCCGGCCCGTAGTCGTATCAACGGCAACAAACAGCGGACCCAGCAGAACGCAGGAGAGCGAGTAACAGTGCAGCTCGTAGTCGGACGGATCGGCCGCGCCCACGGCATCAAGGGCGAGGTCACCGTCGAGGTACGTACCGACGAGCCGGAACTGCGGCTCGCCCCCGGCGCCGTCCTGGCCACCGACCCGGCCGCCACCGGACCGCTGACCATCGAGACGGGCCGCGTCCACAGCGGCCGCCTCCTGCTGCGCTTCGAGGGCGTGCGCGACCGTACGGCCGCCGAGGCGCTGCGCAACACCCTCCTGATCGCCGAGGTGGACCCGCAGGCGCTGCCCGAGGAGGAGGACGAGTACTACGACCACCAGCTGATGGACCTGGACGTGGTCACCAGGGACGGCGTGGCGGTCGGCCGGATCACCGAGATCTCGCACCTGCCCTCCCAGGACCTCTTCATCGTCGAGCGGCCGGACGGCACCGAGGTGCTGATCCCCTTCGTCGAGGAGATCGTCACCGAGATCGACCTGGAGGAGCAGCGGGCCGTCATCGACCCGCCGCCCGGGCTCATCGACGACAACGCGGAGATCGCTTCGACGCGGGACGACAGCGCATGAGGCTCGACGTCGTCACGATCTTCCCCGAGTACCTCGACCCCCTGAACGTCTCCCTCGTCGGCAAGGCACGCGCGCGTGGGCAGCTGAACGTGCACGTGCACGACCTGCGCGCGTGGACGTACGACCGGCACAACACCGTCGACGACACGCCCTACGGCGGCGGCCCCGGCATGGTCATGAAGACCGGCCCCTGGGGCGACGCGCTCGACGAGGTCCTCGCCGACGGGTACGAGGCGGGGGACCGCGAGCCCGCCCTGATCGTCCCCACGCCCAGCGGCCGGCCCTTCAGCCAGGAACTCGCCGTGGAGCTGTCCGAGCGCCCCTGGCTGGTGTTCACGCCCGCCCGCTACGAGGGCATCGACCGGCGCGTCGTGGACGAGTACGCGACCCGGATGCCGGTGTACGAGGTGTCCATCGGCGACTACGTCCTGGCGGGCGGCGAGGCGGCCGTCCTGGTCGTCACGGAGGCCGTGGCGCGGCTGCTGCCCGGTGTCCTGGGCAACGCCGAGTCGCACCGGGACGACTCCTTCGCGCCCGGCGCCATGTCCAGCCTCCTTGAGGGGCCCGTCTACACCAAGCCGCCCGCCTGGCGCGGCCGGGAGATCCCCGAGACGCTGCTCAGCGGCCACCACGGGAAGATCGCCCGCTGGCGCCGCGACGAGGCCCTGAAGCGCACCACGGCCCACCGCCCCGACCTCATCGAGCGCTGCGAGCCTTCCGCCTTCGACAAGAAGGACCGCGAGATGCTCTCCATCCTGGGCTGGGCCCCGGACCCGGAGGGCAAGCCGTACGGCCGATTTTGGCGCAGGACGGACGGCGTGGAACAATAGGCCGCTGTTGTCCGCCGTCCGGCGTGCGCCCCTGCCACAGGGGGACACGACGCCCGCCCCGACAGCGGCAGTTTCAGAACATCCCATTCGAAACCACTTCCGCCGATGACCTGTGGCATGGGCGAAGAAAGCAGACAATCATGTCTCACCTGCTCGACGTAGTCGACTCCGCGTCGGTCCGCGACGACATCCCGGCGTTCCGCCCGGGTGACACCGTCAACGTCCACGTCCGCGTCATCGAGGGCAACCGCTCCCGTGTGCAGCAGTTCAAGGGCGTCGTGATCCGCCGCCAGGGCTCCGGCGTCCGCGAGACCTTCACGGTCCGCAAGGTCTCCTTCTCCGTCGGCGTCGAGCGCACCTTCCCGGTGCACACCCCGATCGTCGAGAAGATCGAGCTCGTCACCCGCGGTGACGTGCGCCGCGCGAAGCTGTACTACCTCCGTGAGCTGCGCGGCAAGGCCGCGAAGATCAAGGAGAAGCGCGACAACTGAGCGCACGCTCAGGTGTCATAACGAGGGCGGCTACCATGCGCTCTCGATGGACACCGAAGCAGCACAACAGACGGAGCGCGACCGCTCCTCCGACCCCACGGGGGCCCCGGAGGAGCGGTCGCGCTCCTCTTTGCTGTCCCGGACCGCGCGACAGGTCCCGGGCGGCCGCATCACCCTGACTCTGCTGGCCTGCATGGGTTTCGTGCTGCTGCTGAGCCTCTGGGTGGTCCAGCCGTTCGAGATCCCCAGCGGTTCCATGGAGCGCGGATTGAGGATTGGGGACCGCGTTCTCGTAAACAAGTTGGCGTACCGTTTCGGTGCGCGGCCGCAGCGGGGAGATGTCGTCGTGTTCGACGGCAGTGGGTATTTCGGGGACGCGGACTACGTCAAGCGCGTCGTCGGGGTCGGGGGAGACCACGTGGTCTGTTGCGACAAGAAGGGGAGGATCAAGGTGAACGGCCGGTCGGTCGACGAGTCGTCGTTCCTCTACCCGGGCAACAGCCCCTCGGACGTCCCTTTCGACGCCGTCGTGCCAAAGGGCACCCTCTTCGTCCTCGGCGACCACCGCGCGGACTCCAGCGACTCCCGCGACCATCTGGGCTCGCCCGGCGGCGGCATGATCCCCGTCGGCCGGGTCATCGGCCGCGCCGACTGGATCGTGTGGCCGGCCGCCCACTCCGGTCGCATCACCCGCCCCGGCGCCTACGCGCGCGTGCCCGACGCGGACGGCGCCGATGGGTAACCGTGGCAAACCGCGCGGCAACGCGCCCGGCACGCCGCTCGGCGCCACCTCCGCGGCCAACCTGCTGCCGACCGGGTCCCGGCGGTCCGCGGGCGGCGGCCCCAGCGGGCGCTCCCGGGCCGAACGGCGCAAGCTCCAGCGCAAGGTCAAGCGCAGGCGCAGGCGCTCCACGGTCAAGGAGATACCGCTCCTGGTGGGCGTGGCCGTCCTCATAGCCCTGGTGCTGAAGACGTTCCTGGTGCAGGCGTTCGTGATCCCGTCGGGCTCGATGGAGAACACCATCCAGATCGGCGACCGCGTCCTGGTCGACAAGTTCACGCCGTGGTTCGGCTCCAAGCCCGAGCGTGGCGACGTCGTCGTCTTCAAGGACCCCGGCGACTGGCTCGCGGGCGAGACCACCAAGAAGGCGAACGACCCGATCGTCATCAAGCAGATCAAGGAAGGGCTCAGCGCGATCGGCCTGCTGCCCTCCGACAATGACAAAGATCTGATCAAACGTGTCGTCGCCGTCGGGGGCGACACGGTGAAGTGCTGCGACTCCGACGGACGGGTCACCGTCAACGGAACGCCGCTCGCGGAACCGTACATTCACCCCGGGAACAAACCTTCGAACTTCGCCTTCTCGGAGACCGTTCCAGCAGGCCGCCTCTGGGTCATGGGTGATCACCGGGCCAATTCCGCGGACTCCCGCTACCACCGCACGGAGAAGTACGGGGGTACCGTCTCCGAGAAGTCCGTCATCGGACGCGCCGTCGTCATCGCCTGGCCGATGGACCACATGACACGGCTGAAGGAACCGGCCACGTACGCCTCGGTGTCCGCCGCGACGACCACCGCGCTCGGCCCGTCGCATAGGGTGGTCGCGGCGGATCACAACGGATTGATCCCCCTCCCGAGCCCTGCGGAACTCCCGCTCGTTATGGGAGTGGTGGGCCTGCGCCGACGGCGACGCGGGCGGTGGTACGGAATGAGGAGTGGACGTGGGGGATTTGGCGGTCGGCGCACGGTCCGGACACGACGGCCCCGAGAAGCGGCCGGAGAGTTCGGAGCTGCCCGACGACACGGCTTCCCCGGCCGTGCACGACGGCTCCTCAGACGCCGGGAGTGAGATCCCGGCCCCGGGAGCCCCCGGGTCCTCCGGAGCGCCCGGGACGCCCGCGGCCCCGGCGGCGGGCCCCGCGGGACCCGTACCGCCCGGCACCGGGGCCCACCCCGTTCCGGCACCCGCGGGCGCGGGCGCCGGGGGCGAGGGCCTCGACGACGCGGACGTGCCGGAGGAGCCCAAACCGAGGAAGCCGCGTTCCTTCTGGAAGGAACTCCCGATCCTCATCGGCATCGCGCTGGTCCTCGCGCTGCTGATCAAGAGCTTCCTGGTGCAGGCGTTCTCGATCCCGTCGGACTCGATGCAGAACACCCTCCAGGAGGGCGACCGCGTCCTGGTCGACAAGCTCACCCCGTGGTTCGGCTCCAAGCCCGAGCGCGGCGAGGTCGTCGTCTTCAAGGACCCCGACAACTGGCTGGCGGGTGAGCCCACCGCGACCCCCAACCCGGTCCAGCGGGTCCTCGGCTGGATCGGCCTGATGCCGTCCGCCGACGAGAAGGACCTGATCAAGCGGGTCATCGGCGTCGCGGGCGACACCGTCGAGTGCAACGGCACCGGCCCCCTCAAGGTCAACGGCAAGGCGCTCGACGAGTCGTCGTACGTGTACGCGGGCAACACCCCGTGCAGCCAGGACGACCAGGGCGGCCAGTTCAAGGTCACGGTCCCCAAGGGCAAAATCTGGGTCATGGGCGACCACCGCCAGAACTCCCTCGACTCCCGCTACCACCAGTCGGACAAGAACGGCGGCTTCGTCCCCGTGGACAACGTCGTGGGCCGCGCCATCGTCATCGCCTGGCCGCCCACCCGCTGGAACACGCTGCCGATTCCGAACGACTTCGACCAGAACCTGAGCGCTGCGGCCGCCCCCGGCGCCCTCGCGCTCGTCGGCACCGTACCGCTGGCCCTGTGGCGCCGGCGCCGCTACACCGTGCGCGCCGTGGCAGTGGACCCGAGGGTTCCGGGGCGCGGTACCGACCGGTAGGGTGCGCTCCCGGACCGCCGGACCTCCGCGGCCCCGGGGCCGCGAACCCCAGGGACCGCGGGAGACCTTTCTCCGACGTGGGGGAGCACTGGGATGAGCAGGACAGGCCGCAGGGACGAGGGCCGCGGACGGCTCGGCAGCATGCTGTCGGGGCTGGCCGTGGCCCTCGGCTGTGTGCTCTTCCTCGGCGGGTTCGCCTGGGCCGCCGTCGAGTACAAGCCGTACCTGGTCCCCACCGGCTCCATGACCCCCACCATCGACGCCGGTGACCGGGTCCTGGCCCAGCGGGTCGACGGCGCCGACGTCGAACGCGGCGACGTGATCGTCTTCGAGGACAAGACCTGGGGCGACATGCTCCTGGTCAAGCGGGTCGTGGCGGTCGGCGGCGACAAGGTGGCCTGCTGCACCGCGGGCAAGCTCACCGTCAACGGCAAGGAGATCCGCGAGTCGTACCTCCCCGCGGACGAGGCCGCCGAGAACAAGGACATCCCCTCGATCACCGTGCCCAAGGGACGCCTGTTCGTCCTCGGTGACGAGCGCAGCGGCTCCCTGGACTCCACGGCCCACCTCACCGACGCCTACAGCGGCACGGTGGCACGCAGCGCCGTACAGGGGCGCGTGGACGCCGTGGTGTGGCCCTGGAAGGGCATGCTGGCCCGCCCGACGGGCGGCAAGGTCCTGGGCCCGGTCTCGTCCCCCGGCCCGCTGGTACCGGTCACCTGGGCGGTCGCCGTGGGCGCGCTGCTCATCCTGGGCGGCGGCGCGTACGGGCCGGTCGCGGCGCGCCTGGCCAAGCGCCGCAGCCGGGGTGCGGCCCGCCGGGAGGAGCCGGTGGGTGCCCGCTGAGACCACGCAGGGGACGGCGGACGAGGGACACGCGGCCGGTTTTCGCAGGGTCTCCCGACTGGTGCTGCTCGACCCGCGGGACCGCATACTGCTGCTCTACGGACACGAGCCGGACGACCCGGCCGACGACTGGTGGTTCACACCGGGCGGCGGTCTGGAGGGCGACGAGACACGTGAGGAGGCCGCCCTGCGGGAACTCGCGGAGGAGACCGGGATCACGGACGTCGAACTGGGCCCGGTGCTGTGGCGGCGCAGATGTTCCTTCCCGTTCGCGGGCCGCCGCTGGGACCAGGACGAGTGGTACTTCCTGGCCCGTACCGGCCAGACGGCGACCACCGCGCCCGGCCTCACGGAGCTGGAACGGCGCAGCGTCGTCGGAGCTCGCTGGTGGACGTGCCGTGAACTGACCGAAGCGCATGAGACGGTGTATCCGACCAGACTCGCCGAGCTGCTGCGCACGCTGCTCGACGAAGGTCCCCCGGCACGGCCCGTGGTCCTCGACACCGAAATCGTCTAGGGGCCCGCGGGACTGGCGCACAATAGGGGGACGCACGGCTGAAGGGGAACATGCCATGAGCGCCGAGGACCTCGAGAAGTACGAGACCGAGATGGAGCTGAAGCTCTACCGGGAGTACCGCGATGTCGTCGGGCTGTTCAAATACGTGATCGAGACCGAGCGTCGCTTCTACCTGACGAACGACTACGAGATGCAGGTGCACTCGGTACAGGGCGAGGTGTTCTTCGAGGTCTCGATGGCGGACGCGTGGGTGTGGGACATGTACCGGCCGGCGCGGTTCGTGAAACAGGTGCGGGTGCTTACGTTCAAGGACGTGAACATCGAGGAGCTGAACAAGAGCGATTTGGAGCTGCCGGGCGGGTGAGGTGGGGGGCGCTCGGCGGGCGGGGGCCATGGCTGCCGGCTGGCGGGCTTCGGGCGTCCGCCCGGGGGCTTCGGCCGGCCGTCGCGCGGCTTCGGCTGCCCGCCGCCCGGCCTCGGCCGTCCGTCGCCGGGCTTCGTTCACTCGTGCGGGTGACGGAGTTATCCACAATCGTCCCGTTGTCCACAGAGATCAACTAGCTCGTCGAGCTGCCCTCATCGTTGGCGCCAGGAGGTGCCGACATGAGCACGGACAGCAACACAAACATGACCGGTGGCGCGCGCCGCGGTGACGGGAGTCGTTCCCCGGGCGCACGCAACGCCCTGGGGCGCTACGGCGAGGACCTGGCCGCGCGGCGGCTGGGCGAGGCCGGGATGACCGTCCTGGAACGCAACTGGCGCGGCGGCCGCACCGGCGAGATCGACATCGTCGCGCGCGACGGCGACGCCCTGGTCGTCTGCGAGGTCAAGACCCGCCGGGCGGGACCTTTCGAACACCCCATGGCCGCGATCACCCCGGCCAAGGCCGGCCGCCTGCGCGAACTCGCCGAACGCTGGCTCCAGGAACACGGCGGAGCCCCACCGGGCGGCGTTCGCATCGACCTGGTGGGCGTCCTGCTCCCCGACCGCGGCGCGCCCGTCGTGGAGCACGTACGGGGGGTGGCGTGATGGGGTTCGCCCGTACGTGCTCGGTGGCGCTGGTCGGCGTCGAGGGAGTCGTCGTCGAGGTCCAGGCGGACCTGGAGCCCGGGGTCGCGGCGTTCACGCTGGTCGGGCTGCCGGACAAGAGCCTCAGCGAGAGCCGGGACCGGGTCAGGGCGGCGGTGGTCAACTCCGGCGCCGACTGGCCCCAGAAGAAACTCACCGTGGGCCTCAGCCCCGCGTCGGTGCCCAAGGGCGGCTCGGGGTTCGACCTCGCCGTCGCGTGCGCCGTGCTCAGCGCCGCCGAACGGATCGACCCCCGGGTGATCGCCGACATCGTCATGATCGGCGAACTCGGGCTCGACGGCAGGGTACGGCCCGTACGGGGCGTGCTGCCCGCGGTCCTGGCCGCGGCCGAGGCCGGATACGACCAGGTGGTCGTGCCGGAGTGCGCGGCGGCCGAGGCGTCCCTGGTGCCCGGGATCTCGGTGCTCGGCGTCCGCAGCCTCCGGCAGCTGATCGCCGCACTCGCCGACGAACCCGTACCCGAGGAGGAACCCGACGAGCAGGGCCGCCCGGACCCGCTGCTCGCCGGACTGCGCATGCCGGGCACCGGCGCGGCCACCGGGATGCACAGCATGGGCGCCACCCACCACGACCAGGGCCACGACCTGTCGGACGTCGTGGGACAGCTCTCGGCCCGTACGGCCGTGGAGGTGTCCGCGGCCGGCGGGCACCACCTGTTCCTCGAAGGACCGCCCGGCGCGGGCAAGACCATGCTCGCCGAACGGCTGCCCGCCGTGCTCCCCGCGCTCAGCCGCGAGGAGTCCCTGGAGGTCACGGCGGTGCACTCCGTGGCCGGACTGCTCCCCGCCGGGAAACCCCTGGTGGACGCCGCCCCCTACTGCGCCCCGCACCACTCGGCGACGATGCAGGCACTCGTCGGGGGCGGCCAGGGCATCGCCCGGCCCGGCGCGGTCTCGCTGTCCCACCGCGGAGTGCTCTTCCTCGACGAGGCACCCGAATTTCGCAGCCAGGCCCTCGACGCGCTGCGCCAGCCCCTGGAATCCGGGCACGTGGTGATCGCGCGCAGCGCGGGTGTCGTGCGGTTCCCGGCGAAGTTCCTCATGGTGCTCGCGGCCAACCCCTGCCCCTGCGGGCGCTTCTCGCAGCGCGACTCCCTGTGCGAATGCCCGCCCGCGGTCATCCGCCGCTACCAGTCCCGGCTCTCGGGGCCGTTGCTGGACCGCGTGGACCTGCGGGTCGAGGTGGAACCGGTCACGCGCTCGGAGCTGACCGCGGTTGGCGCGCGGGGCGAGTCGACACGGACGGTGGCCGACCGGGTGCGGGCCGCCCGCGAACGGTCCACCGCACGGCTGGCCGGGACCCCCTGGCGCACCAACAGCGAGGTACCCGGCCGCGAACTGCGCAGCCGGTGGCACGCCGAACCCGGCGCCATGGACGAGGCCGAACGGGGACTGGAACGGGGCGCGCTGACCGCGCGCGGGCTGGACCGGGTGCTCCGGGTCGCCTGGACGGTCGCCGACCTGTGCGGACACGACCGCCCCGGCGCCGTGGACGTGGCCCTGGCCCTGCAACTGCGCACCGGAGTCCCCCGGGGCGTACCCATGATGATCGGCGCGCTGACGTGACGGGGGAGGAGGGGGAGCGGGGGTCGGTGGCGCGCGGTAGCGATCCGTCGGCGGCGGTGGAAGACGACCGTCTCGCGCGTGTCGCGCTCACCCGGGTGCTGGAGCCCGGGGACGAGGTCGCGGGCGCGGCCGTGCGGGAGTTCGGGGCCGGGGAGGTGGTGCGGCGCATCGTGGACGGGCGGGCGCCGCTGCCCGGGGTGTCCGGCAAACGCTGGGCCGGACTGCGGGCGCGCGCCGGGCGGATGCGACCCGAGGCCGACCTCGAACAGGCCCGGCGGGCCGGTGTCCGGTTCGTCTGCCCGGGAGACACCGAGTGGCCGGGACAACTGGACGACCTGGGCGACGCCCGCCCCACCGGCCTCTGGGTACGCGGACGGCCCAGCCTGCGCATGTGGGCCCTGCGCTCGGTCGCCGTCGTCGGCGCCCGCGCCTGCACCGAATACGGCGCCCACATGGCCGCCACCCTCGGCGCCGGCCTCGCCGAACGCGGCTGGGTGGTGGTCTCCGGCGGTGCGTACGGCGTCGACGGCGCCGCCCACCGCGGTGCGCTCGGCGCGGACGGCGCCACCGTCGCCGTACTGGCCTGCGGCGTCGACCAGCCCTACCCGCGCGGACACACCGAGCTGATCACCAGGATCGCCGAACAGGGGCTGGTCATCGGGGAGTTGCCACCGGGGGAGCATCCGACACCGAGTCGGTTCATCCTGCGCAACCGGGTCATCGCCGCCCTCACCCGGGGCACCGTCGTCGTCGAGGCCGCCTACCGCAGCGGCGCCCTCACCACCGCACGGGCCGCCGACCGGCTGGGCCGGCACACCATGGGCGTACCCGGGCCCGTCACCAGCGGCCTCTCCGCCGGAGTGCACGAACTGCTGCGCGGCGACGCCGTCCTGGTCTCCGACGCCGCCGAAGTCGTCGAACTCGTCGGCGACATGGGCGAACTCGCCCCCGACCGGCGCGGCCCCGTCCTGCCGCGCGACCTGCTCGACCCCGGCGCCGCCCGCGTCCTGGCCGCGCTGCCCGGCCGAAGGAGCGCCTCGGCCGAGGAGATCGCGCGGGAAGCGGCCACCTCGCACGACGACGCGGTCGGGAGACTGTACGAACTCCGATCGCTCGGCTACGTCGAACGACACGGCGACGGCTGGAAGTTGACACGCCAGGCGGTGATCTCGGTCCGGTCCGGGCGGGATCGGGGCTGACCGTGCGTGTTCGGCCGTCCGGACGATCCCCGAAAGCCTTGGCAGTTACCGCAGTTGACGCTTCGCGCCGATCACGCACGGCGATGGTCCGACCCCGTCGGGACACCCCGCGGGACCGCCCGGGGCCGGGCGGATCCCGCACCCTTCGCACACCGCAACACTTCAGTCACGCTACGCTCACGTGGATTCCGACTCAGACAGGCATCTCCACACCAGACCGACAGGTCACCAGTTACCACTGGTTCACGGCAGAACGGCACAAGGCGACGAATGCCCCAGCACACCTCCGGGGCCGACCGGGCGGCGATCCCCGCGGCCGCCCGCGACGGCGAGAGCGTGCGCCCGCCCGCTCCCTCGACGCTCGACGAGTTGTGGCGCTCGTACAAGGAGACCGGCGACGAACGGCTGCGGGAGCAGCTGATCCTGCACTACTCGCCGCTGGTGAAGTACGTGGCCGGACGGGTCAGCGTGGGGCTGCCGCCCAACGTCGAGCAGGCCGACTTCGTGTCCTCCGGTGTCTTCGGACTGATCGACGCGATCGAGAAGTTCGACATCGACCGGGAGATCAAGTTCGAGACGTACGCGATCACCCGCATCCGGGGCGCCATGATCGACGAACTGCGGGCGCTGGACTGGATCCCCCGGTCGGTACGGCAGAAGGCACGCAACGTCGAGCGGGCGTACGCGACCCTGGAGGCACGGCTGCGGCGCACCCCCACGGAAGGGGAGGTCGCCGCCGAACTCGGCATCGCGGTGGAGGAACTGCACGCCGTCTTCAGTCAGTTGTCCCTCGCCAACGTGGTCGCCCTGGAAGAACTGCTGCACGTCGGCAGCGAGGGCGGCGACCGGCTGAGCCTGATGGACACGCTGGAGGACACCGCCGCGGACAACCCCGTGGAGGTGGCCGAGGACCGCGAACTGCGCCGCTTCCTCGCCCGGGCCATCAACACCCTGCCCGACCGGGAGAAGACCGTCGTCACGCTCTACTACTACGAGGGCCTCACCCTGGCCGAGATCGGCAACGTCCTCGGAGTCACCGAGAGCCGCGTGAGCCAGATCCACACCAAGTCGGTGCTCCAGCTGCGGGCGAAACTGGCGGCGTTCGGGCGCTGACGAGCGTTTGCGGGGGCGGGGCGGCTCGCCGCGGCAGCGGGTCGCTGACCTCCGCGGATCACGTCACAGTGGATCGAGTGCCTCCCCATGGCGGCGGTCCGTCCGTAAAGTGGATGCCGTGCCAAGGATTCGAGCGGCCTCCGTGGCCGAGCACCGGTCGATGCAGCGAGCGTCCCTCCTGGACGCGGCGCGTTCCCTGCTGTCCGAGGGCGGCACCGACGCCCTGACCTTCCCGGCCCTCGCCGAGCGCACGGGGCTCGCGCGGTCCTCCGTGTACGAGTACTTCCGCTCGCGCGCGGCCGTCGTGGAAGAACTGTGCGAGGTCGACTTCCCGGTCTGGGCCGCGGACGTCTCGGCGGCGATGGAACGCGCGGACACCCCCGAGGCCAAGGTCGAGGCATACGTACGGCAGCAACTGGCGCTGGTGGGGGACCGGCGGCACCGCGCGGTCGTCGCCATCTCCGCGAGCGAACTGGACGCCGGAGCCCGCGAGAAGATCCGCGCCGCACACGGCGGACTGGTGACCATGGTCGTCGAGGCCCTCGCCGAGATGGGCCACGCCCAGCCCCGCATGGCGGCGATGCTGCTCCAGGGGGTCGTGGACGCGGCGGTACGGCGGATCGAGTTCGGCGCGGTGGAGGAACCCGAGGTCATCACGGACGCGGCGGTCACGATGGCGCTGCGGGGAGTCCGGGGGTAGGGGCCGGCCGTAGCGTTACGGCACCGCAGGCAGCGGCACCCCAGCCACCGGCAGCAGCCGCGAAGGCCCTCCGTCCAGCAGCCACCCCGGCAGCAGCGACAGCGGATTCAGGTACGTCTCGCCGCTGCGCAGGCCCCAGTGCAGGCAGCCCGCCGCGCAGTGCGCCGGCCCCGGCTCCAGTACGCCCACCACCTCGCCCGCAGCCACCGTGTCACCCTTCGCCACCGAGGCCCGTACGGGGCCGTACGTCGTCCGCAGGGGTGGTGCGCCCGTGCCCGCCAGCTCGATCGAGACCACGCCCCGGCCTGCCACCCGGCCCGCGAAGGACACCCGGCCCGCCGCCACCGCACGGACCGCCGCGCGCACCGGTACCCGTACGTTGCTGCTGGGGGCGGACCCCGTCGACAGTCTTGGTGTCGCCCTCGGCACGGCCACCGGTCAGGAGCCCGTGCGGGTCACCGGGACCCTGACCGTCCGGCGGCCCGACCCCGCCACCGGCTTCCGGGAGGATCTCGCCGCGCTTCAGGAGCGTGCCGGTACCGTGCTCGATCTGCTCGGGGCCACCCGGCTGGATCCGGACGAGCTCACCCCGCTCCCCGGTGCCCATGAGCTCTCGCTCCTGCGCGCCCTGCGCGACGCCGCGCTGTCGGAGTCGTACGACCTGCTCGTCGTCGACCTGCCGCCGGTCACCGAGGCGCTCGCGCTGCTCGCGCTGCCGGAGGAGCTCCGGCGCTACCTGCGCCGTCTGCTGCCGCCGGAGCGGCAGGCCGCCCGCGCGCTGCGGCCGGTGCTCGGGCGGCTCGCCGGTGTTCCCATGCCCGCCGAGTGGCTGTACGAGACCGCCGCCCGCTGGGACCTCGAACTCGCCGCCCTCACCGCCGTCCTGGCCGACCGCGGCACCGGCGTACACCTGGTCGCCGAGCCCGGCCCGGCCGCCGCCGACGCCGTCCGCACCGCCGCCACCGGCTTCGCCCTGCGCGGCCTGCGCGTCGAGAGGGTGCTCGCCAACCGCGTCCTGCCCGACGCCGCCGACCCCTGGCTCGGCGGCCTGGTCGCGCAGCAGCGCAAGACCGTGGAGGAGTGGCAGCAGTCGTACGACGACGTCCACATCGTTCCCCATCTCGGGCGTGATCCGCGTGGTGACGACGATCTCGCCGTACTCGGGCTGCCCGCCGTCGGCCCGGCCCCGGCACCCGTCGAGTGGCCCGTCGTCGACCGGATCGCCGAGGACGGCGTGCTCGTCTGGCACATCCCGCTGCCCGGTGCGCGCCGCGAGGACCTCGACCTCGTCCGCCGCGGCGACGAACTCTTCGTCACCGCCGGGCCGTTCCGCCGGATCGTCCCGCTCCCCTCCGCCCTGCGCCGCTGCACCGTGGCCGGGGCCGCCCTGCGCGAGGGCGAGCTGCGCGTCCGCTTCGCGCCCGACCCCGAGCTGTGGCCCCGCCCCGCCACCGCGCACCCGTGAATCGGGTACCCCGTTCGGGTAACGTCGGGAGTACGAACCGCAGTCAGGAGTCCGCCATGAGCGAAGAGCTCCCCACCCCCGACGCCGCTCACCAGGAGCCCGCCCGGGACCAGGCCGCCGAGGAGACGCACGAGGTGCGGACCACCGACGCCGACGCCTGGTCCACCGCCTGCGCCGAGGACCTCGCCGCCGAGAAGGCCCGCCGCCGCGCCCAGTACGGGCCCCCGCCCGGCTCCGCCGCCGAGGAGCTGCGCCGCCTCGTCGACACCGTGGCCGGGAAGCTGGACAAGCTGACCGGCCTGCCCACCCCGCTGCTCGGCGCCGCCGCCTCGGGCGCGGCCCAGCAGGTGGTCCACCAGGTCGTTCAGCAGGCCAAGGCCGTCGTCGAACCGGTGATGGAGCGCAACCCGGACGTCTTCGACCACCTCGCCGCCGCCGGCTCCGAACTCCTCGCCGCCTACCGCTCCGCCGTCGAGGCCCAGGAACGCCGCTGGACCAGCCGCGACGTACCCGGCGCCCGCGCGTCCGGTGAGTCGCGTGACTCTCGCGAGTCCGGTGATTCGAGTGATCCGCGCGACGACGGGCAAGGGACCGGCGAGCAACGCATCGACCTCGACTAGAGGGCCCTCGCACGGCCCCGCGCCACCGCGTCGCGGGCCGTCCCACCTCCTCGGGAGCTGCCGGACACCCCCCGGCCCCCTCGGGTACGGTTGGCCGTAGCGGGGCTCGACCGAAACTGAGGGATTCATGGGACTCACCATCGGCGTCGATATCGGCGGTACGAAGATCGCGGCCGGTGTGGTCGACGAGGAAGGACACATCCTCTCGACCCACAAGGTGCCGACCCCCGGCACGCCGGAAGCGATCGTGGACGCCATCGCCGCCGCCGTCGAGGGTGCCCGCGCGGGCCACGAGATCGTGGGCGTGGGCATCGGCGCCGCCGGATACGTCAACCGGCAGCGTTCCACGGTCTACTTCGCGCCCAACATCGACTGGCGCCAGGAACCGCTGAAGGAGAAGGTCGAGGCCCGCGTGGGCCTCCCCGTCGTCGTGGAGAACGACGCGAACGCCGCCGCGTGGGGCGAGTACCGGTTCGGCGCCGGCAAGGGCCACCGCAACGTCATCTGCATCACGCTCGGCACCGGCCTCGGCGGCGGCATCATCATCGGCAACAAGCTCCGCCGCGGCCACTTCGGCGTGGCCGCCGAGTTCGGCCACATCCGGATGGTGCCGGACGGGCTGCTGTGCGGCTGCGGCTCGCAGGGCTGCTGGGAGCAGTACGCCTCGGGGCGCGCCCTCGTCCGGTACGCCAAGCAGCGCGCCAACGCGACCCCCGAGAACGCGGAGATCCTGCTCGCGCTCGGCACCGGCACCCCCGACGGCATCGAGGGCAAGCACATCTCGGTGGCCGCCCGCCAGGGCGACCCGGTCGCGGTCGACTCCTACCGCGAACTGGCCCGCTGGGCCGGCGCGGGCCTCGCCGACCTCGCCTCCCTGTTCGACCCGTCCGCCTTCATCGTCGGCGGCGGCCTCTCGGACGAGGGCGAACTGGTCCTGGACCCGATCCGCAAGTCCTACAAGCGCTGGCTGGTGGGCGGCAACTGGCGGCCGGTCGCAGACGTCATCGCGGCCCAACTGGGCAACGAGGCGGGGCTGGTCGGTGCCGCGGACCTGGCGAGAGAGCCCGATCCGATCATGTAAACCGCGCCTTACGGCGTTCCCCGCGCCCCTCGGTTTCAGGGGCGCGGGGAACGGTGCCCGCATCCCGCCGACCCGCGCTCGGCCAGACCCTCGTAACCCCCCCGTCACCAACTATCTTGATCCCCATGGTGACGCCCCCACTGCCCAACTCCCTTACCGAACCCGACGGTTCAGCGGTCATCCGCGTCCTCGGCTACAACATCCGCTCGATGCGCGACGACACCGACGCCCTCGCCCGTGTGATCACCGCCTGCGCCCCGGACGTCGTACTGATCCAGGAAGCCCCCCGCTTCTTCCGCTGGCGCAAGAAGCTCGCGCGGCTCGCGCGCGCCTCGGACCTCGTCATCCTCTCCGGCGGCGGCACCGCCGCGGGGCCGGCCCTGCTGTGCGGCCTCCGGGCCACCGTCGAGCGCACGGAGGACGTCCTCCTTCCCCTCACCCCGGGCCAGCACCGCCGCGGCTTCGCGACCGCGGTCGTACGGTTCGGCGGTGTGCGCGTCGGTGTGCTCAGCTGCCACTTGAGCCTCCAGAAGCACGAACGTCACGAGCAGGCCGGGTTGCTCCTCGATCGGGTCGCCGATCTCGACGTGCCGTACGCCGTCGTGGGCGGTGATCTCAACGAGCGTCCCGGCGGGCGTACCTTCCAGCGGCTGACCGCCGAGCTTCAGGACTGCTGGGCCACCGCTCCCTGGGGTGCCGAGTACACGTCCACGCCCGCCGATCCCCATCAGCGGATCGACGCCCTCTTCGCCACGAAGGGGGTCGAGGTGCTCGGGTGCGGGGTTCCGGTCGGGCTGCCCGGGGTGACCGAGGCAGATCTGAGGGCGGCCACGGACCATCTTCCGGTCCTGGCCGCCCTCCGTGTCCCGGCTGTCTGAGCCGCCCGGGCTCAGACCACGGCGCCCCGCCCGGGGTCGTCACCGTCCTCGTCGTCCGTCTTCATGCGGAGCACCAGCGTGGCGAAGCCGCCGAGGAAGCCGCCGACGCCGACCGTCGTCAGCCACCAGGTCATCTCCCAGCCGAGCAGTACCGCCAGCAGGATCAGCAGCGGTCCGCCGAGCACCGCGAGCCACGCGAACTTCGCCGTCGTGTCGCCCGAGGGCAGCGGCGGCGGTTCCGGCGGTACGAAGTGGCCCTCGTCGTCCTCGTCGAAGTCCTCCTCAGCGGGGCTGGGCGTGCTGTAGTCGCGGGGGCCCACGCCGGGTGCGAAGGATACGGAGCTGCCCAGCGGCTTGGCGGGCGTGTCCTTCACGTCGTCGGCGCCGGCGCCGCTGCCCGCGCCGGCGGTGGTGTCGGAGTCGCCGGTGTCGGTGGTGTTGGTGTCCACCTCCAGCAGCGCCAGGTCCTCGATGGGCTTGAACGGCTTGGCCCCCGGCGGGTCCGGCGGCTCCTCGCCGTACCCGGCGACGATCGCCTCCCACGCGGCGGCCTCGTCGAACGGGACGTTCTGCTCGTCCGGCTCTTGGCCCTCCCGACCCTCCTGGCCCTCCCGGCCCTCGCGGTCGGAATCGTGCTCAGCCACCCGTGGCCGTCCCTTCCTGCTGTTCCGCGCGGACCAGGCGGCCTACGAACGCCCGGCTCTCCTCGAAGATCCGCTCCGCGTCATGGTCCAACGTCGCCACGTGGTAGCTCTGTTCCAGCAGGATCTCCGTCACGTCCGTGGACGACACCCGGCTCAGGATGCGCGCCGAGTCGACCGGCGGCACCACGTGGTCCTGCACGCTGTGCAGCAGCAGGAGGGGCTGCGTGACCTGGGGCAGTTCGCCGTCGAGCAGCCGCAGGAAGTTCCGGAAGGAGTGCGCCGCGTGCAGCGGCACCCGGTCGTAGCCGACCTCGGCCCCGCCCTCCTTGGCGATGTCGCTGGTGATGCCCTTCGTGCTGGGGACCACGTGGCGCAGTACCGGAAGGGCGTACGGCGCCGCGCCGTGCATCCGGTTCGCCGGGTTGACCAGGACCAGGCCGCTGACCTCGGCCCCGTGCTTCGCGGCCAGCCGCAGCGCCAGCGCGCCGCCCATGGACAGACCGAAGACGAACACCCGCTCGCAGCGTTCGCGCAGGGCCCGCAGCTCGCGGTCCACCTCCGCGTACCAGTCCTGCCAGCCGGTGAGCTGCATGTCCTGCCAGCGCGTGCCGTGGCCGGGCAGCAGCGGCAGGGACACGGTCAGGCCGTGCTCGGCGAGATGCTCCGCCCAGGGGCGCAGCGACTGGGGGGACCCGGTGAAGCCGTGGCAGAGGAGGACACCGGCCTCCCCGCCCTCATGGCGGTACGGCTCGGCTCCAGGGAGGACCGGCACCATCGGTCTCCTGTTCATGAGAGGGGCTGGTTCATGAGAGAAGCGTGTTCGCAAGGACTGTTCTCAGCGATGTGTTCGCAGGAGTGTGGTCGGAGCGGGCTGTTCAGGGGCTGTGCGAAGCGGCTGTTCCGGCTGCTGGTCTTCAGGCTGGTCTTCGAGCTGGTCTTCGGGCTGTTCTTCAGTACGGGCGGGTTCACGAGACACGTTCACAGGGGCAAGGGGTATTTCATGAGAGATCCATGAACGGTTTCGGATGTAGTTCACCGTACGCGACGGCACTGACACCGACCAGGGCCGTAGGCTCCTTTGGCGGTGCTCCGGGTTAAGGTCTGATCCACAGATACGGGAGGCACTCGGTTGTTGTACGGCGCGATGAAGGTTTCCGTCGGGGGGCCGCTGAAGCTCGCCTTCCGGCCCTGGGTGGAGGGCCTGGAGAACGTTCCCGCCGACGGCCCCGCGATCCTGGCGAGCAATCACCTCTCGTTCTCCGACTCGTTCTTCCTGCCCGCGGTCCTGGACCGCAAGGTGACCTTCATCGCGAAGGCCGAGTACTTCACCACCCCGGGCGTCAAGGGACGGCTGACGGCCGCCTTCTTCAAGGGCGTCGGACAGCTCCCGGTGGACCGCTCCGGCGGGCGCGGCGCGGGCGAGGCCGCCATCAAGAGCGGCATCGACGTCATCGAACGCGGTGAACTGTTCGGCATCTACCCGGAGGGCACCCGCTCGCCCGACGGCCGTCTCTACCGCGGCAAACCGGGCGGCCTCGCGCGCGTGGCGCTCGCCACCGGCGCGCCCGTCATCCCCGTCGCGATGATCGACACGGAGAAGATCCAGCCTCCGGGCAAGATCATGCCCAAGCTGATGCGCCCCGGCATCCGCATCGGCCAGCCCCTCGACTTCACCCGCTACCAGGGCATGGAACAGGACCGCTTCGTCCTGCGCGCCCTGACCGACGAGGTCATGTACGAGATCATGAAACTCTCCGGCCAGGAGTACGTCGACGTCTACGCGGCCGCGGCCAAGCGGGAGATCGCCGAGGCGGCGAAGGCGGAGAAGCAGGCCCAGAAGGCGAAGAAGAACGAGGCCGACTCCTAGACTTTCGCGGGAGAGGACGCGCCCTGGCGTGGCTTCCAGGGGCGCGGGGCCGTGACACCGCGCGGTTCGCGAGCGACCACGCCGGACCCGCGGCCGTCGACGGCCCAAGCCGACCAGCATCGGGGGGACCATGCCAGGCCGAGTCATCCGAATGTCCGTGGAACAACCCCTCTGGCGAGCCCTGGCCGGCTACCGCGTCCTCACCATGTTCTACGCCATCGGCTTCTTCGCCACCGGCTACGGCCACTACGTCCGCCCGGGCGTGGCCATCGCCTACTACGCCGTCCTGGTCGTCTGGACCGTGTCCACCCTCCCCCGGGTGTCCAGCGCGGCGAACTGCACCAAGCGCTTCCTCGCCGTCGACCTGGCCATCGCCATCACCGGCATCCTGCTCACCCTCGTCGTGGACAGCCCCGAGCGGATCTCCTCCGGGGGCCCGACCCTGCCGTCGATATGGACCGCCGGTGCCGTCCTCGCGTACGCGATCAAGGGCGGCTGGCGCTGGGCGGCCTTCGCCTCGACCCCGGTGGCCGTCGCCAACCTCGTCGAGCGCGGCACCCCGGCCCGGGACACCGTCCACAACGTCGTCCTGGTGTGGGTCGCGTCCATCGCCATCGGGTACGTCGTCGAGGTCGCCCGGGCCTCCGAGCGGACCCTGGCCCGGGCGCTGGAGATCGAGGCCACCACCCGGGAGCGGGAGCGGCTGGCCCGCGACATCCACGACAGCGTCCTCCAGGTGCTCGCCATGGTGCAGCGGCGCGGTGCCGTCCTGGGCGGGGACGCGGCCGAACTCGGCCGGATGGCGGGCGAACAGGAAGTCGCGCTGCGCACGCTGGTCTCCGGCGGACTGCCCGCGACCCGGTCGGCCGACGGCGTCGTCGTAGGCCCGACGGACCCGGTGAGCGCCGCGGACGACGACGGGCCCGTCGACCTGCGGCCCCTGCTCGCGCGGTTCGCCGGGGCGCGGGTGACGCTGTCCGAGCCCGGCGGTCCGGTGCCGCTCGCGCCGGGTGCCGCGCGGGAGTTGGCCGCCGCCGTCGGGGCCGCGCTGGACAATGTGCGGCGGCACGCGGGCGAGGCGGCCTGTGCGTGGATCCTGGTGGAGGACGAGCCGGACGAGGTCGTGGTGACCGTGCGGGACGACGGTCCCGGGATCCCGGAGGGGCGGCTCGCTCAGGCCGAGGGGGAGGGGCGGCTCGGGGTGGCGCAGTCCATCCGGGGGCGGCTGCGGGACATCGGCGGTACGGCCGAGCTGATCTCGGTGCCGGGTCAGGGCACCGAAGTGGAACTGAAGGTACCGAAGCAGGCGAACGGCGCGCGGGACGCGCGGGGGAAGGCGGGGAAGCGACGATGACGGAGCCCAGGACAGGGGAGCTCGGCGCGGGGGGCGGTGCCCTCACGCCGGTCAGGGTCATGGTCGTCGACGACCACCCGATGTGGCGCGACGCCGTCGCCCGGGACCTCGCCGAGGCCGGCTGCGAGGTCGTCGCCACGGCCGGGGACGGCGAGCAGGCCGTGCGCCGGGCCCGCGCCGCCGCGCCCGACGTCCTGGTGCTGGACCTGAACCTGCCGGTGAAGCCCGGCGTGCAGGTCTGCAAGGAACTCGTCGGCGCCAACCCCGCCCTGCGCGTCCTGGTGCTGTCCGCCAGCGGTGAGCACGCCGACGTGCTGGAGGCGGTCAAGTCCGGCGCCACCGGCTACCTGCTGAAGTCCGCCTCGACCGAGGAGCTGATCGACGCGGTGCGCCGCACGGCCGTCGGCGACCCCGTGTTCACGCCCGGGCTCGCCGGTCTGGTCCTGGGCGAGTACCGCCGGCTCGCCTCCGAACCGGCCCCCGCCCCGGGCGCCGACGAACCCAGGGCGCCCCGGCTCACCGACCGCGAGACCGAGGTGCTCCGCCTGGTCGCCAAGGGCCTCAGCTACAAGCAGATCGCCGAACGCCTGGTCATCTCCCACCGCACGGTCCAGAACCACGTCCAGAACACCCTCGGCAAACTCCAGCTGCACAACAGGGTGGAGCTGGTCCGGTACGCGATAGAGCGGGGCCTGGACGGCGACGGGGACTGAGTCTCGCTTCCAGGAGATCAACTCCCCTCCAATTACCCGGAATTGACACCTTCCCGACCATGTCGAAGTGACCTGGATCACGGTTACCGTGGCCCGGGTCGGGTCGGTGTGGGGCGAAGGGAGCGGGCCATGCGTGTCGGGGTACTGACCGGGGGCGGCGACTGTCCCGGTCTCAACGCCGTCATCCGGGGCGTCGTCCGCAAGGGCGTCCAGGAGTACGGCTACGAGTTCACCGGGTTCCGGGACGGCTGGCGCGGGCCCCTCGAAGGGGCCACCGTCCGCCTCGACATCCCCGCCGTGCGCGGCATCCTGCCCCGCGGCGGCACCATCCTCGGCTCCTCGCGCACCAACCCGCTCCAGGAGGAGGACGGGGTGCGCCGGGTCCAGGAGAACCTCGCCGCCCACGACATCGGCGCGCTCATCGTGATCGGCGGCGAGGACACCCTCGGCGTCGCCGCGCGCCTGGCCGACGAGCACGGCGTCAAGGTCGTCGGCGTGCCCAAGACCATCGACAACGACCTCTCCGCCACCGACTACACCTTCGGGTTCGACACCGCCGTCAACATCGCCACCGAGGCCATCGACCGCCTGCACACCACCGCCGAGTCCCACATGCGGGTCCTGGTGGTGGAGGTGATGGGCCGGCACGCGGGCTGGATCGCCCTGCACTCGGGCCTGGCCGGCGGCGCCAACGTCATCCTCATCCCCGAACAGCCCTTCGACGTCGACCAGGTGTGCGCCTGGGTGACCTCCCGCTTCAAGGCGTCGTACGCGCCGATCGTGGTCGTCGCCGAAGGAGCCGTACCGAAGGACGGCGACCTGGTGCTCAAGGACCAGTCGCTGGACTCCTTCGGCCATGTGCGGCTGTCCGGGGTGGGGGAGTGGCTGGCGAAGCAGATCGAGAAGCGCACCGGCAAGGAGGCGCGCACCACGGTCCTGGGGCACGTCCAGCGCGGCGGCACCCCGAGCGCGTTCGACCGCTGGCTCGCCACCCGCTTCGGGCTGCACGCCATCGACGCCGTCCGCGACGGCGACTTCGGCACCATGGTCGCGCTGCGCGGCACGGACATCGTCCGCGTCCCGATCGCCTCGGCCACGGCCCGGATCAAGACGGTCGCCCCGGAACTCTACGAAGAGGTCGGCGTCTTCTTCGGCTGACACCGACCTCCCCGGGTTACGACAACTCGGCCGCCGTCTCCTGCAACCCGCCTACCAACTCCCGTACGACGTCGGCGCCCCGCAGCGTCAGCACCGACTCGGGGTGGAACTGCACGCCCGCGAACCCGGGGCCGCGCAGGGCGTGCACCTCGCCCGGGGCGGTGCGGCTGACCTCGATGCCCCGGGCCGCGAGCCCGGCCGCCGCCGGGTCGTCGCAGTGCGCCACGAAGCTGTTGTAGAAGCCGACCGTCTCGGCCCGCCCGAACAGGTCGATCGCCGTCTGGGCGCCCTGGTACGGGACTTCCTTGCGGACGATGTCCAGGCCCAGTTCGGCCGCGATCAGCTCGTTGCCGAGGCAGACGCCGAGGACGCCGTGGCGGTGGCCGCGGAGCACCCGCGCGGTCAGCTCGCGCAGGAACCGCATCTTCGGGTCGGCGAGGTCGCGGGGGTCGCCGGGCCCGGGGCCGAGCACCACCACGCCCTCGTGCGCGAGCACCGCCTCCCGGAGGCCGGGTTCGTCGTAGCGGCGGACGGTGACGGTCAGCCCCGACGAGCGCAGCACGTGCGCGAGCATCGCCGTGAAGGTGTCCTCCGCGTCGACGACGAACGCGTGTCCGGTCAGGGCGTCCTCGCGCTCCCGCATCCGCAGCCAGAACGGCGCCAGCGAGGCCCGCCGCCCGTCCAGCGCGGCCCGCACCCGCGGATCGTCCGCGAGCCGCGGCCCTGCCGCCTCCTCGCGCGGCCGTCCCGGGCGCACCCCGAGCGCGGTGAGCACCCCGGCCACCTTGGCGTGGGTCTCGGCGACCTCGCCCGCCGGCTGCGAGCCGCGCACCAGCGTGGCGCCGACCGACACCCGCAGCCGCCCGTCCCCACCGATGTCCGCGGTACGGATGAGGATCGGCGAGTCGAGCGTCTGGGCACCCCCGGCGTCCCGGCCGAGCAGGGCCAGGGCCCCGGCGTAGTAGCCCCGGCCGCCGTTCTCGTACCGTTCGATGACCCGGCAGGCGTTCTGCACCGGGGAGCCGGTGACGGTGGCCGCGAACATGGTCTCGCGCAGCACCTCGCGCGCGTCCAGCGAGGAACGGCCGCGCAACTCGTACTCCGTGTGCGCGAGATGGGCCATCTCCTTGAGCCGGGGTCCGACCACCACCCCGCCCATGTCGCCGACCGTGCACATCATCTTCAGTTCCTCGTCGACGACCATCGACAGCTCCTCGATCTCCTTGGAGTCGGCGAGGAAGTCCAGCAGGTGCCCGGGGGTCGGCCCCTCGGCCGGATAGCGATAGGTACCGCTGATCGGGTTCATCACGACTGTGCCGCCGGACATGCGGACGTGCACCTCCGGGCTCGCGCCCACGAGAGTGCGCTCACCGGTGTGCACGACGAACGTCCAGTACGCGCCCCGTTCACCCACGAGAAGACGCCGGAACAGCGCCAGCGCGTCGGCCCGCCCGAAGCCGGGGACCGACCCCTCGAACGTCCGCCGGATCACGAAGTTCGCGCCCTCGCCCCGCCCGATCTCCTCCGCCAGCACCCGCCCGACGATCCCCGCGTACTCCTCGTCGCCGACGTCGAAGCCCCCGCCCTCGACGGCGACCTCGTGCGCGGGCAGCGCCTCCAGGGCCTCGGCGAGCGGGATCTCGTACGACTCCTCGGGGGTGAGCATCAGCAGCGGGGTGCCGTCGTCGCGGACGTCGAAGCCGCGCTCGCGGATCTGCCGGAACGGCACCAGGGCGAGACCCTCGTCGGGGAGGTCGGCGAGGCGGTCGTGGGCGGTGACGGGGCCGATCAGCAGTTCGACGACGGCGTGGTCGTGCCCGGGGGCGCGGCGGCGGAGGGGGGCGAACGGGCGGGAGTCGGCGAGCAGTTCGTGCACATGCCTGGCCTGGGGCTTCATGAGCCGGGGTTCCTTCCGGGAATCTGTTGCTTGCGGAGAGGAACGGCCGGGTCGCGAAAACACCGAAGGCCGCCCCTCGGGCGGCCTTCGCGAAGTCTCTGGGACACGCGCAGTCAGTGGGCCGCCGAGCGAGCGGTCCACCACCAGTTCTGGTGCGAGTGCGCGAACATGCGGTGCACCCTACCCGATCGCGACGGGCGACCGACATAGACCCGATCGGGCCCCCGCCAGATGGCGGTCACGGCGGTTTCGCCCCGCCCACCCGGGTGGAAGGGCAGCCAAATTGTCCGGCTACCCGGAGGTCTTCCACCGACGTGCGTACGAACGTGAAATCACCGCTGACCTGGAAAGCAGACCGAGGCGCGGGCCGCCGCACCACCCGCACGCTCATCGCCCTCGCCGCCCTGACCGCCCTCGCCACCACCGCATCCGGCGCCGCCCGGATCCAGGACGACGGCACCAACCGCGTCGGCTACCGGGGCCACACCTTCGCCGTCCCCGCCGACTGGCAGGTCGTCGACCTCGCCCAGGACCCGAACGCCTGCGTCCGCTTCGACCGGCACGCCCTCTACCTGGGCACCCCCGGCGAACACCAGGACTGCCCCGCGCGCGTGCAGGGCCACACCGAGGCGCTCCTCGTGCAGCCCACGGCGGGCGACACCACCGGAGCGGTCACCGAGAACCAGGTGGCCCGCACCTACCGGGCCACCGCCGAGCGGATCGCGCTGACCGCCTCGTACGGGCAGGACCGTACGGCCGTGCAGCGCATCCTGCGCGACGCCGGGCTGCCGGTGGCCTCCGCGCGCGCGGAGACCGTGCCCGCGGCGCCCGCCGCGCTCGCCGTGCCCACCGACGCCACCGTCCACCGGGGCCGCGGCTTCGACGCCTGCACCGCGCCGGGCCGGTCCGCGATGGACGCCTGGGCGGGCTCCTCCCCGTACGGGGCGATCGGCGTGTACATCGGCGGCGTCAACCGCGGCTGCGCCCAGCCGAACCTCACCGCCTCCTGGGTGCGCGACCAGTACGCGTCCGGCTGGCGGTTCTTCCCGCTCTACGTCGGCCCCCAGCCCTCCGCCGACGGCGGCAGCTGCGGCGGCTCCTGCACGGCCATCACCGACCCGGCGCCGCAGGGCCGGGCCGCCGCCGAGGACGCCGCCCGGCAGGCCGCCGCGCTCGGCTTCGGCAAGGGCACGGTGCTCTACAACGACCTGGAGCACTACCCGCGCGGCGGCTCCGTCACGGCCAAGGTGCTGACCTACCTCGACGCCTGGACCACCCGGCTGCACGCCCTGGGCTACCGCTCCGGCGCCTACGGCAGCGTCTCGTCCCTCGTCAACGACCTGGTCGAGCACGAGGACGACCTCACCCAGCCGGACGTGCTGCACTTCGCCCGCTGGAACGACGACGCCGGCACCGACGACTCCGCGATCCCCGCGGACCGCTGGGCGGACCACCAGCGCATCCACCAGTACGCCGGCAACCGTACGGAGACCTACGGCGGTGTGACCATCAACATCGACCGCGACAGCCTGGACGTGGGGGCCCCGGCGGTGTCGCGCTAGCCGTATACGGCCGTCCAGGTGTGCTGATCGTACCGGTGTGCGGATTGGGCGGACCGCCCTCCGGACCTGGGGGTATGTCCCGGGTCTCGCGATCGAGCGCGGTCCGTCTCACTTGATGAGCAAGGGGGTTGATGCCCGCAACGACCCCGTAATGTTGTCGGGGTGACCGTGAACGCTAAGACCAGCCAGAGCGCTGGCAACACCTGGCGCGACCTGCCCGCGGCGCAGCAGCCCGAGTACCCCGACCCCGAGGCTCTGCGCGCAGTCGTCGCGGAGCTGGAGTCGTATCCGCCGCTCGTCTTCGCGGGCGAGTGCGACCAGCTGCGCGCCCGGTTGGCGGCCGTCGCCAAGGGAGAGGCGTTCCTTCTCCAGGGCGGCGACTGCGCCGAGGCATTCGACGCCGTGTCCGCCGACCACATCCGCAACAAGCTCAAGACCCTGCTCCAGATGGGCGCGGTCCTCACGTACGCCGCCTCCGTGCCCGTGGTGAAGGTGGGCCGGATCGCCGGGCAGTACTCCAAGCCGCGCTCCAAGGGCACCGAGACCCGCGACGGCGTGACCCTGCCGACCTACCGCGGCGACTCGGTCAACGGCTTCGCCTTCGACGAGAAGTCCCGCGTCCCGGACCCCGAGCGCCTGAAGCGGATGTACAACGCCTCCGCCTCCACGCTCAACCTGGTGCGCGCCTTCACCACCGGCGGCTACGCCGACCTGCGCCAGGTGCACGCCTGGAACCAGGACTTCGTGAAGTCGTCCCCGTCCGGGCAGCGCTACGAGCAGCTCGCACGCGAGATCGACAACGCGATGAACTTCATGCAGGCGTGCGGGGCGCAGCCGGAGGAGTTCAAGACCGTCGAGTTCTACTCCTCGCACGAGGCGCTGCTGCTCGACTACGAGGCCGCCCTCACCCGCGTGGACTCGCGCACCGGGCAGCTGTACGACGTCTCCGGCCACATGGTGTGGGTCGGTGAGCGCACCCGGCAGCTGGACCACGCGCACATCGAGTTCGCCTCCCGGATCCGTAACCCGATCGGCATCAAGCTCGGCCCGGCGACGACGGCCGAGAAGGCGCTCCAGTACATCGAGCGCCTCGACCCCGAGCGCGAGCCGGGGCGCCTGACCTTCATCGTGCGGATGGGCGCGGACAAGGTCCGCGACAAGCTGCCCGAGCTGGTCGAGAAGGTGACGGCGTCGGGCGCGGTGGTGGCCTGGGTGACCGACCCGATGCACGGCAACACGTTCGAGGCGGCCTCCGGCCACAAGACCCGGCGCTTCGACGACGTACTCGACGAGGTCAAGGGCTTCTTCGAGGTCCACAAGGGCCTGGGCACCCACCCGGGCGGCATCCACGTCGAGCTGACCGGCGACGACGTCACGGAGTGCGTGGGCGGCGGCGACGAGATCTTCGTCGACGACCTGCACCAGCGCTACGAGACCGCCTGCGACCCGCGGCTGAACCGCAGCCAGTCGCTGGACCTGGCGTTCCTGGTGGCGGAGATGTACCGGGACCAGTAGGGGAGTGGTTGCGCCGGGGCTCGCTCCCGGCGCACGGCCGAGGGGCGCGGATCACATACGATCCGCGCCCCTTCGCACTTTTGCCGGGACCGGGTGGCGGGTAAGGTTAGGTTAGCCTCACCGAGTCGTCGGGATGGCTTGGCCTGGTGTGTCCCCGTCCCGTCCGGAGGTGAACCGCGTGTACGTCTGCAACTGCTTCGGGGTCACCGAAGCGCAGGTGAAGAAGCACGCGGCGGACGGTGCGTGCACGCCGCGGCAGATCGCCAGCGCGTGCAAGGCCGGGACGGACTGCGGCTCGTGCGTCCGCCGCATCCAGGCGCTGCTCGGCCGGGACGGGTACCCGCGCCGCGACCTGGCGCGCCCGGCGGAGCCGGCCGTGGCCGCCGTACTGGACGAGGCGGCCTGAGAAAACCCGGCGGGTCAGCTCTCCGGCTGTTCGATCAGCTGGGCGATGTACAGCGCCTCGCCGAGCTTCTCCAGGAGTTCCAGCTGGGTGTCCAGGTAGTCGATGTGGTGCTCTTCGTCCTCAAGGATCGACTCGAAGATGTTCGCCGACGTGACGTCACCCTTTTCGCGCATCACCTTGATGCCGCGCCGGAGGCGGTCGATCGCCTCGACCTCGACCTGGCGGTCGGCCTCGAACATCTCCTTGACGGTCTGGCCCACGCGCACGTGGAACAGCCGCTGGTAGTTCGGCAGGCCCTCCAGGAAGAGGATCCGGTCGGTGAGGACCTCCGCGTGCTTCATCTCGTCGATCGACTCGGACCGGGTGAACTTCGCGAGCTTCGTCCAGCCGAAGTTCTCCTGCATCTTGGCGTGCAGGAAGTACTGGTTGATCGCGGTCAGCTCGCCGGTCAGCTGCTCGTTGAGGAATTCGATGATCTCGGGGTCGCCCTGCATCGCGGCGGTTCCTTCCAGGTGGGGAGAACTGGTGGGTTGCGCCGCATGATTGCATCGGCCGGCGAAGATCGTCCAGTAAGTGCGTACTTAGTAAGTTAGGGCGTGCTTAGTTAGTGTTGGTCCATTTTTGTTCTATGTGGCCCGATTCCGGACATGCCTGGTTCGTGCCGGGTCGTGTGCACTGTCCGGGGTCTGTCAGGATGGATCCATGGGTCAGGAACTCCCGCCGGGACAACGGCTGCAACGCGGCTGGCCGGTCACGCACTACGGACCCGTCCCCCGATTCCGCCCCGAACGCTGGGAGTTCCAGGTCTTCGGCGCCACCGCGGACGGCGCCAAACACACCTGGAACCACGAGGAGTTCACGGCCCTGCCGTACGCCACCGTCGTGGCCGACCTGCACTGCGTCACCAAATTCAGCATGCTCGGCGCCGAATGGGGCGGCGTCCTCGCGCGTACGTTCCTGGACCTCGTCCCGCCCGCCCCGGACGTCACCCACGTGATGGTCTGGGCGGAGTACGGCTTCAGCTCGAACCTCCGCCTCGCCGACTTCGCCTCCGAACGCACCCTCTTCGCCACCCACAAGGACGGCGAACTCCTCACCGCGGAGCACGGTTTCCCGCTGCGCCTGGTCGTCCCGCACCTGTACGCCTGGAAGGGGCCCAAATGGGTCCGCGGCGTCGAGTACATGACCGCCGACCGCCGCGGCTTCTGGGAGGAGCGCGGGTACCACAACATCGGCGACCCCTGGAAGGAACAGCGCTACTCGTACCAGGAGGAACCCGGAGAGGGCCCCGAACTGTGACGCCGCGGCAGGTATCGCCATGGCCGTCACGGACTGTGGTGATACCGCGTACACGGGTAGCGTTCCGGTAACGAAGGGCTCATTCCGTGAGCCGAGCGCTACCCTGGGTTCCTCGCCAGGCGGCGGGTTCGTGCGGAGGCTCGTCCCACGAGACCCAGGACATTCCGCTTCGCGAAGGTCGGGGGACACGGTCGGGGGACGACGGATGGGGCTGTTCGGCGAGCGCCGCACTTTCATGGGGGGACTCGGTCCCGCGGACCGCGCGAGCCTCGTCACCCTGGGCACCCGCCACACCTACCCGCCCCAGGACCCGCTGATGGCCGAGGGCGAACGCACCACGTTCGCGGTGGTCATCCTCACCGGCTGGTGCACGGTCTGGTCCACGACCGAGCGCGGCAGCCGGATCATCCTGGGCCTGCGACAGGCCGGGGAGGTCGTCGGCGACATGGCCGCCCTCGACGGCCGCCCGCGCAGCGCCTCGGTCACCGCGCTCGGCCCCGTCGTCGGCCTCGTCGTACCGGGCGACCGGCTGCGCCGCTTCCTCGCCGAACGCCCGCACGCCAACGCGCTGATGGTCAGCCAGCTCACCGAACGGCTGCGCAGCGCCGACCACGAGCGCCGCGCGCTGGCCTCCATGACCGTGCTGCAACGGCTGTCGGAACGCCTCGTCGAACTCGCCGACCGCATCGGCCGCGTCGAGGGCCAGGTCCTGACGATCCGGCTGCCGCTGGCCCAGCACGAACTCGCCGCGTCCGTGGGCTCCACCCGCGAGGCCGTGGCCAAGGCGCTGCGACTGCTGCGGGAACAGGGCCTGGTCCGCACCGGGCCCGGCACCCTCGCCGTCGCCGACCTCGAACCACTGCGCCTGCTCGCCAGCGGGGAGAGCCAGGAGCAGACCTGAGACGAACAACCGCCGACGGGACGACGGAGGACATGCACGGGCACCCGGCACGCACGGAACACGGCACGACACCGCCCACGGAAATCCCCGGCTGTGTAAACGGCTACAGCGCCGACCCGCCGGCCCCCGGAGTATCGAAGGGGCCCGCCGGCCGACACAACGAGGGGAGCGCCGGCCGGCGGGACCACAGTGAGGAGAAAGACATGGAGGCGGAGATGGAGGCGGAGGCCGAGTACGGCTTCGTCGTGAGTCTGGACGCGCAGGGCTCGGGCCTGCTCTCCGACTCCGAGAAACAGGACATGCGCAAGAGGCTCTACGACGTCTCCGGCCGGGCCTTCGAGGAGGCCGGCATCCGGGCGCCGCGGCTGTACCAGGAGGACCGCGGGGACGGCATCCTCAGCTTTCTGCGGCCCAGCGTGAAGCCCGTACGGGTGGTGGGGACGTGGCTGGTGCACCTCAACGAGAACCTGCGGCAGAGCAACACCACCGCCAAGGTCCCGCTCCGGCTGCGGGCCGGACTGCACGTCGGGCCCATCGCCGAGGACGAGCACGGCCGTTCGGGGCAGGCCATCGACCTCGCCTGCCGGCTCGGCGACTGCGACATCGCCAAGGGCATCCTCAAGGCCGCCCCGGAGACCTCCCCGCTGGTCGTGGCCGTCTCCGGACAGCTCTACGACGACGTCGTCCAACACGGCGGGCGCTGGGTCGAACCCGAGCACTACGGCCGCTACGAGGTGGACCTCAAGGAGGGCCGCAGGACCGCCTGGTTCATGGTCCCGGGGCTGCCGCAGCCGCCGCGGCCGGACGCGAAGCCGGCGGCCGGGACGGGCACCGGCACCGGAGCCGCGCCCAAGGCGAAGGGCGGCGCACGGGTCACCAACACCGCGTACAGCTACGGCAGCGGGCAGATCTTCCAGGGCGAACGGTTCGACACGATCAACATCAACCAGCCGCCGTCGTCGGCCACTTCGCCGTCTCCGCAGGCGGCCCCCTTCACGCCTCCGGACCCGGCTGCCCCGGACGGTGCGGAATGAACGCGCAGAACAACCCGGCGCCGCCCGCCGGACCGGCCCCCGCGCAGCCCGACCCGGCCAAGGGGCCGCCCGGGGCCCAGCCGGGCGGTGCCGAGGCGGCCGGGCCCGAGGCCGCCGCCCAGGCCGACGTCATCGGGGGACCGGCCGCCGACCCGCTGGCCGAGGAGGGGCTCCCGGGCTCCGGGGCCGCGGCCTCCCGCGTCTACCGGTCGGCCGGGGCCCACTTCACCGCACAGGGCTCCGCCACCCTCATCAGCTCCGAGAGCATCAGCGCCGTCAACTTCTACACCGGACAGGGCCCGGCGGGGCAGGGCGCCCGGCTGCTCGCGGGCCCGCTGCCCGAGGACGAACTCCGGCTCCTGCAACGGGTGTTCCAGGAGCCGAAGGGCTACGGCACCCTCAAACGGCAGCTGCGGGACGGCCGTCTCCTCGTGCTCTGCGGACAGCCCGGCACCGGCCGTACGTACACCGCGCTGTCCCTCCTGGACGAGCTCACCCACGGCAAGGTCTCCCGGCTCGACCCGGACACCGCCCTCGACGGCCTCGACGGCGAGCAGTTCGGCGAGGAGTCCGGGTACGTCCTGGAGCCCGCCGCGGCCGGACTGCCGAGCGAGACCGGCCTCGACCGGTTCGGCGCGCTCCTGGCCCAACGCAAGGCGTACGCCGTCCTGTTGGCCACCCCCGAACCCGGCGACACGCTCTCCCGGGGCGGCCGCTACTACCACGCCCACATCCCGGCCGCCGCCGCCGACGTCCTCGAAGGCCACCTCGACCGCGAACTGGAGGACGACGAACCCGAGTTGCTCGACCGGGCCCACCAGGTCGCCGTCGACCGGGCGGTCGTGGCGGCGACCGGGCTGGACGAGCTGCGGCCCGCGGAGGCGGCACGGTTCGCGCTGCTGGTGGCCGAGCGGGTGCGCGGCAACCGTACGGACGACGAACTCCTGGTCAAGTGCCGGGAGTTCGCCGAGGCGCAGGCCGCCGAGTGGTTCGCCGGGGGCGTGCCGCCCGAGACCCCGCAGCGGCTGCGGGACGCGGCCTACCGGATCGCCGTCGCCGTGCTCGGCGGGGCCTCGCTCAGCGCGGTCGCCGAGGCTGCGGAGGTGCTCGCCTGGGAGCTGGCCGTCACCGTCGACCCCGAATCCACCCCCGGGCGCCCGCTGTTCAGCGACGGCGTCGACGCCCGGCTGGTCTCCGCGCGCGCCGTGGCCGAGTCGGGCGTCGAACAGGTCGGCGACGAGGACGTGCCCGTACGCACCGTCCGGTTCCGCGGCGAGGGCCTCGCGCCCGCGGTCCTGGGCCATTTGTGGGAGCACCGGCACAACGTCCGCGGCCCCGTGCTGCGTTGGCTGGCCGGGCTGTGCGAGGACTCCCGCCCCCAGGTGTGGGTGCGGGCGGCCGTCGCCGCCGGGCAACTGTGCCGGCTCGACTGCTCGCACACCGTGCAGGAACTCGTCCAGCCCATGGCCCAGGCGGGCCAGGCCCGGCGGCGGCTGTTCGCGGCGACCGTCCTGGACGTGGCCGCCGGTTCGGCCGAAGTCGGCTCCGCCATGCGGGCGTTGGTCGGCCACTGGGCGCGCGGCGGCGACGAACACCTGCGCTGGACGGCCGCCGCGGTCCTCGGCCGGGGCCGGGCCACCCCGACCGTCCGCGAGGGGCTCGACCTGCTCGGCACCGTCGGCGTGTGGGAGGACGGCAAACTGCGCATCGCCGCCGCCGTCCAGGTCGCCCACTTCGCCGGGGCCACCTGCGACGCGGCCGTCCCGCGCCGGATCCGCGGCTGGCTGTCCGACGAACGCCGCCCACAGCAGGACCTCGGCCTGCAGAGCGTGGTCTGTCTCGCCTCCCTCCCGGCCACCGACCTGTGGAACCCGCACCCGGACCTGGATGCCTACGGCGACTGGCCACTGCTGCTCGCCCTGACCGCCGTCCGCCCCGAACTGGCCCCGGAACTCGCCGGGTTGCTGTGGACGGCCCTCCAGACCCCCCGGTCCTACGAGGCCGCCCTCGACGCCCTCGCCGACTGGCTGCGCGGCTGCGGGGGACAGCCCTGGGCGCCGGTCCTGGAAGGGTTCCTGCCGTTGCTCGTGCACACCCACGACGACCGGAACCGGCTGCTGACCCTGATCAAGGAACTGGCCGAGGACCTGGACAACCCGCTGGACGGCGAGCAGGTCCGGCGCATGTGGGAGGCGGTCCAGGGGGCAGGAGCGGGGGCAGGGGCGGGTGCGGCATGAGCCGTGCGCACAGGGGCGGGAGAGCGGTGGCAGTATGAACGAGAGAGCGGGAGCACGATGAGCAACGACGCGTGGGGCAGGCCGCAGTGGCAGCCCCAGCCGCACAACCAGTGGCAGGGGCAGGGGGAGTTCGTCCTGCCGCACGACATCAAGGGGCCCTTCGTCTCGGAGTTCACCCCCCAGGGCCCCTACCAGCACCGCAGCAGCCAGGTCGCCTCGGTGCTCTTCTACCGCAACGGCGGCCACAGCATCGTCACGGTCCGCGGCGCCGAACACGTCAACAAGCCGTTCATGGGCAAGCCGCTCTCGGTGTGCCTGATCGCCCGCGGCCAGCACCAGGTCTCCTTCCGGCTGCGGCTGCCCACCTCCGGCGACCGGGCCCAGTTCGAGGCCGGGGCCGACATCAACTGGGAGGTGCGGGACTTCTACCTGGCCGCCGAGAAGCGGGTCGTGGACGTCGAACGCATGCTCAGGCCGCCGCTGGAGGCCCGGTTGCGCGGCATCACCCGGCGCCACAACCTCGACTCCGCCCAGCAGGCCGACGAGGCCATCCAGGACGAGCTGGCCAGTGGCCGCTGGGACGGCTTCGGGGCCGATCTCGGCCTGTCCACCCAGGTGTACATCCGCATCGACCTCGGCCAGGCGGCGGCGCAGCACCAGGCCCAGATCGTCGAGGTCCAGCACCGGACGGCCCTCGACGCCGCCAACCAGGCCCGGGTCAGCGCGAACATGGACGCCGCCCGGAACCTGATCTCCGCGGGCGAGGCCGAGCAGTACGCCGTCCTCCTGGCCCAGGACCCCGGCCGCGCACAGGACATCCTCGGCGAACTCCAGAAGCAGGCCAGGGAGCAGCGGCAGGGCGCCCTGGACTATCTGACCAACCTGATCAACCAGGGCGTCGTCCAGCGCCACCAGATCGACGAGCAGGTGCACGCGCTCATCGAGTACAGCCGTTCGGTCGCGGGCGGCGTCTTCCAGAACGGCGGCCTGCCCCCGGCCCCGACCGCGCTGCCCACACCGCCCGTGGGGCCGCCGCTTGCGTCGGGGGTGCCCGCGGGGGCGCCGCCGATGCCCCCGGTGCCGCCGGCGCGCACCGAGGAGATCGAGGACGCGGTGCCCACGGTGTGGGTGGAGAAGGACGTGAAGGACGAGGAGACGGGCTGACGGATCGGTCGTCTTGACGGGTCAGCTGTCTCAACGGGGCGGCTGTCCTGACGGATCAGCCGTCGCGGAGTTTCTTCAGGAGGGCCACGTCCGTCGCGTGGCCCTCCTTGCCGCCGGGGGTCTCGATGATCAGCGGGACGCCCGCGGTCGCCGGGTGGGCCATCAGCGCGCGGAACGGGTCCTCGCCGATGTGCCCGGAGCCGATGTTCTCGTGCCGGTCCTTGTGGGCGCCGACGACGTCCTTGGAGTCATTGGCGTGGATCAGCTTGAGCCGCCCCTCGCCCACGGTGTCGACGAGCAGGTCGAGCGTCTGGCGCATCCCGCCGGGCCCGGTCAGGTCGTGCCCGGCGGCGAAGATGTGACAGGTGTCCAGGCAGACGCCGAGCCTGGGGTGCGCGTCGAGAGCCTCGAAGTAGGGGCCGAAGTCCCAGGTGCGGGAGCAGAGCGAGGAGCCCTGCCCGGCGGTCGACTCCAGCAGCAGGAACGGGTCGTCGTCGTGGGTGAGTTCGTCGAGCAGCGGCAGCAGATGCGTACGGACCTGCTTCAGCGCGACGGCACGCTCCCGGCCCCCGGTCGCGCTCCCGGTGTGCACGACCACGCCGAGTGCGCCGATCTCCCGCCCCCGGCGCAGCGAGTGCCGCAGCGACTCCACGGACTTCTCGACGGTTGCCTCGGTGTGCGAGCCGAAGTTGATCAGGTACGGGGCGTGCACGTACGCGGGGATCGACTCGGCGGCGCAGGCGGCCCGGAACTCCTCGTCCTGCCGCGGACTGCCGGGCGGGGTGGCCCAGCCGCGCGGGTTGGCGACGAAGACCTGCACGGTCTCGGCCGCCAGCTCGCGGGCGTAGGACAGCCCGACGGAATTGAGACCACCGGCGACGGGGACATGCCCGCCGACGGGGTTGCGGAGGCTGATCGGGGTTCGGTGCTGCTCGCTCACGCCACCAAGGGTGTCATGGGGGAGGCGGGCGCCGGACCGCGCATGGGCAGTGGGTCCGCCCCCGCGGCCGGGGTCAGCCGATCTTGATGGTGATGGTCGACCCCTTGGCCGCCTGCTCCCCGCCGGCCACCGACTGGCTCTTGACCGTGTCGCCGCCGAGCAGGCCGCCCAGCAGGCCCTTGTCCTCCTTGACCTGGAAACCGGCGGCCTCCAGCGCGGCCTTCGCGTCGTCCGTGCTGTCGCCGACGACGTCCGGGACGTCGACCATCTCCGGGCCCTTGGACACCGTCAGCGTGACGGTGCTGCCCGCGGCCACCTCCTTGGCGGCGCCCGGCGACTGCGTGGCCACCAGCCCGGCGTCGTACGGGGAGTTGACCTGCTCGGTGGCGACCTTCACCTTCAGACCGGCCGACTCCAGCTCCGCCGTGGCGTCCGCCACGGACGCGCCCGCGAGGTCCGGCACCTCCACCGGGGCGCCCTTGCTGACGGTGAGCGCGACCGCCGTACCGCCGTGCCGTGTCGTACCCGCCGCGGGGGTGGTGCTGACCACGGAGCCCTGGCTGACGTCCTCGTCGAACACGCGCGTGACCATGCCCGCGGCCAGCCCGGCCTCCTTGAGCCCGGCCTTGGCCGCGGCCAGGCTCAGGCCGGAGACGTCCGGCACCTGTACGGTCTCGGGTCCGTCGGAGACGGTGAGGGTCACCGAGTTGTTGGACCGGATCCGGCTGCCGGTGGCCGGGTCGCTGCTGATCACCGAGCCCTTGGCCACCGTGTCGCTGTAGGCGTGCTTGACCTGTCCGACGTCGAGCCCGGCGTCGTCGAGCCGCGCCTTGGCCTGCGCCTCGGTCTTGGAGAGCACCGCGGGGACGGTGGTGAACTGGCCGTAGCTGATGTACCAGACGCCGGTCCCGAGGCCGAGCGCGAGCAGCACGCCGACGACGATCGCGACGGGACCGCGCCGCACGCGCGCGGTACGGCGCCGCCGGGCGGCGGGGGCATGGCGCTCGTCCAGGACGCTCGTGTGATGGAGCACGCTGGTCCGGTTGAGCGCGACCTCCGCATAATCCTCATCCTCGTTGACCGGCAGCGGCCGCTGCACGAACGGCGACCGGGGCAGCACGCTCGTACGGTCCTCCCCGCTGTCGTGCGCGAGGGCCCGGGCCTGCGGCGGTACGGCGTCGAGCTGGGCGTCGGTGAGCGCGGCGCGGGCCTGGAGCACCTGCCCGAGCAGCACCACCGCGTCGGGCGGGCGCAGCGCCGGGTTGCGGGCGGTGGCGGAGACGACCAACTCGTCCAGCTCGTACGCCAGGCCCGGTACGGCGGTGGACGGGGGCGGCACGTCCTCGTTGAGGTGCTGGTAGAAGACCTGTGCGGGGGAGTCGCCGCGGTGCGGCTTGGCGCCGGTGAGCATCTCGAAGAGGACGACACCGCACGCGTAGACGTCGACCGGGGTGTCGGCGGTGCCGCGCTCGATCTGCTCGGGCGCGAGGTAGGAGACGGTGCCGAGGACGGCGCCGGTGGTGTTGGTGACGGTGTCCACGGACCGCACGAGCCCGAAGTCGGCGACCTTGACGCGGCCGTCGTCCCCGATGAGCACGTTCTCCGGCTTCATGTCCCGGTGCACGAACCCGGCGCGGTGCGCGGCGCCCAGCGCGGCGAGCACGGGTTCCAGGATGTCCAGGGCGGCCCGCGGCTGGAGGGCACCGCGGTCGCGCAGCACGTCACGGAGGGTGCAGCCGGCGACGTACTCCATGGCGAGGTAGACGTAGGCTCCGTCGGCGCCCTGGTCGAACACCTGCACGACATTGGGATGCGCGAGCCGGGCGACGGACTTCGCCTCCCTGATGAACCGCTCCACGAACGCCCCGTCCGCGGCCAGCGCAGGATGCATCACCTTCAGCGCGAGCACCCGGTCCAGCCGGGTGTCCAGGGCCCGGTAGACCGTGGCCATCCCGCCGACGGCGATCCGCGCGTCGACGCGATAACGGCCGTCGAGCACCTGCCCGACGAGAGGGTCCTGAAGGGTCGTATCCACGCAGGTGAGTCTACGAGGACCCACTGTCAACGCGCCCTCAAAGCCCATGAGGGGCCCATGACTGGGCCGTATCTGTGACATGAGCCGTATCTGTGACATGAATCGCAACGGGTGCTTACGCGGCCGCGACCGTATCCGCATCCGCGTCCGCTGTATCCGCGTCCGCGTCCGCAGTCGCCGATGGCGCCCGGCCCCCACGGCAGACTCGGGCCTGCGACCCAACCTGCACGGGCGGTGCGCGGGTGGGAGACGCAGTTGGCACCCACCATCCGCAGTCGCCGACGCCGCTCAGCCCCCACGGGCGGTGCGTGGCCCCCACCTCAGAACGCCGCCCGCCCCTCCCACGGCGACGACGCCTCCGCCGTGCCGTAGCGCCGGGGGATCCGCCCGGCCCGCCGGGCCAGCCGTCCCGCCTCCACCGCGTGCCGCATCGCCTCCGCCATCAGCACCGGCTCCCGGGCCCGGGTGACCGCCGACGCCAGCATCACCCCCGCACACCCCAGCTCCATCGCCAGCGCCACGTCCGACGCCGTCCCGGCCCCCGCGTCCAAAATCACCGGTACGCGTGCGTGCTCCACGATCAGCTGGAAATTGTGCGGGTTCCGAATCCCCAGCCCCGACCCGATCGGCGACCCCAACGGCATGATCGCCGCGCAGCCGACGTCCTCCAGCCGGCGCGCGAGCACCGGATCGTCGTTCGTGTACGGCAGCACCGTAAAACCGTCGTCGACCAGCGTCTCCGCCGCCGCCAGCAACTCGACCGGGTCCGGCAGGAGCGTCCGCTCGTCGGCGATCACCTCCAGCTTCACCAGCCCCGTACCGAGCGCCTCACGCGCGAGCCGCGCGGTCAGTACCGCCTCGCCCGCGGTGAAGCACCCCGCGGTGTTCGGCAGCACCCGGATGCCGAGCCGGTCGAGCACGGAGAGCACGGACCCGCGGACCGAGGGGTCGACGCGCCGCATCGCGACCGTCGTCAGCTCCGTACCGGACGCCGCCAGGGCCCGCTCCAGCACGTCGAGCCCGGCCGCCCCGCCCGTGCCCATGATCAGGCGGGACGCGTACGTCGTACCGCCGAGGACGAAAGGATCGTCTGCCATGGGTCAGCCTCCTTGGACGGCGGTGAGGACCTCGACCCGGTCCCCGTCGGACAGCGTCGTGGCCGCCCACCGCGCGCGTGGGACGACGGTTTCGTTGAGCGCGGCGGCCACCCCGGACGGCGCCGCCGTGACCGTACGGACGAGCGCGTCGAGCGCGATGCCGACGGCGACCTGCCGCCGCTCGCCGTTCACCAGGATTCCGATGTTCATACGAACCGCTCCGTAGTCTGCGCGCTCTCCGCGCCCGTACCGAACCGCAGCGGCGTGAACGCCCGCGCCTCCTCCGGGAGTTCACCCGTGGCCAGCGAATGGGCCAGCACGTCGCCGGTGACCGGCGTCAGCAGCACGCCGTTGCGGTAGTGCCCGGTGGCGAGCGACAGCCCCTCCAGGGCGGTCGGCCCGAGCAGCGGCGCGTTGTCCGGGGAGGCGGGACGCAGCCCCGCGCGCGTCTCCGTGAGCGGCAACTCGGTGATCCCGGGCGCGAGTTCGTGCGCGTCGCGCAGGAGTTCGTACACGCCGCCCGCCGTCACTGTCGTGTCCCAGCCCAGTTCTTCGCTGGTCGCGCCGACGACGAGTTCGCCGTTCTCCCGCGGCACCAGATAGACGTGGCTGCCGCGCACCACCGCCCGTACCGTCCTGCTCAGGAACGGCGCGTACCGCGGCGGCACGGTCAGCCGCAGCACCTGCCCCTTCACCGGCCGCACCGGCGGCAGCACCGCGTCCGGCACCCCCGCGAGCCGCCCGCTGAGGCTGCCCGCGGCCAGCACGACCTGCCCGGCGGCCAGCGCGCCGCCGTCCGCCGTCGTCACCCCCGCGGCCCGCTCCCGGACCACCGTCAGCCGTTCGGCCCGGGTCCGGTGGAAGACCACCCCGGCCCGCTCGCAGGCCGTCAGAAGCGCGTCCGTGAGCCTTCGCGGGTCGATCTGGTGGTCACCGTCGACCCGCAGCCCGCCGCGCACGCCCGGCGCGAGCATCGGCTCCAGGCGGCGGCACTCGCGCCCGGACAGCCACTCGGAGTCGAGCCCCGACCGCCGTTGCAGGATGTGCAGTTCGCGCAGGAGGGCGCGGTCGTCGGCGTCCAGCGCGACGGCGAGCGTGCCGCACCTGCGGTAGCCCAGGTCCCGCCCGGTCGCCTCGGTCAGCTCGGCCGCGAACCGCGGGTAGCGGCGCGCGGAGGCCAGGTTGAGCCCCAGCAACGTCTGCTCGCCGTGGTGCAGTTCGGTGACGGCGGCCAGCATTCCGGCGGCCACGCGCGCGGCCCCGCCGCCCGGTTCGGGATCGACCACGGCGACCCCGAACCCACGCTGCGCGGCCCGCCACGCCGTGACCAGCCCGATGATCCCGCCCCCGACGACGAGAACGTCCGAGACCGACTTCGCGCGTGACGGATCGCCTGATGGGTGCCCTGGTGGATGTGTACGCGACATGGGCGTCCAGCCCCTCCCTTCGCCGGCATGACCCGGATCAGGTTCGTACGGTCGGAGGCCGGTCAGCCTCCCTCTCAGCCCGGTACGTCCGGACTCCCGCGAGTGCTCTACGCCGGCCACCCTAGCCCTTCGCCCGGACACCCGACCACGGCCCGACCACGCGCGCGTGCCGTGTGCAACACGTCACCGAGCGCGCCCGGTGACTGACAAATTGTCAATTGTCTATGGTGACCGGATGAGCGAGCAGACGGAGAGCGAGCGGGCGGGGACGGACGCGGATACGGGCGCGGATACGGAATCCGAGGGGGCGTCACATCCGGTCCCCGTGGCACGGCAGCCGCGACGCGCCGTCGTCGTGGGCGCGGGCATGGCCGGGGTGCAGACCGCGGTCGCCCTGCGCGAACAGGGCTTCGACGGCACCGTCACCCTGCTCGGCGCCGAGCCCCACCAGCCGTACGACCGGCCGCCGCTGTCCAAGGCCGTCCTGCTCGGCAAGGCGGAGGGCTCCGCCTTCGACGTCGACTTCGCCGCCCTCGGCATCGACCTGAGCCTCGGCCGCGAGGTCCTCGCCGTACGCCCCGCCGACCACGCCCTCGACACCGCCGACGGGCCCGTACCGTACGACGTCCTGGTCCTCGCCACCGGTGCCGAACCGATTCGCCTGCCGGGTACGGACGGCGTCCCCGGCGTGCACCTGCTGCGCACCCTCGACGACGCCGAACGGCTGCGGCCCGTGCTCGCCCAGCAGCACGACATCGTGGTCGTCGGCGCGGGCTGGATCGGCGCCGAGTTCGCCACCGCCGCGCGCGAGGCGGGCTGCGCGGTCACCGTCGTCGAGGCCGCCGACCGGCCGCTCGCCGGCGCCCTGCCCGCCGAGGTCGCCGCCCCGATGGCCGCCTGGTACGCGGACTGCGGCGCCCGGCTGCGCACCCACGCGCGCGTGGAGCGACTCGAACCCGGCGCGGTCGTCCTCGACGACGGCACGCGCGTGCCCGCGGGCGCCGTCGTCGTCGGCATCGGCGCCCGCCCCGCCACCGCCTGGCTCGCGGGCTCCGGCATCGCCCTCGGCGCCCACGGCGAGGTCCTCGCCGACGACCACCTGCGCACCTCCGTGCCCGACGTGTACGCGGTCGGCGACTGCGCCTCCTTCCCGTCCGCCCGCTACGGCGAACGGCTCCTGGTCCACCACTGGGACAACGCCCTCCAGGGGCCACGCACGGTCGCCGCGAACATCGTCGGCGAGAACGGCGAGTACGGCGGGGCCGGTGTGAACACGGTGTACGACCCGGTGCCGTACTTCTGGTCCGAGCAGTTCGGCCGGTTCGTCCAGTACGTCGGCCATCACGCGTCCGCCGACACCACCGTGTGGCGCGGGGATGCCTCGGGCGCCGCCTGGACGGTCTGCTGGCTGCGCGAGACCCGCCTGGTCGCCCTGCTCGCGGTGGGGCGCCCGCGGGACCTGGCCCAGGGCCGCCGCCTGGTCGAGGCGGGCACGGCGATGGACGCGGACCTGCTGGCGGACCCGGCACTGCCGCTGAAGGCGGCGACCGCGTAGGCGGGCGGAACGGGTGCCCGCGGTCGCGTGTAGTGGCCACCCAACCCCGCTCGACTTCCGACTGTCAGTGCGGGATGGCAGGCTTGTGACCGTGACCGAGATTGACGCAAAGATCGATGCTCTCGTCCCCGCGTGGTTGACGATCCCCGACATCGCCGAACAGTTCGACGTCGAGGTGACCCGCGTCCGGCAGCTGGTCAAGGAGGGCCAGCTCATCGCCGTACGCCGTGGTGAGAACCGCGCGCTGCACATCCCCGCCGCCTTCATCGACGGGGACAAGGTCGTCAAGGGCCTGTCCGGGACCCTGACGCTGCTGCGGGACGACGGCTTCACCGACGAGGAGATGCTGGAGTGGCTCTTCACCCCGGACCCCTCCCTGCCCGGCACCCCGGCGCAGGCACTCAGCGAGAATCGCGGTACGGAGGTGAAGCGCCGGGCCCAGGCGCTCGCCGTGTGATCCGGCCGGACTGACCGGGCCGGGCCCGCCGTCCGATCCGGCAGAGGCACAGGCAGAGGCAGATCGGGGCGGGTTCGCCGTCCGATCCGGCGGGTTCTGGTCCGGCGGGCTCCGATCCGGCAGGTTCCGATCCGGCAGGTTCCGAGAACAACCAGCGGCGTACGGGCCGTGGGGTCGTAGACCCCTGTTTCGGCGGCCTCGCGGCCCCACGGCCCGTACGCCCGTACGTCATCGACCCCGGGGGGAGCCCCAGCGTGCCCGACACCGTTCGAGCCGTGCCCGACACCGTCCGCGCCCGTCTCGCCGACGCCCGCGTCTACCTGTGCACGGACGCCCGTCGCCGCCAGGGCGACCTGCCCGAGTTCCTCGACGCGGTGCTCGCCGCGGGCGTCGACATCGTGCAACTGCGCGACAAGGGCATGGAGGCCGCGGAGGAACTCGACCACCTCCAGGTCTTCGCCGAGGCATGCGCCCGCCACGGCCGGCTCCTCGCGGTGAACGACCGCGCGGGCGTCGCCCACGCCGCCCGCGCCGACGTACTGCACCTCGGCCAGGGCGACCTCCCGGTCCCCGCGGCCCGCGCGATCCTCGGCGACGGCGTCCTCGTGGGCCGCTCCACGCACAGCGAGGCGGAGGCCGAGGCCGCGGCCGTCCAGGACGGCGTGGACTACTTCTGCACGGGCCCCTGCTGGCCCACCCCCACCAAGCCCGGCCGCCCGGCCCCCGGCCTCGGCCTGGTCCGCCACACGGCCGCGCTGGGCACGGACCGCCCCTGGTTCGCGATCGGCGGCGTCGACCTCACCAACCTGGACGAGGTCCTGGCGGCGGGCGCGCGCAGAGTGGTCGTGGTCCGGGCGATCACGGAGGCGGCGGACCCGGCCGCGGCGGCGGGCGAGTTCGCGAAGAGACTCCGCGAGGCGTAGCCGTCCGTCCCTGTCGTCCAACCCTGTCGTCCAACCCTGTTGTCCCGGTTTCCGGGGACGCGTCATATGTCCGGTGAGCGGTGAACAGGCCAACAATCCGGGCGATTTTCCACCGCCCGATTGGGCCACCCCCGCTGACCTGGCTACCCTGCGGAGCATGGCCCTAGGAACCGCATCCACCAGGACTGACCACGCGCGCACCGTCCGCGACATGCTCGCCGGCGGCAAGGCGACGTACTCGTTCGAGTTCTCGGCGCCGAAGACCCCCAAGGGCGAGCGGAACCTGTGGAGCGCGCTCAGGAGGGTGGAGGCGGTTGCTCCGGACTTCGTCTCCGTGACGTACGGCGCCGGCGGCTCCACCCGCGCGGGCACCGTCAAGGAGACCGAGCAGATCGTCGCCGACACGACGCTCACCCCGGTCGCCCACCTCACCGCGGTCGACCACTCCGTCGCCGAACTGCGCAACATCATCGGCCAGTACGCCGACGCCGGCATCCGCAACATCCTCGCCGTGCGCGGCGACCCGCCCGGCGACCCGATGGCCGACTGGGTGGCGCACCCCCGCGGGCTGACGTACGCGGCCGAACTCGTCCGGCTCATCAAGGAGTCCGGCGACTTCTGCGTGGGCGTGGCCGCCTTCCCGGAGATGCACCCGCGCTCCGCCGACTGGGACACGGACGTCGCGCACTTCGTCGACAAGTGCCGGGCGGGCGCCGACTACGCGATCACCCAGATGTTCTTCCGGCCCGAGTCGTACCTGCGACTGCGCGACCGGGTCGTCGCGGCGGGCTGCGACACCCCCGTGATCCCCGAGATCATGCCGGTCACGAGCGTGCGGATGCTCCAGCGACTGCCACAGCTCAGCAACGCCGTCATCCCGGACGCCCTGAATGAGCGGATCCTCACAGCACAGAACGATCCTGCGGCTGTACGCTCGATCGGGATCGAGTTCGCCACGGAGTTCTGCGCGAGGCTGCTGGCCGAGGGAGTCCCCGGACTGCACTTCATTACCCTGAACAACTCCACCGCGACGCTGGAAATCTACGAGAACCTGGGCCTGCACCACCCGCAGCAGACCTAGACCGGTCGCATCGTCGTACGACACACTGCGGAGCGAACCCAGGGAGAGGGACGTACATGGGCTGGACGGTCCTCTACATCGCGTTCGGAATCGTCGCGCTGTGGCTGCTCGGCGAAGTGCTGTTGCAGTACAAGGCGCGACTGCGCTGGCGGCTGCTCGCCTTCGCCGGATTCGTCGGTGTGGTCTTCGGTGTGCTCATTCCGTCGGTCGTCGTCATCGCCCTGGGCGCGGCCGCGTTCGCGGTCGGGCAGACGTACGTCACGCTGTCCTTCCGGCGGGGCTTCGCGGAGGGCTGGGCCGTCGGCAACCCGAACCGCGACGAGGGCGAGGACGGCCCCGGCCCCATCCGCGGCTTCCTGGGCAGCAGGCGCCGCCGCGGCGAGTCCCACGAGGAGCCCGCGCCGGAGAGCGCCGACCGGGCGGAGTACCCGGAGTCGACGCCCCCCGGGACCTACGGCCGGACCGAGGCGTTCGACGACGAGCACGACGACGTCTTCACCCGCCCCCAGCAGCCCGCCGCCCACACCCCGGCCGGCGGAACCGCCGTCTTCGAGCAGGTCGCCGACGCGACCGCCGTCTACGAGCCGCAGCCCCTGCCCGAGGAGACCGGCAACTACGGCGTCTACGGCGGCGACCAGCCCTACCCCGCCGCCGACCCCGCGTACGCGGCAGCCGCCACCACCGACCCGGCCTACGCGACCGCCGCCGACGGCTCCTACGCGGGCCAGGACGCCGGCCAGAACTTCGGCTACGACGGTTACTCCGGCTACGACCAGCAGCAGTACGGCTACGACAACTCCCAGCAGCCGTACGCCGCCTACTCGGACCCGTACATCGGCGCCCAGACCTACAACACCGGCGAGTACGACGCCAACGGCTACGCCGTGCAGGACCAGTACGGCCAGCAGGCCCAGGGCTACGGCCAGGACCAGTACGCCGCGGGCAACGGCACCGGTGGCTACGGCGAGACCCCGCCCGGTGGCGTCTGGGTCCCCCAACAGCGCGCCGTCGACGACCCGTTCGGCACGGAACTCCCGCCGGAGCAGCAGTACCCGTACCAGCAGCAGAACGGCGACGGTACCGGGCATGGGCAGGGTCATGGCCAAGGCCAGGGCGAGCACGGGTTGGACGATCAGTACCGGTTCTGAACCCGAACCGGCGCCGTACCGCTCCTTCCCCCGACAGCCCCGGTCACCGCGAGCCCCGGAAGTCCGGGCCCTCGACGATCAGTCCGGACACCAGCGCGCCCGACATTCCGGCGTGCGGGAGGCCGCCGCCGGGGTGGGACCAGCCGCCGACCGCGTACAACCCCGGGAAACGGGTGCTGTTGGCCGGGTGCAGCAGGCGGCCGTCGCCCGCCGCGAGCGCCGGGGGCGGCACCGCGGGGCTGCCCGTCTCCTCGGCCGTGTGCCCCGGGGTGCGCACCTCTCGCCACATGAGCCGCTCCCGGAGCCCGGGTACGGCCGCCTCGGCCGCCTCGACCACCAGGTGCGCGAACCGCCCGGCCCGTTCGGCGTCGTCCCACCCGGCGACCGCGGGCACCGCCGCGGAGACCACCACCGACTCGTGCCCCTCGTCCGGGCGCAGTGCGGGGTCGTCGGGGCGCAGCACGGTCACCGTGGGCCGGGCGGGCTCGGCCGGGTGAGCGGTGCCCGAGCCGAGGAAGTCCAACTCGGCCGTGCGGTCCGGGGCGTGCACGACCGTACGGTGCGCCGCACCCGCCTCGCGCGCCCCGCGCAGCGCGAGCAGCACGGTGAAGCGACCGGCACCGGACGCCCTGGCCGTGCCTCCCACATCGCCGTCGTCCCGCAGCCGTTGTGCCGTCAGACCGCTCAGCCGTACCGGATCGACGCCCGCCACGACATGGTCCGCCTCGGCGATGGTGCTCCCGTCCGGGCCGGGAGTATCGCCCCCGGCCAGCTCCACCCCGGCCGCCCGGCCGTCCTTCTCGACGATGCCGGTGACCTCCGCGCCGAAGACGAACTCGACCCTGCGGGCCACGCACCGCTCGTACACCGCGCGCGCCAACTCCCGCATTCCGCCGCGGACGTACCAGGTGCCGAAGGCGTGCTCCAGGTACGGCAGGACGGCCGCGCTCGCCGGGGTGGCCCGGGGATCCAGGCCGTACGCCAGCGCGTGGCTCTCCAGCAGGGCCGTGAGCCGGGGGTCGGCCAGCTCCAGGGCGCCGACCTCCGCGAGAGTCGTGGCCGTGCGCGTACGCAGCAGTCGGCGCCGCTGGAGCGCCGGGTAGGGCTCCTGGTCGGCCAGCACCCGCCAGTTGGGCCACAGGGGCTCTTCCAGGAGCGGCCGGCGGGTACGGTCCCACGCCTCGCGGGCCCGCACCAGGAAGTCGCCCCACCGCTCACCGGCTCCGGCCCCGAGCGCCTCGTCCAGGGCGGACACCACTCCCGCGCGCGAGGCGTTCGGCACCGACACCGCGGTGCCGTCCGCGAAGACATGCCGGGCCGACGGGTCGACCTGGACCAGCTCGACGCACTTCTCCAGCGGTTCCTTGCCCGTCTTGACGAACAGGTCGCGGTAGACCGCGGGCAGCGGCAGCAGCCCCGGGCCGGTGTCGAACCCGAAGCCCTCGCGCTCGAAACGGCGCACCCCGCCGCCGTACGTCTCCGTACGCTCGTACACCGCCACCCGGTGGCCCGCGACGGCCAGCCGGGCAGCGGCCGCCATCGCGCCCATCCCGGCGCCGATCACCGCAATCCGTGCCATGCGAAAGACCCTATCGGCCACCACTGACAATCCGGCCGAGACCCCCACGACCTGCGGATTCGCCGCGTCCCGCGGTGCTGTGACGGCACGGCGGCGGTGCTACGGCGGCGGTCGCCCGGCCTGTCCCGTCGACCGCCGTGCCTGCTCGCGTTCCTCTCGCCGTTGCGCCCGGCGGCGCCGGAAGCGGCGGATCCGCGAGGCCAGCAGGACGAGCACGAGCAGGCCGAGGAACAGCAGCACCCCGGCGACGATCGCGGCGGCCAGCGGATGGAACATCGCGAGCGACACCACCCCGCCGACCCCGAGATCCTCCGCGACGCTCACGACCAGGTTGCTGAACGGCTCGGGCGAGGCGTTGACCGCCATCCGGGTCCCGGCCTTGACCGTATGGCTCGCCAGCGCCGTCGAACCGCCGATCAGGGCGCCCGCCAGGTCCGAGAGCGAGGGGTCCTGCCCGGCGAGCAGCGCCCCGGCCCAGGCACCGGCGGCCGGCCGGATCACGGTGTGCACCGCGTCCCACACCGAGTCCACGTACGGGATCTTGTCGGCGACCGTCTCGCACAGGAACAGCACCGCCGCCACGGCGAGCACCTCGGGGCGTTGCAGGGCCTCGGGCACGTCGTCGCTCACCCCGGTCGCGCCGAAGACGCCGAGCAGCAGCACCGCGGCGTAGGCGTTGACGCCGCTGGCCCAGCCGCTCGCGAAGACGAGGGGGAGTACGGACACGTCCGCGATCGTAACCAGTCGGCACGGTCCCGTCCTGGGCCTGAGTGCGCAGGTCTGAGTATCCGTACCTATGACGAGAGATGAGTACGCGCGCGGATGGGGCGCGACCTGCGAGAACGAGAGAGTGGAGGCACGGAAAGGGGCGCGCGGCCCGGCACCGCCGACACGGGGCGGCGGAACGTGTCCGCGCCCTTGACCGCTCCTTCCGCCGATTCCTTCGGCGGAAGCGAGACACGGGGGATCCCGGGGAGACGACCGAACGGGGATCCAACGGGGGAAGCACGGGGGAGCACTAGGAAGCGCCGGTCCTGACTGGCCCGCGGGGGACGCGGCCAGGACGGACCGGCGCTTTCGTGCGACCGGTTCGTGTGTCCTGGCGCGGTCCGGTCAGAGCTGCTTCAGGGACAGGCCGCCCACGCGGCCCTGGAGCAGCCGGGACAGGGCGGCGTGGACGTCGTCCAGGGAGCGTTCCGGCTGGAAGGACTGCCAGTCCAGGGCGGCCACCAGGACCATGCCGACCAGCGCGGCCGCCGTCAGCTGTACGTCGATCTCGTCGCTGAACTCGTCGTTTTCGATGCCCGCGCGCAGGACGTCCTCGATGACCGCGACGACCTGCTGCCTGACCACCATGAGCGTGGGCTGCCAGGCCCGGTTGGTGCGCCACAGTTCGGCCACGTACAGCTGTGTGAAGGCGGGGTAGCGGGCGATGAAACCGAGCCCCGCGCGGATCATCGCGTCCAGGGCGTCCACCTTGGTGCCGCCGTCCCGCCCGGTCTGCTCCGCGGCGTCCCGCAGGGAGGCGGTCAGAAGGCCCACGCCGTGCCGCAGCAGCTCCTCGAAGAGGACGGACTTGCTCGCGAAGTTGTAGTAGACGGTGCCCTTCGCGACCCCGGCCCGTTCGGCGATCTCGTCCACCGTGGTGGCCGAGAACCCCTGTTCCGCGATGAGGGTGACGGCCGCCTCGTAGAGCTTCTGCCGGGTCGCCTCACGACGGCTCGTACCGCCCGACGCGGCGGCGCTGCTGCGTTCCATGGCCCTGATTGTCACAGGCCCTCCGCCACGGCCGCCCGGGAGGGCGAGCCGAACCCCTCACGGCGGCAAAACCGCAGGTCGGATCGGATTGTCAGTGCCATACCCCACGATGTGCACATACGGCCACAACGCCGTCACACGGACGACAGGAGGTTCGTCATGGCCAGCTCGAACGCAGCCGCCGCACGCCGGCACCGCGCCACCGGCCCCGGCCCTGCACCCTCACTGACAGGACCGGCGAGCGACGTGCACCCCGTGCTCCGCCGGGCCACCGCCCCGCCCGCCGCCCTGGACCTGCTCGCCCAGGCCCGCGCGGGCCTCGACGAGGCGCCACTGCTCGACACGCCGAACGAGCAGTACGCCACCGCCCACCTGGCCGCCCTGCGCACCGCGGCCGCCGTACTCGCCGCGCGGGGCCGCCCGGAGCCGCCCACGCGACGGCGCCCCCGGATCCGCAGCGCCTGGGAGGTGCTCCCCGAGATCGCACCGGAACTGACCGAGTGGAGCGCGCTGTTCGCCTCGGGGGCCGAGCGCCGGGCCCGCGCCGAGGCGGGCATACGGGGCGCGGCGAGCAGGCGGGACGCGGACGACCTGATACGCGACGTGGCGATGTTCCTGCGCCTGGTCGAACGCATGCTGGTGCTCCAGCCGGTGCTGCCGCAGCCCCGCCGGGACCAGGACCGGGGCGGGGACACCGGCCCGGACCCGGCCCGCGAGGTCCCGGACGCGGGCTGATGCGCGTCCGGTCCGCCGCGGACGCGGTGGCGAGCTGTACGGCCGCGACTTCGACCCGTCACGGGTTCGGCAGGGAGCGCTGTTCGGCACTTGGATATGGATGCCGGGGCGCCGGGCCGTAGGCAATAGGGTGGAGGAGCCTGAAGCCTTCCGTCCCGAAACCCTTGCTCTTGTTCTTGCCCTGGTGCCGGGGCCGGGAGGCAGCCCGATCGCTCCGCCGTAGACCAGGCGGTGCCGCGCCGAGGAGTCAACTGCCGTGCCGGACCCGATGCGCCCGCCCGTCTCCCACCACCGTCAACCGACGTCGCTGCGCGCCGACCCCTCTCGCCCCCGTGCCTCCCTCCGTTCCGCCGTGGTGTGGGAGGTCCTCAAGGACGCCCTCGACGGCCGCGTCAAGGCCACCGGGCGGGATGCGCTGGACGTGCTCGACACGGGTGGCGGCAGCGGCAACTTCGCGGTGCCCGTGGCCCGTCTCGGCCACCGCGTCACCGTCGTCGACCCCAGCCCGAACGCGCTGTTCGCGCTGGAGCGCCGGGCCGCCGAGGCCGGTGTCGCCGACCGCGTGCAGGGCGTCCAGGGCGACGTGCACGGCCTGTTCGACGTGGTCGAGCGCGGCGGCTACGACGTCGTGGTGTGCCACGGCGTCCTGGAGTACCTGGACGATCCGGCGGACGGCGTCCGCAACGTGGTGGCCGCCCTGCGTGCCGAGGGTGTCCTCAGCCTGCTCGCCGCCGGGCTTGGCGGAGCCGTCCTCGCGCGCGCCCTCGCCGGGCACTTCACGGAGGCCCGGCAGGCGCTGGGAGACCCGAACGGCCGCTGGGGCGAGGGTGACCCCGTGCCGCACCGTTTCACCGCCGCGCAGCTCACCGCGCTGGCCGAGGGGGCGGGCCTGCGGGTGGCGGCCGTCCACGGCGTGCGGGTCTTCTCCGACCTCGTGCCGGGCGTCCTCGTGGACACCGAGCCGGGGGCCCTGGAGGCGCTGTTCAGGCTGGAGGCGGCGGCGGCCGAGGACCCGGCGTTCCACTCGGTGGCCACCCAGTTGCACGTACTGGGCGAGACCAGGGCCGCGGACGAGGTCTGACCATCCGCCCACGTCCGCCCATGTCGGCCCACGATGCGCCGCTGATCAGCGGATCGGTGGCAGATGGAGTACGCCACAGGCCCCCCGATCGAGGGATCGGCGCCGTATGATCGAGGGAGACCGCCCGGCATGACGGGCCGGCCGCCGGGGAATGGAATCTTCAGCGAGCCGGGGTTGTCATGGCGGATTCCGGTTGGCCAATTGGCGTAGAGGGGCGGGTTTCACGGGGGCGATTCCCTGCCTATCCTGAGAGGACCCCCGGTCGCTCCGGCGACTGCACGATGAGGAGGACTCCGTGCCGCTCTCCGAGCACGAGCAGCGAATGCTTGAGCAGATGGAGCGAGCGCTGTACGCCGAAGACCCCAAGTTCGCGACAGCGCTTGAGGGAAGCGGGCTGCGCACGTACACCCGGCGACGGGTCTACCAGGCGGTCGTGGGCTTCCTCGTGGGTATCGCGCTCCTCATGGCCGGTATGGTCGCACAGCAGATCTGGGTCAGTGTGGTCGGGTTCCTCGTGATGCTCGGCTGTGCGGTCCTCGCCGTCACGGGTTGGCGCAGGGCGCCGAAGCCCGGGGGGGGGGGGGGGGCGCCGGGGGCGCGTCGGCAGGTTCGGCAGCGGCGCTCGATGATGGACCGTATCGAGCAGCGCTGGCAGAAGCGCCGGGACGAACAGGGCCAGTAGGTTCTGCCGCCAACGAAGGTTTACGGCAGCGGGCCAACCACTTGAGGGTGGTTGGCCCGCTGCCGTTTGTTTTGGGCGGGTGCGGGTTGGGTGCGACGAGGGTTGTTGGGCACCCGAGGCCGATGCCGGCCGGGAGGAGGATCCGCTCACCCGCGCTTGCGGGGTGCCGCTGCGCCCACCCGTGCCGCCCCTAGCGGCACGCATGCCCGCAGTGGCGGCAGGGTGGTGCGGCTGTTCCCGCCCGGGGACGGTCGCGTACGGCGGCAAGGGGACGGTGCGGGGGTGTCCGCCCGCAGCGGCTGGCGCGTCAACGGACGGCCCCCTCCACCGCCGTACCGACTCCGCGCCAGACCGAGGACGGATAC
>LJCV01000156.1 GCA_001298575.1 Actinobacteria bacterium OK074
GGGGGGGCGGGGGGGGGGTGGGGGGGGGCTGGGGGGGCGGGGGGGCCCGGGGGCCCGAGGGGTGAGCCCAGGGGCGGTCCGGTCGGCGGAGGGGGAGGCGCCGACGTCCGTCCGGCGTCCTGCTGGTCGTCGGCGGTGGAGCCCCCCGTGCTTTGGGCGTACCAGGCGGGAGGTTCGTAGACGATTTCGAACTCGCCGGTGAGGTCCACCTCTTGATCGTCCCCGTCCGAGGAAGGGCTGCCGCCGTTGTACTCGGACCGATCCCTGTTCACTGCTTGCCTCCTGGTCAGCCACTGCTGCTGAGCTGGTCGTCGTCGCGGCCGGGCGGACCGAGTGGTGAGCCCCACCCGGCTGCGATCGTCACCGCACCACCAGCAGCCTAATCACTCGCATGGCGGGACGGAAAAGCCCCCATGGGCACGGACGGGAAAGCCCCGTGGGCGTGACATGGTGCGCATCCCGGGCCCGGGGACGACGACGGGTCGGTCCGTAGTGCGACAGTACGACCGTCGGGTCGGTCCGTCGTGCGACCGACAGGTCAGTCCATCCGACGGGCCGCGCCGAGCAGCCCCGTCTCCGCATCAGTGGGTGTGGTCATGACGAACTTGTGGTGCTTGCGCGTGCACCACAGGGCGACGCCGTCGTGCAGGGTCGGCAGGTGCTGGAGATGCTCGTCCGGGACGCCCAGCGTGTCACGTACGACGTCGGTTTCGAAGGGGGAGATGCGCTGGATCCCGACCAGATGGGCCTGGGCCAGCCAGCGCGGGGCGTGCTCGCTGACGAAGGGCAGCACCGTCACCACCGCCTGCCACGGCACCGAGGTCACCCGGCCGCGGGGCGGGCGGACGCCGCAGTCCCTGATCAGGACCACCGGACTGGAGACGGAGGGGCCCTGCGCGGGCACCCGGCCGACCGGGTAGACGGTCACGCACTGCTGACCGCCGCCCGCCTCCTGCGCCAACTGCTGCCATGCCTGCGGCCGTCCGGTCTCCACGCCGACCCGCGCTCCGGCCGCGGCGGCGCGCAACGCCAGCACCTGGGCGAGCCAGAGACCACCCACGAGGACGACGTCGAAGGCGGTCGGACGCGACAGCCCGAGCACGGCGGGTTGGGACTCCGGGTCGGTGCCGATGATGACGCCGTCGTCACCGATGGGCATGTCGATCGCGGCGAGTTCGTCGGCGGTGACGACATGGCGGTTGCGGCGCGGCCCGCGCAGCCCGAACCCCGGGCTGAAGATGCGCCGTTGCTGCTGCTGTTGGGGCTGAGGCTGCCGGATCACCGGGATCATGCCGGTGTCGGTGGGCGAGGCCACGTGCGCGGGGGTGCGGCCGGAGGCGGACCGGTTCGTGGTCGGGGCGGGGTGGGACATCAGTACGTACCTCCGAGCGGCAGGGTGGCGAGGGCGCCGGGGACCTGTTCGCGGTCCAGGCGCACCAGACCGACCTTCGCGGCGCTCGCGGCCCGCTCCAACTCCCGTCCCACCTGGCCGAGTTCACTGTCACCGCGGGCGGTGACGCGGATGTGCCCGGTGAGGGAGACACCCCGGTTGCCGGCCTTGCTCAGGGTCATGCTGAACGTCGTCGCGAGCACCGGCAGCGAGGTGAACCGCGTGACCAGCTCCGGCAGTTGCACACCGCCGCCGCCCAACTGCGGCCAGCGGGACACCCAGTACGTGGTGTGCCACCGGTCGTCGACCCGCCAGGTCCGCACCGCCTCGACCGTACGGCGCTGGGGGGCCCGGCCGTCCTGCGCATGCTGCGCGTTGGCGCGCGGGTTGAGGCAGCTGGACGTGGCGAGCGCCTGCACCAGCTCGTTCTCGTCGAGGATGGTCGCCTTGAAACCGGCCCCGGCCAGGCGGCTGGCCAGCTGGTCCGCGACCCGCAGCAGCGCGCGCTGCGTCCCGGGAACGCCGTCGCCGCGCGTCTGCACCGCCTCCGGGCACAGCTCCGGGTCGAGCTTGAGGGCGACCCAGGTGAGCCGGAGCGCGGGAGCGCCGGACTGCGCCTGGAGAGGGCCGTACGACCGTGCGGCGAGGGACTGTTGGGGCAGGTGCGGCGCGGGGGCCGGCTGGGTGTGCTGCACGACCTGCGCCGAAGCGAGACGGATGCCGTCGACCTCCAGGGCGTCCTGGATCAGCCGCAACGGCAGCTGCCGTCCGGCGGACTCGGGGCGCAGCGGCTGGTCGGCGGGCTGCACGAAGAGCACCGCGGTCAGGAAGGTCCCGTCGCCGATCATGCCGATCGGGCGGTTGTCGCGGGACAGGTAGTTGTAGGTCTGCAGGGCCGGGTCGCACTCCAGGACGGGGGCCAGCACCGCGTCCGTCCCGGGCGGCACGGGCAGCTTGGCGTCGCGCCGGCGCTGTCGTAGCGCACGGGTCGTCTCGTACCACTCGGGCAGGGGGCGACGGCCGCGGCGCAGGACCGCCAGGAGGAGCAGGAGGACGGCGACGGCGCCGGCCGGGGCCAGCAGCCAGGAGGCGTCGGTGGCCCAGGCGGCCAGCATGACCGCGGCCGCGAGTTCCGCCAGGACCAGCTGTTGCAGCCGTACCGGGCCCAGACCGCCGGGGCGGGGCAAGGTGCGCGGCGACGCGGCGGTGGAGGCGGCCGGAGCAACCGACGACGCACGTCTGCCGCTTGGGCCTCCCTGTTGCTGCGGTGCGCGGCGTCCGCGCCGGGTGCTCGTAGCGCTGGTCATCCCCCGGGACATCCCTTTCGCGAAGTAGTGGCCGTTCGTCGGGCGGGATCCGCTGTCCGGGATCCAGGCGACGGGCCAGAGCGGGCGTCGATGGCCCACATCGTCCATGCGAGTGGCTCACGGTACCCGCTGCGGAACGCGAGGCGACACAGGGGACACCGAAACCCCAGGTGGCCAGCCTGTCACGGACCACCCCCGCGTGGTGGAGCGCTGTGGTGAAGCTCTGTGAAGATGCGGGGTCGGCCGGAGAACCGGTGAGCCGTCATCCTGGGGCGCAGGGCATAGTAGATGCCTGCGTAGTGCCTGCGTGATGCCTGCGTGGCCGAAGTGCCCGTTCGTGCGGGAGGAATGGGGCGGAATTCGCCGGAATTTGCCGGAATTCCGTCCTTTCGAGTACGACGACGGGGTCGCGGCCGAAGCGCGCGGTGGCCGGTCATTCGGTAGCAGCAGCAACCGGTCGCGCAGCGCGGAACAATGATCGAGCAGTACAAAACGGGAGATACGGGGATCATGGCCAAGCGTCAGGACGAGCTCGCCGCCTATACGTTCGCTCGCAAGCGCACCGTCGCGGCGTTCCTGGCACCGTCGCCGGGCGGCTCGGAGGAGGGCGCACCGCGTCCGGTCCGCACGGTGATGCCCAGCCTGGCGGTCGGTCTCGTCCTGGTGGTGGGCTTCATCGCGTACGGCGTGATCAAACCGGCGGCGCCGGAGGGCTGGGACACCCCGGGCGAGTACATCATCGTCGACAGCGACTCCACGACGCGTTACGTCGTCCTCAACGACAACACGTCGAACGGCAAGGAGACCCCGACGCTGCACCCCGTCCTCAACTACGCCTCCGCCAAGCTCCTTCTGGACAAGGGCAAGGGCAGCGTCCTGGAGGTCTCCGGCAAGGAGATCGACAAGAGCGGCATCCCGCACGGCGCGACTGTCGGCATCCCGTACGCCCCCGACCGGCTGCCCTCCGAGAGCGACGCGGAGAAGGCGAAGACCTGGGCGGTGTGCGAGCGCCCGTCCTCGACCTCGGGCTCCTCCGCGACGCCGTCGTCGGATGGCTCCATCGACCGGGCCGTCTTCGTCCTCGACGCCGCCGACGCCAAGTCGCTCGGCGGCACGGGCAAGGTCTCGCCCCGCGAGGCGCTGTACGTCGTCGACCCCAGGACGAAGCGCGAATACCTGGTCGACGGCAAGGGCAACGCCTTTCTGCTGGGCGGGAGTTCGGCCCTCGGTGCCGCCGCCATGGAGCAGCTGCGGGCCGCCGTCATCGGCACCACGGCCGAGGCGCAGCCGGTGAGCCAGGAGTGGCTGAGCACCCTCAACGCGGGCGGGGTCATCACCTTCCCGACGGTCCCGTACGTCGGTTACCCGACCTCGGTCCAGGGACTCCCCGCCCAGGCGCGGACGGTGGGCCAGGTGCTGGAGGCGGAGGACGCGCAGGGCGTGCACTACTACGTCGTCCTCAAGAACGAGGTCGCCACCATCTCGCCCTTCGTCGCCGAACTGCTCAAGCAGTCGCCGTCCGCGGTGGGGACCGACGCCGTCAAGGTCCGCACCCAGGACATCAGCGCGGCCAACGGCGGCCAGGCGGACAGCTTCTACGCGGACAAGGGCTGGCCCCAGACCGTCCCGCGGCAGGCCAACCCGGCGGCCACGGCGACCAGCGCGGCCCGCACCACCTCGTGCAGCGTCTACGACGGCACGATCGGCGCGGACAAGAAGCCGCAGCTGGCGGCCTGGGCCGGAACCGCCTATCCCAAGAGGGTGGTTGCCGACTCGCTGAGCGCCTACGTCTCGTCCGGCTCGGGCCTCCTCTTCCAGGAGGTCACCGGCACGGCGGGCGGCGGCGGGGCGACGTACCTGCTGACGGACACGGGTCTGAGGTACTCGCTGCCGACGAACAACGACAGTGAGGCGGAGGGAGGGGAGGGCAGTTCGTCGACGTCGAGTTCCTCGTCGTCTTCGTCGTCCTCTTCGTCCGATGCGAACGAGACGGACAGGGCGCGTACGAGGCTGGGTTACGAGGACGTCTCCAACCCCGCGATCGTGCCGCAGACATGGGCGACCTTCATCCCGAAGGGGCCCACTCTGGACACCGGCAGCGCGTCGCAGGAGCAGAGTCAGTGACCGGTCAACGGGCTGGTGGGCAGGCGCACTTGAGAGCGGGACGGCTTGTGGATCACAAGATGATCGCTCATGTGTGTGAGCCCTGTAACTGATTGGCTTTGCCTGTTGATGGGTGACAGGCTGACGATAGAGTGTTTGCAGCGCTGAACGGTGCGAAGCTTCCCCGGGTACCAGCACGGGTTTCCGGGATCAACTACAACACGGGGGAAGGTTCATCATGGCCGGCCAGTTCCGGGTAACAGAGGACGAACTCACCAAGCTCTCCGGTGACATCAGCACCGCCAACGGTCAACTGCAGGGTGAGATCCGCCGTCTCAACGGAGTGATCGACCAGATCGCGGGTGGCTGGCAGGGTCAGGCGGCCTCGTCCTACCGGCAGCTCCAGGAGCGTTGGAACTCGGACGCGAAGAGGATGACGGACATCCTCAACGACATCAAGGAAGCCGTGGACTCCACGCGGAGCAACTACTCGGCGTCGGAAGAGCAGCAGAACAGCGAGGTCAGCAAGATCATGTCGGACTTCGGCTGATCGAGCTGTACGGACCGTATCTGTTGGTCCCGTTGACTCCCCACGAAACTTCCTGACTTCCTGAAAGGGAACGACGATGTCGATCCTCGTCAATTACGCAACCATCACCAACGCGTCCACGGACGTGAAGTCGACCGCCGGTCGTATCAAGCAGCAGCTCGACGACCTGGAGGCCGCGGTCAAGCGCGTCGCCAACACCTGGGAAGGCGAGGCGCAGGAGGGCTACCAGCGCAAGCAGCGCGAGTGGGACCAGACCGCCGCCGACCTGCACGCGACCCTGCTGAAGATCGCCACCGCGCTGCAGAGCGCGGCCGACAGCTACCAGGCCACCGAGAAGAGCAACGCCTCCACCTGGGGCTGAGCCCGTCGGGGACCCGAGGGATCTTGAGATGACCTTGAGATGGCTTTGAAATGGCCTTGAGATGAGGACAATCGGCCCAGCCGACGCCGCGGCGTCGGCTGGGCCGACCTCTGCTTCGGGGTCGTTCACGGTTTCCGCGGGATCGTGCGCGGAGTGCGCAGCAAATCCCGTGAATCTTCACGCGCGACCGCACACCTGTGACGCATACATGATGCAGCTTCGAAGGAAGCAAGAAAGCCCTGGGGGCCTGGACATGAGGGGGCTGAACGTGAAGGGCCGGACAGCCCGTTCGCGTAGCCGCAAGAGTGGAACCCGCGCACTGCAGCGGGTTTTTGGCGTGCTTACGGTGACGGGGATCTGCTGCGCGGTGGTGG
>LJCV01000157.1 GCA_001298575.1 Actinobacteria bacterium OK074
GGCCGGGGTCGCTCGTGGGCGTGGCGGCTGCCGTTGGCCGTGTGGGGGGAGGGGGGGTTGGGGGAGGCGGGGGGGAGCAGGGGGGGACGCGGGGAACGCGGGGAACGGAAAACCGCCCCTGACCTGTTTTCCCAGGTTAGGGGCGGTTTTTCGTGGCGGTAGCGGAGGGATTTGAACCCTCGGTGACTTGCGCCACACTCGCTTTCGAGGCGAGCTCCTTCGGCCGCTCGGACACGCTACCGAGAGAGACCTTACAACACGGTGGGGTGTGCTCAGAAATCGGTTTGGATGGGCGGTCGCCGGGGGTGGAGGGGGGTGTCGGCGGTGGGTGGGGTGGCTTCGCCCGTGGGTGGGTCGGCGGTGGGTGAGGTGGCTTCGCCGGTCGGTGGGTCGGGTTCGGCCGAGTGCTTGCGGCCGAGTGCTTGCGGTGGTTCTTCAGCGGTTTCCGAAGAACTCCGTCAGCAGCCGGGCGCAGTCGTTCGCCAGTACGCCCTCCACCACCTCCGGGCGGTGGTTGAGGCGGCGGTCGCGTACGACGTCCCAGAGGGAGCCCGTCGCGCCGGCCTTGTCGTCGCGGGCGCCGTAGACGACCCGGTCGACCCGGGCCTGCTGGAGGGCGCCCGCGCACATCGTGCAGGGTTCCAGGGTGACGACGAGTGTGCAGCCCGTCAGCCGCCACTCGCCCGTCTTCGCCGCCGCCCGGCGCAGCGCCAGCACCTCGGCGTGCGCCGTCGGATCGGCGCTCGCCTCGCGTTCGTTGTGCGCGGTGGCGAGCGTCGAGCCGTCCGGGGCGAGGACGATCGCGCCTACGGGGACGTCGCCGCCCTCGGCTGCGCGCGCGGCCTCCGCCAGGGCGAGCCGCATCGCGGCCCGCCACGGGTCCCGGACGGGGTCGGCCTCGGTCACTTGACGGTCACTTAACGGACTGTTTCCAGGACCTCGGAGGCGCCCAGTGCCTCCGCGATCGTGCCGAGCGCGTCCTCCGCGTCGAGGGCGCGCAGTTCCTTCTCGCTCACACCCAGGTCGTCGAGGATCTGGGTGTCCCCGACCGGGCTGTGCGGGACGGCGTCGGCGGACGTGCCGCTGCCGCCACCGCCGTCGTCGTCGTCGGCTTCGTTGTCGGGCTCACCGTCCTCGGTGCCGTCGAGGTCGAGGGAGTCCAGGTCGGCGACGTCGTCGTCGCCCGGATCCCTTCCGAGCAGTTCGTCGGTGAGCAGGATCTCGCCGTACGAGCTGCGGGCAGCGGCGGCGGCGTCCGAGACGTAGATCCGCGGGTCGTCCTCGCCGTCGATGCGGACGACGCCGAACCAGGCGTCCTCCTGCTCGATGAGCACCAGCACCGTGTCGTCCTCGGGTGAGGCTTCACGGGCCAGTTCGGCCAGATCCGACAGGGTCTCCACATCGTCGAGCTCTGTGTCGCTCGCTTCCCACCCGTCTTCGGTGCGCGCGAGCAGTGCGGCGAAGTACACCGTGACTCTCCCACTGGTCATAGGCGTGCCGGTTGGGGGTCCCCCCGGCGGAGGTTGTGGGCGGGGAGAGCGGTGCTCCGAGCCCCACCCACTCGGAATCGTGGCAGAAACAAGGCGCTCAGGGGATGTCTTCGCAGTGCTGTGTCCCGGCTTCTTGATCGCGTCGCCTGTCGGGTCGGCGGTCGCCGGGTCGTTTTCCCTCCGGCTGAGGGAATCCGAGTGCACTGTCGCGGGCTTCACCTGCGTGCATGTGTCGCCGCCACGAGGGGATCGTACGCGGCCGGGGGATCGCATATGCACGGGGCTGGAGTTGGGGGTGTTGGCGGAGTTGGAGTTGGGGGTGTTGGTGGTGCGGACGGTTAATGTTGCTTTATGCGCCTCCACGTCGTCGACCATCCGCTGGTCGCACACAAGCTCACCACGCTGCGCGACCAGCGCACGGACTCCGCGACCTTCCGGCGGCTCGCCGACGAGCTGGTCACTCTCCTCGCCTACGAAGCCACGCGTGACGTGCGGACCGAGGCCGTCGACATCGTGACGCCCGTCTCGCCGACCACCGGGGTCAAGCTCTCCTACCCGCGGCCGCTCGTCGTGCCGATTCTGCGGGCGGGGCTGGGGATGCTCGACGGGATGATGCGGCTGCTGCCGACCGCCGAGGTGGGATTCCTCGGCATGATCCGCAACGAGAAGACGCTGGAGGCGTCCACGTACGCGACGCGGATGCCGGAGGATCTGTCCGGGCGTCAGGTGTACGTGCTGGATCCGATGCTCGCTACCGGGGGGACTCTCGTGGCGGCGATTCGGGAACTCATTCGGCGGGGGGCCGATGATGTGACCGCCGTGGTGTTGCTGGCCGCGCCGGAGGGTGTGGAGATCATGGAGCGGGAGTTGGCGGGGGCGCCGGTGACTGTGGTGACCGCGGCTGTGGATGAGCGGCTGAATGAGAACGGGTACATCGTGCCGGGGTTGGGGGATGCGGGGGATCGGCTTTACGGGGCCGCCGAGTAGTTGGTTGTTGGTTGTTGGGTGCGGGTCGGTGGGGGTTGCTCGCGCCGTTCCCCGCGCCCCTGGGGTCGTGGGGCTTGCGGCCGTCATTTGGGGGTCCGCCGTCCGTGGTTCGCCTGCTGTGGGTTTTGGGGCGGGGCCGCCACGGGGGTATCCGTCCTCGGTCCGGCGCGGAATCGGTACGGCGGTGGAGGTGCTGTTTGTTGACGCGCCAGCCGCTGCGGGCGGACACCCCCGTGCCGTCCCCTCCGCGCCGTACGCGGCTTTCGGGGCGGTGGGGGTGAGGGTGCGGGCCTTGACCCGGGTGGGGCGGTTAGCAGGAGGGTTTGGTGTTGGCCTTGGCCTTGGCCTTGGTGGGTGTGGGCTGGGGGGTTTCCAGGGCTGTCAGGGCCTTGGTGGCTGTTTTGGTGGGGGTCAGGGACTTGAAGTCGTCGCCGATGATCAGGTCCAGGGTGGTGCCCTTGCGGGTGGCGTCCGTGCGGCGTTCCGCTGTGGTGAGTTGGGTGCCGAGGACCGGGAGTGTGGTGTTGAGGGCGGTGGCGGGGCCCAGCAGTATGCCTACGCCCTTGACCTTCTTGTCGTACTGAGTCGGCGCGTTGGTGACCTGGCCGATGTGGAAGCCGCGCTTCTTGAGTTCGTCGGCCGTTTCCTTGGCCAGACCCGTACGGGTGGTGGCGTTCAGGACGTTGACCGTGATGGTGCCGGGGGCGGGGACCGCCGCCGCGGTGGACGGTGAGGGGCTCGCCTTGGCGGAGCACTCGGACTTGGTGCCCGCCGCCGAGGCGCTGTCGCCGCCGCCCGTGAAGATGTTGATGAGCTGCACCGTTCCCCAGCCCGCGAGGCCCAGTGCGGTCGCGGAGGCGACGACGGCGAGGGCCAGCTTGCGGCGCTTCCGGGGGCGGCGCATTCTCGGGTACTTGTCGCCCGTGATCCGGTACTGGCCGCCCATGCCCGGAGGAGTCAGCATGCTCATGGGCGCAGCGTAGTGCGCCCGGGCGGTGATGCCTACTAGATGATCATTGACCGGGCCCCAGGTGACCCGAAAGGGGCAACCGGGCGGCCGATTGGTGGGTCAACCATTGGCCGACTGGTCGGTCGGCCAACGGTCGGTCGGCCAACGGTCAGTCGAGTTCCAGCACGCGTGCGTGCAGCACCTGGCGTTGTTGGAGGGCCGCGCGGACCGCGCGGTGGAGGCCGTCCTCCAGGTACAGGTCGCCCTGCCACTTCACCACGTGCGCGAAGAGGTCGCCGTAGAACGTCGAGTCCTCGGCGAGGAGGGTCTCCAGGTCCAGCTGCCCCTTGGTCGTCACGAGCTGATCGAGGCGGACCGGGCGGGGCGCCACGTCCGCCCACTGCCGGGTGCTCTCCCGGCCGTGGTCGGGGTACGGCCGGCCGTTTCCGATGCGCTTGAAGATCACACGGAAAGCCTACCGGCCGAGACCTTCCGGGCGCAGCCATGGCGAGGGAGTGCGACGCTGGAAAAGAGGGCGCAAAGGGGTGTGAATCGGTAATCCTTTGAGCTTACTCAGGGCTTTCACAGAGATCGTTATGGCGGGACGGCGGCCGTGGGAACGCACGGCGACCGGGGGAACACGGCCCGGCGTCGGTCCGGTGTCGGTCGGGTGTCGGTGCGGGAACAGGAACGGGTGAACCTGATGAGTGAACGTGACAGTGCCGCCGCGGCTGCGGTTTCTGCGGGGGCGGCTCCCGAAGTCGTCACCGGGGGTGTCGCGCTGCCCGCGGAGGCGGTGGGTATCGCCTCCGGGTACGCCTTCGCCGGGCCCGCTCTCGATCTCGGCGCCCTGCTCTGGGGCGGGCAGTGCCTTCCCGACGTGCAGATCCGGATTCCGTTGGGCGTGCTCAACCGGCACGGCCTCGTCGCCGGGGCCACCGGTACCGGCAAGACCAAGACCCTTCAGCTCATCGCCGAGCAGCTGTCGGCTCAGGGCGTGCCCGTGTTTCTCGCTGATGTGAAGGGGGACGTCTCCGGGGTCTCGGCGCCGGGGGAGGGTGGCGAGCGGGTGTTGGGGCGCGCCGCCGAGGTGCATCAGGAGTGGGTCGGTGCCGGGTGTCCCGCCGAGTTCTATGCGCTGGGCGGGCTTGGGCACGGGATTCCCGTGCGGGCCACCGTCACCAGTTTTGGGCCCGTTCTTCTCTCCAAGGTGCTTCAGCTCAATCCCACTCAGGAGCAGTCCCTCGGTCTGATCTTCCATTACGCGGATCAGAAGGGGCTTGAATTGGTTGATTTGAAGGATCTTCGGGCTGTTGTTTCATTCTTGGCTTCGGAGGAGGGGAAAGGGGAGCTCAAGGGGATTGGGGGGCTTTCTGGTGCCACCGCCGGGGTTATTCTTCGGTCTCTCACCGCCTTTGAGGCTCAGGGGATGAGTCCCTTCTTCGGTGAACCCGAGTTTGACACGGGTGAGTTGCTTCGGGTGGTGGAGGGTGGGCGCGGTGTCGTCTCCGTGCTTGAGCTTCCCGGGGTTCAGGACAAGCCGCAGCTCTTCTCCACGTTTCTGATGTGGATGCTTGCGGATTTGTTTCATGACCTGCCGGAGGTCGGTGATGTCGATCGGCCCAAGCTTGTCTTCTTTTTCGACGAGGCTCATCTGCTTTTCAACGGGGCCTCCAAGGCGTTCCTCGACTCGATCACCCAGACCGTGCGGCTGATCCGGTCCAAGGGGGTCGGGGTGTTCTTCGTGACCCAGACCCCGAAGGACGTCTCACCCGACGTCCTCGCCCAGCTCGGCAACCGGATCCAGCATGCGTTGAGGGCCTTCACACCCGACGACCAGAAAGCCCTCAACGCCACGGTCAAGACGTTTCCCAACTCGCCCTACGACCTGGAGGAGGTGCTGACCGGGCTGGGGACGGGGGAGGCCGTCATCACCGTCCTGAGCGAGAAGGGGGCGCCCACTCCGGTCGCCGTCACTCGGCTGCGTGCGCCCCAGTCGTTGATGGGGCCGTTGCCGGTGGAGACGCTTGACGCGGCGGTTCGGGGGTCGGATCTGTACGGGCGTTATGCACAGGCTGTGGATCGCGAGTCCGCCTACGAGAAGTTGGCCGGCGGTCCGGTTCATTCCTCTTCGGGTACGTCTGCGGCTGAGGGCGGTGCTGTTGGGAAGAAGAGGGCTGATTCCAAGGAGCCGAAGTCTGTGGTGGAGCAGGTTGTGGGGAGTGGGGTGTTCAAGTCGTTGGCTCGGTCGGTGGGGTCGCAATTGGGGCGGGAGATTACTCGGTCTTTGTTCGGGACCGCTCGGCGGCGATAGGGGTGGCGTAGGTGGGGGCGGCTCCCGTACGGGTGGGGCCGCCCCCCCTTCTTGTGGTGGGTGCTACTGCTTTTTCTGCTGCTGGGGGTTTTGTTGTTGCTGCGGGTTCTGTGGGGGATTGCTCTGCGGGGATTGTTTTGTGCTGCGCTGGGCCTCTGCGCGCAATAGGGCGCGCAGGACCGCGTACGGGTCCCTGGGCATGGGGGTACCTGTGTCCTTGTGTTCTGCCTGCCTGGTCCGGCGGGTGGGTGGGCTGGTGATGGTGGTCGGTCTTGGGGGACCGGGGCTGTCAGCAGCGCAGGACCATGCAGCGGGGGGCACACAGGCCGGGGGG
>LJCV01000158.1 GCA_001298575.1 Actinobacteria bacterium OK074
CCTGGGGGCGGGAGTGGTGCTGGCGGGCGCGGGGGGGGGGGGGGGGGGGGGGCTGTGGGCCGCGGGGGGGGGCGGGGGGAGCGGGGCCGGGGTCGGTGGGCCGGAGGAGGACGGGGGGGTGGGGCGGTGGGGCGCGGCCTACGCGGAACCTGCCCTACGTGGTGGTGGGCAGGGTCAGCGTGAGAGCGGTCTGTAGGAGGTCCGGCGTGGTCCAGGCCGAGCGCTCCCCCGCGTACGGGGTTCCGAACGCGGTGGTGCCGAGCAGGAGTTGCTTGATGGTCCCCTCGGGTGCGGTGACCGGGATCTGGGTCCCGGACGGCGCGGTGACGGTGACGGTGTTCCCGATCCGGTACGCGGTGACGGAGCCGTCGTCCAACGCGCTCTGCCAGGCGGTGCGGCGCTGGAGTTCGGTGCCGATGGCGCTCTCCCGCGGGTTCTGAAGCGGGGTGTTGTCGGCGAACAGCGCGTTGTAGTCGTCCAGCACCTGGTCCAGGACCGGGTACAGCAGGCGGTCCTCGGTGAGGTTCGACTGGTGCGCGTAGTGCGGCAGTGGGTCGTTGCCGATGGCGTGCGACAGGGCCGTACGGGCCTCCTGCGGGACGATGTACGACGTGTACCCGGTGGCCGTGTCCAGCGGCTGGGCCAGGCAGGTCGAGGTCGGGTTGTTCTCGCAGGTGCCGCTGCCGCCGTCGGCCGCGGAGGTGTAGATCCAGTTGTACTCGTCGACGGCCTCGGCCTGGGTGCCGGTGTTGTAGTACACGTTCATCGGGTAGCGCGGCACGGTCAACGCGCTGCCCACGGCCCGCTGTTCGGTCTCGCGGGAGTGGTCCGAGGCGGTCCACTCGATGCCGTTCGCGGCGAGCGCGGGGGCCAGGTTCGGGTTGTCGTCGGGCTGTTGGGGCAGGACCGCGAGCCCCGAGTGCTCACCGGTGACGAGTTCGGTGCGGTCGACGGAAAGGCCGTTGGCGACCGCCCAGTTGTAGTTGTCGGCGATCTCGGCCGAGATGTCGGCCTGGCTCATGTACTGCGTCGTGCCGTCGGCGTTCTTCGCGCAGCTCCACGGCACCGTCGTGAGGTCCTGGACGCAGCCGAGGAACAGGTGCGTGTAGGTGTGGTTGATCCAGCGGAAGTCGGCCTTGTCGGCGAGGAGTTGGGTGGCCAGCTCGTCCGTGCCGCCGTGCTCCTGCTTCCACTCCTCGCCCGAGCCCGCGTTGAAGGCGAGGTCCAGGGTGAAGCCGTGTTCCTGCTCCCACTGCACGGCGTACTGGGCGTCGGCCGCCGTCATCCGGATGTCGGTGGAGCCGTCGTCGTCACCCGTGCAGTCGTAGTCCCCCGGCGTGCAGTTGAGGTCGGTGTCCCAGCGGCTGTCGGGCGCGAACACGTCGTCGACATGTACCGAAAAGTAGTTGCGGTTCTGTCCCAGGTGTACACCCTGTGTCAGCCATTCGACGATCCCGCGGGCCAGCACCAGGAACTGCTGCTGGTATTCGTTGTAGGCGAAGGTCAGCACGAGTTCGCGGCGGCCGTCGTGCGCGTACTCGCCGACCAGGCTGCCGCGGTCGTCGCTGCCGGGTACGGCGGTGTCGACGTAGCTGGTGAAGCCGTCCGCGGGCGCGGCCACGAAGCCGTAACTCTCGGAAACGGACGGGTCGTTGTCCTCGAAGGTGACGGGCCCGTCGAGATAGCCGAAGACACCGGACTGTCCGGCGGTGGTCACGTCCGCCTCGTGGCCGTCCAAAGTGCCGCTGTAGGAAGCGTAGTTGAGCCCGACCTCGGGATGGGCCCAGGTGTAGGCGTCGACCTGCGGAATGGCGTACGTCTTCTCGTACGTCTCCAGCGCGGTCTGTTCGGCCGAACCGGTGCCGAACGGGGCCTCGTTGGGCAGGACCACGCCCTGGTACTTGGCGCGGGGCGTGCCGTTCACGGTGTCGCTGAGGAACGCGTCGTCGATGACCGGCCTGTTCGCCGAGGTCAGGTCGACGGTGGTGTACGGGATGCCGGTGCTCTTCAGTTCGGCGGTGATGGCGCCGACCGGTCCGTCGCCGTTGTCGACGACGAGCACCTTGAGATCGATACGCGGCTCGGTGGCCGCGAAGGCGTGGGGCGCGGACAGCCCGAACGCCAGTAAGCCGGCCGCGGCCGCCAGCACACCGGCGGCTCTGCCGGCTCCGCGCCCGCCCCTGCCACCCCTGCCGCTCCGGCCGCCTCTGCTGCGTCTACGCGCGTCATGCGTCAAGACTTCGGTCCCTCCCCCAAAAGCCCCCTCGCCCCCGCTGCGAGGAGGACTGCGTCGATCCCCTCGTGGTCGTTGCGAAAGGGATCCGTGGAAATGATGCAAAGCAACGTACGGGCGATCCCACAGGAACACCGGGACTGTGACCCACCTCACTGATGTGAACGATCGGGAATTGGCCACACCCCCACGCCCGGGTGAACACCCGCAGGAGTGAGCAGTTCAGGCCACGCGCGTAGGCTCGTCACGGGCGTTCACCCACTCCTGCGCCGGACCCGGCAGGACCCCACCGCCGCGGGGACCTAGGGTCGGTTCTCGGGCCGGTCGACCCCTATCCGTTCGGCCACTGAAAACTCAATCGGAAGCGAGAATTCACCACCGTGACTGCTCTCACTCTCAGCACCGCCGCGGCGGCCGGCCTCCGGGCCGACGCGATCGTGGTCGGTGTCGCGAAGGGCACCGTGTCCTCCTCCGGCTCCGGCGGCCTGGTCGTAGCACCGGGCGCCGAGGCCGTCGACACGGCGTACGACGGCCGGCTCGCCGCCGTCCTGGAGACCCTCGGCGCCTCGGGGGCCGAGGGCGAGGTGACGAAGCTGCCGGCCCCGGCAGGCTTCAAGGCACCCGTCGTCCTCGCGGTGGGCCTGGGCGCCGAGCCCGGGAAGGACGGCGGCTACCCCGCGGAGTCCCTGCGGCGCGCCGCGGGCGCCGCGGCCCGTGCGCTGTCCGGCGCCAAGAAGGCCGCGTTCGCGCTGCCGATCGCGGACGCCACCGACGCGGGTGCCGTGGGCGAGGGCGCGCTCCTGGGCGCGTACTCCTTCGACACCTACAAGGGCGGCAAGGCCAACGGCAAGGGCAAGGCCCCGCTCGCCGAGGTCGCCCTGCTCGGCGGCAAGCCGCGCGACGCCGCGTACAAGGCGGCCGTCCAGCGCGCGCTGGCGCTGACCGAGGAGCTCAACCGCGCCCGCGACCTGATCAACACCCCGCCCAACGACCTCGACCCGGAGGCGTTCGCCACCATCGCCCAGACCGCGGCCAAGGAGCACGGCATCAAGGCCGAGGTCCTGGACGAGAAGGCCCTCGCCAAGGGCGGCTACGGCGGCATCCTCGGCGTCGGCGTGGGCTCCGCGACCCCGCCCCGCCTGGTCAAGCTGTCGTACACCTCCCCGAAGGCCAGGCAGCACCTCGCCTTCGTCGGCAAGGGCATCACGTACGACTCCGGCGGCATCTCCCTCAAGCCCGCCGGGCACAACGAGACGATGAAGTGCGACATGAGCGGCGCCGCGGCGGTCTTCGCGGCCGTCGTCACCGCCGCCCGGCTCGGCCTGGAGGTCAACGTCACCGGCTGGCTGGCGCTGGCCGAGAACATGCCCTCCGGTTCCGCCACCCGCCCCGGCGACGTGCTGCGCATGTACAGCGGCAAGACGGTCGAGGTGCTGAACACGGACGCCGAGGGCCGCCTCGTCCTCGCGGACGCGCTGGCCAAGGCGTCGGAGGAGAAGCCGGACGCGATCGTGGACGTCGCCACCCTCACCGGGGCGATGGTGCTCGCGCTGGGCAGCCGGACCTTCGGGGTCATGGCCAATGACGACGCGTTCCGTTCGGTGCTCGTGGAGACGGCGGGGGAGGTTGGTGAGGAGTCGTGGCCGATGCCGATGCCGGAGCATCTGCGCAAGGGGATGGATTCGCCCACGGCCGACATCGCGAACATGGGTGAGCGGATGGGGGGAGGTCTTGTGGCGGGGTTGTTCCTGCGGGAGTTCGTTGGTGAGGGGATCACCTGGGCGCACCTGGACATCGCCGGGCCCGCGTTCAATGACGGCGGGCCGTTCGGGTATACGCCCAAGGGCGGGACGGGGTCTGCGGTGCGGACGTTGGTGCGGCTGGCCGAGCGGGTTGCCTCCGGCGGTGGGCTGGAGTGACCTGGCGACCTTTGGCCATCATTACTACTCGCCGTAGGGGCTCCTGCCGGTTCTAGGCCGCGGGCCGTATGTGGTTGCTCGCGCCCACGCGGCGGAGCCGCAAATTGATACAGCCCCGCGCCCCTTTCGGGGCCTCCGGCCCGCCTCATCGGGGCGCGGGGGAGTCATCGGAACGTAAAAGTGCGGCGTCTCACACACAGGCCCGGCGTCTCGTGTGTGGTCGGCAGGTGCGAAGATGGGTTCTCGGCAGGACAGGGCCCCCACCGAAGGGCCGAAGAACGAGCGGCCGGACACCAGCCGCCGACCGGTCAGTGGAGACCGGCGTACGGCGCACATGCATGGAGGACGTGACGTGGCGAACGACGCCAGCACCGTTTTCGACCTAGTGATCCTCGGCGGTGGCAGCGGTGGTTACGCCGCGGCCCTGCGCGGGGCACAGCTGGGTCTGGACGTCGCCCTGATCGAAAAGGACAAGGTCGGCGGTACCTGCCTGCACCGGGGATGCATTCCCACCAAGGCCCTGCTGCACGCGGGCGAGATCGCCGACCAGGCCCGCGAGAGCGAGCAGTTCGGTGTCAAGACCACCTTCGAGGGCATCGACGTACCCGCCGTCCACAAGTACAAGGACGAGGTCATCTCGGGCCTGTACAAGGGCCTCCAGGGACTCGTCGCCTCCCGCAAGGTGACCTACATCGAGGGTGAGGGCCGGCTGTCGTCCCCCACCTCCGTCGACGTCAACGGACAGCGGATCAACGGCCGTCACGTCCTCCTGGCGACCGGTTCCGTGCCGAAGTCGCTGCCCGGCCTGGAGATCGACGGCAACCGGATCATCTCCTCCGACCACGCGCTGGTCCTGGACCGGGTCCCGCAGTCGGCGATCGTGCTCGGCGGCGGTGTCATCGGCGTCGAGTTCGCCTCCGCGTGGAAGTCCTTCGGCACCGACATCACCATCATCGAGGGGCTCAAGCACCTCGCCCCCCTTGAGGACGAGAACTCCTCCAAGCTTCTTGAGCGCGCCTTCCGCAAGCGCGGCATCAAGTTCAACCTGGGCACCTTCTTCTCGAAGGCCGAGTACACGGCTGACGGGGTCAAGGTCACCCTCGCCGACGGCAAGGAGTTCGAGGCCGAGCTCCTCCTCGTCGCCGTCGGCCGCGGCCCGGTCTCCGCCGGTCTCGGCTACGAGGAGCAGGGCGTCGCGATGGACCGCGGCTACGTCCTGGTCGACGAGTACATGCGCACCAACGTCCCGACCATCTCCGCCGTCGGCGACCTCGTCCCGACGCTCCAGCTCGCGCACGTCGGCTTCGCCGAGGGCATCCTGGTGGCGGAGCGGCTGGCCGGTCTCAAGGCCGTCCCGATCGACTACGACGGTGTCCCCCGGGTGACGTACTGCCACCCCGAGGTCGCCTCCGTGGGCATCACCGAGGCCAAGGCCAAGGAGATCTACGGCGCGGACAAGGTCGTCGCCCTCAAGTACAACCTGGCGGGCAACGGAAAGAGCAAGATCCTCAAGACCGCGGGTGAGATCAAGCTCGTCCAGGTCAAGGACGGTGCCGTGGTCGGCGTCCACATGGTCGGCGACCGCATGGGCGAGCAGGTCGGCGAGGCCCAGCTGATCTACAACTGGGAAGCGCTGCCCGCCGAGGTCGCCCAGCTCATCCACGCCCACCCGACACAGAGCGAAGCGCTCGGCGAGGCCCACCTGGCCCTGGCCGGCAAGCCCCTCCACTCGCACGACTGACCCTCGGTCACGGACGCGACGACCAGACTTTCCGCAATTCGTAAGGAGCAACCGAAACCATGGCGGTTTCCGTAACCCTTCCGGCGCTCGGCGAGAGCGTCACCGAGGGCACCGTCACCCGCTGGCTGAAGGCCGAGGGTGAGCGCGTCGAGGCCGACGAGCCACTGCTCGAGGTCTCGACCGACAAAGTCGACACCGAGATCCCCTCGCCCGTCGCCGGTGTCCTGGCCTCCATCAAGGTCGCCGAGGACGAGACGGTCGAGGTCGGCGCCGAGCTGGCCGTGATCGACGACGGCACGGGCGCGCCCGCTGCCGCCCCGGCCCCCGCGGCCGAGCCCGTGGCCGCCGCTCCGGCGCCGCGCCGGTGGTC
>LJCV01000159.1 GCA_001298575.1 Actinobacteria bacterium OK074
CTCAGGCACCCTCTCCCGCTCCTCAACAACAACCGAACCCACCACCGCCGCAGGCGCAGTTGCCACCGCAGCAACAGTCGACACCCCCGCCCCCACCAACTGCCCAGTCCACCGCCGCGAATAAGAAGCGGCAGCCAGCAACAACAGCACGGCGATCACCTTCAACGTCAACAGCCGCCCGTAAGGCGTGGAGTTGAGGGCGCTGAGCGAGCCGAGCCCCCGCCACGCCTGGTAAACGCCGGTGCACACCAGCACCACGACCGAGGCGAACGCGGCCCGGGAGAACCGAGCGACGGCGGCCGGGGGCAACTCCTCCGGCGCCCGGTACAACAGCCCGAGCAACGCGGTAAGCCCACCGAGCCACACCGCCATGGCCAACAGATGCAGCACGGCGGAAGTCATCGCGACCGGCACCTGAATCCCCGCGGCGGCATGCTCGGCCGCGGCCCAAGTAAGCGCCAGCCCAAGCGACAACGCACCAACAACAACCCCCGCCCGACGCCCTCGCAGCCGCACACTCCCCCGCTCTCCCGCCCCACCACTCCCCCCCACAAGCCGCACAGGAACGAACGCCACCACCCCCAACAACACCAGCCGAACCACCAGCGCAATCCCCGGCCGCCCACCGAGCCCGCCCCACACCACCGCCGGCTCGAACGCACCCCCCGGCCCGTCCCCCCGCTCGTAAGCCCCCCGCAGAAGCAGCAGCACAACGGTGGCGCCGAACAGCGTCCACCACCCCGTGGCCGCCATCCCCCGCCCCACGGCCAGCCCCGTGATCAGCGAGAACGCAAGCACACCGAGCAACAGCGCAAGCCCGCCGTAGGCGAAGTAGCGGGCGACGTCGTAGAGCGTGGCGGTGGCCTCGTCCGTCGAAGTGCCGCTGGGGGCAACGGCCTTGGTGGCGGTCTGCTTGCCGACGGAGAAGGTGAAGGCGCCGGAGACGGGGTGGCTGTCGGCGGAGACGACCCGCCAGGCCACGAGGTAGGTGCCCTTGGCCATGCCGGCGGGGAGGGTGACGCGGGCGGTGTCGCCGCGACCGTCCGCGTGGCCGGGTTCGCCGATGTGGACGCGGCGGTTGTCGGGGTCGAGCACCCGGAAGGAGTCGTCGAGCAGCCCGACGGACTCGGTGAACGTCAACGTGACCGTCTTCGGCGCGCTCTTCACCACGCTGCCGTCGGCGGGGGAGGAGTTCTCCAGCACGGCATGCGCGGAGGCCCCGCCGACTCCACCGAACAGCACCAGGAGCAACAGGGCCCCCGTCAGGGCGAGAAGACGAGCCAACCGCCGTCGGCCCAGACCACCCACCCCACCGCGTACGACACCCGTCCCACCCGTGTTGTCCATCCGCGCCACGTCTCCGTACTAGCCAGCACCTACGGGTTTCCGCATTCCGATGAGGTACGGCCCCGACGCCGTTTTCGCTCAACCCGCAACCACTTCCCCACCAACCAGGAGGAGCCGATGCCGGCACCGGACGCCTGACCACCCAGTCCGACAGTTGACGGCTGCACGAGTAGCTCAGCGGCACGGCACGATCCCCGTCCGGGCGTCACTGTGCAGGGCTTCGTCGTGTCCGGACAGCAGGAACCGCAGACACGAGAACGGGCCCCCTCCTGTCGAGTCTTGGAGAGGGCCCGCTCAGGCGCAGCCTGTCAGATGTCCTGAACCTGTATGAACGAGACGAACGACGACCAAGAGCCCGGGGTAACCGTGATGGTGCCCACGGCCGGGTCCTTGCTGTCCCGGACGGGAACTAGATCGGAAGTTGAGGCCCCGTCGGGGGCCCACTCAAGGCAGCTCCCTCCTCCGTTGCCGCTGTAACTCGACTTGACCCACCGAACGACGGTGTGGTCAGGGGTGGTGCTCATCAGAGAAGTTCCTCCATAACGGACCGCATGAAGTCCGCCGACTCAGCAGGGGACAGTGCCGATGCACTGAGCAGATCGTAGGCCCGGATCTTGGCCTGGACCTCCGCCTTTTCCTCTACCAGTGTCCCAGTGGTGATGGCCTCTTCATAGGCTACGTGGGAGCCGTCATCGAGCGTCCAGAGAGCCAGGGAACCGCCTGCAAGAGCGTGCCCCCCGTGGCCGAAGGGAAGCACCTGCACATACGAAGTGGGAGTCAGCGCGAGATCAACCAACTTGGCAAGCTGGGCCCGCATGACGGCAGGTCCGCCGTACCCCCGGCGTAGTGCGGCCTCGTCCAGGATGACGGCAAAGTCCGGCCGGGGGTCTTCTAAGAGCACGGCCACCCGAGACATGCGGCCGATGACAAGGTCTTCGATCTCCCGTTCCGTCGCCTTGGGGTTGTGCACTATGAACTGGGCCCGTGCGTACGGCTCTGTCTGGAGCAGCCCCGGGACGATCTGAGGCGCGTACTCCTTGATCACGGAAGCGCGGGCCTCAAGCTCCATCCTGCGCCGGAACTTGTCAGGGTGGATCTCCTTGCGGGCCAGTACGTACCAGTCCGTGAAGGTGCCATCCAGCCCAAAGGCCATATCCAGTTTGCCCGGCAGTTCCGGCGGAACGGGCGACTCGGCGTGCTCGATGCGTGACAGATGCGCCTTGGAGAACCTCACAATCGTTGACAGGCGATCAAGGCTCATACCTGCTCGTTCTCGGTGCTCACGCATCTTGGCACCGAACATATGCCTTGCGCTCCGGTCCGGTGTCAGTGGCTTTGGCTGGGCTCCCACCGCGCAACTCCCATGTTCCATCTTCGTAGTTGGCACATGAACTGTCCCCAATGTAGACGCCGTACGGCAATCCTGGGAGCACACACAGTGATGTCCCCCGCGAGAGGTACGAGGTGGGCTCACGGATCGCACCCGGATGTGAAGGGGCACGGCAACCGACCATGACCAGTAAGACGACGACCACAACCGAGCACACGCCGGACGACACGACGCAACTGGTCACGGGTATACGAGAGTTCGCCGGCCAGCCGTTACCGCTGTGGGAGCCCCCCGGCGGCTGGGCCGACCCCACCACCGTCGACCTCCACGCCGTACAAGCCGGACTGAGGCGGCTGATCTCATGACCGCGAAACCGGATATCGGCACCATCGCGAAAGACACCCGCAACGGGAAGGTGGGCCGGGTCATGGGCCACGTCGGCAGATACGTCCAACTCCGCCCGCTGAAAGGGGGCTTGGAGTGGGACGTCCCCCCGGAGCACATCGAACCGGCGACGACCTCGGACACCCTCTCCGCCGCCGTCGCCGAGCGCAACGCCCAAAGCCAGCGGGGGACGTTGAAATGACCCGAGCCGTCTACCGCTTCGTGAAATACACCACCCGCCAGGACCCCACCGTCGAACCCGAATACTCGGCGGAATGCGTGGCCGGCGACGAACAACCCTGCGGAGCGAGTTCCGGCACCCACGCGCACCCCACCGACGTCGAAGACTGGATGGAAGCCCACTTGAAGGAAACCCGCCACCGCCACTTCCGGCGCCGTATCGACGACTTCGCCGAATTCGTCCCCACGGACGAACTCCCCGACGAACTCCCCAGCGAACTCCCGGGCGACCTCGAACCCGCCAAGGTCAACCGGGTGACGCCATGAAGCGCCTGTGCAAAGAGGCCGTGGTGGCAGGGGTGTTGATGATCGCCGCAGCGATCGGCGTGTGCGGACTGACCCTCGGCCTCGCGGCACGGGTGGCCCCATGAACTCCCGCCCTGCCGGGGTGACATCTGTCGGCAGCATCCCCCGATGTCGACGGCGAGCCCCCGGCAGGGCGGGGCACCACGCCTTCCCCCACTGGTCGGCACCCCGCCGTGCCACCGCATAGCCAGTGGGGGAAGGCACATCCCCTTGTAGTTCAGTCAGGAAGAACAACCGTGCATTCCGGTGCTGGCACACGGAACCCAGTGTGGGCCTGTTGATCATCGTGTGGCCATGTGGGCGGGCTGAACCCCGTCGGCTGCGGAAGACTCCGGTTCGAATCCGGGCGAGGGGGCTTGAAAACCGGAACTCTTTTCAGAGAAGAAAGGCGATCGGAACTAATGGCACAGTCCAAAAAGCGCGTCGGCGGAAGGCATGGCGGTGCAACCGATGGCGTAAGCGCCAGGGACAAGCCGATCATCGTGCCAAATCCCAACGGCAACCGCGCCGAGAGACGAGCGGCGAAGAAAGAGGAGAAGAAGAAGTGAGCGCCACTAGCGAGATTCTATGCCCCCGATTCCGGTCGCGCTGGAATAGTCGCCGCTCAGACTCCTGTCCGGCTGCACGTATGACGGCGACAGCCGGGCGAGTTATCCCTGGAATGGTTGAACGTCCGCCGTTCCAGGGCCCAACCCACAACGTGGAGGGAACGCCATGACGATACTTCTCGAACACCCCACCATTAAGCCTGCGGCTGGGGTGGAGCTCCTGGAACTGGAGATCACCGGAAAGTGCCAACTCGCCTGCACGCATTGCCTGTCCGAGTCCAGCCCGCAAGCGTCGCACGGCACGATGACGCCGGAGGACTGGCGGTCGGTCATCAACGACGCTGCCGCACTCGGCATCCCCAAAGTGCAACTCATCGGGGGCGAACCGACCGTTCACCCGCACTGGTACGACTTCGCCGAACTGGCCTTGTCTCTCGGGCGGGAAGTGGAGATCTACAGCAATCTCTTCTCCGTCCGTGACCAGTGGTGGGAACTGTTCACACGCGCGGGCGTGACACTCGGAACCAGCTACTACAGCGACAGCCCCGAGGAACACGACGAGATCACCGGCCGTCCCGGAAGCTATGCCCGCACCCGCGACAACATCCGTGAAGCGGTCGGCCGGGGCGTGACACTGCGCGCCGGAATCGTAGACATCCTGCCGGGACAGCGGGTCACCGAAGCACGCGCCGAACTGACCGGCATGGGCGTGACGCGCATCGGGACGGACCGGGTTCGCGCCGTCGGCCGCGCCTCACTGCCGGGACAGTCCCCGTCGCTCGGTGAACTGTGCGGGCGGTGCACGCGGGGGCGCGCGGCCGTACTCCCGAACGGAGACCTCACCGGCTGCGTGCTGTCGCGCAACTTCCCGGTGGGCAACGTCCGGGACAGGCGTCTCGCGGAACTCCTCGGAGGGCAGGAATGGGAAGCGTTCGCCGCCCTCGTCCCGGCACCACGTGCCGCATGCACCCCGAACGACTCGGAAGGCTGCGATCCGTCGAACAACGCATGCGAACCCAACGACGACTAGGAGGACCTGCCGTGGAGCGGGACATGGAGTGGGACAAGGACGCGGAACGGCTCGCCGGCCGGGTGACCGATCCCGACTCTCGATGGCGCAAGCCCGTGGCTTCAGTACCACGGCATGAGCTGATCCCCCGATGGTGGGAGCCCGACGGGGCAGACGGGTGGACGCTTCAGGACGGGGCCGCCGATCCCGGCGCCTGGCGGGAAGCGGCATACGCGAACCGGTCACTGATCACCCGCGTCGGCCCCACGCACGCCGACCACGCGATGCGTGGTGACCGGGTGGAAGGCCCCCCTACGTCGTCCGCCACCTTGCCGAGTCTCGTGGTCCGGATGCTGCGGCACGGACGGCTCGGCGACGGGCTCGACACCTTGGATCTCGGCACCGGCGCAGGTGGCCTGACCGCGTACGCGGCATACCGCCTCGGGGACCGGTATGTGACAAGCCTCGACGTGGACCCCTATCTGACGAGCGCGGCAGCCGAACGGCTCGGACGGCTCGGGCTGCACCCCAAGTTCGTCACCGCGGACGCCACCAGGGACATTCCAGGGAGGTACGACCGGATCGTTTCCACGGTCGCGCTCCCTCCCGGCCCTGGTCTAAGTCCAGTTCTCAGGGCTTTGCGGGTAGGCGGACGGATCGTCACGACGCTTGCCCGGACAACGCTGATCGTCACCGGCTGGAAAGACACCAGCGGGGAAGTGATCGGGCAGATCGAACGGGACTGGGCCGGGTTCATGCTCACCCGCTCCGGCGACGACTACGACAACTACCCTCCCGAACAGGCCGAGTTGTTCGCCCTCGCACGAGACGCGAACACGGACGGGGACGAGATCAGCACGGGCCGCTATCCCGTGGTGGACGTGTCGAACGCCTGGGAAGTCCGCTCCATGCTGGAGGTCACCGCACCCGGCGTCGAACTCGACTACCGCGAGGAAGGCGACCAGCGAACCGCCTGCCTCGTGCACACCGACGGCTCATGGGCACGAGCAACCGCCGACCGGACCCACCCGCCCACCGTCCACCAAGCAGGACCGCAACGACTCTGGACGACCCTGGAACGTATCCGCAACCGCCTCAACTCCACAGGCGGGCTACCGCTTTACGGCGCCCAGGTCCGCATCACGCCCGACGGGGTCTGCCACCTGTCCAGCGGACGCTGGCACGCGGCCATGGGCGAAGGCTGAACTTCTTCCGCGGCATCGCCGCTTCGGGCTGCCCTTCCCGTCTGCTATTCCCCGTGGCAGATGAGAAGGGCTTCCGTTACGGACCCGCACATAGTGCGGCCCACGTGTCGCTGTTGTGGTCCAGGCCGTCAGCGCAGCGGTTCTTGAGGTCCAGCGAGGCAAGGCGTCCGAGGTGTTCACCGACCAGCCGCAACACCTTGTCGTCCACGTCGGTGAGGTGCTTGAGGCGGTCGCGTATCGCCACCCCGGACGGCCCGAGCGCGACGAACGGCGCGTCGATGGTGCGGAGCTTCTTCTTCGGCTCACTCATCGGCAGCCGCCGCTTCGAGAGCCTTCCTCGCTCCTCACCCGGCTTGAAGGACCTGCCCGGCTTCGGCGCGCAGAAGGCCCAGATCTTCCTGGCCCTGCTCGGCAAACAGCTGGGCGTGCGCCCGACGGGCTGGCGCGAGACGGCGGGCCCGTACGGCGAACAGGGCTCGTACCGCTCGGTGGCGGACATCACCGGCCCGGACTCGCTGGCCCGGGTGCGCGAGCACAAGAAGGAAATGAAGGCGGCGGCGAAGAAGGCGAAGGGTTAACCGTCCGAAGGGATAGCCGCCCGAAGGGATAGCCGCCCGAACGGGTGAACCTTCCCGGCGTGTCGACGTACCCGCCGCTCGCACCGGGGACATCACCTCTCATGAGCCCCGCCCAGCCCCGCGCGCACGCCCCGTGCCGAACCGCGTGGCTCCGGGTGCTCGTCCTGCTGGCCGTGGCCCTGTTCGCCACCGCGGCCCCCACCGAACCGCCGACGGCACCGTCCGCCGCCGTCTCGGGCACGGCCTACGCCGCCGAGTGCGACACCACCGACATCCCCGCGAACCCCCCGGTGGCCCGCCAATCACACCGCGCCCCGGCCCCTCTCCGCCCGGCGACCCCCACAACGAAAACCCCGCCACCCCGGACAACCGCGTACGCCCCCCCCCCCACACCCCCCG
>LJCV01000160.1 GCA_001298575.1 Actinobacteria bacterium OK074
CGACGGCGCGCGCGGCGCCGGGGCGGCGGGCACCGGGGCCGGGGCGGCCGACGTCAGCGCGAGCCGTCCGGCCGTGGCCGCGACCACGGCCGCGAGCGCGCCCCGGGCCCACGAGTCGCCGTACGCCTGGGCGAGCGCGGCGACCTGGCCGAGCAGCACGAACACGAGGGTGACGACACCGAACGGCCCGATGTCCGAGCGTTTCATGATCTGCAACGCGTCCTCGGCGGGCTTGCCGCTGCCGAGCCCGTCGGCGGTGTCGGCGAGCCCGTCGAGGTGCAGCCCCCGGGTGAGCGCCGCGGGCACGGCGACGGAGCAGACGGCGGCGAGCGGCGCCCCGGCCCCCAGGGCGAGCAGCACCACCCCGCACAGCGCGGCGGCGGCCCCCACGGCCACCCCGACGAGCGGTGCCCAGAGCATCCCGCCCCGGGCGGCCTCCCGGTCCCACCGGGTGACCCGTACGGGAACCACGGTGAGGGTGCCGAAGGCGAACCGGAGGCCGTCGACGAGATACGAGGCGTCCGGAGTGCTCGGGGTATTCGGGGTGTTCGGCGTGTTCGGGGTGCTCGGGTCGTTCGGGGTCGCAGACACGGCCCGCAGGTTATGTCATGACCGCCGAGTGCCGACCGCCGCGTGCCCTGCACCGTGTGCCGTGCATCGAGCGGAACCCCGCCCTCCGGCAGACTCGCCCCATGACCCACTGGCTCCAGCGGAACATCATCGAGCCGGGCAAACTCCCGCTGCTCCTCGCCCTCGCCTCCTTCGTGCTGACCTTCCTCCTCACCCGCCTGGTCACCCGCCTGATCCGCGCGGGCAAGGGCCCCTTCGGCAACATCAAGACCGGCGGCCTGCACATCCACCACGTCGTCCCCGGCGTCATCCTGACCGTGACCGGCGGCTTCGGCGCGGTCGCCAGTGACCGCCACGGCGTCGGCGCCGCCGTCTGCGCGGTCGTCTTCGGCATGGGCGCGGGCCTGGTCCTGGACGAGTTCGCGCTGATCCTGCACCTCGACGACGTCTACTGGAGCGAGGAGGGCCGCAAGAGCGTAGAGATCGTGGTGCTGACCGCGGCCCTGGTCGGGCTGGTCCTCGCGGGGTTCCTGCCGTTCGGCGTCAACGACATGACCGCGCAGGAACTCCACGACCGCGGCGGCGTCATGCTCAGCGTCGGCGTCAACTTCCTCTTCTCGCTGGTCTGCCTGGCCAAGGGCAAGGGCCGTACCGCGGTCTTCGGCGTGATCGTCCCGCTCGCCGCCGTGGTCGGCGCGGTCCGGCTGGCCCGCCCCGGCTCCCCGTGGGCCCGCCGCTGCTACGGCCGCCGCCCGCGCGCCCGCGCCAAGGCCCGGCTGCGCGCCTACCGGCACGACCGGCGCTGGGCCGGTCCCAGCCGCCGCTTTCAGGACTGGATCGGCGGCAGCCCGGACCCGTAACCCGCCGGGGCCACGAACTCGGCCCACAGCTCGCGCAGTTCGACGGCCCAGGACAGCACCAGTACGGCACCGATCGCGGCGAGGTGCTCCCGGCCCGCGAGGTTGCCCTTGAGCAGCACCTCGGCCACCATCGCCGCGACGACCAGGCTCCCGGTGACGTGCGCCCCGTAACGCAGGCAGACGAGGACGCCGAGCCCCACCACGGCCGCCGACGGGCCGGTGTCGACGACCTGCCCGTACCAGCCGGGCAGCCCCAGCGGCCGGTGCGGGCCCAGGGCGACGCCCACGCGCGCGTAGAGCGTGCCGGCGAGGGTGGCGCCGTAGGCGACGGCCAGGGTGCGACGGCGGCCCAGGCAGACCTCCGCGATCCCGAACACCACGAAGAGCTGCACCAGCCCGCCCCACATGGGCAGGTCCAGGGCCGGGACGAAGAGGGAGAACGGCGTGCGCAGCAGCGTCACCCAGAGGGGGTCACCGGCGTGCACGGCCCCGAGGACCTGGACGACCGGATGGCCCCAGGGGCGGGTGTCCAGCGTGTGCAGCAGGGCGCTGAGGCAGACGGCCGCGAGGGTGAGCGGGACCGCCGCCAGGCGCCCGGTGACGAAGGCGGCCCGGACGGTGTCGTACAGCGGGCCCCACTCCGTGCGGGCCCAGTGGGCGATCCTGCTCGTCCCGGTCATCGGCGTGACTGAAGGTGCCTGCGGTGCAGCCACTTCGGCAGGCCCGGGGCCTCCAGGAAGCCCTCGGCGCGGGCGGCGGCCAGGCCGATGCGCAGCAGGTCCGCGCTCTTCTCGAAGAGCAGGAACCGGGGCTCCCAGATGGGCCGGTACTTGGCGTTGGCCCGGTACAGCGACTCGATCTGCCACCAGCGCGAGAAGAAGCTCAGCAGCGAACGCCACAGCCGCAGCACCGGTCCGGCGCCGAGCCGGCCACCGCGCTCGAACACCGACCGGAACATGGCGAAGTTCAGCGAGACCTGCGTGATGCCGATCTCCGGTGCGTGCCGCAGGAGTTCGATCACCATGAACTCCATCAGCCCGTTGTCGGAGTCGCGGTCGCGCCGCATCAGGTCGAGGGAGAGCCCGTGGGGCCCCCAGGGCACGAAGGAGAGCACGGCCCTCAACCTCCCCTCCCCGTCGGTGCATTCGAGCATCACGCACTGCCCGTCGCCCGGGTCGCCGAGCCGCCCCAGCGCCATGCTGAAACCGCGCTCGGTGGCCCCGTCGCGCCAGTCGTCGGCGCGTTCGAGGAGGACGGCCATCTCGGCGTCGGGGATGTCGGCGTGGCGCCGGATCCGCACCTGGTAACCCGCCCGCTTCACCCGGTTGTACGCCTGCCGCACGGTCCGCATGGCCCGCCCGTCCAGGGTGAACTCGGCGGTTTCGACGAGAGCTTCGTCGCCCAGTTCCAGCGCGTCCAGACCGTGCCTGGCGTAGATCGTCCCGGCCTCCTCGCTCGCGCCCATCACCGCCGGGATCCAGCCGTGCGCCCGCGCCTGAGCGAGCCAGGGCTCGATCGCGCCGGGCCACGCCTCCGGGTCCCCGATCGGATCGCCCGAGGCCAGCGAGACCCCGCCGACGACCCGGTAGGCGACGGCCGCCTTGCCGGTCGGCGACCAGACGACGCTCTTCTCGCGGCGCAGCGCGAAGTAGCCGAGGGAGTCACGGTTTCCGTGCCGCTCCAGCAGGGCGCGCAGCCGCCGTTCGTCGTCCTCGGTGAGGGGGTCGACGACGCGCCGGGAGCGGAAGGCGGCGTAGAAGACGGCGAGGACCAGCAGCGTGCTGATGACGTTGATGGCGACGTTGACCCAGTTGGGCGTCGTGATGTGCGCGAAGCGGGTGTCGTCGTCCGCGACGGAGATCAGCCGCAGGGCGCCGTAGTGCCAGCGCTGGAGGAAGGTCGAACGGCCGGACTGGGGATCGGAGTTGGTGACGGTGACCAGCAGCGCGGCGACCAGCGACGCGCCCAGCAGCCCGCCGACGCCGACGGCCGCCGCCAGCCGCGGGTTGGACCGGTCGCCCTTGGCGTAGAACTCCCGCCGCCCCACCAGCAGCGCGACCACGAAGGCGGCGGTGAGGACCAGGGAGATCCAGTTCTGCGGATACCGCCGGATCTCCGGAAAGATCATCGCGAAGGCGAAGAGCAGCAGGAAGATCCCGCTGATGACGAGGTTGAGGATCCACGCGGCCCGCTTGCGCCGCCGCATCGTGATCGCGAGGAACGTCGTGAACACACCGGAGGCGAACCCGGCGGTCAGCAGATACGGCGTGAACAGGTTCTCCTGGTTGTGCCGCCGCACGTCCTGCCCGAGCGAAACCCAGGCCGCGGAGAGGAAGTTGACGAACGCGACGACCCGCAGATACCAGACGGCGAAGGCGGCGGCCCCGGCGGGCGCGGTACCCGCCCGGTCCGCGGCGCCGCCCCCGCGCGCCCCGTCCTCGGTGGCACCGCCACCACGAGACCCGCCCCCCCCCGCCGGCCGCCCCGGCTCGCGTTCCTGCTCCGCACTGATTCGGGCATCTCCCATGAAGGAGGATCATATGGGTGCCGACCCGGCAAATCCCCGTCTCTTACCGTGCCGCAACCGTCTTCTTGTGGGCCGGGTGTGTGTTTCTTGTCAGGGGAGGGGTGGGGGTGGGCGGGTGTCTCTGCTGACGGCACCCGCACGCCCGACGGTCACTCCTCGACGGCGTCTTCCACCGGGGTGTCCTCCGCCGCCGCCTCCGGCAGCTCCGCCGACAGCGCCGCGGCGGCCCGCACCAACGGCAGCGCGAGCAGGGCCCCGGCACCCTCGCCCACGGTCACCCCGTGGTCGAGCAGCGGCTCGATGGCCATGCGGTCCAGCGCCTTCGCCTGCGCCGGCTCCCCGCTGTTCTGCCCGGCCAGCCACCAGTCCGGCGCCCGGAACGCGATCCGCTGCCCCACCAGCGCGCACGCGGCCGAGACGACCCCGTCCAGGATCACCGGCGTCTTGCGCACCGCGCTCTGCAACAGGAACCCGGTCATCGCCGCGAAGTCCGCCCCGCCCACGGCCGCCAGCAACTGCAACTGGTCGCCCAGCACCGGCCGGGCCCGCCGCAGCGCGTCCCGGACGGCCGCGCACTTCCGCATCCAGGTCAGGTCGTCGATCTTCTGCCCGCCCCGCCCGGTCACCACCGACGCGTCGGTCCCGCACAACGCGGCGACCAGCACCGCCGCCACGGTCGTCCCGCCGACGCTCACGTCCCCGAGCACGATCAGATCCGTGCCCGCGTCCGCCTCCTCGTCGGCGACCGCGACCCCCGCCAGGAACGCCGCCTCGGCCTCCTCCGGCGTCATCGCATCCTCGACGTCCACCCGCCCGCTGCCGCGCCGCACCCGGTGCCGTACGACGTCCTTCGGCAGCGCGTCCGGATCGCAGTCCACGGCCAGGTCGACGACGCGTACGGGCACGTTCAGCTGCCGGGCCAGGACGGCCGCGGGGGAGGTGCCCTCCAGCACCGCCCGCACGAGGGCCTCGGTGCCGCCCGCGGGCCGCGCCGACACGCCGAGCGCGGCGATGCCGTGGTCGCCCGCGAAGAGCACCGCGCGCGGGCGCTCGACCGGCCGTACCGGCACGGCGCCCTGCGCCGCCGCCAGCCACTCACCCAGGTCGTCGAGGCGCCCCAGCGCCCCGGGCGGCACGATCTGACGCTCCCGGCGCGCCTCCGCGTCGCGGCGCACCCCGCCGTCGGGGCGCTCGATCAGATCGGTGAAGTCGTCGAGATTAAGCGAGCTCATTCGCCGAACAGTACCGGCAGCGATCGAACGCGGTCGCGCCACGTCGACACCACGATGACGGCACGTCATTGCACGCGGCAAGGAGATCCCATACGTTCCGTTTTGTCGCTAATCGCCACAGGTGCAGCGCTTCTGGAGCCGCCCATGTCTGCCACGTCGTGCGTCCCGCGGGCGACCGCTCTCTACGGTGCCGATGTCCCGCCGGGGCGTATCGGCGTCCTGCGGTGGCGTGCCGCCGCTCGCGCGCTGCTGCCGTTCCTGGAGGCGGAGAGCTGGCTGGACGTCGGCACGGGGTACGGACGTTTTCCCGAGGTGGCCAAGGGCGTGCACCCGTACACCTCCTTCGACGGGCTCGACGCCACGGCCCGGGTCGAGACGGCGCGGGACGCCGAGCGGGTGGAGGAGGCGTACCAGGGGGTGCTGACGGATCCGGAGATGGCGCGGCGGCTGCGGGGGCGGTACGACGTCGTCAGCATGCTGGGGCATGTGGAGGGGGTGGGGGATCCGCGGGCGGAGTTGGAG
>LJCV01000161.1 GCA_001298575.1 Actinobacteria bacterium OK074
CACACAAGCCCTCCTCCGCCTCGCCCGCCAACGCACCAACGTCCTGTTCGCGATGCTCCGCGACGGCACCTTCTACGAACCCCGAACCCCACCCCTCGCTTGACGAAAGACATAGAGGCACCCCCCCGGCTCCCCTCCCCACGACGTTGGGACCCCTCATGTCAGAAACCCCGTCGTCCCCCGAACCCACCTCCGTACCCACTCCCGAAGCAGCCCCCGAGACAGCCCCGAAGCCGGCGGCGGCCGTGTCCCGGCTCCCCCTCGGCACCCTGATCGCGGGCTGTCTGGCGGTCTGTCTCGCGCAGATCGGGCTCGCCATGCCCGCCACGCTCAACGGCCTGTTCCAGGAGCACCTGCACCCGGTGGGCTCCCAACTGACGTGGATCTCGGACGCGTTCCTGCTGCCGGTCGCCGTACTGGAGCTGTCGTTCGGCGTGCTCGGCGACCTCTTCGGGCGCAAACGGCTGCTGGTGGGCGGCGCCGGGCTGCTGTGCGCGGGCGAGGTCGTGGCCGCGACCGCCTCCGGGGTGCACCAGCTGTGGGCGGGGCAGGCGCTGGCCGGGCTGGGCGCGGCGGCGTTGTTCCCGACCTCCCTCGCGATGATCGCGGCGGGCACGGCCTCGGGAGCGCCACGCGCGCGTGCCATCGCGCTGTGGGCGTCGAGCCTGTCCGCGGGCGGCTTCCTCGCGCCCCTGCTCGGCGGTGTCACCGGCACCTACGGCTCGTGGCGCTCGGCGTTCGTGGTGGTCGCCGGGGTGGCCGCCGCCAGCGCGCTGGTGAGCCTGCGCTTCGCCACCGACTCCCGGGCGCCGGAAGGGCGTTCGCTGGACGTCGGCGGCCAGCTCACCATCGGCGTCGGCCTGTTCGCGCTGCTGTACGGCGTCATCCAGGGCCCGGCGGACGGCTGGGGATCCACCCCGGTGGTCGTCGCGTTCGTGGTCGCGGCCGTCTTCCTGGTGCTGTTCGTGGCGGCCGAACGCCGGGCGCGCTCGCCGCTGTTGCGCCTGGACCTGTTCCGCAACCGGCACTTCGCGATTGCCTCGGTGGTCGCGGTCGTGGGCATGTTCAGCTTCCTCGGCACGGCGTACGCGGCGAGCATCAGGCTCGGGCCGATCCAGCACCAGAGCCCGATGCGGACGGCGTTCGCGTTCCTGCTGCTCAACGCCGTCACCCCGGTGCTGACGCCGCTGACCTCCCGGCTGCTGCACCGCGTCCACGCGCGCGTGCTGCTCTCCGCGGGGCTGGCGCTGATCGCGGCGGGCGACTTTCTGGCCGCCGGGCTCGACGTCGACGACCGGGCGCTGACCTCGCTGATCCTGCCGCTGGGGCTGGTCGGGTTGGGCTTCGCGGTCACCGTGTCGTCGATCACCGCGACCGCCGTGAACACGGTCCCGGTGCACCTCGCGGGCATGGCCTCGGCCGCGACGAACCTGCTGCGCGACTTCGGCTTCACGCTCGGCCCGGCGGTCATCGGCGCGGTCGCGCTGAGCCGGGCGGCGTCCCAGGTGACCGGCGACCTCGCGCAGGCGCCCGCGCTGAGCGAGGAGTCCCGGGCGGCGGCCCACGAGGTCCTGGCGGAGGGCGGCCCGCTGGCGCTCAACTCGGTCCCGGCCGCCTCCCCGCCGGGCGCGGCCCGCGACCTCGCCCTGGCCGCGCTCGGCCACGGCTACTCGATCGGCTTCGTCGTGTGCGGCTGCGCGGCCCTGTTCTCGGCCCTGCTGGTGGCGCTCGCACTGCGCGGCCGTACGGCGGTGGCGGAGGAGGCCGAGGAGTGGGCGGCGGACGGCGACCGGGCGGCCGAGGAGGCGGGCGAGGCCGCGCGGTGACCGGGCAGGTGGCTGGGCAGGTGACCGGGCGGACGGTTGTCCACAGGCACGCCGGACAGTTGTCCACAGGCGGTTGTCCACAGGCGCCCCGCACTGTCGGTGCCCTCGGATACGGTTCCGTGCATGGCTGCCCGAACGACGAAGAGCACGAAGGACCGTCCCTCCTACCGCTGTACCGAATGCGGCTGGCAGACGGCCAAGTGGCTCGGCCGCTGCCCCGAGTGCCAGGCATGGGGGACGGTCGAGGAGTTCGGCGCGCCCGCGGTCCGTACGACGGCACCCGGCCGGGTCACCACCGCCGCCGTCCCCATCGCCCAGGTCGACGGCCGCCAGGCCACCGCCCGCTCGACCGGCGTCCCGGAGCTGGACCGGGTGCTCGGCGGCGGCCTGGTCCCCGGCGCGGTCGTCCTCGTCGCGGGCGAACCGGGGGTCGGCAAGTCGACGCTGCTGCTGGACGTGGCGGCGAAGTCGGCGAGCGACCAGCACCGCACGCTGTACGTCACGGGCGAGGAGTCGGCCAGCCAGGTCAGGCTGCGCGCCGACCGCATCAAGGCCCTGGCCGACGATCTGTATCTGGCGGCGGAGACCGATCTGGCCGCGATCCTGGGCCACTTGGACGAGGTGAAGCCGTCCCTGCTGGTCCTGGACTCGGTGCAGACGGTGGCGTCCCCGGAGATCGACGGGGCGCCCGGCGGCATGGCCCAGGTCCGCGAGGTGGCCGGCGCCCTGATCCGCGCCTCCAAGGAACGCGGCATGGCGACCCTCCTCGTCGGCCATGTCACCAAGGACGGCGCCATCGCGGGCCCGCGCCTGCTGGAGCACCTGGTGGACGTGGTCCTGAGCTTCGAGGGCGACCGGCACGCGCGCCTGCGCCTGGTCCGGGGCGTCAAGAACCGGTACGGCACTACGGACGAGGTCGGCTGCTTCGAGCTGCACGACGAGGGCATCACGGGCCTGGCCGACCCCAGCGGCCTGTTCCTGACCCGCCGTGCCGAACCGGTGCCGGGCACCTGCCTGACGGTCACCCTGGAGGGCCGCCGCCCGCTGGTCGCCGAGGTCCAGGCCCTCACCGTCGACTCCCAGATCCCCTCCCCCCGCCGCACCACCTCCGGTCTGGAGACCTCCCGGGTCTCGATGATGCTCGCGGTTCTCGAACAGCGGGGCCGGATCAGCGCCCTGGGCAAGCGGGACATCTATTCGGCGACGGTGGGCGGTGTGAAGCTCTCCGAACCCGCCGCGGACCTCGCCATCGCCCTCGCCCTGGCCTCCGCCGCCAGCGACACCCCCCTCCCCAAGAACCTGGTCGCGATCGGCGAGGTCGGCCTCGCGGGCGAGGTCAGACGGGTCACGGGCGTCCAGCGCCGCCTCGCCGAGGCCCACCGCCTGGGCTTCACGCACGCGCTCGTACCGTCGGATCCGGGCAAGATCCCACCGGGCATGAAGGTGCTGGAAGTGGCCGACATAGGGGACGCCCTCCGGGTCCTTCCGCGCTCTCGTCGGCGAGAGGCCCCACGGGAGGAGGAGGACCGCCGGTAGACTTTGCCCTGGTCTCGCCCGTCCGTACGAACCATGTGTGCGAGGTCTGTCGTCACCTTCCTGTCGTTCCGCCCGGAGGGCGGACCTCGGTGACGTGACGGCAGGGCCGCGGCGGGGGCACCCCCCACAACCTGCGACCGGAGGAGTGCAGTGGCAGCCAACGACCGGGCGTCAGCTCCCGGAAAGCCCGGCGGGAGCTCCGGTGCCGATGGCCTGATGCGCGCCTCCCTGAGCGCCGTGGCACCGGGCACGGCGATGCGCGACGGCCTGGAGCGGATCCTCCGCGGCAACACCGGCGGCCTGATCGTGCTCGGCTCCGACAAGACCGTCGAGGCCATGTGCACGGGCGGCTTCGTCCTGGACGTCGAGTTCACCGCGACCCGGCTGCGCGAACTGTGCAAGCTGGACGGCGGCATCGTCCTGTCGTCGGACCTGTCGAAGATCCTGCGCGCGGGCGTCCAGCTGGTCCCCGACCCGACGATCCCCACGGAGGAGACGGGCACCCGCCACCGCACCGCGGACCGGGTCAGCAAGCAGGTCGGCTTCCCCGTCGTCTCCGTCTCGCAGTCGATGCGCCTGATCGCGCTCTACGTCGACGGCCAGCGCCGGGTCCTGGAGGACTCGGCCGCGATCCTCTCCCGCGCCAACCAGGCGCTGGCCACCCTGGAGCGCTACAAGCTCCGCCTGGACGAGGTCGCGGGCACCCTCTCCGCGCTGGAGATCGAGGACCTGGTGACGGTCCGGGACGTCTCGGCGGTCTCGCAGCGGCTGGAGATGGTCCGCCTCATCGCGACGGAAATCGCCGAGTACGTCGTCGAGTTGGGCACCGACGGCCGCCTTCTGACGCTCCAGCTCGACGAGTTGATCGCGGGCGTCGAACCGGAACGCGAACTCGTGGTCCGCGACTACGTCCCCGAACCCACGGCGAAACGCTCCCGCACGGTCGACGAGGCCCTCGCCGAACTGGAGGCGCTCACCCACGCGGAACTCCTCGAACTCCCCACGGTGGCAAGGGCGCTGGGCTACACGGGCGCCCCGGAGACCCTCGACTCGGTGGTCTCCCCGCGCGGCTTCCGCCTCCTGGCCAAGGTCCCCCGGCTGCCCGGCGCGATCATCGACCGCCTCGTCGAACACTTCGGCGGCCTGCAGAAACTCCTCGCGGCCAGCGTGGACGACCTCCAGACGGTGGACGGCGTCGGCGAGGCGCGGGCGCGCAGCGTCAGAGAGGGCCTGTCGAGGCTGGCGGAGTCGTCGATCCTGGAACGGTACGTGTAGCGGCCTCAACAGCCGCCTGCCGATCAGTCCTTGGCCGATCAGTCCTTGGCCAGCACGAACGACGTCTGGAGCTTGGCGAACCCGGGGGCGACCGCCTCCACCAGATAGGTCCCGGACCCGGCCGAACCCTCGCTCGGCGTACCGCAGTCGGGGGCGCTCGGGGTGCGCTTCCAGGTGACGGTGTACGTCGTGCTGCCGCCCGCGGGCACCCGGTACAGGACGCTCCCGGAGATCGCGGGGCAGTCCTCCGAGGACCAGAAGTGGTCGGCGCCGCCGCTCTGCGTGATGGTCAACACCGCGCTCCTGGGCCCGAGATCGATCTTGCAGTCGCTGCCGGAGGAGTTCTTCACCGTCAGCACGAAGGCCGGGGCCTGGTCCGGGGAGTACGCGTTGTGCCGGCTGCTCAGCGTCAACTTCACGACGGACGCGGTGCAGTCGGGAAGAGTGGATCCCGCGGGGAGCTGCCCGCCGGTGGACCCGGTACCGGTGGAACCGTCGCCGTCGCCCGTCGAACTCCCGCCGCCGTCACCGGAGTCGCCGCTGGAATCGCCGCTGCCGGAGCCGTCGTCACCGCCCGCACTGGAACTCGACCCGGCACCGGCCCCGGAGCTCGACCCCGAACTGGAGCCGTCCGACCCGCTGCTGGACTCGTCACGGCCGCCCGGGGCCTGGCTGATCGCGGGACCGGAACCGGAGGGCCCGGGAGTGATGGTGGGCGCGGGGTTCTTGCCGTTGGCCCCGCTCTCGTCCTTCTTGCCGCCACCGCCCCCGACGGCGAGCACCCACACGCCGAGCAGCGCGAGCAGACCGAGGACGGTCAGCATGACAGCCCTCCGTCGCCAGTAGATGGAGGAGGGAAGCGGCCCGACCGGATTGCGCAGAGATCCCACGGCGCAAACTGTACGAGAGATCGGCACCCCCCTTCGCCCCACCCGCCGCCCCAGCACCAACTTTTCCGGATCATCATCCCAACCTCACGGGTTCAACGCGGGGTTGAGAACACGTTGAGGACACTCGGCGCCCAAACGGCGGGCGCAGCCCGCTGTTAAGGGGCGCGGGGAACGGCGCGATCAGCCCCCACCCACCCGCACCCGCCAACACACCTACGCACCCACCCCATTAGGC
>LJCV01000162.1 GCA_001298575.1 Actinobacteria bacterium OK074
GGTGGGGGTAGGGGGGTTCGGTCGGAGTCCCGGTCAGGGGCGCGTTCGGGGGCGCGGGCAGGGGTTCGGTCGGGGGTCCGCTCGGGGTTCCCGGCAGGGGCGTCTCCGGGGCTGCCTACGGGGCTGTCTACGGGCCTGCCGTCGGGGTTCCCGGCGGAGCCGCTGTCGCCCGGGCTGCCGCCGGAGCCGCCACCGGGGCTCCCCGCAGTACCGCCGTCGGAACCGCCGTCGGAACCGCCGCGGGGGCTGTCGTCGGGCACCCCGGCGGTCCCCGCGGGAGGCAACCCCGTCGAGCCCGCCGCAGGCGCCCCCTCTGGGGACGGATTTTCGGCCATACGGCCAAGCTAACGGTCCGGCCCTCAACCCGCCCCCGGGCGGCCGTCCGGGGGCGGGTTGAGGGCCGGGCCAAACCCGGGCGGCAGCCGCCCACAGCCCCCTGTACTCCCCATTTGCAGTCGGCCGAATCGCGCTTCGATCACCCCTCGGTAAGCTGACGGCATGACAGGACAAGTGCGTACCGTCGACGGCCGTGTGGCCGGTCGGCGTGGGCAGGCGACCCGGCAGAAGCTGCTCGACTGCCTCAGCGAGATGCTCAGCTCCTCCCCTTACCGGGACGTCAAGGTCATCGATGTCGCCCGGAAGGCGGGGACTTCGCCCGCGACCTTCTACCAGTACTTCCCGGACGTCGAAGGCGCCGTCCTGGAAATCGCGGAGCGCATGGCCGCGGAGGGCGCCGGACTGACCCAACTGCTCCAAGGGCGTTCATGGGTCGGCAAGGCGGGCTGGCAGACGGCCCAGGAACTCGTAGACGGATTCCTGGACTTCTGGCGCCGCAACGACGCGATCCTCCGGGTCGTCGACCTCGGCGCGGCCGAGGGAGACAAGCGGTTCTACAAGATCCGCATGAAGATCCTCAACTCGGTGACCAACTCCCTTACGGACACCATCACCGAGTTGCAGGCCAAGGGCCGGGTCGACAAGGACGTGACCCCGGCGGCGGTGGCCGGTTCGCTGGTGGCGATGCTGGCGTCGGTCTCCTCGCACCAGAAGGGCTTCCAGTCCTGGGGTGTGAAGCAGGCCGAACTGAAGCCGAACCTGGCGCTGTTGGTCCACCTCGGCGTGACGGGAAAGAAGCCGACGAAATAGCAACCCACCTGAACCCGCGCGACTCCACGCGAACCCGTGCGGCAGAGAGACCGAGCAGAATCGAAGCTGCTGTGATGCAGACCTAGGCGATCCGCCGTGCGCGGAGGAGCCCAAGTCCTGTCATTCAGGCGGTGGTCCACACTTGTGGGCCACCGCCTGTCGCGTTGTCCGGTGCGATTTCCCCGCGAGGTGCCCCAGTTCCCCGCGGTGTGCCCCAACGGCCGGTGTCAGGGCCGCCGCACGATCCGGAACAGCCGGATCTCCCGCGCCACCCGCGCCTGGTACGTGGCGTACGGCGGCCAGAACGCCAGCGCCTCGCGCCACGCCGCCGCCCGCTCCTCCCCCGTCAGCAGCCGTGCGGTGACCGGGATTTCGGTGCCCTTCCAGTTGACGACGGCGTCGGGGTGGGCGATGAGGTTCACGGTCCAGGAAGGGTGGTCGTCCCGGCCGAAGTTGGACCCGATGAGCAGCCAACTCCCGTCCCCCTCGGGCATGCAGGCCAGTGGCGTACGACGTCGCAGCCCGCTCTTGGCCCCGGTCGCCGTGAGCACCACTCCCGGCAGCAACTGGGCGCTGAGCAGCACCCGTCCGCGCGTGAGCCGGTGCACGACACGGTCGAGCGCGGGGACGACATGGGGTGCGACCTTCGCGAACCCGGGCGTCGAGGACACCTTCTGCACGATCCGTACGCCAACACCGGTCATCGGACGCCCACTTCCTGCCGTGGTGGCGGTGCGAAAACGCCTGCCGTGTCGGCCGCGTGCGCGCGCAGCCGGTGCACGGGGCCGAAGAGAAGTCCGTCACCGGCGGCGCGCTTGAAGTACAGGTGCGCGTCGTGCTCCCAGGTGAACCCGAGCCCGCCGTGCAGCTGGATCCCCTCGGCGGCGGCGATGTGGCACGCCTCCAGCGCCTGCGCGAGGGCGAGCCCCCCGACCCGCTCGACGTGTTCACCCCCACAACTGGCCGCCCAGGCCGCGTAATACGCCGCCGACCGCGCCGCCTGCACCTCGACGTACACGTCGGCCAGCCGGTGCTTGACCGCCTGGAACGACCCGACCGGCCGCCCGAACTGCTCCCGCTGCCGCACGTGTTCCACGGTCCGCTCCAGAATCCGCCCGGCCGCCCCGACCGCCTCGCACGCCAGCACGGCGGCGGCCCCTTCTCCTACGGCGGCGAGGGCGCCGCCGACGTCGTAGGGCTCCTCGCCCAGCAACTCGGCGGGGGCGTCCCGGAGTTGGACTGTTCCTCGGGGGCGGGTGGCGTCGAGGGCGGTCCGGCGGACCCGTACGACCCCGGCGGCGTCGCCCCGGACGAGGAAGAGCAGCACGCGGGAGCGCGCGAAGCCGCCCGTGTGCGCGGCCACGAGCAGGAGTCCGGCGCTGTGCCCGTCGAGCACGTGGTCGACCTGGCCGTACAACGTCCAGCCGCGGTCGGCCTGTTGACCGAGTTTCCCCGTACCTCCCAGCTGCCGGGCCTGGACGCCGCCGCTGCGGCCACCGCCCGCCCAGTCGGCCGACGGTGGCCCGAGGAGGCCGAGGGCGGCGGTCAAGGTGTCCCCCGGCACGGCGAGGGTGGCGGTGAGCGCGCCGGAGGCGAACTCGGGCAGGAGCGCGGTGCGTTGGCGCTCGGTGCCGAGGGCGAGCAGCAGGGGTGCGGCGAGCACGGCGGTGCCGAGGAAGGGGGACGGGGCGAGGCAGCGGCCCAGTTCCTCGGCGGCCAGGGCGAGTTCGGCAGTCGTGGCGCCGACGCCGCCGTACGCCTCCGGCAACGCGAGCCCCGGCAGGCCGAGTTGTCCGGCGAGGGCGGTCCAGAGGGCGGGGTCGTGCCCGGCGGGGGTGTCGACGGCGGACCGCAGATCCTCCGACGAGCAGCGCTTGACCAGCAGTTCGCGTACCGCGCGGCGGATGTCGTCCTGTTCGGCGGTGAAGCGGGCGTCCATGCGGATCGGCCCCTCTCTCCCGTTCTGACGGTCCGTCATATTAGGCGGACGGGGGGCGGAAGCACAGGGACCGTTCGAGGGAAATCTGATGTACCGTCAGTTTTCATGACCGGTGCGGTGATTGCATGACGGGCGGGCTGGTTGGCGGTTCGGCCGGTGGCCGTCGGCGGGTGGCCGTGGTCGGGGTGGCGCTGGCCGACTGCGGGCGGCTGCCGGAGGCCACCCCGTACGGGCTGCACGCCCAGGCGGCCCGGCGGGCGGTCGCGGACGCGGGGCTGAGCCCGGCTCTGATCGACGGCGTCGCGTCAGCGGGCCTGGGCACGCTGGCCCCGGCGGAGGTCGCCGAGTACCTGGGGCTGCGCCCTACTTGGGTCGACTCCACGTCGGTGGGCGGTTCGACGTGGGAGGTGATGGCGGCGCACGCGGCGGACGCGATCACCGCGGGCCACGCCAACGTCGTCCTGCTGGCCTACGGTTCCACGGCCCGCTCGGACATCCGGGCCGGCCGCCGCACCGGCACCCTCTCCTTCGGCACGCGCGGCCCGTCCCAGTTCGAAGTCCCGTACGGGCACACGCTGATCGCCAAGTACGCGATGGCGGCCCGTCGGCACATGCACGAACACGGCACGACCGTCGAGCAGTTGGCGTCGGTCGCGGTGCAGGCACGGGCGAACGCGGTGGCGAACCCGGAGGCCACCCACCGCGCCCCGCTCACGGTGGACGAGGTGGCCGCCGCCCCGATGATCGCGGACCCCTTCACCCAACTCCACTGCTGCATACGGTCGGACGGCGGCGCGGCACTGCTCCTGGCGGCCGAGGAGTACGTGCCGGACTGCCGTACGGAACCGGTCTGGATCCTCGGCACCGGCGAGTACGTCTCCCACACGACGATGTCCGAGTGGCCCGACTTCACCACCTCCCCGGCCGCGGTGAGCGGCCAACTGGCCTTCACCCGGGCGGGGATACGCCCGGCGGACGTCGACTTCGCCGAGATCTACGACGCGTTCACCTACATGACGCTGGTGACGCTGGAGGACCTGGGCTTCTGCGGGAAGGGCGAGGGCGGCGAATTCGTCGGCAAGGGACGGCTGTTGACCGAGGGCGGCGACCTCCCGGTGAACACCGACGGCGGCGGCCTGTCCGCCCAACACCCCGGCATGCGGGGCCTGTTCCTGCTGGTGGAGGCAGTACGGCAGCTGCGCGGCGAGGCACCGGGCGGGCAGGTCCGCAGACCGGACGGCGGGCTGCCACAACTGGCGGTGGCGTCCGGGACGGGCGGGTGGTTCTGCTCGTCGGGGACGGTGGTACTGGGACGCGAACGGCCGTGAGCACACTCACGTCCTGGCCTAAGCCCTACGCCCAAGTGGCCGCGTACATGGGCGGGTTGAGGCGGGCGAAGCCCTCCTGGCGTTCGTAGGGGAAGTACGGGTACGGCGCCGGGCGGGCGCTGGCCCTGTCCAGGCGGGCCGTCTGGTCGGGGGTCAGGGTCCAGCCGACGGCGCCGAGGTTCTGGCGGAGTTGGCGTTCGTCGCGGGCGCCGATGACGACCGAGGAGACGGTGGGGCGGTGCAGCAGCCAGTTGAGGGCGATCTGGGGGACCGTCCGGCCGGTTTCCGCTGCCGTCCGCTCCAGCGCGTCGACCACGGTGTAGAGGTGTTCGTCGTCAACGGGCGGGCCGTAGGCGGCGGTTGAGTGCAGGCGGCTCGTCGGCGGGAGGGGTTCGCCACGGCGGACCTTTCCCGTCAGGCGGCCCCAGCCCAGCGGGCTCCAGACGACCGCGCCGAGGCCCTGGTCGCGGCCGAGCGGCATGAGTTCCCACTCGTAGTCGCGGCCGACGAGGGAGTAGTAGACCTGGTGGGCGACATAGCGCGGGAGGCCGTAACGGTCCGCCGCCGCAAGGGACTTCATCGCCTGCCAGCCGGAGAAGTTGGAGATGCCGACGTAGCGGACCTTGCCCGCGCGCACGAGGTCGTCGAGGGCGGAGAGGGTCTCCTCGACGGGCGTGCCGGCGTCGAAGGCGTGGAGTTGGAAGAGGTCGATGTGGTCGGTGCCGAGGCGGCGCAGGGCCGTTTCGCAGGCGGCGAGCAGGCGGGAGCGCGAGGTGCCCGCGTCGCCCGGGCCCGCGCCCGTGGGCAGGCCCGTCTTCGTCGACACGATCACCTGGTCCCGGCGGCCCTTGATCGCGGCGCCGAGCACCTCCTCCGAGGCGCCGTCGGAGTAGACGTCGGCGGTGTCGAACATCGTGATCCCGGCGTCGAGGCAGATGTCCACCAGGCGGCGCGCCTCCTGCGCGTCGGTGGTGCCCCAGGCGCCGAACAGGGGCCCCCGGCCGCCGAAGGTGCCGGTGCCGAAGCTGAGGGCGGGGACGTGGAGGCCGGATGCGCCCAGGCGGCGGTATTCCATGGGTTCGCCTTCCTAACGGGTCTATGGTTCCGTTAATCTGGCCGCCAAGGTAGCAGGCGCGAGCCATTAACGAAACTGGGGTCCCGTTATGGGGGGGCGTGGGGTGGGCGAGGGCGGCGGCGGGGGCGGGGGGGGGGGGCGGGGGGCGGCACGGGGGCGCGGCGGCAGGG
>LJCV01000163.1 GCA_001298575.1 Actinobacteria bacterium OK074
ATCCAGGCCGAGCAGGACCTCGTCATCCGGGCGCCCGCCGCGTCCGTGACGTACGTCGCGGGCGGCCCCGGCACCGGCCACACGGCCGTCGCCCTCCACCCCCCCCCCCACCCCCCCCCCCCCGGCCCCCCCCCGCGACCCCCCCCCCGCCCCCGCGCACCACCACCGCTCCCACCCGACGACCGCCACCTCCCCCCCCCCCCCATCACCGACTACGCCCACGGCACCCTCTCCCCCGACCTCCTCCCCCACGCCGAGGCCCACATCGTGACCTGCCGCCGCTGCGCCGACACCGTCAACTCAACGGTCCAGAGCGGAAGTTACGGCCCCCGCCTCGCCGCCGTACACACCGCACTACTCGACCGCCTCACCGACACCGACCCGCCACCAGAAACACCTCCGCGCCGAACCCGCCCCCCATGGCTGTCGGCACTCCACGGCCTCCGCCTCCCCTGGCTGCTCGCCGTCGTCGCCGTATGCGCCGCCGGCCTGGGCCTCGCCCGGCTGAACCGGTCCGCCGACACCCTCCCCGCCCTCCTCCTGCTCGCCCCGCTGCTCCCCCTGCTGTGCGTGGCGGCGAGCTACGGCGGCCGGGCGGACCCGTTCGCCGAGGTGACGCGGACGGCACCGGCGGGCGGGCTACGGCTGCTGCTGATCCGAACCGGCCAGGTACTGGCGCTGTGCGTCCCCGTCCTCGCGGTCACCACGGCGGTCCTGTCCGGGACCGACACCGGTACCGACACCACCGCGAACGCCAATCTCACGGTCAGCGCGGCGAGTTGGCTGCTCCCCTGCCTGACCCTCACCCTGACGACGCTCCTCCTCAGTTCCTACGTCGACAGCCGCCTCGCCGCGCTGCTGGTCACCGGCGGCTGGCTGCTCGCCGTCGCGTGCCTGGCACAGCTGTACACCGGAGCCGGGCGGCATCCGGGCACCGGGCTCGGGACACCGGAGTTGGTCGCCGCCCTGAACCAACTCCTCGGCGACAGCCCCCAACTGGTGTGGGGCGTCAGCTCCGGCCTGCTCACCGAACTCCTCGTCCTGCGCCGCCACGCCTTCGGCCGCCCGGCGACCGGCGGCGCCCCCCGCACCCCCCGAACCCGCCGTACACCCCGCGCTCCACTGGGAACCCGATGATCCACACCGAATCCCTCTCCGTACGCCGCCGCCGTGCCCTCGTGCTCGACGGTCTCGATCTCGACCTCGGCCCCGGCGTGCACGCGTTGCTCGGGCCCAACGGGGCCGGGAAATCAACCCTGTTGCGGGTCCTGGCCACCGCGGTCGCCGCCACCGAGGGCACCCTCACCCTGCTCGGGCGGGACCCCCGGATCCCCGCGCAGCGTCTGGAGATCCGGCGCCGGCTCGGCTATCTCCCGCAGGAGTTCGGGGTGTTCCGCGGCTACACCGTGCGCGAGTTCCTGGCATACGCGGCCTGGCTGCGGGACATGCCGGGCGGACGGATCCCCGACGCGGTCGTCCGGGCCGCCGACGCCGTAGGGCTGGCCGACCGGCTCGACCACCGGCTGCGGTCCCTGTCCGGCGGTATGAAGCAACGGGTCGGCATCGCGCAGGCCGTCGTCAACACGCCCGCGCTGCTCGTCCTGGACGAGCCGACCACCGGGCTCGACCCGGAGCAGCGGGCCCGGTTCCACGCCCTGGTACGGGAGTTGGGGCGCGAGGCGTGTGTCGTCGTGTCCACGCATCTGATGGAGGACGTCGCGGGCGCCTGCACCGACGTCACGGTCCTGTCGCCCACCGGCCGCATCACCTTCCGGGGTTCGCTCACCGCCCTGGAGGAGGCGGGCGGCTACGCGGGCGTGACCGCCACCGGGTGCGGCTGAACCCGCGGGCGCCTCCGGTGCCGTACCGATGACGTGGCCGTACCGATGACGGCCGTACCGGTGACGTGGCCGTACCGGTGACGTACCCGAAAATCCCGGACGCGGCCCCGCTCGTGGCCCGAAAATGGACCCCATGCCCACCACCCCTCCCACCACCGCGTCCCCCGAAGTCCTCGACCGCCGCGACGGTCCCTACGGCGAGGTCGTGCTGCGCCGCCACGGGGAGTTGTTGCAGATCATCGCCAACGGGTGCTTCCTGATGGACACTTCGGACGGGCGTTCGGAGCGGCTGCTCGTCGATGTCGCGCTCGCGGCCCTCGGCGACCTTGGCGGGCGGTCCGTCGCGCCGAGCGTGCTGATCGGCGGGCTCGGGGTGGGGTTCTCGCTCGCACACGCCGCCGCGGACGCCCGGTGGGGCCGTATCACCGTCGTGGAACGGGAAGCCGCCGTCATCGACTGGCATCGCGCCGGACCGCTTTCCACGATTTCCGCCGAGGCGCTCGCCGATCCGCGCACGCGGATTCTGGAAACGGATCTGGTCGGATACCTGGATGAGACATCCGACACGTACGACGCGTTGTGCCTGGACATCGACAACGGACCGGCGTGGACGGTCACCGAGGGCAATGACGGTCTGTACTCGGCGGCCGGACTGGCAGGCTGCGCGCGGGCGTTGAATCCGGGCGGTGTCCTGGCTGTCTGGTCCGCGCGGCCCTCTCCGGAATTTGAAGAAACACTGCGGAATGCCGGTTTCCAACGGGTGCGTACCGAAGAGATCCCGGTTGCCCGGGGCGTTCCGGACGTGGTTCATCTCGCGGTCCGACCTGGATAGCAAAGCTGTGGTCACTGCCCGTACTCTGCTCACCTGACACCGATCATTCCGGCGTCACAAGCAGACATGGGATCACCCCACGGATTCCGGAAAGCAACCCCAGGGGCGGGCGATGGAGCAGACACACACCTCCCACAACGGCACGGCGGCGACGCCCGGCGCTCAGCGTCGGGTCCTGGTGGTCGAGGACGACCCCACGATCGTGGACGCCATCGCGGCCCGCCTGCGTGCCGAGGGATTTCTCGTGCAAACGGCCGGCGACGGTCCCGCGGCCGTCGACACGGCGGAGGCTTGGCAGCCCGACCTGCTGATTCTCGACATCATGCTGCCCGGCTTCGACGGCCTGGAGGTCTGCCGTCGTGTGCAGGCGCAGCGGCCGGTGCCGGTCATGATGCTGACCGCGCGCGACGACGAGACGGACATGCTGGTCGGGCTCGGCGTCGGCGCCGACGACTACATGACGAAGCCGTTCTCCATGCGGGAGCTGGCGGCACGTGTCCACGTGCTGCTGCGGCGGGTCGAGCGGGCGCCGCCCGCGGCGGCCACCCCGCGCAGCGGCATCCTGCGTCTCGGCGAACTGGAGATCGACCACGCGCAGCGCCGGGTGCGGGTGCGCAGCGAGGACGTGCACCTCACGCCGACCGAGTTCGACCTGTTGGTCTGCCTGGCGAACACCCCGCGTGCCGTACTCTCGCGCGAACAGCTGCTCGCCGAGGTGTGGGACTGGGCCGACGCGTCCGGTACCCGGACCGTGGACAGCCACATCAAGGCGCTGCGGCGGAAGATCGGGGCGGAGCGCATCCGTACCGTGCACGGTGTGGGGTACGCGCTGGAGACCCCGACACCCTGAGCGGGCCCGGTGGAGTCCCGTGCCCCGCACGGGGTTCCGTTCAGCGGGCCGAACGGCGACTGAGGGGCTGATCGATGAGCAGCGGTTCCATAGGCGGATTCATGGGCGGTTCCATGGACGACCCGGTGGACGGATCCCTGAGCGGCGTCACCGGTCCGGCGAGTGGCGCGGGCAGCGCGACCGACGGCAGCGGTACGGCTGCCGGTCCGTTCGACATCGGCCCGTCCGCGGCCACGACCGCCGGCGAGCGCCGGGACGCGGTGGCGGAGGCCGCCGCCGTCGCCTCCTTCGGCAGTGGTGTGTGGCCCTTCTCCATCAAGGCGAAGCTGGGCGCGCTGGTCGTCATCTCGGTGCTCATCACCACCGGCCTGATGGTGATCGCCATGCGCACCGAGACCGAGTTGCGGTTCATCACGGTCTTCTCGATGATCGCCACCCTGCTGATCACCCAGTTCGTGGCGCACTCGCTGACCGCCCCGCTGGACGAGATGAACGCGGTGGCCCGGTCCATCTCGCACGGCGACTACACCCGCCGGGTGCGCGAGAACCGCCGCGACGAACTGGGCGACCTGGCCCAGACGATCAACCTCATGGCGGACGAGCTGGAGGCCCAGGACCAGCAGCGCAAGGAGCTGGTGGCGAACGTCTCGCACGAGCTGCGCACCCCCATCGCGGGCCTGCGCGCGGTGCTGGAGAACGTCGTGGACGGCATCGCCCCCGCCGACCCCGAGACCATGCGCACGGCCCTGAAGCAGACCGAGCGCCTCGGCCGGCTCGTCGAGACCCTGCTGGACCTCTCCCGGCTGGACAACGGCGTCGTACCGCTGCGCCTGCGCCGTTTCGAGGTGTGGCCGTACCTGTCGGGCGTGCTCAAGGAGGCCCAGATGGTCGCCTCGCTGCGCGCGGGCATGGCGACGGGCTCCGGCAGCCACACGCGCACGGACGTCCATCTGCACCTGGACGTGTCGCCGCCGGAGCTGACCGCGCACGCGGATCCGGAACGCATTCACCAGGTCGTGGCGAATCTCATCGACAACGCGGTCAAACACAGCCCGCCGCACGGCCGGGTCACCGTGAAAGCGCGCCGCGGCCCGCTGCCGGAATCCCTGGAACTGGAAGTCATCGACGAGGGACCCGGAATTCCGGTGGCGGAGCGGCCCCGCGTTTTCGAGCGTTTCAACCGGGGCGCGGTGCGCAGGCCGCACGGCCCGGGCAGCGACGGCGGCACCGGGCTCGGCCTCGCGATCGCCCGCTGGGCGGTGGATCTCCACGGTGGCCGGATCGGCGTGGCCGAATCCGAGCGTGGCTGCCGGATCCTGGTCACCCTTCCGGGACTTCCATCTTCGCCAAGTTGACGTAAAGTTCGGGTCGTAGGCGCAAGATCGAACGCTGTCCGCGCGACGACGCCGATGGACACGTGTGATCACGCCGCCGCCCGCGCACGTCGCGTGCCAGGCCCGGAGCGGTTCGCCCCGGTCACCGGCCGACTGTGGTCAGGGTGTGGATCAGCGCACCCATTTCAGACCGGAACCCCGCTTGTTTCCCGCCATTTCCACCCCCGAAACACGCTTTCCGATGTGACTTACGCGACGATGAACCGGCCCGACCTGACCTTCACCGTCCTGGGGGCGTAGCCTTTATTCCCGCTGTCCATCACCATCTTGTGAAGCGGAAGAGGGCGGTTGCCGCCGTGTCGCCAGAGTCCCCCAGTAAGGCATCGAGCATCTCTACCGACGCCGACCAAGCGGGCCACAACCCCGCTGCCGCGTTCGGTGCGAACGAGTGGCTCGTCGACGAGATCTATCAGCAGTACCTCCAGGATCCGAATTCGGTAGACCGTGCCTGGTGGGACTTCTTCGCCGACTACAAGCCGGGGGCCGCCAGCGCTCCGGCTCCGGCGGGCAGTGCGGCCACGGGGGCCGTACCGACCCCCCCCGCACCCGCACCCGCACCGGCCACCCCCGCGCCGGCCCCGGCGGCAGCGGTCCCGGCCGCTCCGGCGGCCCCCGCCGCCCCGAAGCCGGCGGCCCCGGCTCCGGCTCCGGC
>LJCV01000164.1 GCA_001298575.1 Actinobacteria bacterium OK074
CCCCACCCACCCAAAGGGCGCGGGGAACTGCGCGACCAGCCACAAACACACCCGCACCCAGCCACCCCCCCTACGGATCCGTCGTCTCCGACTCCAACCGCGCCCGCGTAGCCGCCCCGTACACCCCCTGCTCGTCCCCCGAAATCCCCCGCGCCGTCTGATAGTTGGCGACAGCCTGCGCCACCCCGCTGTCGTAGTTCCCATCCGCGTCGTCGAAGTAGAAGAAGACCTGCTTCAGCCGGAGCTGGAGTTCCTTCACCTCCGCCCCCTTGTCGCCCTCGCTCAGCACCGGCGCGCTCTGCCCGCCACCGCCACCACCACCCCCGCTCGCGGTCGGATTCGTGGTACCGGTCGTGCGGGACGCCGTCGGCGTATCGCTCGGCGTACTCGACGCACGCGGCGCCGACGAAACCGCACTCTCGGTCGCCGACGGCGACACACTCGCACTCGGCGACGAACTCGTACTCACCGACGGCGCCGCGGACGACGACACCCCCGCGGACGGCGTCCCGTACGACCGGTCCGACGGCTCCGGCACACTCGCCCGGATGTCCCGAGGCGGCGCCCCCTCCCGCTGCGGCGTGTTGTACGAGAACACCCCGATCCCGGCCGCAGCCGCCACCGCAACCACGGTCCCACCCGCAGCCAGCAACACCGTCCGCCGCCGATGCCCCCGCGACTCGGGCTCCGACCCCGGCTCCACAGCCCGCACCTCTGCCACCGACTCCGGCCCCGCCCCCACCACGACCGGCAGCCGCATCGTCACCGGATCGCCCCCGCCCCCGACGGCACCCGCGGTCTCCCCCGTTTCCCCCGTCTCCGCCCCCTCGGCCCCCTCGGCCCCTTCCGACAACTCCACATACGGCCGAATCCGCAGAGGATCGAAGTCCTCCGCCGCAGCCGCCTCCGCCGTGCGCGTGTCCCGGAGTGCCTCGGCCGCCCGCTCCGTGCACGTGCAGGTCGGCGTGGAGTCCGGGTTGCGCGGTGCCGCGCACTCCGGGCAGGCGTTCTCGTTCGATCCGGTCACGCGTTTGATTTCCCTCCCTATGGGCTCCAGAAAGTATGCCGATATCAAGCACACGATCTGCGCGTAACCCCCAGGAGTGACTCAGCCAACCTTCAGCAACACCTGCTCCCGACGGGACTCAACGGGCCATATTCGGACACACCGATCAGGATGGAAGAGGCAAGAGGAGGACGCGCCCATGCCCGACGACATCGACAACATCGGCGACATCGACAGCACCGGCGACACCGGCCACACCGGCGGCATTGACGACACCGGCGACATCAACGGCACGCAAGCCCGAGCCGACACCGGCAACCCCCAGCCCCCACAAGAACACCTCCCCCGCACCGTCGCCGTCTCCATCGCCGCCCTCCTCCTCGGCATGCTCCTCGCCGCGCTCGACCAGACGATCGTCTCCACCGCGCTGCCCACGATCGTCAGCGACCTCGGCGGCATGGAGCACCTCTCGTGGGTGGTCACCGCGTACATGCTCGCCTCGACCGCCGCGACCCCGCTGTGGGGCAAACTCGGCGACCAGTACGGCCGCAAGCGGCTGTTCCAGACGGCGATCGTGCTGTTCCTCGCCGGCTCGGCGCTGTGCGGGGCCGCGCAGAACATGCCCCAGCTGATCGCGTTCCGCGCCGTCCAGGGCCTCGGCGGCGGTGGCCTGATGGTGCTGTCGATGGCGATCGTCGGCGACATCGTGCCGCCCCGCGAACGCGGCCGTTACCAGGGCCTGTTCGGCGCGGTCTTCGGCGCGACCAGCGTGCTGGGCCCGCTGCTCGGCGGCCTGTTCACCGAACACCTCAGCTGGCGCTGGGTGTTCTACGTCAACCTCCCCGTCGGCGTCGTGGCCCTCGCCGTGATCGCCACCGTCCTGCACATCCCGCGGAAGTCGTCGGCGCACATCATCGACTACCTCGGCACCGTCCTGATCGCCTCGGTCGCCACCTGTCTGGTCCTGGTCGCCTCGCTCGGCGGTACGACGTGGGACTGGAACTCCCCGCAGATCATCGGCCTTTCGGTGCTCGGCGTCGTACTCGCCTTCGTCTTCACGGCAGTTGAGCGCCGAGCCGCCGAACCGGTGCTGCCGCTCAAGCTGTTCGGGATCCGCACCTTCAGCCTCGCCGCCGTCATCAGTTTCATCGTCGGCTTCGCGATGTTCGGCGCGATGACGTACCTGCCGACGTTCCTCCAGGTCGTCCAGGGCGTCACCCCGACCATGTCGGGCGTGCACATGCTGCCGATGGTGGCCGGCATGCTGCTGTCGTCCACGGCGTCCGGGCAGATCGTCAGCCGCACCGGCCGCTGGAAGGTGTTCCCGATCGCGGGCACCGCAGTGACCACCCTGGGCCTGCTCCTGCTCCACCGGCTCGACGAACACAGCCCCACCGGCGAGATGAGCGCCTACTTCTTCGTCTTCGGACTGGGCCTCGGCCTGGTCATGCAGGTCCTCGTCCTGATCGTCCAGAACGCCGTCTCCTACGAGGACTTGGGCGTCGCCACGTCCGGCGCGACCTTCTTCCGGTCCATCGGAGCCTCCTTCGGCGTCGCCATCTTCGGCACGGTCTTCACCAGCCGCCTCGGCGACAAGCTCACCACCGCGCTCGCCGGACGCCAACTCCCGGGCGGCACCACCTCGCAGAGCCTCCAGGCCGACCCGCGCGGCATCGCCGCCCTGCCAACCTCCCTCCGCCCGGCGGTACTTCACGCCTACGCCGCCGCCATCACCGACGTCTTCCTGTACGCCGCCCCCGTCGCCCTCCTCGGCTTCGTCCTCGCCTGGTTCCTGCGCGAGGACCGGTTGCGCGGCTCGGTGACGGCCCCCGACGTGACCGAGACCCTCGCCAGCAACCCGGTCCACCGGTCCTCCTACGACGAGGTGTGCCGGGCCCTGTCCACGCTCGGCTCGCGCGAGGGACGGCGGGAGATCTACCGCCGGATCACCGAACGGGCGGGCTACGACCTGCTGCCCGCGACGAGTTGGCTGGTGCTGCGGATCCGCCGCTACGGCTGGGCCGAGCCCGCCGTCCTCGCCGAACACAGCTCCGTACCGCTGGACGCGATCGTCGCCGCGAGCCGGCAGATCGAGGAACGCGGCCTCGCCGAACGGCACGGGCCCGACCTCACGCTCACCGCGTCCGGCACGGCGGCGGCCGAACGCCTCGCCGCGGCCCGCGAGGAATCGCTGGCCGAACTCCTCGGCGACTGGTGGGGCCCCGACCGCCCGACCGATCTCACCCGCCTGGTCAAGGAGTTGACCACCGAGATGTGCGGCTCGGACGCGGAACGCCCCCACACGGCGAACGGCTCGACGGCGCTCCGACGGGGCCGGTCCCCCCACCTGCCCGGCTAGAGACCCTTCTGCCCGGCTAGAGGTCCTTGCCGAACCACCGCTCCGCGTACGGCTGTTGGTTGTGCGGCTCGGTCTCCGCGTACCCGAGCCGGGCGTACAGGGCCCGCGCCTCCACCAGGTCGGAGCGGGTGTCCAGCACGATCCGGGTCGCGCCCAGCGCCCGGGCCGCGTCCTCGGCGGCCCCCACCAGCAGCGCGGCACCGCCCCGCCCGCGCGCCCGCTTCAGCAGGAACACCCGCTTCAGCTCCGCCGTACGCGGACCGGGCCCCAGTCGTACACCCGCCGTGCCGACCGGATCGCCCGCGTACCGCGCCACCAGCAACACCCCGTCCGGCGGTGCCAGATACGCCCCCGTGTCCGCCGCGATCTCCCGCTCCAGCTCGGCCGGGTCGGTCGCGTCCAGCCCCTCGTGGACCTGGTACCAGCGGTCACTGACCTCCGTGTAGTACGCCCGCCACAGCATCGCGGCCACGGGGGAGTCGTACGGCTCGGGGGCGACGGACCAGCCGTCTGCCGCAGTTGTCGTGGACGGAGCTGCCGTAGACGGTGGGGAGGGGTGATCGGTCACGGGGCATTGTCGGCCGGGGCGGGTGCGGTCATGCAACCGAATTGCCGCGGGTGATCGCGGAGTTGACGACGGGCAGAAGCTGAAGTCGACGGTGAACAGGTGGCTGTCGAATCGCTGTTTGAACGCCGCCGTCCGGGCAAGTCGGTTGGGGAACGAGCCCGTTGGGGCCGTCGGGTGCCCACGGGCCCTCTTGGGTCGAGCAACCCGGAAGGCATTCATGTCCACAGTCGTGATCATCGTTCTGATCGTGATCGGCGGCGTCCTGTTGTGTGCCCTGGCCGCGATCGCCGGTACGAACATCCTGCCCCGGCGGGGCAGCGGCGCGCGGGAGGGCCGGGAGCTGAAGCGCCGCTTCGGGCCCGAGTACGACCGGGCCGTCGCCCACCACGACGGCGACGCCAAGGCCGCCGAACGTGACCTCGCCGAGCGGGTCAAGCGCCACGGACCGTTGCACGAACGGCCGTTGGAGCAGGAGACACGCGACCGCTACGAGGCGCGCTGGGCCGCGGCCCAGGCCGGTTTCGTCGACTCGCCGCGCGAGGCGGTGACCGCGGTGGACCGGCTCGTCGCCGAACTGGCCCACGACCGCGGGTTCCCCGACGGCGGCCAGTACGAGGAGCAGCTCGCCGCGCTCTCCGTCCACCACGCGCACCGCGTCCACGGCTACCGCCGGCTCCACGGCGCCGCCCGCGCGGCGGCGGCCAACGGCGCGCCGTCCAACGGCGACGGCACCGAGGACATGCGCCAGGCCCTCCTCGCGGCCCGCGCGCTGTTCGAGGAACTCCTCGACGGCAAGGCGGACGGCAAGGCCGACCACAAGTCCGACCAAGACACCGCCCGGGAGCCGGTCGCGGTGGGCGCGGGCGCGGACGGCGGCTCGCTCACCTCACGCGTCCGAGCACACCTGCCCGCGGCACTCAACAAGCGCCAGACGAAGGGAAGTTGAGACGCGATGACAGAAGTGACACCGCACCGGCGCGACGAGACGGAAGCGGAGAAGTTCGAAGCGGAGAAGGCCGTACCGGAGCAGGCCGTACCGGAGAAGGCCGAAGCCGAGCAGACCGAGTCGCCCGAGCCGACCGCGGCCGAAGAGTCCGAGGAAACCTCAGAGGCCGAGGACGTGACGGGCCGGGCCCCGGCGGCGCCGGAGAGGACCTGGGACGAGTCCGAGGAAGAGACCCCGGACGAAACCGCGACGGACCCGGAAGCCCGGGAAACTCCGCACGCCGCGGACACCCCGGACACCCCGGACGCCTGGAAAACCCCGGAGGAGCCCGAGTCGGCCACCCCCGAGCCCCTGGCGCCCCCGGCCACCCCCGCCACCTGGGAGAAGGCCCCCGAAGCCACACCCCTCACCCCC
>LJCV01000165.1 GCA_001298575.1 Actinobacteria bacterium OK074
TGGGGGGCGGGTTTTGGTTTGTGGGGGTTGGTGGTGGGGGGGGGGGAGTCGGAGGGGTGGGGGTATGAGGTGCTTGTGGCGTGCGGGGTGGGGGTTTCGGGGGTGTCCCGGGTGGTTGCTCGGCGTTGTTGAGTGCGGGTGGGCCGAGGCGAGGGGGCAACGCGTGGCCGCCCTCGCCCTCCCGCCCGTGGAAACCCCGCGGTCACCCCCGCAGCGAAAGCACCTGTCCCGCCACCACCAGCAAGACCTCCTCGCACTCTCTCGCGAACAGGGCGTTCAGGCGGCCCAGTTCGTCGCGGTAGCGGCGGCCGGAGGCTGTGGCCGGGACGATTCCGGAGCCGACCTCGTTGGAGACCGCGACCACCGTTCGGCGGGTCTCGCGTACCGCTGTCGTCAGGGCCGTGACGCGTCCGCGCAGGGCGCGTTCCCCGCCGGACGCCCACTCGGTGTCGTCCCAGGCGTCCACGGCGTCCATCGCGTCCGTCAGCCACAGGGACAGGCAGTCGATCAGCAGGGGCGGGCCCTCGTCCTTCAGGAGGGGGAGCAGGTCGCAGGTCTCGGCCGTCTGCCAGGAGCCCGGACGGCGGTCCCGGTGGGCCGCGACCCGGGCCGCCCATTCGGTGTCCCCCGCGCGCGTGCCGCCGGTCGCCACGTACAGGACGTCCGGGAACGCCTCCAGGCGGCGTTCCGCCTCGGCCGACTTGCCCGAGCGGGCGCCGCCGAGAACCAGGGTGCGGCGCGGCACGTCGGGTACGTCGAGCAGTTCGGAGAAGGCGCCGACCACCAGCGTCGTACCGTCCGGGACCGCCCGGGCGCCGGCCGCGGCGAGGCGGCGGCGCAGTTCCGCGCCCGGTGGCACGTCGTGGTCCAGGTGCACGGCGATCACGTCCGTCGTCGGGCCGACCGCCCGCACCGCCCGCAGCCGGGCCAGGGCGTCGGGCCGTCCGACGAAGTCCCCGGCCACCAGGTCGTACGGCGGCCCCGAGCCGTCGAGGCCCGCGGGGGCCGCGCCCGGCGGCAGGTACAGCAGCCGTTGGCCGTCGGGGCCGGTCACCGCGTACCCCGTGCCCGGCGCGTCCATCGCCACCGCGCGCACCCGGTGGCCGGTCAGCAGGGCCAGTTCGCGGCCGTCCGGCACCCGGGCGGGCTGCGGCAGTCCGGCGGGGACCTCGACCGCGGGGCCGTCGTGCGGATGCGACAGCAGTACCTGCCGTACGCCGCCGAGCGACCGCCCCGCGCGCGCGGCCGCGAACGCCGCGCCGGGGGTGAGGTCCAGCAGCAGGGTGCCGTCGACGAGCAGCGCGGTGGCCGCGCGCGCGTGCTCGCCCAGGGCGGTGGCGCAGGCGGCGCAGGGGCAGTCGGGCCGGGGCAGGCCGCTGGGGGCGCCGGTACCGAGGAGAGTCAGTTCCACGGATCAATCCTCCCGGGTAGCACTGACAACCGCGCGTCCACGGCGGCCGTACCCGGCCGCGGCGCGGCGCCGGGACACTGTGCGGCTGCCCCGCGCGGACGCGGGTACCCCCCCCCGGACGGCCCCGACGGCCCGGACGCGCCGCCCTACCTGCGCAACCACGCGCAACGATCTTCTCCCGCGAGCGGGACGGAGCACATACGCTGTGCGATGAGCCCACACCCTGGAGGCACAAACATGGCGGCATGGACGTGGCGATTCGAGAAGGCCGACGGCGCGGAGGTCCAACCCTCCGTGCAGCCCGAGGAGTTCACGACACAGGGGGATGCCGAGTCCTGGATCGGCGAGTACTGGAAAGACCTGCTCGACGGCGGCGCGGACCAGGTCCGGCTCTACGAGGACACCACGGAGATCTACGGGCCGATGAGCCTGCACGCGCAGGAGGCGTAGGAGCCTTAGCCGTAGTCCGGACGGCGGTGGGGAGCCCGGGGGCGACCCCGCCCCACCGCACGGTCAGCCCCGTACCCCGCACAGGTGCAGCAGTGCCGCCACCCGCCGGTACGGATCCGTCCGGCCGGCCCGCTCCTCCGCCGCCAGCAGCGCGTCCAGGGCCTCGGCGTCCGGATCCTGCGCGATGCCGGCCACCCCGTCGGGCGCCGTGTCCGTGAACACCCGCACGCCGTACCAGGCCCGCAGGGGTGCCCCGATGCCCGCCATGGTCGCGGTCAGCGTCTCCAGGCGGTCCGCCCGGACGTCGAGCCCGAGGCGGTTGGTGTACGCGGTCGTGTCGAACGCGCCCAGCGCGCCCGCCCAGTCGCCCTGAAGGCCCGGCCGCATCGCGAGCGCGTCGCCGTTGCGGACCAGCAGCGAGAGCAGGCCCCCGGCGGCCAGCATCCGGGCCAGGCCCGCGAGCAGCGGATCGGGCTCCTCGACGTACATCAGCACCCCGTGGCAGAGCACCACGTCGAAACTGCCCGGCAGGAAGTGCACGCCCGTCTCGCGGCCGTCGCCCTCGAAGATCCGGACGCGTTCCCGGATGCCCTCCGGTTCCGCCGCGAGCGCCTCGCGCGCGGCGGCGATCATCGTCGCGTCCTGTTCGAGCCCGGTCACCTGGTGCCCGGCGCGGGCCAGCCGCAGCGCCTGCGTACCCTGCCCCATGCCCACGTCGAGCACCCGCAGCCGCTGTCCGACCGGGAAGTGCCCGACTATCTGCGCCTCCAGCTGCCGCGCCACCAGCTCCTGGCGTACGACGTCGCGCAGCCCGCCCAGCTTGTCCAGCCAGGCCCGCGCGCCCCCGGCGAAGGAATCCGCGCTCAGGGCCGCTCTCCGCGCTTGACCTGCGGCTTCGGCAGCCGGAGCCGGCGCACCTGGAGGGAGCGCATCAGCGCGTAGGGGATCGCGCCCTTGCGGGCCTGCTTGTCCGGGAACTTCACCGACAACTGCTTGTGCAGCCGTACGGCGTTGACGACCGAGTCGAGCAGGATCAGCACGATCACGATCAGCCACAGCAGCAGCGCGATGTTCTGCAGGGTGGTCACCCGCACGACGCTGAGGATCAGGATGACCACGGCGAACGGCAGGAAGAACTCCGCCACGTTCAGCCGCGAGTCGACGAAGTCGCGGGCGAACTTGCGCACCGGGCCCTTGTCACGGCGCGGGAGATAGCGCTCGTCGCCGGAGGCCAGCGCCTGGCGCTGGCGGTCCAGCGCGGCGCGGCGCTCGTCGCGCTGCCGCTTGGACGCCTCCTTGCGCGTGGTGGGCGTGGTGGCCACGCTGCGGCGCTGGGACTGGGCCTCACTGCGCTTGGGCGTGGGCCGGCCCTTCTTGGCCTGCGGGTCACGGGTCTGCTTGGAGTCGGTCACCGTCGCGCTGTCGGCGCTCTGGGCCTTCTCTTCCTTGGCACGGCTACGGAACACAAAACCCAAGGGTACGGGGTGGACGGGGTTGGACCCCAGTCGAGTGGGGAACGATCCGGCAACACCACTCGTCAGTACAGACACAGGACAGTCGTTCCGTGCGGTGTCTGCAGGGCGGGGGAGGGCGGTGTGGGCGTCGCGGGTTCGGGGCGTTCCGAAACGGTGTTCCAACGGTGTTCCAAGGGGGTCACCTACTCCCTACGCCGGAGTGGGACGGTGGGTAGTCGTCCTTGGGGATGACCGCATCCGTCCTCGGACAGTGCGGTAATGGATGCAGGGCCCGTACTGTGGGTTCTGTCGCTTGACCGGTGAGCTGGAGTCCGTCAGAAGGGGGCGCGCGAAGCCCATGAGCGGTGTCATGAAGCGTATGGGGATGATCTTCCGCGCGAAGGCGAACAAGGCCCTTGACCGGGCCGAGGATCCGCGCGAAACCCTCGATTACTCGTACCAGAAGCAGCTGGAGCTGCTCCAGAAGGTGCGCCGGGGGGTGGCCGACGTGGCCACGTCCCGCAAGCGCCTGGAGCTTCAGCTCAACCAGCTCCAGTCGCAGTCCACGAAACTGGAGGACCAGGGCCGCAAAGCGCTCGCGCTCGGCCGTGAGGACCTCGCCCGCGAGGCGCTGTCCCGGCGGGCCGCGCTCCAGCAGCAGGTGACGGATCTGGAGACGCAGCACACCACCCTCCAGGGCGAGGAGGAGAAGCTCACCCTCGCGGCGCAGCGCCTCCAGGCCAAGGTGGACGCCTTCCGTACGAAGAAGGAGACCATCAAGGCCACGTACACCGCGGCCCAGGCGCAGACCCGGATCGGTGAGGCGTTCTCCGGCATCTCCGAGGAGATGGGCGACGTCGGGATGGCGATCCAGCGTGCCGAGGACAAGACGGCGCAGCTCCAGGCCCGCGCGGGTGCGCTCGACGAGCTGCTCGCCTCCGGTGCGCTCGACGACCCGACCGGCATGGCCAAGGACGACCTCCAGGCCGAGCTGGACCGGATCTCCGGCGGTACGGATGTGGAGCTGGAGCTTCAGCGGATGAAGGCGGAGCTGGCGGGCGGGTCGTCCGAGCAGCGCCAGGCGATCGAGGGGGGCGGTGGGGCTGCCGGGCATGGGCAGGGCCAGGGCCAGTCCTCCCAGAACCAGTCCCAGCCGCAGGACACGCCGCGCTTCGACAAGCAGTAGCGGGTAGAACGGGTAGGTAAGGGCTGGACAGGCTTTACGGGTCCCAACGCCTTGAGGAGGGCGACATGATCGTACGGATCATGGGGGAGGGACAGGTGAAGCTGGACGATGCCCACTTCACCGAACTGAACAAGCTCGACGACGAGCTCCTCGCGGAGATGGAGTCGGGTGATGCGGAGGGGTTCCGTCGCACGCTGACCGCGTTGCTGGAGGCGGTTCGCCGGCTGGGCGAGCGGTTGCCGGACGACGCGCTGGAACCGTCGGACCTGATCCTGCCTGCGCCGGGGGCGACGTTGGAGGAGGTTCGGGGGATGTTGGGGGATGACGGGTTGATTCCCGGCTGAGGGGTTTGTTTGTGGCTGGTCGCGCCGTTCCCCGCGCCCCTGGGGGTGGGTGGGGGGTCGGTGCCGGTACGGGGGTATCCGTCCTCGGTCTGGCGCGAAATGGGTGAGGTGGTGGAGGGTGCCGTTCGTTGACGCGCCATCCGCTGCGGGCGGACACCCCCGTACCGTCCCCTTGCCGCCGCGGCTGGCAGACGGGTCCGCGGGGGCTCGCGTCAACGCCATCGCCGCCCCCTTCTTCCTCCGCCGAGGGCGCCCGCATCACGAGGCGGGACGGCCGGCCGCCTGCACTGCGGCCCGCAGCGCATCTTCCGCTCCGCCGCCGCTGCGGGCAGCCAAGGCAGCCCAGCCCGGCGGCCCGGCTTTGCCGCCGCTGCGGATACCCGCGCCGTACAAGGCCCGGCAGCCCCGCGCCGCTGCGAGCAGCCGTACCCCGCCCC
>LJCV01000177.1 GCA_001298575.1 Actinobacteria bacterium OK074
GCCGAACCGCGCCGCCGCGAGCACCGCCGCCTGCGCCTCGCCGAGCCCGCCGGAGTCACGGGCCGCGTGCCGCAGCGCCTCGCCCGGCTGCCGTCCGGCCCGCACCTCCCCGGCGAACGCCCCGCACAGCGCGATCGCCGCCTCGCCGCGCCGTTCCTCGTCCCGCCGTGCCGCTCCGGCCAGCCGGACCCGGCGCAGTACCGGCACGCCCGCGGCGCCCATCAGCAGGGGCAGCACGGACGCTCCGAGCACCGCGAGCACCGCACCCACGGCCACCGACCACCATTCGGTCCCCGGCCGCCGCAGCGCCCTCAGCCGGGCGAGCCGTCCGCCCGCCCATTCCCAGGACGGTGGTCCACCGCCCGCCGCCGCGCCGTCCGCGAACAGCAGCCGTGCGCGACACGCTCCCCCGGCCCGGTCGTTCAGCGTCCAGGCCGCCGCCCCGGCGCACACCAGCCCGGCGCCCACCGACATCTCAGCGATCCCCGTCACGATCCCTCACACCTCTCGCTTCCGCTCCGTCATGTCCGTTGCCTCCGTCGTCTCCGTTGCCTTTGTTGCCTTTGTTGTCTCCGTGGAGGCCCTCACCCCCGTGCAGGGCCTCGCCATCGCCGCCCAGAGAGCCGCCGTCCGGAAAGTCACGGCCAGGAAAGTCGCCGTCAAAGAAGCCGCGATCCAGGAAGCCGCCGGCTCCGGGGAGATCCCCCCGGTCACCACCCCGCAGCAACCCCCGCAGCCGCTCCCACCCCGGTTCACGGGTGAACGCCGTCGCGCCCCACCGCAGCGCGGGCACCGTCACCACCAGCCCCGACGTGTCGCGCTCCAGGACGTGCACCTCGGCGATGCGCCGCCGCCCGGCCCGGTCACGCACCAGGTGCAGGACCACCGACAGGGCGGCCGCCAACTGGCTGTGCAGCGCGGCCCGGTCCAGCCCCGCGGCCGTACCGAGCGCCTCAAGGCGGGCCGGCACCTGGGCCGCCGCGTTGGCGTGGACGGTGCCGCAGCCCCCCTCGTGACCTGTATTGAGGGCGGCCAGCAGGGAGACGACCTCCGGCCCTCGGACCTCCCCGACGACAAGCCGGTCGGGTCTCATCCGCAGGGCCTGGCGGACCAGGTCCTGGAGTTCGACGAGGCCGACGCCCTCCTGGTTGGCCGGGCGCCCTTCCAGGCGCACCACATGGGGGTGGTCGGGCCGCAGTTCGGCGGAGTCCTCGGCAAGCACGATCCGTTCTCCGGGGCCGACCAGTCCGAGCAGTGCGCTCAACAAGGTCGTTTTCCCTGTCCCCGTACCGCCGCTGATCAGGAACGACAGCCGGGCTCCCAGCAGCGCCCGCAGCAGCCGGTCCCCGCCCGGCGGTACCGTGCCCGCCGCGACCAGTTCGTCGAGGGTGAACGCCCGCGGCCGTACCACCCGCAGCGACAGGCAGGTCGAGCCGACCGCGACCGGCGGCAGCACCGCGTGCAGGCGCGTGCCGTCCGGCAGCCGGGCGTCCACCCAGGGGCGGGCGTCGTCCAGGCGCCGTCCGGCCACGGCCGCCAGCCGCTGTGCCAGGCGGCGTACGGCCGCCGCGTCCGGGAAGGCGACCGGCGTCAGCTCCAGGCCGCCGCCGCGGTCCACCCACACCCGGTCGGGCGCCGACACCAGGACGTCGGTCACCGACGGGTCGGCGAGCAGCGGTTCCAGTGGGCCGCTGCCGACCAGTTCGGAACGCAACCGCTCGGCCGCGCCCAGGACTTCGGCGTCGCCCAGGACCCGCCCCTGTTCGCGCAGAGCCTGGGCCACGCGCGCGGGGGTGGGTTCGGCGCCGCTCTCGGCCAGCCACTGCCGTACGCCGTCGAGCATCCCCGTCCCGCTCACCGCGCGCCTGCCCCGGTCGGTGCCCGGCCCGGGACGGCCGGGGCGGGCGGAACGCGCTCCCCCACCACGACCTGTGCCTCCCGGGAGACCGCCCCGCTCACGACTCGCCCGCCCCGGCAAGGGCCCGCTCCCAGAAGGCCGAGCAGAACCGGGCCAGCGGCCCTCGCGCCGCCGCTCCGGGCGGGGCGCCGCCGTTGGGCGGTGGTGCCTCCGGTGGTACCTCGCCGAGCAGCGGCAGTCCGAGCAGCCGTGCCACCGCGCGGTCGTCGAGTCCCGGCGCGTACGGCCCCCGTACCGCGACCCGCAGGTCGCCCAGGACCATGCCGGCCACCGAAGCCACCCGTCGGGCCGCCGCAATCGCGCGCAGCTCCGCGGGAACGACCAGTACGCCGACGTCCACCTGGGCGAGTGCCTCGGCCACGCCCTCGTCGATGCGGCGGGGCAGGTCGACGACGACGGTGCCGCCCCGCCGTCGGGCCGCGGCCAGGACCGCGCGGACGGCCTGCGGCGGCACGGTCACGGTGTCGCCCCGGTCCCAGCTGAGCACGCGCAGGGAGTGCAGTTCGGGCAGGGACTCCTCCAGCGCCCCGCCGCCGACCCGGCCGTGCGAGCCGGCGAACGCGGGCCAGCGCAGCCCTTCGGCGCTCTCCCCACCGAGGAGGACGTCCAGACCGCCGCCGAGCGGGTCCGCGTCCACGAGCAGGGTGCGCCTGCCGCGGCGGGCGGAGGTGACGGCGAGCGCGCACGCCAGGGTGGACGCGCCGGCCCCGCCTCGGCCGCCGATGACGCCGACGGTGAGCGCGGGCCTGCCGACCCCTTCGGTGACGTCCGCGATGCGGTCGACCAGCCACTGTTCTCCGTCGGGCAGGACGAGGACGTGGTCGGCGCCGATCTCCACGGCCCGCCGCCAGACCCCGGAGTCGTCCTGGTCGCGTCCCACGAGGACCACTCCGTGCCTGCGGGCGGCCCCGCGCACCCGCCGTGCCGCGTCGTCGCCGACGAGGACGAGCGGTGCGGCCTCCCAGCGGCCCCGGCCCGCGGGCACCCCGGGGTGCACCTCCGGTCTGGCACCCGCCGCCGCGCACAGGCGCAGCAGGTCGTCGAGGAGTTCGGCGTCCTCGGTGACGATCAGTGGGCCGTCCCGCCGGCCGTTGGCCGTGTCGGTCCTGTCATGGACGATGCTTCCCGTCATGTTCTGAATCCCCCTTCACCGCTTGCTCCGCGGGCTCCTCCGAGGTCCCGCGATTCCCGGCCGATCCTGTTCGTTTCCGTCGTTTCCGCTCGTACGAAGAACCGGAAACCGGCCTTCATATGAGCGGTCGATAGGGATCGGTATGAACGGCCGACCGGAATCGGCCAAAGCGCTCCGCAAACGGAACCCGTCACGAACCGGCCATGAACTCGCCGCGAGCGGATGCGCTGGAATCACTGTGCGGTGATCCGGGAAATCGTGTGGATCTTGGTCGATAACTGTGGACAACTCAGCGGTTGTGGATATCTCCGTCACCCGAACCGGTGACCCCTGTACGACTCCGCAGCACAGCGCGGCAACTACCCACAGTCACGGATCATGAACACGCGGAAGAGGCGGCACCGACGCGCCACAACAGCGCGTCCGTACCGCCTGGAAGAAGGGGAAACCCACCCGGACATGCGACGACCCCCGCCGGGGGGGAGAGCGGGGGTCGTCCTCACGGCCGACTCGGGGGGGGGGGAGGAGCCGGACCGTGTCAGCACGGTCGCGAACGATCCGTGACTTCCATGGTGTACCCGAGAGCCCTCTGTGGCAAACCCACGTGCCTTGCCTTACGCCGAATGGCGGGCGCCTATGCTCAAGCTCGTGGAAAACCACTCCCTGCCTCGCACAGCCGCCTTCTTCGACCTGGACAAGACCGTCATTGCCAAGTCGAGCACACTCACGTTCGGCAAGTCGTTCTACCAAGGCGGGCTGATCAACCGCCGGGCCGTCCTGCGGACCGCGTACGCCCAGTTCGTCTTCCTGGCGGGCGGCGCCGACCACGACCAGATGGAACGCATGCGCGAGTACCTCTCCGCGCTGTGCCGTGGCTGGAACGTGCGCCAGGTCAAGGAGATCGTCGCCGAGACCCTGCACGACCTCATCGACCCGATCATCTACGACGAGGCCGCGTCCCTCATCGAGGAGCACCACACCGCGGGGCGCGACGTCGTCATCGTCTCCACGTCCGGCGCCGAGGTGGTCGAGCCGATCGGCGAACTGCTGGGCGCGGACCGGGTGGTGGCCACCCGCATGGTCGTCGGCGACGACGGCTGCTACACCGGCGAGGTGGAGTACTACGCGTACGGTCCGACGAAGGCCGAGGCGATCCGGGAGCTGGCCGAGTCCGAGGGGTACGACCTGGAGCGCTGCTACGCCTACAGCGACTCGGCGACCGACGTGCCGATGCTGGAGTCGGTCGGCAATCCGCACGCGGTCAACCCGGACCGCACGCTGCGCCGCGAGGCCCTCGCGCGCGGGTGGCCGATTCTCGACTTCCACCGCCCGGTCCGGCTGAAGCAGCGGCTGCCCACCCTGTCCGTTCCGCCGCGTCCGGCACTCGTCGCGATGGCGGCGATAGGAGCGGCGGCGGCCACGGCGGGACTCGTCTGGTACGCGAACCGGCGGCGCGCCACCACGCTCTGAACGCCCGCGACACGCCCGGGAAAACACCTCTGGCGCACCCGAGCACACTCCCGCCCGTTTCGCACCTTTTTGAAGGCAAAAGTAAAGAAGTACGGCCAGGGGTTCCGCTTGCCCCACCCCTGGAGTACAAAGGAATCAACGGCCCGCGAGACCGAAGGACATCCGAGAGGATCACCTTTAAAACGCATTTGGCCCCACGGACCGAGCATGAACACCGGGCACCCACGCGACGTCGACCCGTCGATTACGGGCCAGCCGCACCAGGTGACGGGCAACAGTTCCCGGCCTGATGGGCACATTTCGAGGACGCTTGGTAACCGGGTGAGCATGCCAGCGGCGGTACGAGGACTCGTACCGCCGCAACCTTTTTGCAGCCCCTCTTTTAAGGAAGCCGTTTTCCCGCGCGCCCCCATGAAGGGGGGCACGCTCCCCGGCGAAACCGCGAAACCACGAAACCGAGCCCCCCCGAAGGCCCTACGCCGCCCCGCGCTGCAACGCCTCGCACACCGCCGTCGACTCGCGGGCACCCAGTTCCACCGCCTGCGCGCAGTGCGCGATCCAGGCGGCCATGCCTTCCGGCGTACCGGAGACGTACCCGTCGAGGGCCGCCAGATAGGCCGGCCGGCCTAGTTCCGCGTGGCCCGTCTCGGCCGGGCAGATCGACTTCGGGTCGAGGCCGCTGCCCACCAGGACGATGCGTTCCGCCGCGCGCGCGACAAGGCCGTTGTGGGAGCCGAAGGGGCGCAGGGCGAGCAGTTCGCCGTGGACGACGGCGGCCGTCACCAGGGCAGGTGCAGAGCCGCCCGCGACGATCAGCCCGGCCAGCCCTTCGAGCCGCCCGGCGACCTCCGTGGCGTCCGGCAGGGGCAGTTCGACGAACGGCTCGTCGACCAGCTCGCCCGGCAGCCGGGGGCGGCCGACCTCGTCGTCCTGGCGGGCGGCGGCCACCAGGTGCAGCCGCGCCAGCACCCGCAGGGGCGACTGCCGCCAGATCGACAGGAGTTGTCCCGCCTCGGCGGTGAGCCTGAGCGCCGCACCGACCGTACGGGCCTCGTCGTCGACACTGAAGTCGCTGCGCCGGCGTACCTCTTCGAGGGCCCAGTCGGCGCCGGAGAGCGCGGCCGAGCCGCGGGCGCCGCGCAGGGCCGCCTCGGAGGTGACGGCGTTGCTGCGGCGCCGCATGATCCGGTGGCCATAGACGCGGTCCACGGCCTTGCGTACACGCTCCACGGAGTCGGTCACGCCCGGCAGCGCCCCCAGGGCCGCGAGCGGATCGGCGGTCGCACCTGTCGTACTCATGAGTACGACCCTACGCACAACCGCTCACCTCCTACGAAGGAGTGGTCTTCTTCGTGCACCACTGCCACTTACAGCTATCGCTCGACTACCTTTCGTGAACATGAAAATTGCTTTCGTCGGAAAGGGCGGTAGCGGCAAGACCACGCTGTCGTCCCTGTTCATCCGCCACCTCGCCGCCGCGGGGGCGCCCGTCGTCGCGGTCGACGCCGACATCAACCAGCATCTGGGGGCCGCGCTCGGCCTCGACGAGGACGTGGCGGCGGCGCTCCCGGCCATGGGCGAGCGGCTGCCGCTGATCAAGGACTACCTGCGCGGCTCCAACCCGCGCATCGCCTCCACCGAGACGATGATCAAGACCACCCCGCCCGGCACGGGCTCCCGGCTGCTGCGGGTGCGCGAGGACAACCCGGTGTACGACGCCTGCGCACGCCCGGTGGAACTCGACGGCGGGGCCGTTCGTTTGATGGTCACCGGCCCCTTCACGGACGCCGACCTGGGGGTCGCCTGCTACCACTCCAAGACAGGAGCGGTGGAGCTGTGCCTGAACCACCTGGTGGACGGCCGCGGCGAGTACGTGGTGGTCGACATGACGGCGGGCTCGGACTCCTTCGCCTCCGGCATGTTCACCCGCTTCGACATCACGTTCCTCGTCGCCGAGCCGACCCGGAAGGGGGTCTCCGTCTACCGCCAGTACAAGGAGTACGCCCGTGACTTCGGGGTCGCCCTCAAGGTCGTCGGCAACAAGGTGCAGGGCCAGGACGACATCGACTTCCTGCGCGCGGAGGTGGGTGACGACCTGTTGGTGACGGTCGGGCACTCGGACTGGGTGCGCGCCATGGAGAAGGGCCGCCCGCCCCGGTTCGACCTCCTGGAGGACACCAACCGCCGTTCCCTGCGCGCCCTCCAGGGCGCAGCCGACGCCACGTACGGACAGCGCGACTGGGACCGGTACACGCGCCAGATGGTGCACTTCCACCTGAAGAACGCGACCGGCTGGGCCAACGAACGCACCGGCGCCGACCTGGCGGACCAGGTCGACCCCGGCTTCGTCCTGCGGGAGGACCTGACGACCGCGGTGTGAGCGACCGCGGTACGACAGCGGCTCACGAGCGACCCACGCGCGTGTGAGCCGCATACCCGGCGGACGGCCGCCCCCGCCACGAAACGGCCGTCCGGCAACTCCCCGAGCGACTCCGACGACCCTCGGAGCCCAGCCCGCGGCCCCGGGAGAACGTGGTCCGCTCCGCGAGGGCCCGGCCCTGCTACGGCTGAACCCGGTCGTCCGCTACGGCTTGGCCGCCGGCGCTCCGGGAACGCCCTTCGGGGCCGGGGCCGGGCGGCCCGACAGGAAGGCCGTCCAGCTCTGCTTCGGGGCCTCGCCGACCTTGAGGGTGCGCAGCTTCGCCAGGACGTTGGGGTCCTGGGCGTCGAGCCAGTCGGCCAGTTGGCGGAAGGAGACACAGCGCACGTCCGCCTTGTTGCAGACGTTCTCGACGACCTCCTGGACGGCGCGCATGTAGGTGCCGCCGTTCCAGGACTCGAAGTGGTTGCCGATGACCAGGGGCGCACGGTTGCCGTCATAGGCGCGCTCGAAGCCCTTGAGCAGGCCGTCACGCATCTGGTCGCCCCAGAACTCCCGCTTGTCGGGGTCGCCCTGGGTGGCGGTGCCGGACTGGTTGACCATGAAGTTGTAGTCCATGGTCAGCTGCTCGTAGGAGTGCCCGGGGAACGGCACGAGCTGCATCGACAGGTCCCACAGCCCCTCCTTCTTCTTCGGCCAGAGCTGGTCGTTGACGCCGGAGGTGTCGTAGCGCCAGCCCAGTTCGTGGGCGGCCTTCATGAAGTTCTTCTGGCCCTCCAGGCAGGGGGTGCGGGCGCCGATCAGCTCCTTGTCGTAGTCGAAGGGCAGCGGGGGCAGGTTCTTCAGGCCCGCGTTGGTCTTCCAGGACTTCACGAACGACTTCGCCTGGGCGATCTCGGACTTCCACTCGGCGACCGACCACTCGCCCACGCCGCCGTCGGCGCCGCAGAAGTGGCCGTTGAAGTGGGTGCCGATCTCGTTGCCCTCCAGCCACGCGCCGCGCACCTGCTCAACGGTGTCCCTGATGCCCTGCTCGTCGTTGAAGCCGATGTCCGAGCGGCCCGGCGAGTGCTCCGGCGGCTTGTAGAGGTCGCGCTTCTCCTCCGGGAGCATGTACACGCCGCTCAGGAAATACGTCATCGTCGCCTTGTTGGCCTTGGCGACCTTGCGGAAGTGCGAGAACAGCTTCTGGCTGTCCTCGCCGGCTCCGTCCCAGGAGAAGACGACGAACTGCGGGGGCTTCTGACCGGGCTTCAGCCGCTCGGGTCTGGGCAGGTGCGGCTGGGTGCCGGTGTACGCGGTGGAGCCGTCGCCGATCAGGCGCATGGCACTGCCGGGCGCGGGGGCACCGGCCTTCTTCTTCGCGGGGGCCGGAGCCTGATGGGAACCGGTGGTTCCGGTCGCGCAGCCGCCGAGCGCGGCGGCGCAGGCCGCGGCGAGTGCGACGCCCGCGGCGATCCTCTGGGTGGCGGCCATGTCCGCCCACCTTCTTCCTTCAGTCGGGGCGCCGCTGATCAGGCGTGATGCGGCGTCACACGGGCCTGTTCCGGGCTGCCGCACGGGGCGGAGGCCACGGAGGTCGGACAGCCCGGTCAAGGTCGCACGGGAGACCGAAGAGATTTGTATGACAAGCCGATGAAATTACGCGTTACCACCCACGAGTGACTTTCTGGGCTGTTTGCCCTGATTCGCGATACGCTTCCTTTACTCTCCATTACGATTCATTTACCGAACGTTGATACATCCCGCCGCTGTACGTCTGTACGCCGTGACCCACGGCCGCGACCCGACCCCCTGCCACCGAGCCGGGGACCACCTGTTCCGCGACCGCGCTGCCCCGGAGGAGACGGGAACCATGTCAGCCTGCGTATCCACGCGCGCCACCGACCCGAGTCGGACCGAGCGCGACCACCACCAGCCCCACAGCCCGCCGCCGACCTCACCCCGCCGCTTCCGGGGCCTCCGCCCGCCGCGCGTCGAAGGCGCCGACTGGTCGGCCTCGATCGCGGTCTTCCTGATCGCCCTGCCCCTGTCCCTGGGCATCGCCCTGGCCACCGGCGCACCGCTGCAGTCCGGCCTCGTCGCCGCGGCCGTCGGCGGACTCGTCGCCGGACTCCTCGGCGGTTCACCCCTCCAGGTCAGCGGCCCGGCCGCCGGACTCACCGTCGTCACCGCCGACCTCATCCACCGCTACGGCTGGCGGACGACCTGCGCCGTCACGGTCCTCGCCGGACTCGCCCAACTCGGCCTCGGCTGCCTGCGCGTGGCCCGTACGGCGCTCGCGGTCAGCCCCGCGGTCGTGCACGGCATGCTCGCCGGCATCGGCGTCACCATCGCCGTCGCCCAGCTGCACATCGTGCTCGGCGGCAGCCCCCAGAGCGCGGTCCTCGACAACGTCCGCGCGCTGCCCGCCCAGCTGGCCCACCTGCACCCCGCCGCGGTGTCGATGAGCGTGCTGACCCTGACCGTGCTCCTCCTCTGGCCCCGGCTGCCCGGGCGCGTCGGGCGGGCGCTGCGCAAGGTGCCCGCCGCGCTCGTCGCCGTCACCGCGGCCACCGTGACGGCCTCGCTCACCGGGCTCTCGCTGCCCAAGGTCGACCTGCCGTCCTGGCGCAGCCACGCGCTGGCCGGGCTGCCCGAGGGCCCGGTGCTCGGCATCGCCGCCGCGGTCCTCACCGTCACCCTCGTGTGCAGCGTGCAGTCGCTGCTCGGCGCGGTCGCCGTGGACAAGATGATCTCCGCCCGGCCCGGACTGCCCGCCCGGGTCGGCCGCTCCGACCTCGACCGCGAACTGCTCGGCCAGGGGGCCGCCAACCTGGTCTCCGGCGCGCTCGGCGGACTGCCGGTGGCGGGCGTGGCCGTAAGAAGTTCGGCGAATGTGCAATCCGGTGCCGTCAGCCGGAACTCCACGATGCTGCACGGCGTTTTCGTAGTAATTGCCGCGCTGCTGATGGTCCCGATCCTGGAGCTGATCCCCCTCGCATCGCTCGCCGCCCTGGTGATGGCCGTCGGCATCCAGATGGTGTCCCTGCACCACATTCGCACGGTCACCCGCCACCGAGAGGTGCTGGTGTACGCCGTCACCACGCTCGGCGTCGTCCTCCTGGGCGTCCTGGAGGGCGTGATGCTGGGGGTCGCCGTGGCCGTCGCCGTCGCCCTGCACCGGCTCGCCCGCACCCGGATCACACACGAGGAGAAGGAAGGAGTCCATCACGTACAAGTACGAGGCCAGTTGACGTTCCTCGCCGTGCCCAGGCTCAGCCGCACGCTGCACCTGGTGCCCCACGGGACGCACGCCGTCGTCGAGTTGGACGGCTCGTTCATGGACCACGCGGCCTACGAGGCGCTCCAGGACTGGCAGTCCACCCACCTCGCCCAGGGCGGTTCCACCGAGCTGACCGGGCGGGAGGGCGGCCGCATCGCCGAGCCCGCCACCGCGGGGCGGCTCGCCGACCGCACCGCCCCGGTGGACCGCGCCGCCCCGGCCGACCACGACACCGTCGGCCGGACCACGGCAACGGCCTGCCGCTGCCATCCCTGGACACCGTGGCGCAACCACCAGTGCGCGCTTCCGACGAGGCCGGTCGGTGGCTCCGGATCCACCGGATCCACCGGAGCTACTGGAACTGCCGGATCTACTGGATCCGCGGGGGTCGCCGGATCCACCGGGGTCGACGCAGCGGCCGGTCCCGTCGGGGCCGCCGGTGCGCACGGCGGGCCGGAGGAGCCCGAGGGACCGGGTGCGCCAGGCCCGACGGGTGTGTCGGCTTCCTCGACCGCGCCCGCCGGAACAGGCGCGGCAGGCGCCGCCGACGCCTCGGCTCCGTCCGTCTCGTCGGGTGGGCGTCAACTCGCCCGTGGCATCAGCGCGTTCCAGCGCAACACCGCGCCCCTGGTGCGGGGGGAGCTGGCCCGGCTGGCGCGGGAGGGGCAGCAACCGTCGCAGCTCTTCCTGACCTGCGCCGACTCCCGGCTCGTCACGTCCATGATCACCTCCAGTGGTCCGGGCGACCTGTTCGTGGTGCGCAACGTGGGCAACCTCGTGCCGCCGCCGGGCGGGGAGAGCGGGGACGACTCGGTGGCGGCGGCGATCGAGTACGCCGTGGACGTACTGAAGGTGCGGTCCATCACGGTGTGCGGGCACTCCGGGTGCGGGGCGATGCAGGCCCTTCTGAGCGCCGAACCCGGCCAGGCGGCGCGCACCCCGCTCAGACGGTGGCTGCGGCACGGGGCGCCCAGCCTCGAACGCATGGCCGCCGAGGAGTCGCCCTGGGTCCGGCTGGCGGGGCGGGCACCGGCGGACGCGGTGGAGCAGCTGTGCCTGACCAACGTGGTGCAGCAGTTGGAGCACCTGCGCGCGCACGAGTCCGTGGCCCGGGCCCTGCGCGAGCGGGAGTTGGAGCTGCACGGCATGTACTTCCACGTCGGCGAGGCCCAGGCGTACCTCCTGGCGGAGGACCCGGCGGACGATGGAGTCCACGGCGGGGTCTTCAGCCGGGTGGGGACGACGGCGCTGCACGGGACGCACGTGTAGGAGCTGCACGGGACGCACACGTAGGAGGGGCTGCACGGGACGCGCGCGTAGGGCCGACCGGCGTGCGCAAGGCCGGGGTTCAGGCTCGGGCGGGCCGCGACCCGCGCACCTGAACCGATGGCTTTCGCCGTCCGTGGGAACGTGTGATCCACGAGGACCGGGGCCCCTCCGTTTCCGGTCCTCGACGGCCACGGCTCGACACCGGCCCGGCGCCGACTCCGTGCCGCCCCGGCAGCGAAGCGGCACCGAACCGGCACCGGCCGGGCATCCGCCCGGCACCTGCCCGACATCGACCCAACAGGTCTACACCACCTGCCCGGTCGACCCTTGTCATCGGGGGGCCGGGTCTGATGAGCTGTGGCCCGGGACACAACGGACACCCTGGGAAAGGCAGATGCCGTGAGCAACGAGAGCCTGGCCAACCTCCTCAAGGAGGAGCGTCGCTTCGCGCCGCCCGCCGAGCTGGCCGCGCATGCCAATGTCACGGCCGAGGCGTACGAGCAGGCCAAGGCTGACCGACTCGGCTTCTGGGCCACGCAGGCCCGGCGGCTGACCTGGGCCGTGGAGCCGACCGAGACGCTGGACTGGTCGAACCCGCCGTTCGCCAAGTGGTTCAAGGACGGTCGGCTCAACGTCGCCTACAACTGCGTCGACCGGCACGTGGAGGCGGGCAACGGCGACCGCGTCGCCATCCACTTCGAGGGCGAGCCCGGCGACAGCCGCTCCCTCACCTACGCCGAGCTGAAGGACGAGGTCTCCAAGACCGCGAACGCCCTGCTGTCGCTGGGGGTCGAGAAGGGCGACCGGGTCGCCGTCTACATGCCGATGATCCCGGAGACCGCTATCGCGATGCTGGCCTGCGCCCGCATCGGCGCCGCGCACTCCGTCGTCTTCGGCGGCTTCTCCGCGGACGCGCTCGCCACCCGTATCGAGGACGCCGACGCGAAGGTCGTCATCACCGCCGACGGCGGCTACCGGCGCGGCAAGCCGCTGCCGCTGAAGCCCGCGGTCGACGAGGCGGTCGGGCGCGTGGACAACGTGGAGCACGTCCTCGTCGTCCGCCGGACCGGTCAGGACGTGGAGTGGGCCGAGGGGCGGGACGTGTGGTGGCACGACCTCGTCGAACAGCAGTCCACGGAGCACACGCCCGAGGCGTTCGACGCCGAGCACCCGCTGTTCATCCTGTACACGTCCGGTACGACGGGTAAGCCGAAGGGCATCCTGCACACCTCCGGCGGCTACCTCACGCAGGCCGCGTACACCCACAACGCCGTCTTCGACCTGAAGCCGGAGAGCGACGTGTTCTGGTGCACGGCCGACGTCGGCTGGGTCACCGGGCACTCGTACCTCGTCTACGGGCCGCTCGCCAACGGCGCGACCGAGGTCATGTACGAGGGCACGCCCGACACCCCGCACCAGGGCCGCTTCTGGGAAATCATCCAGAAGTACAAGGTGACGATCCTGTACGCGGCACCGACGGCGATCCGGACGTTCATGAAGTGGGGCGACGACATCCCCGCCAAGTTCGACCTCAGCAGTCTGCGCGTGCTGGGTTCGGTCGGCGAGCCGATCAACCCCGAGGCGTGGATGTGGTACCGCAAGCACATCGGGCACGACAACTCCCCGATCGTGGACACCTGGTGGCAGACCGAGACCGGCTCGATGATGATCTCGCCGCTGCCGGGCGTGACCGAGACCAAGCCCGGGTCGGCCCAGCGGCCGCTGCCCGGCATCTCCGCGACCGTCGTCGACGACGAGGGGAACGAGGTTCCGAACGGCGGCGGTGGCTACCTCGTCCTCACCGAGCCGTGGCCGTCCATGCTGCGCACCATCTGGGGCGACGACCAGCGCTTCCTCGACACCTACTGGTCGCGCTTCCCGGGCAAGTACTTCGCCGGGGACGGCGCCAAGAAGGACGACGACGGCGACATCTGGCTGCTCGGCCGCGTCGACGACGTCATGCTCGTGTCCGGCCACAACATCTCCACCACCGAGGTCGAGTCGGCGCTCGTCTCGCACCCCGCGGTCGCGGAGGCGGCCGTGGTCGGCGCGGCGGACGAGACGACCGGGCAGGCGATCGTGGCGTTCGTGATCCTGCGCGGTACGGCGTCGGAGGACGACAAACTCGTCGCCGACCTGCGCAACCACGTGGGCGCCACGCTCGGCCCGATCGCCAAGCCGAAGCGGGTGCTGCCGGTGGCGGAGCTGCCGAAGACCCGCTCCGGGAAGATCATGCGACGACTGCTGCGGGACGTCGCGGAGAACCGGCAGCTCGGCGACGTCACGACGCTGACCGACTCCACCGTCATGGACCTCATCCAGACGAAGCTGCCGAGCGCGTCCAGCGAGGACTGAGGACTGAGGACCGTCGAGCGAGGGTTCAGGACTGAGGACCGTCATGTGATGTGCCCGTAAGGGGCGCCCCGGAGAGCCGGGGCGCCCCTTTTGCCTGCCGCTCGCCTGCCGACCCCCGTCCTCACCCACCGCTCACCTGTCTTCGCCTGTCCTCACCCACCTCACACCCGCCGCGTTCCGTCATGAGCCGGTAAACTGACATACCAGGTGTGCCGGGAAGTCTGGTCGGCGAAGCCGTCGGCGATCCCCGACGACGGTGGCCATCAGTGTCGTACCGTCCGGAGGTCCCCGCCGTGTCCGCGCCCCGCACCCCGTCCCCGCCGGACACCGCACGGCCGACCGCTCCCCGCAAGCTCCTCGGCCGGCTCTCGCTGCCCGAGCGGAACTTCGTGGCGGACGCGCTGCGCACCGAGACCGTCGGCGGCGTGCTGCTGCTGTTCGCCGCCCTGGCCGCGCTGATCTGGACCAACGCACCGGCGCTGCACAGCAGTTACGAGAGCGTCAGCCAGTTCCACCTGGGCCCCGGCGCGCTCGGGCTCGACCTCTCGGTGCAGCACTGGGCCGCCGACGGGCTCCTCGCGGTGTTCTTCTTCGTCGCCGGCATCGAACTCAAGCGCGAACTGGTCGCCGGCGACCTCCGCGCCGCCCTGGCCGCCGCCCTGCCGGTGGTCGCCGCGCTGTGCGGCATGGCCGCGCCCGCACTCGTCTACACCCTCACGAACGTCATCGGCGGCGGCTCCCTGGCCGGCTGGGCGGTGCCCACCGCCACGGACATCGCCTTCGCGCTGGCCGTCCTCGCGGTCATCGGTACGGCGCTGCCGTCGGCGTTGCGCGCGTTCCTGCTGACCCTCGCCGTCGTCGACGACCTGTTCGCCATCCTGATCATCGCGGTCTTCTTCACCTCCGACCTGAACTTCGCCGCGCTGGGCGGCGCGGCCGTCGGACTCGGCGTGTTCTGGGTGCTGCTGCGCCGGGGCGTGCGCGGGTGGTACGTGTACGTGCCGCTCGCGCTGGTCAACTGGGCGCTGATGTACAACAGCGGCGTCCACGCCACCATCGCCGGTGTCGCGATGGGCCTGATGCTGCGCTGCCACCGTCACGAGGGCGAGCAGCACTCCCCCGGCGAGCGCATCGGTCATCTCGTACGACCGCTGTCGGCGGGGCTCGCGGTGCCGCTGTTCGCCCTGTTCAGCGCGGGCGTCACGGTGTCCAGCCGGGCGCTCGGTGACGTGTTCACACAGCCGGAGACGCTCGGCGTGGTGCTCGGGCTCGTGATCGGCAAGGTGGTCGGGATCTTCGGCGGCACCTGGCTGACGGCACGGTTCACACGCGCGTCGCTGAGCGAGGACCTGGCCTGGCCGGACGTCTTCGCCGTGGCCTCGCTCGCCGGCATCGGCTTCACGGTCTCGCTGCTCATCGGGGAACTCGCGTTCGACGGCGACGGCGCGCTCGCCGACGAGGTCAAGGCCGCGGTGCTGTGCGGCTCCCTCATCTCGGCGGTCCTCGCGACGACGCTGCTGAAAATCCGCAACAGTAAGTACCGTGCCCTGTGCGCGGTCGAGGAGCGCGACGACGACAGCGACGGCATCCCCGACATCTACGAGCAGGACGACCCGGCGTACCACCTGCGCATGGCGGACATCTACGAGCGCAAGGCGGCGGAGCACCGCCGGATCGCGGAGACGCGGAGCAGAACGCCGTAGCCGAGGCCGAAGGCAGTAGTAGTTGCCGAGGGCCGTAGTAGCTCCCGAATGCCGCAGTAAGTACTGAGGCCGAAACGCCGTAGCCGGGAAGTGGCGGCCGGGACAAGCGCGGAGAACGGTCGTCCGGCATGATCTGACCAGACCGCAGCACACGTCATGATCCGATCGGACCGCGCAGGCCGTGATCCGAGCGGCTCTCATGCGTCAGCCAGACCCCGTACGTCAGCCACACCTCACACCAGAAAGAGGGAGACCCCGCGATGAGTGCACCCGACGACACCCCGGTCGGCGCCGAACGCAGCATCGGACAACTGTTCGCCTCCGCGACCGCCGAGATGTCCGCGCTGGTGCACGACGAGATCGCGCTGGCGAAGGCCCAGCTCAAGCAGGACGTCAAGCGTGGCGTGCTCAGCGGCGGTGCCTTCTCGGCGGCCGGCGTCGTCCTGCTGTTCTCCCTGCCGATGCTCGACTTCGCACTGGCGTACGGCTTCCGTGCCTGGACCGGCTGGAACATGGGGATCTGCTTCCTCCTCGCGTTCGCCACGAACGTGCTGCTCGCCGCGCTGCTCGCGCTGATCGGCGTCGTGTTCGCCAAGAAGGCCAAGAAGGGCAAGGGCCCGCAGAAGGTCGCCGCCTCCGTGAAGGAGACCGCGGGAGTCCTGCAGAACGCCAAGCCGCATCCCCGGGCGCCCCAGACCGAGAACCGGGCCGAACTCGAGTCCGTCCTGTCCGACACTTCGGCCAAGGCTGTGGCACGCTCGTCCTCATGACGGACCCCGCCAACTCCTCGGCGCAGTCGCAATCGCAGCCCCACCCCCAACCCCGGCCCGAGCCCGGACACCTGTCGGGGCCTCAGTCCCAGCCCGCCTCGGCCGTACGGCTGGAGATCCCCGGCGGCAAGGAAGTCACCCACCGGGACGTGGCCGCCAACGGCGCCCGCTTCCACATCGCGGAACTGGGCGACGGCCCACTGGTGTTGCTGCTGCACGGCTTCCCGCAGTTCTGGTGGACCTGGCGGCACCAGCTGACCGCCCTCGCCGACGCCGGGTTCCGGGCCGTCGCGATGGACCTGCGCGGGGTCGGCGGCAGCGACCGTACGCCCCGCGGTTACGACCCCGCGAACCTCGCCCTCGACATCACCGGCGTCATCCGCTCCCTGGGCGAGCCGGACGCCGCGCTGGTCGGCCACGACCTCGGCGGCTACCTGGCGTGGACGGCGGCCGCGATGCGCCCCAAGCTGGTGCGGCGGCTCGCGGTGGCCTCGATGCCGCACCCGCGGCGCTGGCGCTCGGCGATGCTCTCCGACGTCCGGCAGACGGCCGCGGGCTCCTACATCTGGGGCTTCCAACGCCCCTGGATCCCCGAACGGCAGCTCACCGCCGACGACGGCGCCCTGGTGGCCCGGCTGATCCGCGACTGGTCGGGGCCGCGACTGCCCGACGACGAGGCGGTGGCGGCGTACCGGCGCGCGATGTGCATCCCGTCGACGGCGCACTGCGCGATCGAGCCGTACCGCTGGATGGTGCGGTCGATGGCCCGCCCGGACGGCATCCAGTTCAACCGCCGCATGAAGCGGCCCGTGCGCGTGCCCACGCTGCACCTGCACGGCTCGCTCGACCCGGTGATGCGCACGCGCAGCGCGGCCGGCTCCGGGGAGTACGTCGAAGCGCCGTACCGCTGGCGGCTGTTCGACGGCCTCGGGCACTTCCCGCACGAGGAGGACCCGGTGGCGTTCTCCACCGAACTGATCAACTGGCTGAAGGATCCGGAACCGGACCGCTGAGAATCACGGCAAGGGCAGTCACCCTGTCGGCCGAGTGGCCGGAAATCCCTGCCCTCACGTGGCGATCAGGCCATCACGGTCGGTATCCGGACGGGAACACCTGTCCTGCGAACAGCCAATTGCCCCACGCATAGGCCGATTCAGCGGCTTCGGGGCGGTTATCGACCTTGGGGCAGGGGCAGACGTCGGTGTATGGGCTGGACGCACGACTACAGTGACGCAGCACGCAACCGCCGCTCGGCCACCGGTCCGGGCTCCCATGAGAGGGGCACCCCGCAGCTGCCGGGCGCCGATCCCCGCATGGGCATCCCGCGCATCCTGCGCCGCCGGGCCCGCTGGGTCTCGGCCCGCCTGCGCCACCAGCAACGCGACTGAGCCCGCCTCCCAGGGGTTCACAACGCGCAGCTGTCGCTGTCCACCTGCTGATTCGCGGTCCGCCCGCGGGTGATGTCCAGCCGGACCTCGTCCGCGGTGAGCGCGTACCCGGTCTGGGCGTCGTCCAGGGACTTCGCGAAGACGACGCCGTACACCTCGCCCTCCGGGGTGAGCAGCGGGCCGCCGGAGTTGCCCTGGCGGACGGTCGCGTACAGCGAGTACACGTCGCGGCGGACGGTGCCGCGGTGGTAGATGTCCGGGCCGTTGGCCGCGATACGGCCGCGCACGCGCGCGGGCTGCACGTCGTACGCCCCGTTCTCCGGGAACCCGGCGACGATCGCGTCGCTGCTGCTGACCGCGTCCGAGGTGGTGAACCTCAGCGCGGGCGCGGTCAGGTCCGGTACGTCCAGGACGGCGATGTCGCGCTTCCAGTCGTACAGGACGACTTTCGCGGCGTACTTGCGGCCCTCGCCGCCTATCTGGACGGTGGGGTCGTCGACGCCGCCCACCACGTGCGCGTTGGTCATCACGCGGCGCTCGCCGAAGACGAAGCCGCTGCCTTCGAGGACCTTGCCGCAACTCTGGGCGGTGCCCACGACCTTGACGATGGACTGCTGGGCGCGCTGGGCGACCGCGCTGCGGGCGAGCGCCGGGTCGGGGGGCTGGACCTCGGTGATGGGCTCGTTCGAGAAGGGGCTGAAGACCTGCGGGAAGCCGTTCTGCGCGAGGACGGAGGAGAAGTCCGCGAACCAGGTGTCGGCCTGCGAGGGCAGCGCCCGGGACACGCCGAGCAGCACCTTGGAGCCGCGGACCTCCTTGCCCAGCGTCGGCAGCGTCGTACCGGCGAGGGCGGAGCCGATCAGCCAGGCGACCAGCAGCATCGCGACGACGTTCACCAGCGCGCCGCCCGTGGCGTCCAGGGCGCGCGCCGGGGACCAGGTGATGTACCGGCGCAGCTTGTTGCCGAGGTGGGTGGTCAGGGCCTGGCCGACCGAGGCGCAGATGATGACGACGACCACGGCGATCACGGCGGCGGTCGTGTTCACCTCGGCGTTGTCGGTCAGCGCGTCCCAGACGACCGGCAGCACGTAGACGGCGACGAGGCCGCCGCCAAGGAAGCCGATCACCGACAGGATGCCGACGACGAAGCCCTGGCGGTACCCGACGACGGCGAACCACACGGCGGCGAGCAACAGCAGGATGTCCAGCACATTCACCGTTTGGGGCCTCGCCTCGTCACCGGCCGACTTCGCATCGCGGGGCATCGTACGGCCGTTCGACACGCCGCCGCCCGGCGGTACTTCCCGGGCCGGCATCGCATGGGACGGCATCGCATGAGCCGGGGCCCCGGCGTCCGGCCCACCGTCGGCCGACGGCCGTTCACTTCGCCCTCACCGCGCGGCCGTCCGTCCGCGACCCGCTCTCCCCCGGCTCCCCCGGAACACATCAGCACGCACGCCACCCTGTCATGCGCGCCAGTCGATCGGGACCTGCTTCTCGCGGTCCCAGGGGCGCTCCCAGCCCGAGTAGTGCAGCAACCGGTCGATGACACCGGCCGTGAACCCCCACACGAGGGCCGATTCGACCAGGAATGCCGGGCCCAGATGGCCGCTGGGGTGCACGGCGGTGACCCGGTGCGCGGAGTCCGTGAGATCCGCCACGGGGACGGTGAACACGCGCGCCGTCTCGTTCTGGTCCATCGCGCGTACGGGGCTGGGCTCGCGCCACCAGCCGAGGACCGGGGTGACGACGAAGCCGCTCACCGGGATGTAGAGCCGGGGCAGCACGCCGAAGAGCTGCACACCGGACGGGTCGAGCCCGGTCTCCTCCTCGGCCTCGCGCAGGGCGGCCCGCAGCGGTCCGTCGGTGTCCGGGTCGCCGTCCTCGGGGTCGAGGGAGCCGCCGGGGAAGGACGGCTGCCCGGCGTGCGAGCGCAGGGAGCCCGCCCGCTCCATGAGCAGCAGCTGGCCGCCGCGCCGCCCCTCGCCGAACAGGATCAGCACGGCGGACTGCCGTCCCGCGCCGTCCTTGGGCGGCAGGAACCGGCTGAGCTGCCGGGGCTCGACGCTGTCGACGGCCCGCACGACCGGGTCCAGCCAGCCGGGCAGCCCCTCCCGGGTCACCTCGGGCGCGGGCCGCACGGACTCGGCCGTACGGCTCGTGGGGACGCCCGGGTGGTGCGCGGGGCCCGTACGGTGCGTGGGGCCCGCCGTACGGTGTGCGGGGCCTGTGCGGCTGCCGGGGCCGCCCTCCGTGCCGCTGCCGTTGCCGCTCGCGCCGCCGGTACCGGCGCCGATACCGCCCTGACCGCCCGCGCCGCCCGTACTGCTCGTGCCACTCGTGCCGTTGCTGCCGTTCGTGCTGCTCACCCTGCTCAAGCCGCTGTTGCCGGTACCGATGCCGATGCCGATCCCGGTTTCACTCGTGTCGCTGCCGTGTGTCATAGCCACCCCCGTCCTGCCGGTCCCAACGCCTGCGGGACCGCGGATCGTTCCGGGTGTCCCCCGTGTGGGTGTCTCGTGGGCCGAACGGGGATCCGGTCCGTGCACGGTACGCGCCTGGCCGATGCCCAGTCCGATGCCCGGTGCGGCGCCTGATCCGGTGGCCGGTCGGGGGGCCTGGTCGCGGTACCCGGTCCCGTTGGCTCAACGGGCCGCTCCCAGTGGCGGGGCCGGGATGCCGCCCGCGTCCAGGTACGACTGCGGCGGGTTGAGGCGCTGGCCGGGGAAGCCGCCCTTCTCGTACTTGAGGAGCTTCTTCGCCTTCTCCGGGTCGGTCTCGCCCTCGCCGTACGCCGGGCAGAGCGGGGCGATGGGACAGGCGCCGCAGGCGGGTTTGCGGGCGTGGCAGATGCGGCGGCCGTGGAAGATCACGTGGTGGGACAGCATCGTCCAGTCGCTCTTGGGGAAGAGCGCGCCGATGGCGGTCTCGATCTTGCCGGGGTCCGTCTCGTCGGTCCACCGCCAGCGCCGTACGAGCCGCTGGAAGTGCGTGTCCACGGTGATCCCGGGCCGTCCGAAGGCGTTGCCGAGCACGACGAAGGCGGTCTTGCGGCCCACCCCGGGCAGTTTGACGAGGTCTTCGAGGCGGCCGGGGACCTCGCCGCCGAAGTCCTCCACCAGCGCTTTGGAGAGCCCTATGACGGACCGGGTCTTGGCCCGGAAGAACCCGCACGGCCGCAGGATCTCCTCGACCTCCTCCGGGTTCGCCACGGCGAGGTCCTCGGGGGTCGGGTACTTGGCGAAGAGCGTCGGGGTCGTCTGGTTGACCCTGAGATCGGTGGTCTGCGCGGACAGGACAGTGGCGACGATCAGCTGGAAGGAGTTCTCGAAGTCGAGCTCGGGGTGCGCGTACGGGTACACCTCGGCGAGTTCCCGGTCGATACGGCGCGCCCGGCGTACGAGGGCGGTGTGCGACTCGTTGGCGAGGGGCTTCGGGGGCGTGGGGGCGGCCTTCTTCGAGGGCGCCGAGGCAGCCTTCTTGGCGACGGATTTGGTCGCGGTCCTGGCCGCGGTCGCCTTCTTGGTGACGGCCGCCTTCTTGACCACCGTTTTGGCCACCGTCTTGGTCGTCGTCTTCTTCGCGGCGGCCTTCTTTACCGGTGCACCTTTTGTGTTTTTTACGGCTTTCCTGACTCCGCTCGGGGCTTGTTCGCCCTCAGCGGAATCGCGTCGTACAACCACCCGAGCAGCCCCCTTGGCCTGTGCTCACTCCGGTGCTCCCACCGGCTATTCGGACACTCGGCCAGCCTAAAGCCCGGCACCGACATCCGCCCCGGACCCACGAGATCAGCGCCCAATTGGCCCCCTGCCGCATTGCGTGGCACACCAGTGCGGCATCCTTGTGACAGATCACACTGTTTGGACCGTCCGGCAAAATGGGGAGCACGGTCCCCTGGTACGTGGGGGAGCAAGGTCCCCTGAGCAGGTCGACAAGGAGAGAACTCGTGGACGACGTTCTGCGGCGCAATCCGCTCTTCGCGGCGCTCGACGACGAGCAGGCCGCGGAGCTCCGCGCCTCCATGAGCGAGGTGACCCTCGCGCGTGGCGACGCCCTGTTCCACGAGGGCGACCCCGGTGACCGCCTGTACGTGGTCACGGAGGGCAAGGTCAAGCTGCACCGCACCTCACCCGACGGCCGCGAGAACATGCTGGCCGTGGTCGGCCCCGGCGAACTCATCGGCGAGCTGTCGCTGTTCGACCCGGGCCCGCGCACGGCCACGGCCACCGCGCTCACCGAGGTCAAGCTGCTCGGCCTCGGCCACGGCGACCTCCAGCCCTGGCTGAACGCGCGCCCCGAGGTGGCCGGCGCCCTGCTGCGCGCCGTCGCCCGGCGGCTGCGCAAGACGAACGACCAGATGTCCGACCTGGTCTTCTCGGACGTCCCCGGCCGCGTCGCCCGCGCCCTGCTCGACCTCTCGCGCCGCTTCGGCGTGCAGTCGGAGGAGGGCATCCACGTGGTGCACGACCTCACGCAGGAAGAGCTGGCCCAACTGGTCGGCGCCTCCCGCGAGACGGTCAACAAGGCCCTCGCCGACTTCGCGGGCCGCGGCTGGCTCCGCCTGGAGGCCCGCGCGGTGATCCTCCTGGACGTGGAACGCCTGGCGAAGCGGTCGCGGTAGCGGCTAAGCGGGAGCGGTGCCGGTAACGGGTCGCGCCGGCGGCGGGTTCGCGGGCGCGGCACGTTCGCGGTGCCGGCCGCCAACCCCCGAAAATCCCTCTCCCCGGCGCCCCCGGCAGGGCACAGTGGCCCCATGGACAGCAGCACGGACGCCGCCGACGGCCCCGGCCACAGACACGCGTACGGCAAGGGGCTCGACTCCCGGGGCTACATCGAGCGTGAGGGCTCCCTGGGGCGGATCCCGGGGCCGTTCCGGCCCGTCGTGGCCGTCGCCCGGGACCGGCTCCTGGACACCTTCGGCGCCCGTCTGACCGGCGCCTACCTCTACGGCTCGGTCCCGCGCGGGACCGCCGGGCCCGGACAGAGCGACCTCGATCTGCTGGTCGTCCTGCGGGAGGAGCCCAGAGACGCCGACCGCGCGGACGCGCGCGGGCTCGACGAGGCGCTCGACAAGGAGTTCGCGCAGATCGACGGCGCGGGCACGCTCCTGGTCGGTCGCGCCCAGGTGCTCAGCGACCTGGAGACGCACGACCTCGGCTGGTTCGTCGCCTGTCTGTGCACGCCGCTCCTCGGCGAGGACCTCGCCGAGTTCCTGCCGCGCTACCGGCCGGACTCGCTCCTCGCGCGCGAGACGAACGGCGACCTCGCGCTGTTCCTGGAGCGCTGGCGGGCCCGGATCCCGGAGACGACCACGGAGGCGGGCCTGCGGGCCTTCCTGCGCGGCGCGTCACGCCATGTCGTCCGCACCGGTTTCACGCTCGTCATGCCCCGCTGGAACGGCTGGACCAGCGACCTGGACGAGATGGCGGCGGTGTTCGCCGCCCACTACCCGGAGCACGGCCCCCAGTTGCACCGGGCCGCCGCCCTCGGCCGCACCCCGACCGGCGACCCCGCCGTCGCCCTGCCCGCCCTGCGGTCCTACGTCGACGATCTCGGCCCCTGGCTCGCCGAGGAGTACGCGCGCGTGCACGGCGTGAAGGCCCCGCGCCCCGAATGACCCCGGGTTGGAAAAACAAACCGACCGGCCTTGCGGCAGGGCCTAGATGAGCCCGTGCTCGCGGAGGTACTCCAGCTGGGCCCGTACCGAGAGTTCGGCGGCCGGCCACAGCGAGCGGTCCACGTCCGCGTAGACGCGCGCGACGACCTCCTCCGGTGTCCGGTGGCCGCTCTCCACCGCCGTCTCGACCTGGGCGAGCCGGTGGGCGCGGTGGGCGAGGTAGAACTCGACGGCGCCCTGGGCGTCGTCCAGGACGGGGCCGTGGCCCGGGAGGACCGTGTGCACCCCGTCGTCGACCGTGAGCGACCTCAGACGCCGCAGGGAGTCCAGATAGTCCCCCAGGCGGCCGTCCGGGTGGGCCACGACGGTCGTTCCGCGCCCCAGGACGGTGTCACCCGTCAGGACGGCCCGGTCGGCCGGGAGATGGAAGCACAGCGAGTCGGCGGTGTGCCCCGGCGTGGGCACGACCCGCAGTTCGAGACCGCCGACCGTGACGACGTCCCCGTGGCCGAGCCCCTCGTCGCCGAGCCGGAGTGCGGGGTCCAGCGCGCGCACGCGCGTGGAGGTCAGTTCGGCGAACCGGACCGCTCCCTCCGCGTGGTCGGGGTGCCCGTGCGTGAGCAGCGTCAGCGCCACCCTCTTGCCGAGCTTGTCGGCCGTCTCGACGACGTTGCGCAGATGCCCGTCGTCCAGGGGGCCCGGGTCGATCACCACCGCGAGGTCGGAGTCCGGTTCGGAGAGGATCCAGGTGTTGGTGCCGTCTAGGGTCATCGCGGACGCGTTGGGCGCCAGGACGTTCACCGCGCGCGTGGTGGCGGGACCCGTCAGGACCCCGCCGCGCGGCTGGCCGGGGAGGGCGGCGGCGTCGGTCATGCGGAGGCTCCACCGGTCGTCGGTCGCGGGTCTGCGGCGGGCAGCAGGATGTGCCGGGTGAACTCGTCGTGGCCGGGCCAGACCAGCACGATCTCGTCGCCCTCCTGCCGGGCCCTGGCCAGCACGGGCGTCAGGTCACGCACGCGTGCGGCGGCGAGGGTCTCGCCGACGGTGGCGTACCCGGTCAGCTGGCGCAGGGTGGTGATGGTGGGCGGCATCATCCGCAGCTCGCCCCTGTCGTACCCCTGGGCCGCGTCCGCCGGGCGGATCCACACCGTGCGGTCGGCCTCCGTGGAGGCGTTGCGGGTGCGCTGCCCCTCCGGGAGGGCGGCGACGAAGAACCAGGTGTCGTAACGGCGGGTCTCGAACTCGGGCGTGATCCAGCGTGCCCAGGCGCCCAGCAGGTCCGACCTGAGAACGAGTCCCCTGCGGTCGAGGAACTGTGCGAAGGACACGTCCCTGGCGACCAGGGCCGCCCGGTCGTCCTCCCAGTCGTCGCCCGTGGTGTCGCCGACCACGGTGTCCGGGGTCGGCCCGGCGAGCAGCACGCCCGCCTCCTCGTACGTCTCCCGGACGGCCGCGCAGACGACGGCCTGGGCGGAGGTCTCGTCGACGCCGAGCCGCTCGGCCCACCACGCGCGCGTGGGGCCCGCCCAGCGGACCTGCTGGTCGTCGTCGCGCGGGTCGACGCCACCGCCCGGGTACGCGTACGCGCCGCCCGCGAAGGCCATGGAGGTGCTCCGGCGCAGCATGTGGACGTCCGGGACGGTGCCGGTGTCGCGGAGCAGCATGACGGTGGCCGCCCGTCTGGGGACGACCGGGGTGAGGGTGCCCTCCGCGAGGGCGCGGATCCGTTCGGGCCACTCTGCCGGGAACCACTGACCGTTCGCCATGGCCGGAGGCTATCCCGTGCCGGGCGGATGTTCGAGAGGCAGTGATCGAGGTCCCGCACCACCCGAAGAGGCGGCCTCCGGGGCACCAGGGGCCGGGGCCGAAGCGCCAAGGGCCGGGGGCGGGGCCGGGGCCGGGGCGCCGGTGGCCGGGGGCGGTGGAAAGACCAGCCCCCGCCCCCACATCCCGGCGGCTACGCCTCCGTCAGCTCCACCTGGACCTCGACCTCGACAGTCGCGTCCAGCGGCAGCACCGCGACGCCGACCGCGCTGCGCGCGTGCACGCCCTTGTCGCCGAGAACCTCGCCGAGCAGCTCGCTCGCGCCATTGACCACACCGGGCTGCCCCGTGAAGTCGGGGGCCGAGGCGACGAAGCCGACGACCTTCACCACGCGCGCGACGCGGTCGAGATCACCGGCCACGGACTTCACGGCGGCCAGCGCGTTCAGCGCGCACGTACGGGCCAGTTGCTTGGCCTCCTCGGCCGTGACCTCGGCGCCCACCTTGCCGGTGACGGGCAACTTGCCGTCCACCATGGGCAGTTGACCGGAGGTGTACACGTACACGCCCGACTGCACGGCGGGCTGGTAGGCGGCCAGCGGCGGTACGACCGCGGGCAGGGTCAGGCCGAGTTCGGCCAGCCGGTCCTCGACGGCGCTCACGCCTGCTTCTCCCGCTTCAGGTAGGCCACCAGTTGTTCGGGGTTCGGCCCGGGCACGACCTGGACGAGCTCCCAGCCGTCCTCGCCCCAGGTGTCCAGAATCTGCTTCGTGGCATGGACGAGCAGCGGCACAGTCGCGTATTCCCACTTGGTCATGGGGGCGACTTTAGTCGTTGCCCCCGGGTACCCCTGCCGCCGCGTACCTGGCCACGGGCGCGCACGGGGCCGTACGGATGGTCATATCGTCACCCGTGGCCGCAGTTATCCACAGCCTCCCGCTTAGCCCGCGGGCGGACTGGTTAGGCTCGAAGACGTGAGCAGGCTCCAGGTCGTCAGCGGCAAGGGCGGGACCGGAAAGACCACGGTCGCCGCGGCACTCGCGCTCGCCCTCGCGACAGAGGGCAAGCGCACACTTCTCGTGGAGGTGGAGGGAAGGCAGGGCATCGCGCAGCTCTTCGAGGCGGAGGCGCTGCCGTACGAGGAACGGAAGATCGCCGTCGCGCCCGGGGGCGGTGAGGTGTACGCGCTGGCCATCGACGCCGAACTGGCCCTGCTGGACTACCTCCAGATGTTCTACAAACTGGGCGGCGCCGGGCGGGCGCTGAAGAAGCTCGGCGCGATCGACTTCGCCACCACGATCGCGCCCGGCGTACGCGACGTCCTGCTGACCGGCAAGGCGTGCGAGGCGGTGCGCCGCAAGGACAAGAGCGGGCGCTTCGTGTACGACCACGTGGTGATGGACGCCCCGCCCACGGGCCGCATCACCCGCTTCCTGAACGTGAACGACGAGGTGGCCGGGCTCGCCAAGATCGGCCCGATACACAACCAGGCCCAGGCCGTGATGCGCGTCCTGAAGTCCGGCGAGACCGCGGTGCACATGGTGACGCTCCTGGAGGAGATGCCCGTCCAGGAGACCGCCGACGGCATCACCGAGCTGAGGGCGGCCGGGCTCCCGGTCGGCCGGATCATCGTGAACATGGTCCGCCCCGCGATCCTGGACGACGCCGATCTCGCGCTCCTGGACGGCGTCGACCGCACCGCCGTCGCACGCGCGCTGTCCTCAGCCGGGCTCGGCGGCGCGCGGCGCGGACAGGGCGCCGCACGGCTCGTGGAACCGCTCCTGGAGCAGGCCGGGGAGTACGCCGAACGGCACGCCCTGGAGCACGAACAGCGGGCCGTGCTCACCGATCTGGGCCTGCCGCTGCACGAACTGCCGCTGCTCTCCGAGGGCATGGCCCTGGCGGGCCTGTACGAACTGGCCGAGGAACTGCGTCAGCAGGGGGTCTCATGAGCCTGAACCCGGCACACGTGCTGGACGTCGATCCGCTGCTGGACGACCCGAAGACCCGCATCGTGGTGTGCTGCGGCTCCGGCGGCGTCGGCAAGACGACCACGGCCGCCGCCCTCGGGCTGCGCGCCGCCGAACGCGGGCGCAAGGTGGTGGTGCTGACCATCGACCCGGCGCGCCGCCTGGCCCAGTCCATGGGCATCGACGCGCTGGACAACACCCCGCGCCGGGTGAAGGGCATCGACGAGGAGGCCGGCGGCGAACTGCACGCCATGATGCTCGACATGAAGCGCACGTTCGACGAGATCGTCGAGGCGCACGCGGATCCCGAGCGGGCCGCGGCCATCCTGGGCAACCCGTTCTACCAGTCGCTCTCGGCGGGCTTCGCGGGCACGCAGGAGTACATGGCTATGGAGAAGCTGGGCCAGCTGCGCGCGCGGCACGACTGGGACCTGATCGTCGTCGACACCCCGCCGTCGCGTTCGGCGCTCGACTTCCTGGACGCGCCGAAGCGGCTCGGCTCCTTCCTGGACGGCAAGCTGATCCGGCTGCTGCTCGCCCCGGCGAAGGTCGGCGGGCGCGCGGGGATGAAGTTCCTGAACGTCGGCATGTCGATGATGACGGGCGTCCTGGGAAAGGTGCTGGGCGGTCAGTTCCTGAAGGACGTGCAGACGTTCGTGGCGGCGATGGACTCGATGTTCGGCGGGTTCCGCACGCGCGCGGACGCCACGTACAAACTCCTCCAGGCGCCCGGTACGGCGTTCCTGGTGGTCGCGGCGCCGGAGCGGGACGCGCTGCGGGAGGCCGCCTACTTCGTGGAGCGGCTGGCCGCCGAGGACATGCCGTTCGCCGGGCTGGTTCTCAACCGGGTGCACGGCAGCGGCGCGGCCCAGCTGTCGGCCGAGCGCGCGCTGTCCGCGGCGGAGAACCTGGACGAGTCGGTGGCCGAGGACGGTTCCGAAGGTTCCGGCGGTGTTGCAGAAAATCTTGAAGAGCCCGGCATTGTCGATCAGGTGGGCGGGAAAGCAGTACTTCGTAACTCTCCCGACACGTACGGCAGTTCAGATCCGGACACGTCCGCAGCCCCGGCCGCCGCCTCCGCTTCCGACGATGGCTCCCCCGCCGCCGAAGAAGACACCGAGGACAACGCCGAGCAGGGACGGACCGCGCGGCACGCACGCGTGGCCGAGCGGCGGCCCGCCGGATCCGACGACGCCGTGGACATACTCACCGCGGGGCTGCTGCGACTGCACGCCGAGCGCATGCAGTTGCTCTCCCGCGAGCAGCGCACGCGCGACCGCTTCACCGCGCTCCACCCCGAGGTGGCCGTGGCGGAGGTGGCCGCGCTCCCCGGCGACGTGCACGACCTCACGGGCCTGCGGGACATCGGCGAGCGCCTCGCGGGGACGGCCGCGCGCGCGACGACGAGCGGCACGGAAGGCGATGAGGGCATGGAGAAGTCGTAGGGCGGCTTCTGTCGCCGTAGGACGACGGCAGCGTCGTAGACGACAGACGCAGCGTCGTAGACGACAGACGACGACGGCAGCGGTCGTAGAACCGGCGCGTGGCCGCCGAGCGAACACGGAGGGCATGCCGGAGGCGACCCCGGCCGCGAACTCGCGGCCAACACGGCGCGCAGCAGAGCGACTTGACCCACAGTCACAGCCCACAGTCGCCCGCGGCACAACAAGCACCGCACGCACCTAACGCAGCGACAGCGACACAGACACAGGCGCACAAGGCACTACGAACACCCCACGCACCCACACCAGTCCCGCCCAGAACGAACGCACCCGCCCGGTTCGAACACCGCCGGCCGCAACCTCACCGGCGGTGGTGGTCTCAGGCGCCCCAGGACGCCCGCTTCTCACCCCACGGCCGCGTAGTTCTCGTACATCTCGTCGTCGTCCAGAGGAAGCAGACCCGCGCCGCGCTCGTACTCGGTGCGTGCGGTTTCGAGCAGGCGACGCCATGAGGTGACGGTCGGTCGCCGACGCAGCAACGCGCGGCGCTCCCGTTCCGTCATGCCACCCCACACGCCGAATTCGACGCGGTTGTCGAGCGCGTCGGCGAGGCACTCCGTGCGTACCGGACATCCGGTGCACACTGCCTTGGCCCTGTTCTGCGCTGCTCCCTGAACGAACAGTTCATCCGGATCGGTAGTGCGGCAGGCCGCCTGCGCACTCCAGTCGGTTACCCAGCCCATACCGGCGCCGTCCTCTCCCGAATCGAGGCTCCCCCACGGCGACGGCGGCATATTCACCGCCGCCAGTTGAGGACGTTACGGAAGGTGGGCACAGCGCAACACCCCCTTCGGGCCCAATCTTGCATGGTCCGAACGGACTATGGGTAAGCGGCAGATCACCCGGGGGAGTGAGCTGGCGACATACATGATTTTCCCGGCAAACCAGGGCAGTTCCCATGAGTCACAACGGATGTCCAGTGACACACAAGGTGGAATCGGACACGGGGCGCACAAAAAAATTGGGGGAACACCGGAACGATTCGGGGTCGCCGGCCGTACTTGATACAAGGGCCCGTCGCTGTGACAGCTGTGAGCAGCTTAGGCCAAGGCATATACGCGTGTCCGGCGAATGAGAACGTAGACACCCTCACGTTGCCCGCGCCCCCCCGGACCGCCGGAGGACGGGAAGGCGGGAGGGCGAGAGCGGGACGCCAGGTGCTAGATGTCAGGTGCCAGGCCGCCGCAATTGTCACGATCCGGTGCCCGAACATCCCGAGGAACAACCGCTCCTTCGGAACGCCCTCACCTACGGATTAGGCTGCCCCCATGCCAAAGAAGCGCTCGGGCGGGGGCCTGTCCCCCATGCAGCAGGCCGCGAAGTTCCTCGGGGTGAGTGTCCTCGCGGGGGCGGTGATGGCCGGTATCGCGATGCCGGCCGCCGGTGCGCTGGGGCTCGCCGCCAAGGGGACCGTGCAGAGTTTCGACGACATCCCGGCGAACCTGAAGAGCCCGCAGCTGAGCCAGAGCACCACCATCCTGGACGCCGACGGCGGCAAGATCGCGACGGTGTTCTCGCGCGACCGCACGGTGGTGGAACTCAAGGACATCTCGCCGTACATGCAGAAGGCGATCGTCGCGATCGAGGACGCGCGCTACTACAAACACGGCGCGATCGACCTGAAGGGCGTCCTGCGCGCGGTCAACGCGAACGCCCGCAGCGGCGGCGTGGAAGAAGGCGCGTCCACGCTGACGCAGCAGTTGGTGAAGAACTACTTCATCGAGGAGGCCGGCGACGACCCGACGAAGGTCGCCCAGGCCACTCAGCAGACGATCGGCCGCAAGATCCGCGAGCTGAAGTACGCGATCCAGCTGGAAGAAAAGCTCGGAAAGAAAAGAATTCTCGCGAACTACCTGAACATCACGTTCTTCGGGCAGCAGGCATACGGCGTCGAGGCGGCCTCCCAGCGGTACTTCTCCAAGCACGCCAAGGACCTCAACCTCCAGCAGTCGGCGCTGCTCGCGGGCATCGTCCAGTCCCCCACGCGCTACGACCCCGTGAACGACGAGGCGGAGGCCAAGAAGCGCCGCAACGTCGTGTTGCAGCGCATGGCCGACCTCGGTGACGTCTCGCAGGCGGAGGCCGACAAGGCGAAGGCAACCGACCTCGGCCTGAAGGTGAGCCAGCCGAAGAACGGCTGCATCACCGCGGTCAAGGGCGCGGGCTTCTTCTGCGACTACGTGCGCGAGGTGTTCCTGAACGACCCGGTGTTCGGCAAGACCCGCGAGACCCGCGCCCAGGTGTGGAACCGCGGCGGTCTGACGATCCGTACGACGCTGGACCCGCAGGCGCAGGAATCGGCCGAGGCATCGATCAAGAACCACGTCTACAAGAGCGACTCCGTGGCCACCGCGGCGACGATCGTGCAGCCCGGCACAGGCAAGATCCTCGCCATGGGCCAGTCGCGGCCGTACGGCTTCGGCAAGAACGAGACGCAGATCAACCTCTCGGTGGACCAGGACATGGGCGGCGGGGCCGGCTACCAGCCGGGTTCGACTTTCAAACCCATTGTGGCCGCCGCCGCGATCGAGGGCGGCATGTCGGCGACGCAGACGTTCTCGTCGCCGTACGAGATGGAATATCCGTCCCCGGTCTCGATCTGCGACAACAAGAAGTGGGTCAACAGCGACGGCACGAAGCTGACGAACGAGAACGAGTCGGAAGTCGGGCCGATGGGCATGAAGGAGGCGACCGCGAAGTCGGTCAACACCTACTACGTGCAGCTGATCTCCGACATCGGCATCTGCCCGGTCGTCGACATGGCCAAGAAGATGGGCGTCAACCGCGCCGACGGCGACCAGATCACGCAGGCCCCGTCGATCGCGCTCGGCACCCAGGAGATGTCCCCGCTGACGATGGCGAACGCGTACGCGACCTTCGCCAACGAGGGCACGTACTGCACGCCGATCGCCATCGAGTCGATCACGCAGAAGGTCGGCGACAAGGAGAAGTCGCTCGCCGTCCCGAAGTCGACGTGCTCGCGCGCGATGACCAAGACCACGGCCGACACCATCAACACGCTCCTCAAGGGCGTGGTCGAGGACGGTACGGGTACGGAGGCGGGCCTCGGCTCCGGCCGCCCCAGCGCCGGTAAGACGGGTACGACGGACGGCCGGTACGCGGCCTGGTTCGTCGGCTACACGCCGAACATGGCCGGCGCGGTCTGGGTCGGCGACCCGGCCCACAAGCGCCAGATGACCCAGATCTCCATCGGCGGCGTCTACCACTCCAAGGTCTACGGCGGCGAGGTCCCCGGACCGATCTGGCGCGACATGATGTCGGGCGCCCTCCAGGGCAAGCCGGCCCCTGACTTCACCCTGGTCAACATCCCCGACGGGAACGGTGATAAGGGAAAAGGGGACGGCAGCGACAACGGGAACGGAGGTGACGACGGCAACAACGGTGACACCACCGGCGGGCTGATCGGCGGCCTCCTGGGCGGCACGACGGGCGACACCACCAGCACCGGCGGCACGACCACGGGCGGCACGGACGGCGGCACCTCGACCCCGACCCCGTCCTTCTCCCTGCCGGAGGGCTGGTTCCAGGGGCAGAGCAACAGCGGGGGGAACGGCAACGGGGGGCGGACCGGGTAGCGGCTGCCCGAGCGGGAGGCCGGGCCGGGCGATCGGGCCCGGGGCGGATGGCAGGGCTGGATGGCCGGGCTGGATGGCCGGGCCGGATGGTTTGTCGTCGGTCGGCCACTCCCCTACAGGGCTTTGTATACGGCGTTGGGGGCGCCCCTTGTTTTAAGGGACGCCCCCAACGCCGTACGCGCGCGTGAGCGAGTTTGGGTGGCTCAGCAGCTCTGCGGCTCAGTGGCTTTGTAGCTCAGTGGCTTTGTGGCCGGGGCCGGTCAGCCGCCCGCGAGGAGTTGCTTGACGGCGGCGGCGACGCGGCCGCCCTCCGCCTGGCCGGCCACCTTCGGGTTCACGATCTTCATGACCTGGCCCATCGCGCGCGGCCCCTCGGCCCCGGCCGCCTTCGCCTCCTCGACGGCCGCGGCGACGATCTGCCGCAGTTCGTCGTCGGACAGCTGCTTGGGCAGGTACACGGCGAGCAGCTCGCCCTCCGCCTTCTCCCGCTCGGCCTGCTCGGGGCGCCCGCCCTGCGCGAACGCCTCGGCCGCCTCACGGCGCTTCTTCGCCTCGCGGGTGATCACCTTGGTGACCTCCTCGTCGGAGAGTTCGCGCTTCTCCGTACCGGCGACCTCTTCCTTCGTGATGGCGGTGAGGGTCAGCCGGAGCGTCGAGGAGCGCAGCTCGTCGCGTTCCTTGATCGCCGCGTTGAGGTCTTCCTTGAGCTTCGCCTTGAGGGTGGTCATGGGGTCGATTGTCGCAGGTGCGGGGAGGGCGGTGCGCCTTGATTTACTGGGGTGTTCGGGGGCGACCGGGGAGCGCGCCCGGAAGGCAGTCCGGAGTTATCCACAGGCGGCGCGGAGGGCTGTCGGACTCTGACACGATGTTCGTATGCGAGCGCGATACGGAGTACCCCTGGGAATCACGGCGGTTGCCGCCGCCGGACTGCTTTACTCGGCCGGTTTCGAGGTCCGTTCCTTCCGGCTGCGACGGATCACGGTCCCGGTCCTGCCGCCGGGGGCACGGCCGTTGCGCGTGCTCCAGGTGTCCGACATCCACATGGTGAGCGGACAGCGCAAGAAACAGCGCTGGCTGCGCTCGCTGGCGGGCCTGCGCCCCGACTTCGTGATCAACACCGGCGACAACCTCTCCGACCCCGAGGGTGTCCCGGAGGTCCTGGACGCGCTGGGCCCGCTGATGCAGTTCCCGGGCGCGTACGTCTTCGGTTCGAACGACTACTACGGCCCCAAACTCCGCAACCCCGCCCGCTACTTGACGGAGAAGACGAAGGGCCGCCACGGCCTGAACGGCAACGCGCCCGCCGTGCAGGCGATCCACAACCCGTGGGAGGACCTGCGGGACGGCTTCGACGCGGCGGGCTGGCTGAACCTGACGAACACGCGGGACACCCTGAAGATCGAGGGCATGTCGATAGAGCTGACCGGCCTGGACGACCCGCACATCAAGCGCGACCGCTACGCGCGCGTGGCGGGCGGCCCGTCGGCGTCGGCGGACTTCTCGATGGGCGTGGTGCACGCGCCGTACCTGCGCAGCCTGGACGCGTTCACGGCGGACGGCTACCCGCTGATCCTGGCCGGCCACACGCACGGCGGCCAGCTGTGCGTCCCGTTCTACGGCGCCCTGGTCACCAACTGCGACCTGGACACGGACCGGGTGAAGGGCCTGTCCCGGCACCAGGCGGAGGGTCGGACGTCGTACCTGCATGTCTCGGCGGGCTGCGGCACGAACCGCTACACGCCGGTACGGTTCGCCTGCCCGCCGGAGGCGTCGCTGCTGACGCTGGTAGGGAGGGACGGATAAGGAGCAGGAGGCAGCCAAGGAGCAGAAGCGGGAGCGGGAGCAGCACGTAACCCACCCGGCCCGCCCGTATCGCCCGTTTTGTCGCCCCCGCCTAGCGTGAAGGCATGATCACGCCGATACCCAGGGACATCCCGGAACTCCCCCCGATTCCGGGCGTGCCCGTGCTGATGCCGTCCGACGTTCCCGCGGCGGCGGTGGTGACCCCCGTCAGCCGCCCACTGGTGGCGGCCTTCCGCCTCCTGGTCGCCCTGGCGGCGTTCACGGGCGTGACGCTCGCACTGCTCCAGGGCAGACCGGTGCGGGCGCTGAGTCTCTTCGCGGTACAGAGCGGCGTGCTGGTGGCGCTGGTGTTCACGGCATCGGCACAGCGGGCATGGACGGCCCGCCGCCCGCTGCCGTCGGCGATCACGGGCGGGACGCTGCTCTACGCGACGATCACGGGCCTGGTGCACCACGTACTGCTGACGCACGGCCCGTCGTCGTTCACGACACCGGGAAGGCTGCCCGACGGTTCCACCACCGCCGACGGTACCGGCCTGTCGGGACTCGTCGGCCCGAACACCTGGCCCCTGTTCACCCACCACCCCTGGCCAACGCTCGCCGGCCACCTCCTGCACACGGTGATCCCGGTCGCGGCGGCCCTGGACTGGTTGCTCCTGACCACCCCCGGCCGCCTGGCCCTGCGCCAGGCAACGGCATGGCTCCTCTACCCCCTGGCATACCTGGCGTTGACCCTGACCCGAGGCGAACTCCTGCCGCCGGACACCCCCGGAGGCCGCTACCTCTACCCCTTCCTGGACGTCGACCACCACGGCTACAAAACCGTCCTGGGCAACGCCCTCCTCCTCGGCCTGTCCATCTACGCACTGGGCGTCCTCCTGGTCACCCTCGACCACATCCGCCCGGACCCAACCCGCCGCCGAGCCGACCGCCACCGCCCCAAAACCGGATTTCGTCTCCGGCCACCGGTGGGCTAAAGTAAACGACGTCGCCGCGACAAGCAGAACAGCAGCGACATCGGGGTGTAGCGCAGCTTGGCAGCGCGCTTCGTTCGGGACGAAGAGGTCGTGGGTTCAAATCCCGCCACCCCGACAGGGAAGTACCAAATCAGGGGCCTGATCCAGTTACTGGATCAGGCCCCTGAGTGGTTCCTGGAGGTCGTGGGGGGGCACGGAGGAGCCCGGGTGAAGATTCCGGGCAGGGGCTTCCGCTTCCCTGGGATGGACATCGCCCGTCCGTCCAGCAGTTCGGTTCGGTGTCATGCGCTCCTGGGGACCGCCGTACCTCCCGTCGGGTGGACCGGGGTGAGGAGGTCGAGGGGGCGGGGGCGGTCCAGGGCTGGGTCGCCGTTGAGGATGGCTTGGTGGAGGTGGCGTAGGCGGTGGGAGGGGTCTATGCCCAGTTCGTCGGAGAGGCGTTCGCGTAGGAGGGTGAAGACGTCCAGGGCCTGGGAGGAGCGGCCGGAGCGGTGGAGGGCGACCATGTACTGGGCGTACAGGCCCTCGTGGAAGGGGTGGCGGGTGACGAGCCAGGCCAGTTCGGTGAGCAGGTCGAAGTGGCGGCCCAGGCGCAGTCCCGCCTCGTTCTTGCGTTCCAGGACGCCCAGGCGGCTCTCCTCCAGGCGGGCCGTCTCGCTTTCGAGGTAGGGGCCGAGGCGGACGTCCACCAGACTCGGGCCGCGCCAGAGTTCGAGGGCGCGCCGGTATGCCTCGGTGGCCTCCTTGTCCTGGCCGCGCTCGAAGGCCCGGTTCCCCTCCGCGGTCAGCCGGCCGTACACGGCGGCGTCCACGTTGCCGGGGTCCACCTGAAGCAGGTAGCCGCCGTGCCGGGTGGCGAGGATCTCCTTGGCCCGGCGCCGTGATCCGGCGGGCAGCGCGGAGTCGATCGTGCGGCGCAGCTGGAGTATGTACGTCTGTAGCGTGGTGCGCGCGCTGCGGGGCGGGTCCTGGCCCCAGATCTCTTCCATGAGTGTGTCCACGGACAGGACGCTGCCGGCGTTGAGCGCCAACAGGGCGAGGATCTGGCGTGGTTTGCCCGCGTTGGGCAGGACCGACCGGCCGCACAGAGTCGCGTCCAGAGGTCCCAGCACACTGATGTGCATCGTCGTAACGCTCCTGCCTGCCGGTGTGGGGTGGCCCGGCGAACCAGTGGAAACGTGTATGCGCTCGTGCCCCAACGGTTGCATGTCGTCAGCCGTGACAACCAGGGCGGTCATCATGACAACCTGTGCGTTTGTCACATGCGCCCGCCCCCGCGGCGCCGGAGCGCGCTCCACCGGGCCTTGACCAGGACTTCTGGTGGGGACCGGCAGGCTGCGAGGCATGGAGTACACCCGACTCGGCAGCGGCGGCCCGGTCATCAGCCGCGTCGCCTACGGCAATTCCCTGACCGCCGGCAACCAGGTGGACGAGGCGACCGCCCACGCGTGTGTGCGTACCGCGCTGGACGCCGGAATCACCGTGTTCGACACCGCCGACGTCTACGCCGAGGGGCGTGGCGAGGAGGTGCTGGGCCGCGCGCTCTCCGGTGTGGCACGGGAATCGGTGGTGATCTGCACGAAGGTCGGGCGCGGGGCGCCGGCGGGCGTACGGCCGTTGTCCCGCGAACACGTCCTGGCCTCCGCCGACGCCTCGCTGCGCCGGCTGGGCACCGACCACATCGACCTCTACCAGGCCCATCTGTACGATCCCGCCACCCCGTTGGAGGAGACCGCGGACGCCTTCTCGGAGCTGGTGCGGGCCGGGAAGGTGCGGTACGTCGGCGTGTCGGAGTGGGCGGCCGACGAGATCGAGGCGTTCGCGGCCCTGGACCTGCCCCTGGTGTCCAACCAACCGCAGTACTCGATGCTGTGGCGGGTGCCGCAGACCGAGGTCGTACCCGCGTGCGAGCCCCTGGGCATCGGGCAGCTGGCCTGGTCACCGCTGGCGGGCGGGGTGTTGACGGGCAAGTACCTGCCGGGCGCCTACCCGCCGCTCGGCTCCAGGCTGGCCGACGCGCGGGGCGGGGACGTGTCGCTCAACCGCTTCCGGTTCCTCGCGCCGGAGGTGCTGGACCGCGTGGCGCTGCTCGCGCGGGCGACGGCGGACACCGGGCTGACCCTTCCTCAGCTGGCGCTCGCCTGGGTGCTCGGCCGCCCCGGGGTGTCGGCCGCGGTGACCGGCGCCTCCTCTCCGCAGCAGCTGACCGCGAACCTGCGGGCGGTCGGGGCCCGGCTGGACGAGGCGGTCCGGGCGACCGTCGACGACCTCCTCGGCCCGGTGATCGTCACGGACCCGCGGCTGACGCTCAGCCGTATGGCGCGGCAGCGGGCGATCGGCGGCCCCTCCTCGACAGGTGCCCCCGCCCCGACCGGCAGTCCCTCCCCGATCGGCGGCCCCGTCACCCCCTCACCTACCGACGCTCCCGTCCCTCCCGTCCCTCCCGTCGCTTCCCCGGAGGTCTCCGCATGACCGGTCACACCCGTTCCGTCTCCCACCGTGCCGTCGTCGCCGCGCCCGCCGCGGTGGTGCACGGGCTGGTCGCGGACGTGGCGGCGGGAGCGCGGCTGTTCCCAGGGCAGTTGCACGCGGAGTTGCTGGCCGACGGGCTGGTCCGGCGCTGGGTGCTGGCGGACGAGGGGGTGCGCTCCTGGGTGGTGCGCCGTGTGATCGGCACCGAGCCGCTGACCATCTCCTTCGACCATCACGAACCCCCGCCGCCGGTCCGCGCGGTGCGCGGGGCGTGGTCCTTCCGTCCGCTGGCCGACGGGACGACGGAGGTCTCGGTGCGCCACGACGTCACCGTCGACGACCCGGGGCGGGCCGAGCGCATGGTGGCCGACCTCGACCGCAACGTCCCCCGCCAGCTGGACGGTTACCGCTGGGCGGCGGAGCGGTGGCACGAGCTGGCGCGACTGCTGGTGCGGGCCGAGGGATCGGCCGCATACGACGGGGCCCTCGACGAGGTGTACGGCCGTTTCCGTGCCGCCGCCGGGCCCGCGTCGGTGTGCCTGCCGGGCCTGATCGTCGTGAAGGAGCCGGCTCCGGAACCCTGGCTGCGCGCGGTGACCGGCCGGTGGACGTTCGCCGCCCGGCCGGCCGGCGGGGTCCTGGTCACGGCCGCCTGGACCGCGACGCTCGCGGAGCAGGCCGACCGCGGCCGGGCCGAGACGCTGGTGACCGCCGCGGTCCGCGCCACGCTCGACGGCGGCGCGGCAGGCCCCTCGCGCGACGGTCACCGGCCGAACGGCCCCGTACTGGACCCCGTACTGGACCCCGCACCGGCCCCGCACGAGCCGCCGCCGAAGCAGAACGGTTCCGGCAACCCCAGCGACCCCGACGGCCCCAGCACTCCCGCCACCACCCCTGCCACCACCCCCACCACCCCCTCACCGCCGTCGAGCAGCACCGCGCCGGGACCGGACCGTGCGGGCCGCCCCCGGTAGCGTCGGTCCGGGAGGTGGGCGCCGGCCGGTGGGGGCGGGGAGCGGGATGGCCGCCGTCAGCTCGTACCAGCCGTCGGGACGCGGCCCGGCGGTCAGTTCGCCGTTCAGTTCGGTGACCCTGGCGGTGAGGCTGAGGATGCCCACCCCGCCGCCGTGGGCAGGCGCGCCCGGCGGGTAAGTCCCCCTGCCCACGCGGTCGTTGGCCATGACCAGCCGGACGTGCCGGTCGTCGCACCGCAGGTGGATCACGCACCGCGAGGCCCGGCTGTGCCGCAGCACGTTGGTCAGGCCCTCGCGGAGCACGTACGCCAGGGTCGTGTCGAGCCGGGGCGGCAACGCCTCGGGGCCGACGTGGAGTTCGGTGCGGATGCCCGCACCGGCCAGGATGGAGTGGGCGACCCGCAGCTCGTCGTTGAGCGACAGCGTCCGGTAGCCGTCGACCAGGTCGCGCATCTCCGCCTGCGCGCGGACCGCGAGGGCCTTGATGTCGGCCAGTTCACCGGCGGCCAGTTCACCGGCGGCCCTGGTCGGGTCCTCCAACGCCAGCCGTTTGGCGAGCAGTTCGCTCTTCATCCCGATCGCCGACAGGCTGGAGCCGAGCAGGTCGTGCAGGTCGCGGCCGAAGCGCAGGCGCTCTTCGGCCACCATGAAGCGGCCCAGTTCCATCCGGGTGCGTTGCAGGACACGGGCCGAGGTGTCCATGCGGACGAGCCCGTACAGGACGAGTCCGGTCAGCACGGTGGCGATGGCGGTGAACGGCAGGTCGTCCAGGTCGAGGCCGGTGTTGTACTGGAGTGCGCCCGCGCACACGAGTACGGCGGTGAACGCGCCCCAGGCCCACGCGCCGGGCAGCAGCAACAGGCAGGAACCGGCGAGCAGTCCGGGCATGTCGGTCCACGCGCCGCTGATGCCCGGCCAGGGGACGAGGGTCAGTACGGCCTGGCAGCCCAGCGTCAGGTGGCGCAGCGGCAGCAGCCACGGCAGCCGGTCGGCGAAGGAGTGGCCGACCTGGAGCACGGTCGTGCCGAGCACCACGGCCAGCCCCACGGCCGTACCGAGGTCGGAGCGTTCGTAGGAGACGGCGGTCAGCGAGGCGAAGGCGCTGCCCGCGATGACCGCCACGGTGATCAGCGTGAACACGGGGGACGACGCCTCCCCCGCGCCCCCGGGCAGGCGTGCGGCCGGTACGGCGACCGCACCGGCCGGGGGTTCGTCGCCGGGCAGGGGCCCGCCTCCGGCCGCCGGTCCGCCGGCGTCACTGCTCACGGCGTGCCCCAGTTCAACCAGCCCTCGGCGCGGGCGATGCGGATCGCGTCCACCCGGTTGCGGGCGTTGAGCTTGCTGACGACGGTGGCCAGGTAGTTGCGTACGGTGCCCGCCGACAGCGCCAGCATGAGCGCGATGTCGGAGGTGCGGTACCCCTCCGCCGCCAGGCGCAGGATCTCGGTCTCCCGCGACGTCAGCAGCGCGGACGCCCCCGGCGGGGCCGTGCGCACCAGCCGGGGATCGACCATGTGGCCGCCCGCGGCCACTTCGCGGATCGCCCGGATCAGCCGCTGCGGATCGGAGTCCTTGAGGAGGTAGCCGGACACCCCGGCGTCCAGCGCCCGCCACACGTGACCGGGCGAGCCGAGGCCGCTGACGATGAGGATGCGGCACTCGGGGCGGTGACGGCGCAGCGCGGCGGCGGCCGAGATGCCGTCCAGATCGGGCAGGTCGATGTCGATGACCGCGACATCCGGCTCGGTCGCCGCCGCCCGTTCGACGATCCCCGCTCCCGAGGACAGTTCGGCGACGACCTCGATGTCCGGCTCCAGCGCGAGCAGCGAAACCAGGGCTCCGCGCAACAAACACATGTCCTCGGCAATCAGGACGTTGAGCAAAATTTCCCCCGTTCTTAAGGTCCCTTGAGCAAAGGAAGAGATTTCCGTTACTCGTTTCGACATGTCGAACGACGGCGTGCCGAACGAAATCTCACCTTGCGCTCAGGGGGGTGCACTTCGGTATTGACGTGACGCCACAGACCAACTTTCGAACGTGTGAACACGGTAACTCACCGAGAAGTTCCGGCGTTTGGCCGAGAAAAGGAAAATGCGTCGCCGGGCGGCCCGAGCCCGGGAGTGACAGGAGTGAGCGGCCCGAGCGCCAGGGTGAAGTGGTCCACCGCACGCTCCAGGCCCGGCGGCGGCCACGGGCGGGGGCCGTCCTGCTCCCGGGCGCCGGACGCGGCCGGCCGGGGCACGAACACCGCCTCGGTGACCAACGCGGGCCGCATGGACATCAGGACGGGGCGCAGCGCGTAGTCCAGCGCGAGCGCGTGGGCCGAGGAGCCGCCCGTGGCCAGCGGCAGCACCACCTTGCCGTCGAGCCCGAACCGCGGCAGGACGTCCAGGAACGCCTTGAGCAGCCCCGAGTAGGCGGCCTTGTAGACGGGCGTGGCCAGGATGATCCCGTCGGCCGCCGCCACCCGCCGCAGGCCGGCGGCGAGCGCGGGGTCGGCGGTGTCGGCCGCGAGCAGCGCCGCCGCGGGCAGTTCGCGTACGGCCATTTCCTCGACGGCGTAACCGGCCCGGCGGACGAGACGGGACGCGGCCTCCGTCACGGTGTGGGTGAAAGAACGCGGTGACGGGCTGCCGGAGACAGCCAGAACAGTTGCCATGAATACGGACCGTCCTCACTGGGGCGGACCCGTGGAAACGCAGGTCCGCGATGCCGTGTCCGAAAAGCGGGAACCATTTGCCCGCCGGCGGCCGATCCTAGGAACGGCCACTCGGGCCGGGCTTGAGTAACCCGCGGAAGCGGTCCGCGGCAGCCGCCCGTCGAGTTGGGCTCAAGCCCGGTCCGAGGGCCTTCGGCCAGCCTCCTCGCAGCGGCGATCAGCCGCGGGACGAAGATCTCAGGACGAGGAGAAGCCATGTCGGACGACAGCGAGGGCGCCAGCCAGGCGGTCTCCCTCACCCGTTTCACCCGCACCGGCTCCGAACCGGAGTTCAAACGCGCCTTCGACACCTTCGCCGAGCACACCCGGGCGCTGCCCGGCTTCCGTCAGTTCCAGGCCGTCGGTTCGGTGCTGTCGCCGGACGTCTACGTCTGCGTCGGCTGGTGGGGGGACTCCGCGTCCTGCCACGCCGGCGTCGCCGGGGACGGCTGGCAGGAGGTGCTGCGGGCGCTGGACGGGGTGGCCGCCGCGGACCTGCGCGTGGCCGGCAAGGTCGCCAACGGGCTGCGCATCCACACCGCGGACGACGCCGGGCAGGAGGAGGTCGAGGGCTACTCGGACGAGCGGCTGGTGGTGATCACCAGTTACGCCCCCGCCGACGACTCCTTCACCGCCCTGTTCACCGAGCACACGAAACTGCGCCGGACCCGGCCCGGGTTCGTCTTCCACGAAGGGGTGCGCGAGGAGTCGCCCTCGCTGGTCCACCACAACATCGAGTGGTGGCTGGACGCCGAGGCGTACCGCGCCGCCCGCGCCGCCGCGGCGGTGCGGGAGTCGGCCGCGGAACTGGCCGGCATCGCCGACGTGACGACCCTGCGGGCCCGCAACTTCGCGAACGGGGCGCCGATCTCGTAGCCCCGACAGGACGTCGATCAGGGCGCCGATCTCGTAGCCCCGGCAGAACCAGGACAACGCCCCGCCCCTCTCTCCGGCCCTCCACGTCGAAGGAGCCTCAGTGGAACCACTCAACGAGCGCGTCACCTCGATCACCCGTATCGAACTGCGCACCACGCCCTCCCCCGGCGCCGAGCGGGAGTTCGCCGCGCGGTACGACGACTACCTCGCCTTCCTGGAGAAGCAGGACGGCATGCTGATCAGCCAGTTGGCCATCGGCCACCAACAGGCCGGTCTGTTCTACGAGTTGACCCGCTGGGAGAACGCCGACGCGTTCGCCGGGCTGACCCGGCAGCCGCGGTACACCGAGCACCACAACTGGCTGTCCGGCCTCGCGGACGTGACCGCGGAGGTCACCCTGACCGCCCGCCAAGTGGCCAGCGGACGGTTCAACCACGGCGGTTGACGCCCTGGGACCTCTCCGGCCGCGCATCCCCCGACCGTACCGATCCGACCCGACCCGACCCGCGCCGCAGACCAGCGGCGCGGGTCGGCGCGTACCCGACCACCCGCCACCCGACCACCCGCCGCCCCCTGACCGCCCTCCGCCCCGCCCCTGACAGCCGTCGCCGGGCCGCTGACAGCCGCTGTGCGCGATCTGTGCGCGGCCCCGGGCACGCTGGCACGGCCGTCAGCGGACGACGACTTCCCCCGGAGGCAACCATGAGCGAGCCACCGACCCGTGGCGCACCAGGACCGGCGGATCCCGCGCCGGGGCAGCGCCGGGTCATGGTGATCACCCGCATCGAAGCCGCCTGCGACGCGGACCGGTTCGCCGCCGACTTCGCCCCTCTCTACCGGGACTACCTGACCTTCCTGGAACACCAGGACGGCCTGCTCCGCGCCCGGCGCCGCGTCGGCGACGACCAGCCGGGCGTCTATTACGAACTCTCCTGCTGGACCTCGGCCGACCGCTTCCGCGAACTGGCCGGGCAGCCCGAGTTCACCGATCACCTGCACTGGCTGTCCCGCCGGGCCGCGATCAGCTCCGACATCACCCACGAATGGGAAACGTAGCGAAATGACCACCAGCCAGACTCCCCCTCCCCCGGAGACCCCAGCGACCGCCGACGGCGCGGACGACACGACGCCCGTCATGAGCAAGCGGCAGATCTGGACCGTGCTCGCCGGCCTCATGTCCGCCATGCTGCTGGCGGCCCTCGACCAGACCGTGGTCTCCACCGCCCTCTACACGATCGCCCGCGGACTCGCCCCCGGGCACGGCCTGGGCGAGGTCTCCTGGGTGGTGACCGCCTATCTGCTGGCGGTCACGGCCACCATGCCGTTCTACGGGAAGATCTCGGACCTGTACGGGCGCCGGCCGGTGCTGTTCGTGGCCATGACGCTCTTCCTGGCCGGCTCGGCGCTGTGCGGGATCGCTCCGGGGCTCGGGGCGCTCATCGCCTTCCGGACGCTCCAGGGCATCGGCGCCGGCGGTCTCATGACGCTCGTGATGGCGATCATCGCGGACATGATCCCGCCCCGCGAACGCGGCCGTTACTCGGGGCTGGGGGTCGCCGTGATGGCGGTCTCCAGCCTGCTCGGCCCGCTGGCGGGCGGCTTCTTCACCCAGTCGCACGTCTTCCTGGGCTTCACCACCTCGTGGCGGTGGGCCTTCTGGATCAACGTGCCCATCGGGATCGCCGCGCTGGCGCTGGTGATGAAGGTGCTGCGGCTGCCCCCGCAGCCGCGGCGCGGCCACCGGATGGACTTCGCGGGCGCCGGGCTGCTCACGGGCGCCGTCTGCGCGATCCTGCTGGGCACGGTGTGGGGCGGCGACCGGTACGCCTGGGACTCGGCCCAGATCGTCGGTCTCGGCGCCACCGCCGTGGTGTTCCTGGTGGCCTTCCAGTACGTCGAACGGCGGGCCGCCGAGCCGGTGTTCGCGCCCCGGCTGTTCCGGCAGCGGGTGTTCCGGCTCGCCAATCCCCTGTTGTTCATCATCGGCTTCGCCAACATGGGCTCGGTCGTGTACGTGACGCTCTATCTCCAGCTCGCCGACGGGCTGAGCCCGACCTCGGCCGGGCTGCACCTGATGCCGATGACGTTCGGGATGGCCATCGCCTCGATCACCGCCGGACGGCTGGTCAGCAGGCTCGGCCGGTACAAGGTGTTCCTCGTCTCGGGGATCGTCTGCGCGGTGACGGCCATGCTCCTGCTGGCCGATCTGCACGTCGGCTCCCCCTCGTGGCTGGTCTCCCTGGACATCCTGCTGCTCGGTCTCGGGCTCGGCCAGGTGATGGGCATCCCGGCGCTCGCGGTGCAGAACTCCGTGGACCGGGCCGACATGGGCGCCGCCACCTCGGCGACCACGTTCACCCGGTCCATGGGCCAGGCTTTCGGCGCCGCGGCCTTCGGCGCGATCCTCACCGCCCGGCTGACGGTGAACCTGCCCGGCGGGACCGGCGCCCTGGCCGGACACGGCGGCACGGTCGACAGCGGAACCCTCGCCAAACTCCCCGCCGACCTGCGCGACCGGGTGATCGAGGCGTACGTCACCTCGTACGACACCGTGTTCCTGGTCGCGGCGGTGGTGCTCGCGCTGGGGCTGCTGCTGGCCCTGCGGATCCCGGAGGTACCGCTACGGGGCAAGGCCCCCCTCGCCCCGGCGAAGCCCCTGGCGCAGAAGCCGCTGGGCCAGGGGTAACCGGCCCGGCGAGCCGGGGGCAGGCGGAACACGAGCCGGACTCCAGGGGCCCTGACCACAGTGGGTTGCGCGGAGCTCTTCCGCACAGCGACGCCGAGCCCACCCCCGAAGGGAGCCCCCGATGGCCGACGCGATGGCCGACGCGGTGCCCGAACCGCTGACCGCGGAATCGCTGGTGGACGCCATGCTCGCCCACCGCCGGACCGCCGTGCTGCGCACCGCTCTGGAGCTGGACGTCTTCGAGGTGCTGGCCGCCGGGCCGCTGACCCCGGGCGAGGCGGCCGAGCGGCTGGGGCTGGCGGAGCGTGCCGTCCGCGTCCTGCTCGGCGCGCTCGCCGCGGTGCGGCTGGCCGTCCGCGTCGGCGGCCGGTACGCGCTGCCGCCCGGCGGGGCCGAGCTGCTGACCCGGTCCGGCGCGCGTTATCTCGGCGGCGGGGTACGGGTGGCCGCCGGGTACCAGGAGTGGGCGAGCCTCTCCTCGCTCACCGCGACGGTCCGGGCCGGCGGTCCGGCCGACGGCGTCGACGCGTGCTCCCCCGGCTTCGGGTACTGGGAGGAGTTCGCGGCACACGCCACCTTCCACACCCGTGCCGGGGCCGCGCTGCTCACCCGGGCGGTGGACGGCTGGGCCGAGCAGCGCGACCCCCTCGCCCCCTTCGACGTGCTCGACATCGGCTGTGGCCACGGGCTGTTCGGCCTGGCGCTCGCCGAACGGTTCCCGGCCGCCCGGGTGTTCGACCTGGACCGGCCCGGCGTCCTGGCCGAGGCGGAGCGCCACGCCCGGCGCGCCGGGCTCGCCCACCGCGTCACCTTCCTGCCGGGCGACGCCTTCGAGACACCGCTCGGCGGGCCGTACGACCTGGTCGTGCTGGGCAACCTGCTCTGCCAGTTCTCCCTCGACCGGGCCGGGGAGCTGATCGGCCGGGCCCGGTCGGTGCTGCGGCCCGGCGGGCGGCTCGCCGTCGTCGGGTTCATGGAGGAGAACGCGGCCGGGCGCGGGGAGACCGGGGAGACCGGGACCGGTTACGAGGCGCACATGGTGTCGCTGCTGATGCTCATGTGGACCCGCGACGGCGAGGCCCACCCGCCCTCCGCGTACCGCGAGCTGCTCGCCGCGCACGGTTTCACCGACGTCGAGACGTTCTCCGGGGCGGGTTCACCGACGCGGATCCTGCTCGCCACCCGCTGAGTCCGTACCTGCCGAGTCCGTACCTGCCGAGTCCGCACCCATCCACCAGACAAGTCGCCCACCAGATCAAGGAGATGACCGTATGACCGAGCTCAGCAGCGCCGTCGACGCCGATGTGGTGATAGCCGGGGCCGGGCCCGTGGGACTGATGCTCGCGGCCGAACTCCGACTGACCGGCGTCCGCACCATCGTGCTCGAACGGCTGCCCGAGCCCGCCGACGCCTCCGACGGCGTACGCGGCATGCATGCCCGCACCCTGGAGACGATGGACCGCCGCGGGGTGCTCGGCCAGCTGATGGCGGACGCCGAACCGGTGGGGCCGGACGGGCGGGGGACGCCGGTGGACGATCTGAAGGGGCCCCGGCGGGTGATGTCCGGCTCGCACTTCGCGGGGCTGGCCCTGCTGGAACTCGGCCGGCTGGAGAGCGAACACCCCTACGCCCTGGTCACCTCGCGGGCCCGGATCGAGGCCGTGCTGATCGAGCGGGCGGAGGAACTCGGGGCGGACATCCGGCGTTCGCACACGGTGACCGGTATCGAGCAGTCGGCGGACCGGGTCGTCGTGAGCGCCGAAACCCCGGACGGACCAAGGCAGTTGACGGCCCGTTACCTGGTGGGGTGCGACGGTGGGCGCAGCGCGGTGCGCAAGCTCTCCGGTATCCCGTTCCCCGGCAACGACCCGACCGTCACCGCCCACGTGGGCCGCGCGGACATCGTCGAGGAACACGATCTGCCGGTCGGCTGGTACCGGACGGACGACGGGGTGATGCTGCGGGGCGGCGCCGGGCACGGCATCATGCTGATCGAGTTCACCGGCGCGCCCGACAGCCGCGACGAGCCGACGCCGCAGGACTTCCAGGCCGCCTTCCGGCGGGTCACGGCCAGCGAGCTGACCCTGACGAACATCCGGCACCTGCGCCGGTTCACCGACAACACCCGGCAGGCCGAGGAGTACGTACGGGGGCGGGTGATCCTCGCGGGCGACGCCGCCCACGTCCACGCCCCGTTCGGCGGGCAGGGGCTGAACCTGGGCCTCCAGGACGCCGTCAACCTGGGGTGGAAGCTCGCCGCCCAGGTGCACGGCTGGGCCCCGCCCGGGCTGCTGGACACCTACCGGGCCGAACGGCACCCGGTCGCCGCGCGCGTCCTGCACAACACCCGCGCCCAGGTCGCGCTCATGAACCCGAGCCCCGAAGTGACGCCGCTGCGCGAGCTGTTCGCCGACGTCCTGCGGCTGCCCGAGGCGAACCGCTACCTGACCGAGATGATCACCTGCGTGGACGTGCGGTACGGGGCGGACCCCGGCGACGGCCCGGTACACCCCTGGGACGGCCGGCTGGTACCTGATCTCCCGTTGAAGACCGCCGAGGGCCCGGTACCGCTGGTGGAGGTGCTGCGCACCGGCCGGCCGGTCCTGCTGGACCTGGGCGACCGCGCCGATCTGCGGGCGGCGGCGGACCGCTGGCGGGACCGGGTGGACGTGGTCACCGCCCGCTGCGAGCAGCCCGTGGACACCGAGGCGGTCCTGATCCGCCCCGACGGCTACGCCGCCTGGCTGCCCGACGCCACACACCCGTCCGACCAGCAGGTCAGCACACTGTCGTGGTCGCTGGCCCAGTGGTTCGGCGCGGCCTGAGCGCTCCGCTGGTCGTGCGGTTCGGCTACCACCGGTCGTGCGGTTCGGCCGACGCCGGTCGTGCGGTTCGGCCACCACGGGCCGTGCGGTTCGGCCACCACGGGCCGGGGGCCGCACCTGCGGCGGAGCCGCGTATTCGGTACAGCTCCGCGCCCCTCTGGGGGCGCTGCGGTACCGCCTGCGGCTTCGCCGGGTCCGCTCAGGCCCTGTACCGGGGCCGGCCGCTCACCGGGGGGGGGCTGGGCGGGCGGACGGGCGGACAACCGGACTCGGTGTGACCGGGCGGTCGGCCCGGCCCTCGTACGGCCCCGGTCTCACAGGCCCGCCAAGCACCGCGCCGCCGTCTGTGCGGAAGAGCGGTCCAAGGTGCGGCCGTACGACGGCCGGGCCGGGGGGCGGACAGGCGGCCGGCCGGACGGATGGGCAGGCAGGCGGCCGACGGGCCGACGTACCCGGCGTGGCCGGGTGGTCGGCCCGGCCGTCGTACGGCCACCCCGCCGTCGTACGGCCCCGGTCTCACAGGCCCGCCAAGCACCGCGCCGCCGTCTGTGCCGAGGAGCGGTCCAGGGTGCGGCCGCGGGCGTAGTAGGACGCGTACCGGGGGGTGCCGAGTGCCTGGCGGGCGGCGTTCGCGGTGCGGGTCACGTCCGGGTTGCCCGTGGCCGGTGCACCGCGCAGGGCCGCCGCCGTGCCGAGCAGGGTCGCGGCGCGTTCGGGGCCGTCGTCACGCAGGGCGATGTCGGCCCAGCCCTCGACGGCGATGGCCACGACGTCGGCGCCGCCGTCCCGCAGCGCGTGCCGCAGCGCCCTCCGGTGCCACTCCCGGGCCCGGTCGCCGAGGCCGGCGTCCGCCGACAGCCGGCCGAGGCCGGTCAGCGCGACGACCGACAACCGTGCGTACGAGCCGCCCGCCCCGGCCCCGGCATCCGCGCCGAGTTCGTCCAGCGCCCTGCGGTAGCCCTGTTCGGCCTCCGGCAGTCCCGAGAGGCGGTCCACCTCGGCGAGGCCGCACAGGGCGAAGGCCCGTGCCTGCCGGACGCCGTACCGCTCGGCCAGGGTCAGGGCCCGGCGCAGGTCGCCGCGCGCGCCGTCGGTGTCGCCGGCCTGGGCCCGTTCGACTCCCAGCCGGGCCAGTACCTGCGGCAGGTCCCGGTCGGCGCCCAGTGCCGTGACCAGCTCCAGCGCGCGCTCCAGCAGGAGCACGGTGTGCCCGTGGTCGCCGCGCAGCGCGGTGAGCCTGCTGACCGACATCAGCGTGGTGGCCAGCCCCCACTGGTCGCCGAGTTCGGTGAACGCGCTCAGCGAGCGCCGGTAGTCCCGGTCGGCGGCGTCGATGTCGCCCGCCTCCTGCGCGATCCGGCCGCTCAGGGTGAGTGCCAGGGCCCGGGTCCACGGGTCCCCGCCGGACAGCGCCTCCTCCAGCACCCGGCCCGCGTCCCGGGAGCCGCCCCGCGTACGGGCCTCGCGCACGCGAAGCAGGAACCCGACCGGGTGGTCCACCAATGCCCCGGCCTCGGCCCCGACCTCGGCCAGTGTCCCTGCCGCTGTCCCTGCCGCTGTCCCCTCGCCTGCCCCGGCCCCGGCCACCGCCCCCTCCTCCGCCCCGTCCCCCGTACTGATCGCCAGGAACGCCCGGGCGAGTGCCCGGTCCCGCCGCAGGGGATCGCCAGGCGCCCCGGAGAGCGACCCGGAAAGCGACCCTGAAAGCGACCCGGCCAGCGGATCGGCGGGCGGATCCGTCAGGGCCAGGGCCCGTGGCAGCCAAGCCCGTGCCTCGGTGCTGTCGCCCTGCATCCACCAGAGCCAGCCGAGGCCGCCGCACAGCCGCAGCGCGGTCGCCGCGTCGCCGGTGTCGACCGCCCGGCCGAGCACCTGGCGGATGTCGCCGTACGCGTCCCTGAGCGCGGTCACGGCGGACAGCTGGTCCGCGGCGCGCAGGCGCGGTTCGGCCGTGGCGACGAGATCGAGGACGTATCCGGTGAGGCGTTCGCGGCGCGGGCCGGTCTCGCCCGCCTCGTCCAGCCGCTCGGCGGCGAACTCCCGCACGGTCTCCGACATCCGGTACCGACGCTCGGCGCGGGCCCCGGCACCAGCACCGACCCCGCCCCCGGCACCCGCACCAGCACCAGCACCAGCACCAGGACCCGCACCAGCACCCGCCCCGGCACCCGCACCCGCACCCGCACCCGCCCCGACCCCGGCCCCAGGAGCCACCTCCACCACCGACTTCTCCACCAGGGACACAAGCACGTCCAGCGGGTCCGCGGCGCCCGCGGCGACGCGCGTGGCGGCCTCCAGGGTGAAGGGCGCGGCGAAGACCGACAGGCCGCGGGCGAAGGCCCGTTCGGGCTCGTCCAGCAGGTCCCAGCTCCACTGCACCAGGGCGCGCAGCGTCTGGTGCCGGGGCAGCGCCACCCGGCTGCCGCCGGACAGCAGCCGGAAGCGGTCGTCGAGGCCCGCGGCGATCCCGGTGGGCGTCAGCGTCCGGAGTCTGGTCGCCGCGAGTTCGATGGCCAGCGGCAGCCCCTCCAGGCGGCGGCAGATCTCGACGACGGCCCGCGCGTCGTCCTCGTCGAGCGCGGCCAGGGAGAAGTCCGGGAGTACCGCCTCGGCCCGGTCCGCGAACAGCCGTACGGCGGCGGAGTCGGGCGCGGTCGCGGGCGGCGCGGCGGCGGGCGGCAGGGACAGGGGGGCGACGGGGTACAGCCGCTCGCCGGGGATGCCGAGGGGCTCCCGGCTGGTGGCCAGGATCCGGACGCGCGGGCAGGAGGTGAGGAGGTCGTGGGCGAGGAGGGCCGCCGCCGCGACGACGTGTTCGCAGTTGTCGAGGACGAGCAGCACGTCCTGGTCCCGCAGCACGTCGGCCAGGCGGTGCGAGGGCCCGCCGGCGTCGTTGAAGCCGGTCAGCGGGGCGAGTTCGCGGGCCCGCAGGGCGTCCAGCACGGCGTGCGCGACCCCCGACGGCTCGCGTACGGGGGCGAGTTCGATCATCCAGGTGCCGTCGGGGCGGTCGCCGAGGCCACGGGCCGCCGTCTCCACCGCGAGCCGGGTCTTGCCGATGCCGCCGGGGCCGACGAGGGTGACCAGACGGCCGTGCGCCAGCAGTCCGGTGACCTGTTCGACGGCCGCGCCGGCGCCGACGAAGCTGGTGAGCCGGTGGCGCAGGTTGGTCAGCCGGTCGGCGGGGCGGGGTGGGCGCGGGCCGCCCGGCGCCGGTGCCCCGGCCACCGGCACACCGGCGGTCAGCTCGGGGTCGCCGCGCAGCACGGCCAGGTGCAGTTCCCGCAGCGCGGGCGAGGGGTCGGCGCCCAGCTCCCCGGCCAGCAGTTCCCGGGTCCGCTCGTACACCCGCAGGGCGTCCGCCTGGCGGCCGACGCCCGCGAGGGCCCGGATCAGGTGACCCCGCAGCGGTTCCCGGAAGGGGTGGCGGGCGGTCAGCGTCTCCAGTTCGCCGATCACCTCCGAGTGTCTGCCGAGGGTCAGTTCGGCCGCGACGCGCTGCTCGACGGCGGCCAGCCGGCCCTCCTCCAGCCGGCCGGCCGGGGCGGCGGCGAAGGGCAGGTCGGCCACGTCGGCCAGCGCGGCCCCCCGCCACAGTCCCAGCGCCTCGGTGAGCAGCCGTACCGCTTCTCGCGGCCGTTGCCGGGCGGCCTCCCGGCGGCCCTCGGCGGCCAGCCGCTCGAACCGGCCCGCGTCGGTGTCGTCGGCGCCGACGGCCAGCCGGTAGCCCTGGCCCTCGAAGGACAGCAGGGTGTCCGCGCCGTCGACCCCGGCGTCGGCGAGGGCCCGGCGCAGCCGGGAGACGAGCGACTGCAACGCGTTGCCGGGATCCTTCGGCGGCCGGTGCTCCCACAGGGCGTCGACGAGCGCGTCGACCGTGACCGGCCGCCCCGGCTCCAGCAGGAGCCGGAGAAGGAGCTGACGCAGGCGGGCCGCCCCGATCGTGGCCGACGTCCCATCGGGCCGCCACAGTTCGAGGGGCCCCAGGATCCCGAAACGCATACCGCAAGTGTGTCAGGCGTCCTTGGTCGCGATGAGGACGAAGTCGTTGCCGATGCTGGTCAGCCGGCGGCCGGCCGAGTACCGCAGCCCGGCTTCGGCCGTCCAGGCGCGGCACTCGTTCACGGTGTACTCGGAGCCCCCCGTGAACAGGCCCACCTGGAGGCTGCCGAGCACGGTGTTCAGCTCCGGCTCCTCGGGGTCGAGCATCTGGTCGTAGACGACCAGGACGCCGCCCGGCGGCAGGGCGTCGTGCACCCGGGCCAGCAGGCGCCGCCGGTCCGCGGGCGCCCAGTCGTGCAGGACGTGTCCGAGGATCATGACGTCGGTCGGGGGCAGCGGGTCGGTGAAGAAGTCGCCGCCGTGGAAGTCGATCCGGTCCGCCGTGCCCAGGCGGCGCATGTTCTCCTCGAACAGCGGCTCGATGGCGGGCAGTTCGAGGACACCGCCGCGCAGGTGCGGGTGGCGCAGCGCGATGTCGGCCGCGACGGTGCCCCGGGCCCCGCCGATGTCGGTGAAGGTCTTGTACAGGCTCCAGTCGACGAACTCCGCGAGCTGCGGGCCGATGGGGGCGTGCGCGGAGTCCATGTGGGCCAGGAAGCCGCGGGCCCGGTCCGGCTCGTCGTAGAGCCGGGCGAAGGTGTCGGCGCCGGTGTGCTCGCGGGAGGTGGCCCGCCCGTCGCGCAGCGCCTCGCTCAGCCGTTCCCATGCCTGGTAGTGCCGGGTGCCGGTGGCCAGGATCGTGTCGCCCAGGTACACCGGGCTGCCCGGTACGAGGGCGTCCTGGGCGAGCCCGCTGGTGCGGTACCGGCCGTCGGCCCGCTCCAGCAGGTCGAGCGCGACCAGCGCGGACAGGAAGTCCCGGGCGAGCCGGGGGTGCAGGCCGAGGCGGGCGACGATCTCGCTCTCGTCGGCCGGGCCCTGGGCCAGCAGCTCGAACACCCCGAGTTCGACGGCGCTGTGGATCACCCGGGCCTGGCGGTAGGCCATGGACAGCCGTCCGATCGTCACGGCGGCCTTGGCCTGCTGCGGGGACATGGTCATGTGCGTGCTGCCTTTCTTGGCGGGAGGAGGGTGGGGTGTCACGCGAGGCGGACGCCGGGGCGGTCGCTCGGGGAGCCGGTGTCGACGGGGACGTCGATGGCGGTCTCCTGCGGGGAGGCGGGCGTGCGCAGGTGGGCGAAGCGCGGCATGACCTCGTCGACGAACAGCCGCATCGACCGCCGGGTGGCCGCCAGTTCCTCCTGGTCGTACGGGGCGTTGTTGAAGGAGAGCATGACGGTGCCGATGCCGAGGTCGGCGTACGGCCGGATCTGCTCGGCGACCTCGTCGGGGGTGCCGTAGACGCACCACTGGGCGATGTACTCGTCGCTGGTGTAGTCCGGCCGTCTGAGCCCGGTGCCGGTGCCGGCGATCTCCGCCGCCCGCTGGTGGAGATCGGCGCGGCGGTCGTGGTGGGCCTCCAGTTTGGCCAGCCGGGCGCGCAGTTCGGCGAGGGCCCGTTCGCGGGTGTCGGAGATCTGCACGATCTGGAGGGTCAGGGTCGTCCAGTCCATGCAGCGCGCCAGGACCTCCGGTGCGTGGCCGGCCGCGGCCAGCTCCCTGCGGTAGGCCAGCAGGCGGCCGGCGACCTTGTCGTAGCCGCCGAAGGAGACCAGGAACGCGGGCCAGCCGTTGCGGGCGGTGCGGACGATGCTCTGCTCGCGCATGGCGACGCCCGCGAGCAGCGGGTGCGGCTGCCGGTAGGGGGCGGGCACGATCCGGTCCAGGACGACGCCCTTGTAGTAGGCGGTCCTGAACCGCACCGGCGGGTCCTCGCGCCGTTTGGCCCACAGCCGCAGCGCGATGTCGAGGTTCTCCGCCAGCATGCCGCCGGTCTGGTCCTCGACCTCCACCCCGAAGCCGATGACCTCCTCGGCCAGCCCGCCGCTGCCGATGCCGAAGATCACCCGGCCCCGGGTGAGCTGGTCCAGCTGGTTCATCTGCTCGACCAGCCGTACGGGGTGGTGCGCGGGCAGGACGGCGACGGCCATGCCCAGGTGGGCCCGGCGCAGCTGCGGGGCGAGGTAGGCGGCGTACTGGAAGGGGTCGCTGCTGAGCGGCGAGTAGCCGGTGAAGTGGTGCTCGGGCAGGAACACCGCGCCGAACCCGTGGGCGTCGGCCCACAGGGACTGCTCGGTCATCGCGTCGATGATCCACCGGTCCTCCTGGGGACCCGTGGAACGCGGGAAGTGGATGAGCGAGAAGCGCATGCCGGAGTCTCCTAGCGGACGGGGGTGAACTCGACCGGCAGGGCGTCGATGCCGCGCATGCCCATCCCCTCCCAGCGGGAGGGCCCCGCCGGCCGCAGGTCCGGCAGCCTGCGCACCAGGGTGCCGATCGCGACGGCGGCCTCCATCCGGGCCAGCGGCGCGCCGAGGCAGCGGTGCATGCCGGTGGTGAAGGCCAGGTGCGGGTTGGGGTCGCGGGTGATGTCCAGCCGGTCGGGGTCGGCGAACCGCCGGGGGTCGCGGTTGGCGCCGTGCAGCGACACCAGGACGGTGTCCCCGGGCCGTATCCGGACCCCGTGCAGCTCGGTCTCCTCGTGCGGGAAGGTGGCGACGGAGGAGAACGGTGTCTCGTAGCGGAGGAACTCCTCCACCGCCGGGGTGATCAGGGCGGGGTCCCGGAGCAGCAGGCCGAGCTGGTCCGGGTGGCCGAGGAGCAGGTGGATGCCGCTGCTGATCAGCCGGGTGGTGGTGATGTACCCGGCGACCAGCACCGTCATCAGGAGGTTGACGAGTTCCTCCTCGTCGAGGCGGTTCTCTCCGTCCCGGGCGGCGACGAGCGCGCTGGTGAGGTCGTCGCCCGGCGCGGCCCGTTTGCGGGCGACCAGGTCGGTGACGTACGGGATGGTGAGCTGGAAGGCCCGCATCCGCGGTTCCATCTCCTCGCCGCGGCCGAACCCCTCGGTGCGCCGCCGTACGTCGTCGTACTCGTCCTCGGGGACGCCGAGGAGTTCGCAGATGACCGCGATCGGCAGGGCGAGGGCGAACTCCCCGACGAGTTCGGCGCCGCCGCGGGCCGCGAAGCCGTCGACGAACCCGTCGGTGAGCTGCTGGATCCGGGTGCGCAGCGCCTGGACCCGGCGGTTGGTGAACGCCTTGAGGACCAGGCCGCGCAGCCGGGTGTGGTCCGGCGGGTCGCTGTCGAAGTTCGGTGCCCCCTCCTCGCCGGGGTGGCGGCGGCCGAACCGGGCGTCGCCGAGGACGTCCTTGGCCAGGTCGTACCGGGTCACCAGCCAGGCCCCGTCGGTGATCAGGAACGGTGCCCGGACCCAGGAGACCGGCTCCGTCCCGCGCAGGTGGGCCAGTGTCGGGTAGGGGTCCTGGACGAACCGCGGCCCGTATATCTCGGGTACGTCGGTGACGGTTTCGCTCATGGGGTGAAGCACTCCTCGGAGATGCGGATGGACGTGTTGCCGTACGCGATCCTGGTGAGCACCGCCCGGTGGGCCGGGGTGTGCCGCAGCAGGCGGGCCAGGGCCGGGCGGACGTGGGTGGCGAACGCGCCCTGTGCGAGCAGGGCGCCGCTCTGCATGCCCTGGAGCCGCATGACGGCCGCGATGTCGGGGGCCCGGCGCCGCTCGAAGTCCGCCAGGAAGGCGGCGCTCGCGTCCTTGCGGTCCAGCGAGGCGACCAGCAGCGGGTGCAGCAGGACCGCGTCCTGAACGGCCAGGTTGATGCCCTGGGCGCCGATGGGGCTGTGGGTGTGGGCGGCGTCGCCGATCAGCACCAGGCCGTCGTCGACCCACCGCTCGGCGCGCCCGGAGAAGACGTCGAGCAGGCTGAGGTCGCCGGGCGAACGCACCTGCTCGTCGATCAGCTCCGCGTACTGCGGGACCGCGCGCGCCAGTTGCTCCTTGATGTGGCCGATGCCCCGGGCCGCCAGGTCCCGGTAACCGCCGTGCGGCAGCGTCCACCCCAGCTGGACGCGGTCGGGCCAGGAGTCGTACGCCAGCACCGGGCTGCCGTGCGCGCGGAAGATCCGCACGTTCCGTTCGGCGCCGTGCGCGGCGGTGCCCGCGGCCAGCTTGAACCAGAGCACGTCCTGGGCGAACGCCTCGCGCCGCCCTCCGCCGATACCGGCCAGCGCGCGGACCTTCGAGAAGCGTCCGTCGGCGGCCACGACGCAGTGCGCCAGCACCCGGCAGCGCCCGTCCCGGCCGTCCGCGACCACCCCGCTCACCCGGCCCCCCGCCCGCAGGAGCCCGCCCACCCGGCGCCCGGCCAGCAGGGTGAACCCCGCGAACCGCGTGCACCGGTCGAGCAGTTCGTCGAGCACGTGGGCCTGGGGAACGCTGAGCAGATGGTCGTACGGCGGCGCGAGCGTGCGGTAGTCGATGTCCAGCAGTACGCGGTCGCCGTCCACCAGCCGGAACCCGCGGTGTTCGTGGCAGCCGCGGGCCCGCGCCCCGGCCAGCACGCCGAGCCGGTCGAGCAGCGCCATGGCACCGGGCTGGAGGATCTCGCCGCGGAACTCCCGGTGCCAGGTCCGGGACCGTTCCACCACCGTCACCCGCACCCCCGACCGCAGCAGGAGCAGCGCCAGGACCAGCCCGGCCGGGCCCGCGCCGACGACGCAGACGTCGGTGCGGAACTCCTCCTCCGGGCCGTCAGGCACCGCGGTTCCCGGCCACCGCGCTCGCGGGGACGTCGTCGACGCCGGCGAGCGCGAGGAGGGCCCGGTACGTCGGCAGGGCCCTGGCCGACCGGCGGGCGTCCGCGCCGTGCCACCGGAGCAGCGCGGTGTAGCCGCCCTGGCGGGGCAGCGAGCGGGCGAGATCGGCGTGGCCGAACCCGGGGTGCGCCGCCAGCGCGTCGGCGTGCAGGGCGTAGGCGCGCTCGAAGTCCGCCGGGTCGCCGGTGACCTGCCAGCGTTCGACCGACAGCAGCCGGTCGCCGCCCACGGCGGGCGCCACGGCCGCGTCCGTGCGCAGGACCGCGAGGCCGGGGTCGGCCTCGACGTCGACCAGTTCGTGGAACTCCTTGGCGTGCGCCTGGAAGATCTCGCTCGCCAGCACCTTCTGGAAGTCCTCGGGGCGGGCCCACCAGCCGACGTTGACGTAGGTGTCCGCGCGGTCGGCGCACCGGACGGCCTGGTGCTCGCGGAAGCCCTCCTGACCGCGCATCCACCGGACGTGGTCGAGGAACCGGCGCTCGAACTCGGCCGCGTGCGCCGGGTCCTTGAGGACGAACGTGTTGACCACGGTGAACAGGTTCCGCGTCATGGTGGGTGCCCCTTCGTTTCGGTCACTTGTCGGTACGGCGTACGCGAGCCGGGTGAGCCAGGCGTCGCGCAGGCGGCGGCGCTCGACCTTGCCGGTCGCCGAACGCTCGATCGCGGGAACCGGCTCGGCCCGCAGAATCCGCTGGTAGGACGGCAGTCGGGCGTTGGCCTGGGCGACGATCCGGCCGACCTCGATCTCGGCCTTGATCTCGGCCTTGATCTCGGTCTCGGCCTTGATCTCGGTCTCGGCCGCCGCGCCGCCGGGCCCCGTGCCGCCGGGCCCCGTGCCGTCCCGTCCGTCGTCGGCGAGCACGATCAGCGCGCCGCAGACGGCGCCCCGCGCCGGGTCGGGCAGGCCGACCACGACGGCCTCGCGCACCCGGGGGTCGCGGCACAGCAGCGCCTCCACCTCGGAGGGCGCGACCAGGAAGTTGTCGCACTTGAAGACGTCACCGAGCCGGTCGACCAGGAACAGCCGCCCGGCGCCGTCGATCCGCCCCACGTCGCCGGTGGAGAACCAGCCGTCCGCGTCGAGTCCGGTGCCGTCCGGACCGCCGAGGTAGCCCTTCATCACCTGCGGGCCGCGCAGCCGCACCTCCCCCACGGCGCCCTCCGGCAGGGCCCGGCGGGAGACGAGGTCGACCACCTGGCACTCGGTACCGGCCACGGGGCGGCCCACCGAGCCGTGTGTGGGCGCGTCGGGGTCGTCGCTGTGGGTCAGCGGGGAGGTCTCGGCGAGGCCGTACCCCTGGAAGACGGGGACGCCGAAGCGGTCGGTGAGCCGCCGCGCCGCCGCGACGGGCAGGGCCGAGCCGCCCGAGGCGATGCGGGTGACCGTCTCCAGCCGCAGGCGGTCGTCGGGTTCGGCGGCGAGGCGGGCCAGCCGTACCGGCAGGCTGTAGAAGTGCGTCGCCCGGTGCCGGTTGGCGGCACGCACCGCCTCGGCGCCGCCGGGCGCCGCGCACAGGACCTGCGTGGCGCCCGCGTACACCGCGGAGTTGAGGTGCATGGGGTGGAAGGTCGGCAGGTGGTTGAGGCTCACCGAGTCCGCGTCCAGACGGTGGGCCCGCGCGATCTGCCGGGCGTTGACCGTCAGGTTGCGGTGGGTGAGCCGGACGGTCTTGGGCAGGCCGGTGGTACCGCTGGTGAAGTGCAGGCAGGCTACGTCGTCGGGGGCGGGGTCGGGATCGGGGGCGGTGCTGGGGTCTGCGTCGGGGGCGAGGCCGGAGCCGGGGCCGGGGCCAAGACCGAGGCCGGAGCCGGTGCCGAGGCCGGAGCCGGAGCCAAGACCGGAGCCGGAGCCGGGGCCGAAGCCGGAGCCGGAGCCGAGGCCGAGGCCGAAGCCGGAGCCGAGGCCGAAGCCGGAGCCGGAGCCGAGGCCGGAGCCCGGGTCGGCGGCGAGGCCGGAGCCCGGGTCGGCGGCGGGGTCGGCGGCGGGCAGGGACTCTGGCCAGTCGTCACGGTCGATCACCACCAGGTGTTCCAGGCCGGGCAGCCGGTCGCGCAGCGGCGCGAGCCGCTCGTAGAGGTCCGCGTCGACGAGGGCGAGCCGGGCCGCCGAGACCCCCAGCACGTGCACCAGGTTCTCCTCGCGGGCCAGCGGGTTGAGCACCGCCACCACCTGCCGGGCCCGCACGGCCGCGTAGTAGGAGACGGCGAAGACCGGGTCGAGCACCGCCGACACCGCCACCACCGCGCCGGGGCGCGGCAGCAGCCCGCGTACGGCACCGGCGGCGCGGTCCACGTCGTGTTCCAGCCGGGCGAAGTCGGTCGCCCGGCCGTGGTGGACGAAGGCCGTGCGGTGCGGATGGGCAGCGGCGGCACGGGCGGGCAGGGCGTCCAGCCGTGGGGCGTCCAGCCGTGGGGCGTCCAGCCGTGGGGCGGACGGTCGCGGGGCGGACGGTCGCGGGGCGGACGGTCGCGGGGCGGACGGTCGCGGGGCGGACGGTCGTTGCTCGGACATGGTCGGCTCCCGCTTCCTCAGTAGTTGCCCAGGCCGCCGCAGACGTTCAGCGCCTGTGCGGTGATGGACGCGGCGGTGTCCGTGGTCAGGTAGCCGACGAGTCCGGCCACCTCTTCGGGGGTCGAGTAGCGGCCGAGCGGGATCTTGTTCTGGAAGCGCTCCAGCACGTCGGCCTCGTCCGTCTCCCACACGGCCGCGTAGCCCTGCCGGACCCGCTGGGCCATGGGGGTCTCGACGTACCCGGGGCAGACCGCGTTGACGGTCACCCCGGTCTTCGCCAGTTCCAGTCCGACCGCCTTGGTGAACCCCACGACACCGTGCTTGGAGGCGGAGTAGGGGGCGCCGAGGACCACGCCCTGCTTCCCGCCGGTGGAGGCGATGTTGACGACCCGGCCCCAGCCGCGTTCCACCATCCCGCCGTGCCGCAGCACCTCCCGGGTCAGCCGGAAGACGCTGGTGAGGTTCGTGGCCAGCACGTCCTCCCACAGGTCGTCGGCGAGCTGCGCGGTGGGGCCGCCGCCGCTGCGGCCGGCGTTGTTGACCAGGACGTCGACCCGTCCGAACCGGTCCAGGGCAGCGGCCACCAGCGCGCTGACGCCGTCCGGTTCGCGTACGTCGGCGGAGATCCCGGCCGCCTCGTGGCCCTGCTCGACGAGGTCCTTGACGACCAGGTCCACCCGGTCGGCGGCGCGGGCCGCGATGAACACCCGGTGGCCCGAGGCCGCCAGCGCGGTCGCCACCGCGAGGCCGATACCGCTGGTGGCGCCGGTGACCAGGGCCACCCGCCGTTCGTCGTGTCGCATGCTGGGTTCTCCTCGTCGGTTCCTGTGCCCGCGTCCGATGTCCGGACGGGCCGGGCTCGTGGGCGTCGGGTTCGTGGGGGTCAACTCGGCGGCGCTCATGTGGCAGGCGCCGAGACGTCCGGGGCCGTGTCGCCCGCCGCCGTGCCGCCCGGCGCTGTATCGCCCGCCGCTGTATCGCCCGCCGCCGTGTCGCCCGGCGCCGTATCGCCCGCCGCCGGAGCCTTCGCCCCGTACGCCCGCAGGGCGCGTTCGGGTCCGCCGTCGGTGAAGTCGGTACCGCTCGCCGCGCGGTAGCCGTCGGGCCTGACCAGCACCCAGCCCCCCTCCCGCAGCCCGAGGCCGGCGCGGAGCCGTCCGTCGGGGTCGGGCAGCGGGTCCGGGGCCGCCGCGTCCGCCGGGACGGCACCCACGGCACCCACAGCACCCGTGGCACCCGTGGCACCCGTGGCACCCACAGCACGCACCCGTACCGTCCCCGGCCAGGCTTCCCGCGCCCGTGCCAGTTCCGCGGCGCGGGCGGACCCGGCGTGGACCAGCAGGGTCCAGCCCGGCTCGCGCAGGGCGGCGACGAACTCCCGCCAGCCCGGGGAGCGTTCCAGGTCCCGTTCGGTGACGGTGCAGGCCCGGGTGACGTCCCCGGGGTAGGTCAGGCCCAGCGCCGACATCCCGCCCATGATCTTGCGCTCGATGCGCGACTTGACCGGGGAGAGCAGCCGCACCAGGGTGAACATCGCGCGCAGCGCGGAGGCGAGCGCCCGGCTGCGCAGCTGCACCATGACCGTCGCGAAGCGCGTGGAGCGCAGCAACTCCGCGCCCACCGGCACCCGTTCGGCCCCGTAGGAGTCCAGCAGGGCGTCGTCGGCCTCGCCGCGCGCCACCGCGGCCAGCTTCCAGGACAGGTTGAAGGCGTCCTGCACACCGGTGTTGAGCCCCTGCCCGGACGCCGGGCTGTGGACGTGCGCGGCGTCCCCGGCCACGAAGCAGCGGCCCACCCGCATCCGGGGGATCATGCGCTGCTGGATGGTGAACACCGAGACCCAGCTGGGCCGTTCGACGCGCACGGTCCGCCCGGTGCCGAGCCGGATCTTGTGCTCGAACCGCCGTGCCACCGCCTCGTCGTCCGGGTACGACACGTCGGCGGTGTCCAGCAGCCGCCACTTGCCCGGCTCCGGGAACGGCACCATCATGACCGTGCCCAGCCGGGTCCGTATCCAGTGGATGCTGGACCGGGACAACGCGCAGTCCACGACGGCGTCGGCGATCAGCCAGGTCTCCGCGGAGTCGCCGACCAGGGGCAGGCCCAGGGACTTGCGGATCGTGCTGTGTCCGCCGTCGCAGCCCACCAGCCAGTCGGCGGTGACGGTCTCGGTGGCGCCGTCGGCCCGCCGCAGCCGCGCCCCGACGCCGCGCTCGTCCTGGTCGAACGCCTCCAGCCGGGTGCCCCACTCGACCTCGACGCCCCGGCGGGCGGCGGCCTCGCGCAGCACGCCCTCCGCCAGCGCCTGGTCGACCATGAGGGTGAAGGGGAACCGGGTCGGCAGCCGGGTGTAGTCGGTGTCGAACCGGATCAGCCGGCGGCCGTTCTGGTGCAGCGTGAAGTGCTCCACCCTGCGCCCCCGGTCCAGGATCTCGTCCACGACGCCCATCTGGTCATACGTCTCCAGGGTCCTGGCGTGGGTGGCCAGGGCCCGGCTGGTGGTCGCCGGGCCGTCGGCCGCGTCGACCAGGCGGACGCTCAAGCCGTGCCGCGCGAGTTCGTGCGCGGCGGTCAGGCCGACCGGGCCCGCTCCCACCACGAGCACCGTCGGCGCTCTGTCCCGCGCCCCAGGGCGAACCGCTGCCATCCCCGCTCCTCTCCCGAGCTGCCTGCGACCACCCTGGAGCGGCCTACTCGAACGGCGGCTGATTCGCGGTGGGCCGCCGTCCCGGCGGGCGGGTCGAGCGCACTTCCAGGGGGGCGCGAGCAGGCGCGGGCACGTTGGTGCGGCACCGCGGGGTGCGGAAGCGACCAAGGGCAGAAGGGACCGCGATGAGTGTTACCCAGGAGACGACCGCCGTCGGGGCGGACGGGCTGTACCAGCGGATCCAGCAGTTCTACGCCGAGCAGATGCAGTTGCTGGACGGCTGCCGGGTCCGGGAGTGGGCCGCAACGTTCACCGAGGACGGGGTGTTCGCCGCCAACGCCCAGCCCGAACCGGTCGTCGGCCGGGCGGCCATCACGGCCGCCGCGCGGAGCGCCACGGACGCGTCGACGGCGGCGGGGATCCAGCGCCGGCACTGGCTGGGCATGGTGTCGGTGGGCGCGGTCACGGAGGGCGCGGTCCGGGCCCGCTGCTATGCCCTGGTGATCGAGACCCCGCGCGGCGGGCGGCCGGCCCTCGCCGTCAGCACGGTCTGCGAGGACGTCCTGGTCCCGGGCGCCGACGGCGGCTGGCTCGTCCGCGAGCGGCACGTCTTCCGGGACGACCTGCCGCCGGCGCTCTGACCAACGGCGGCGAACAGCCAACAAGGGGTACGGAGTTGGGGGGTACGGCACCGGTGCCGTACCCCCCAACTCCGTACCCCGTGGCTCAGCCGCGGCGGGCCTGCGCGTACTCCTGGGCGTGCCGCAGGGTCGTCGTGCTGTTGGTGCTCAACGCCTTGTGGACGAACTCGCGGGCGTCGGCGACGGTCGCGCCGGCGCCGAGCACCCGCTCCACCGCCTCCGGCGCGATGACGACGGTGTGCCGCGAGGTCACGTCGACGCCCCCGCCCGCCGGGACCACGCTCCAGCAGCCGGTGTGCGCGCTCATCAGGGCGGGCACGACGGTCTGCTTGTAGACGATCCGGTCGCGCCCGAACACGATCCGGACGGACTCGGTGGTGTGCACCGAACCGTCCGCCGTCTTGGTGTCCATGGCCATCACCTGCACGCCGGGCGCGTCCTCCGTCAGGTCGAGCCGGGTGACGTGCGGCAGGCGGTCGGGCCAGAGGTCGGCGCGGTAGAGGAAGGAGAAGACGTCCGCGCCGGCACCGGCCACGTGCACGGTGTCGTCGAAGGTGAACATGAGGTCGTCCAGCTGCCCGGCCCGTTCCGCGACGGCCCGGATCCCCGCCAGTTCGGCCTCGCTGTTGCGGTCGAGGGCGGCGTTGATCCACTCCACGCCCGCCGGGTCGTCGTCCACCGCGGCGAAGTCGTGGTACAGCTCCAGCAGGGAGCCGGTCGCGCTGACCGGGGTCACCGTCCACTTGCCGCCCATGGTGGCGACGGGCGGCTGCGAGACCTCCTGGCGGAAGCCGACGGTCATCCGCCACGGGTCCGGGTCGCGCCGCGAGATCCAGTTCTTGACCTCGCCGTTGGCCAGCGCCCAGATGTGGATGCGCTCGGTGGTGTCGCTCTTCTCCAGGTACTCGACGTGCAGGTTGGGGGTGAAGAACTGGGGCCAGCGGGTGACGTCGGCGACGATCTCGTACACCAGCTCGGCGGGTGCCTGGACGTGCGTGCGGTGCAGGGTGCGGTGCTGCGTGGGTACGGACACGGGGTCCCCTCCGGTTCTGGTCGTGCGCCAGGAGCGGCCGGGGGTCCGCCCGAAGGCGTGGGGTTCGGGCGGACCGTCCGTCGGCCGCGGTCGTGGTTCAGCTGTCGGCGCCGGCCGACAGGCTCTCGTTGATGAAGGCGAGCAGCAGCCGGGGCGTGTGGGCCTCGGCCGCGGCGTCGTCGGACATCCGGATGTCGTAGTCCTGCTCGATACGGCCGGTGGTCTGCAACACCGCGAGCGAGTCGTAGCCGAGGTCGGTGAACGGGACGTCCAGCACGTCGCCGTCCAGGTCCGTCCCCTCCGCCTCTCCCGCGCAGTCGCGCAGCAGGGTGATGAGCTCGTGCAACGTCATTTCCGCCATGGCAGGACCCCTCTTGGTCAGCTCGTCGGTCAACTCGTCGGTCAGCTCGGTCTGGTGTGGCCGGCCGGCGCGCACGCCGTCCGGTGGCCGCGGGGCGGCCGGTGGTCATCGCACGGCGGTCACCACCGCCGCGGCGTTGAATCCCCCGTATCCGCGGGCCAGTACGAGCGCGGTACGCACCGGGCGGTACCGGACCTCGGTGACCAGGTCGATCGCGCAGGACGCGGCCGGCCGTTCGACGTTCGCCGTCGGCGGGACGGCCCCGTCCCTGATGGCCAGCAGGGCCGCCGCCAGGTCGAGCGAGGCACCGCCCGCGGCCAGCCGCCCGGTCATGGACTTCGGCGCGGTCACGGGTACGCCGTCGCCGAGGACCGCGCGGATCGCCGCCGCCTCCTGCCGGTCCAGCTCGGGCACCCCGGCCGCGTCGGCGAACACCACGTCCACGTCCGCGGCCACCGCTCCGGCCCGCTCCGCCGCCGTCTCGGCCGCCCGGCGCAGCCCCGGTTCCCCGCCGCGGCCGGGGGCCGGGTCGAAGGTCGCCGCGTAGCCCGCCAGTGCCCCGTACCTGCGCGCACCGCGCTCCCGGGCGGTGCGGGCGTCCTCCAGCACGAGGATCGCGCCGCCCTCACCGGGTACGTGTCCGTCGGCGTCGTCGGCGAAGGGCAGGTAGGCGCGGGCCGGATCGGCGCGGGTGCTCAGGCGCCCGCCGGCCAGCTGCGCGGTCCAGCCCCAGGGGCAGAGGGCGCCGTCCACCCCGCCGGTGACCATCAGGCGGGCGCCCCTGCGCAGTTGGCGGCCGGCCTGGGCGACCGCGTCGAGACCGCCGGCCTGCTCGGTGACCAGCACGCCGCTGGGGCCGCGCAGTCCGTGCCGGATGGAGATCTGTCCGCTGTTCACGGCGTAGAACCAGGCGAAGGACTGGTACGCGCTGACGTACCGGCCGCCCTTGCCCCACAGCGCCTCCAGCTCCCGCTGGCCGAACTCGAAGCCGCCCGCCGAGGCGGCGGTCACCACTCCCGCGGCGTAGGGCGGCAGTTCGGCCGGGTCGACCCCGGCGTCGTCCAGTGCCTCGGCCGCGGCGGTGAGGGCCAGTCGCGTCATGTGGTCGGTCTGCGGGATCAGCCGGCCGGGCAGGTGGGCGGCCGGGTCGAACTCCGGCACCTCCCCGGCGAGCGTGGCCGGGTACCGGGACCCGTCGAAGCGGGTCAGCGGCCGGATGCCGCTGCGGCCGGCGAGGGTGGCCGACCACCAGGGCGCCACGCCCAGTCCGTTGGGCGCGGCCACGCCGATCCCGGTGAAGACCGGCGCGTGCTCCCCCGGTTCCCCCTTCATACGGCGTTCCCCCTTCACGCGGCCCTGCCCTCGCGCCGGTGTCCCGGCCGGGTGAGGACCATGGCGCTCTGGAACCCGCCGAAGCCGCTGCCCACGCTGAGCACGGCGTCCACGCGTGCCTCCCGGGCGGTGATCGGGGTGTAGTCCAGGTCGCACTCCGGGTCCGGTTCGTGCAGGTTGGCGGTCGGCGGGATGACGCCGTGCTCGATCGCCAGCGCCGAGGCGGCGATCTCCAGCGAGCCGATGGCGCCGAGGGAGTGCCCGATCATGGACTTGATCGAGCTGATGGGAACGCGGTACGCGTGCTCGCCCAGGCTCCGTTTGAACGCGGCCGTCTCGTGCCGGTCGTTCTGTTTGGTGCCCGAACCGTGCGCGTTGACGTAGTCGACGCCGGCGCCGTCCAGTTCGGCCTCGGCCAGGGCGCCCCGGATCGCCTCCGCCATCTCCTTGCCGTCCGCGCGCAGGCCGGTCATATGGAAGGCGTTGCTGCGGGAGACGAACCCGGCGATCTCGGCGTAGGCGTGGGCGCCCCGGGCGCGGGCGGCCGTCAGCTCCTCCAGGACGAACACGGCGGCGCCCTCGCCCAGCACGAAGCCGTTGCGGGTGCGGTCGAACGGCCGGGAGGCGTGGGCGGCGTCGTCGTTGCGCGGGGAGGTGGCCTTGATGGCGTCGAAGCAGGCGACCGAGATCGGCGAGATCGGGGCGTCGGTGGCACCGGCGATCATGACGTCGGCGCTGCCCTCCCGGATCAGTTCGGCCGCGTACCCGACCGCGTCCAGGCCGGAGGTGCACCCGGTGGACACCACGCTCGAAGGCCCCTGGGCGCCGACGGTCCACGCCACCTCGGCGGCGAAGGAACTGGGCACGAAGTAGTCGAAGAGGTGGGCGACGGCGTACTCGTAATCCACGTGCCACTTGGCGCCCGCGTCGCTCACCACCGCGTACTCGCGGTCCAGGCCCATGGTGGCGCCCACCGCGCTGCCGATGGTGACGCCGGTGCGGAACGGGTCGAGGTCCTCCGGTGTCAGCCCGCTGTCGGCCAGCGCCTCGTGGGCGCTGACCACGGCGAACTGCGCCGCCCGGTCCATGCGCCGGATCTCCTGCGGGGTCAGGCCGGAGGCCACCGGGTCGAAGTCGGCCTCGGCCGCGATGCGCGAGCGGAAGGAGGAGGCGTCGAAGAGCGTGATCGGGCGGGTCGCGGTGCGCCCGTCGGTCAGCAGCGACCAGAACTGCTTCGTCCCGCCGCTGCCGCCCGGGGCGACGACGCCGATGCCGGTGATGACCACGCGCCGGCTCATCGCGCTCCCCGTGTCCGCGACCGGGCTGCCCGGGTGTGCCGGGTGCGCTGTTTCTTCACGACGCTTCCTCCCTGTGGGCTCTGTTCGTTTCCTCGTGGCTCCCACGGTCCGCCGATCACCTCAAGTGCTGCTCGACTCGGGCCGGACCGTCCGGACGAGGCCGGGCAGCACGTCCCGCAGCAGCGCCGGGAGGGCGGGGTCGCGGACGAAGAAGTGGCCGCCCGGCAGCGTCAGGAACCGGAAGCCCGCGGGCGCGTAGCGACGCCACCGGGCGACCAGGGGGGCGGGCGCGATGGTGTCCGCCCGCCCGGCCACGGCCAGCATCGGGCAGCTCAGCGCGGAGTCCGCGCGGGCCCGCAGCGCCCGGGCCAGCAGCAGGTCGTCCCGCAGCGTCGGCAGCACCCTGCGCCGCCACATGCCGCCCTCCGCCGCCGCGGCCACCGGCGGCAGCACCCCGCGCGCCACCAGCCAGGGCAGCAACTCGGCGTCCGGGGGCAGGCGTTCGGGCAGCAGCGGGGAGGGGAGGTGCGGCGGCGGCAGCGCCCCCACCGCGACCGCGTCCGGGCCCGGCGCGCCGGCCTCGTCCAGCGCCCGGGCGAGGGTGTACGCCACCATGCCGCCGAGGCTGTGGCCGTAGAAGGCGTACGGGCGGTCGAGCAACGGCCCGAGCCGCGCGGTCAGTTCGGCGACCAGTTGTTCGGCGCCGGTGATCCGGGGTTCACGCGCCCGGGTGTCCCGCCCCGGCAGCAGTACGGGCACCACCTCGACGGCGGCGCCGAACACGCGTTGCCAGGCCGCGAAGCAGGACACCCCGGCGCCCGCGTGGTGGAAGCAGAAGAGCCGTGCCGCGGGACCGCCGCTCACTCGTCCACCAGCGCGACCGCCCGGGTCCAGCCCGCCCCCGCGCCGGCGATCTTCACCGGGAAGCAGGCGACCCGGAAGCCGTACGGCTCCGCCAGCGCGTCGAGGGCCGTGAGCCGTTCGATCTGGCAGTACTCGCGGCGCCGCCCGGCGAAGTGCGCGGGCCACAGCACCGAAGGGTCGCCGGTCTCCCGGTAGCGCGCGATCATGTGGCCGAAGGGGGCGTCCAGGCTCCACGCGTCCGTACCGATCACCCGTACGCCCAGGTCCAGCAGGTGGTCGACGGCCGCGCCGTCCAGCCCGGCGAACTCGCTGAAGTACGCGGGCGTTCCGGCGTGCCGGGAGGCGCCGGTGTGCAGGAGGACGATGTCCAGCGGGCGGGGCCGGTGCCCGATCCGCTTCAGCTCGCGCTCGATCCGGTCCACGCCGATGACGCCGACACCGGCGTCCCGCACGTCGAGCACCATCCCGGGGCGCAGGAACCAGTCGAGCGGCATCTGGTCGATGTTCCGGGGGGTCCCGTACTCGCCCGCCGAGCCGTAGTGCGAGGGCGCGTCCACGTGGGTTCCGGTGTGGCTGGTGAGGGTCAGGGTGTCGAGCGAGAGGAGTTCGCCGCCGGGCAGGCAGGCCGGATCGAATTCCAGGCCGAAGTGCTCGCGCATCTCCTCGCTCATGTGGACGGCGCCCTCGGCCGGCGTCATGATCTCGTGCCTGACGGGGTCCGGCTCCCAGCCGTCGGCGTCGATGGGCGATGACAGGTCGACGATGCGCAAGGTGTGCCCACTTCCCGTGTCCCGGGTCCTGCCCTCGGTTCGGCGGACCGCTGGGACAGCACTGTGCGGGCGCCACCTGGATTACGGATCGAGGCCGGACGGACGTCGCGGCCCCGCCCGGTCCGGCGGGGCTCGACACGCGCTTGAGCGGAGCCCGGCTCAATGGCTGCCACCTGGGACGACGGGAGGGCGCATGAGGGTACCGAGGGTGCTGAGGGCGGTGTGGCAGGCGTGCCAGTTCTACGGTGCCGCGGTCGGCGGAATCGGGGTACCCGGACTGTGGCCGGAGGCCGCGGAACCCGGCCGGGACGGCGCCGGACCCGCCCCGGGCCATCCGGAGCGGCTCTGCCCGGAGCGCCCGCTGAGCGCGGCCGAGGCCGCTCTCGCGCGAGAGCTGGCGGACGAGGACGGCCGCCCCCGCTTCCGCCGCGACCAGTACCGATGACCGCGCCGCCCGGGCCGGCGTCGATCCCGCCCGAACCTCAGTCGGGAGCCTCGGCCGGTGTCGTGGTCAGGGTGAAGGCCCGGTCGAGGCCCACGATGTGGATCAGTCTGCGGATGGTGGGGTGGGGGCAGACGAGGGTCAGGTGTCCGCCGCGTTCCTCGACACGTCGGCGGGTGCGGCACAGCAGGCCCAGGCCGGAGCAGTCCAGGAAGGTGACCGGGCCGAGATCGACCACCACGTCGAGGTTCGGGCGGGCGGTGGCCGCGTCCAGCCGGGCGGTGGCGGGAAGGACGACAGCCAGGTCGATCGCGCCGCGCAGTTGGACGACGGTTCGTCCTTCTGTCTCGTAGACGCGGATCTGCTGGGCGGGAGAAGTCGGCTCCGGGGACATCGCGGCATCTCCGTGAGGTGGCTGGATGCCCGCCTCCATGCGAAGCGGGCGACAATGGAGGTGCACAGCCACCGGGAGCAGGGGTGGCGGCGGGGGCGACTCTAGGCCGACCCGGGTCAGGAACAAGCCGACCCTTCGAACAGAAACGCTTCACCGCGGAGGAGGTTCCGTCATTCGGGTGTAATTTCGCGAATATCCTTGATGAGGAGCCCAGAGGGTGCAATCAGGCCAGGCATCGGACCGCGAACCGGACCGCGAACCGGACCGGGAATCAGACCGGGAACCAGACCGGCCAGCCACTCCGGAAGCAGCCGCTCCGGAGGGTGTCGGCCGTGAGTCCGGGCGCCCGGCGGCCGCTTCGGCTCCGCACCGGCCGGTCCCGGCCCCGCATCCGCCGTTCCCCTCCCCGCACCGGCCCGTCCCGTTCGGCTACGCTCGCGGTGTGCCGAGCGACCAGTCGCCCGCGGATCACTACAGCATCGTCGCCGTCGCGTCGTCCGCGGGCGGCATCCAAGCGCTGAGCGCGCTGCTCGGGGCGCTGGGCCCCGAACTGCCCGTGCCCGTCCTGCTGGTCCAGCATCTCGACCCCCGGCACCGGACGGTGCTCGCCGAGGTGCTCGCGCGCCGGACCGCGCTGCGGGTCAAGCTCGCGGAGGCGGAGGAGCACGTGCGGCCCGGCACCGTCTACATCGCCCCTCCCGACCGGCACCTCCTCGTCGACGCCGACGGCGGCCTGAGCCTGTCCAGCAGTGAACTCGTCCACTTCGTACGCCCCTCCGCCGACCTCCTCTTCGAATCGGTCGCCGGTGCCTACGGGGCGGAGGCCATCGCCTGCGTGCTCACCGGGACCGGCCGGGACGGCGCCATGGGCGTCGACGCCGTCAAGTCCCGCGGCGGTACGGTGATCGTCCAGGATCCGCGGACCGCGGAGTTCACGGGGATGCCGCAGTCGGCGGTGGACACGGGGGCGGTGGACTTCGTGCTACCTCTTGAGGAGATCGCCGCGGTCGTACGCGGACTTGTCGAGGCCAAGAGGCAGTGATGGGCTGATGCTCTGATGGGCGAACCACAGGACGTCGAAGGCAACGAGGCGCTGGAGGAACTGCTCGTCTTCATCCGCGAGGCCCGCGGCTTCGACTTCACCGGTTACAAGCGCTCCACGCTGGCCCGGCGCATCCACAAGAGGATGACGGACGTCGGCATCCGCTCGTACCCGGACTACCAGGATCTGCTGGAGACCAACGCGGACGAATTCGGCGCGCTCTTCAACACGATCCTGATCAACGTCACCTCCTTCTTCCGCGATCCGGAGGCGTGGACCCTCCTCCAGCACGAGGTCGTCCCCGAACTGCTCGCGGGTCTCGACGCGGAGCAGGAGATCAGGGTGTGGAGCGCGGGCTGCTCCAGCGGCGAGGAGGCGTACTCGCTGGCCATCATGTTCGCGGAGGCGCTCGGCATCGAGGAGTGCCTGCGCCGCGTCAAGATCTACGCCACGGACGTCGACGAGGAGGCGCTGCGCGAGTCCCGGTCGGGGCTGTACCCGCCGAAGTCGCTGGAGTCGCTCTCCCCGGACGTGCGGGAGAAGTACTTCGAGCAGAACAGCGCGCAGTTCAGCTTCCGCCCGGACCTGCGACGCCGGGTGATCTTCGGGCGGCACGACATCACCCGGGACGCCCCGATCTCCCGGCTCGACCTGCTCGTGTGCCGGAACACGCTGATGTACTTCAACGTCGAGGCCCAGACGCAGATCGTCGACCGCTTCCACTTCGCCCTGCGCCCCGGCGGCTTCCTCTTCCTCGGCAAGGCCGAGATGCTGCTGAACGACAGCGAGCGGTTCGAAGTGGTGAACATGCGCCAGCGTGTCTTCCGGCGCCGGGCCGGCCACAACGGGCTGCCGTACCACCCGGCTCCCCTGAAGATCAGGGCGGGCGCGGGCACCGAGGTGCACTCGGTGGCGCGTGCCCGCCAGTTGCGCGACCTGGTACTCGACTCGGGACCGACCCCGTCGATCGCCCTCGACGGCGACGGGATCGTCGTGGTGATCAACAGCCAGGCGCGGATCCAGTTGGGCCTGACCAGCGGCGACATCGGCCGCCCCTTCCAGGACCTGGAGATCTCCTACCGGCCGGTCGAACTCCGTTCCCTGATCGACCAGTCCATGCACGAGCGCCGCACCCTGCGGGTCAACCGGGTCGAGCGCAGGGTGGCCGAGGAGGTCCAGTACGTCGACATCCTCATCCAGTCGCTCTCCGCACCCGGCGGGCTGCATGTCGCCACCCTGATCTCGTTCACCGACGTGACCGTCGCCACGCATCTGAAGGCCGAGGTCAAGAGAGTGCGGGAGGAACTGGAGACGGCGTACGAGGAACTCCAGTCCACCAACGAAGAGCTGGAGACCACCAACGAAGAACTCCAGTCCAGCATCGAGGAACTGGAGACGACGAACGAGGAACTCCAGTCCACCAACGAAGAGCTGGAGACCACCAACGAAGAACTCCAGTCCGGCAACGAGGAACTGGAGACGATGAACGAGGAGATGCGCATCCGCACGGACGAACTGGACGAGGCCAGGGCGTTCCTGGAGGCGGTGCTGACGAGCATCGCGGCGGGTGTGGTGGTCCTGGGCAAGAACCTGAAGGTCAAGAGCTGGAACCGGGGCGCCGTCGACCTGTGGGGGCTGCGCGCGGACGAGGTGCTGGGCGAGTCGTTCTTCGAACTGGACTTCGGGCTGCCCACCAAGGAGCTGCGGCCCGTCGTGGAACGGTGCCTGGAGACCCGTAAACGCTCCGGCCCGATCGGCGTGGAGGCCCTGAGCCGCATCGGCCGGCCCATCACCTGCGACGTGTTCTTCTCCCCGTTCGGCGGGAACCACGGCGGCGTCGTCCTGATGATGGAAGAGAGTCGGAGCGACACACCTCCGGCCGAGGGCCCCGCGGCGTAGCCTGGTCGGATGGACCCGCAGGGGGATACGGAAGACCTCGGTCTGGGGGCGGTGGCACGACGGCGTGCCGCGTCGGCCCGTGAGCGCGCGGACCGGGCGGAGGCGACCGCCCGGCGGCACGAACTCCTGGCGGCACAACCGGGCCGGGAGTTCCACGCCCAGATCGCGCGGACCCACCGCAGAACGGCCGAGTGCCATCGCGCCTCCGCCCGCCTCCAGGACAGCTTCGCCCTGCGCGCGTCGGCCTGGACCGGGGAGCGGGACACCCGGCCGCGGTTCATGACGGTGGTCGCCGAGGCATGCGGTACCGGCAGCGCGGCCGTCTCGCTGCTCGACACCGAGCAGAACCAGCTCGCGTTCGCCGTGTCCGACCAGCGCTCCCGTGCCGCTCAGGACCTGGAGTACGTGCTCGGCGAGGGTCCGGGCCAGGACGCGGCCTCCCAACGCCGTCCGGTGCGCGTGTCGGGGGCCGGCATCGAGGCGCGCTGGCCGGGATACGGTCCTTCGCTGATCTCGCTGGGCATCGCCTCGGTGGCCGCCGTACCGCTGCGGACGCGGGACAGCTGTATCGGGTCGCTGACGGTTTTCGACCCGCGGCCCGCGGTCGCGAGGCCCGCCCGTCTCGCCGAGGTCGCCGCGGCCCTCACCCGGATCGTGCTGCTGGACCCCGATGCCGACCCGGACCTCTACGGCGGAACCGACATCCGGGCCACCGTTCACCAGGCGACCGGCATGCTGTCCGTGATGCTGGGCTGCTCCGTCGCCGACGCGCTGGCGCTCATCAAGGCCCGGGCGTTCGCCGAGGAGGTCTCCCCCGACACCGTCGCCCGCCGGATCGTGCACGGAGACCGCAAACTCATGTGAGGAAGAAGAGGCGCCATGACGCCCCAACAGCGGCTGGCCGACGCGTTCGTCGCCCTGGCCGACAGTACGGCGGACGGTCCGCTGGACGTGCCCGCGACCCTGTCCGTCCTGGCGGACCGGGCCCCGGCCCTGCTCGGTGCCCGCACCGCGACCGTGGTGTTCGCCCCGGAGGGCTACGAGGCGGCGCACGTGGTGGGTTCCGACCCCCAGGTGTCGCACCTGGAACACGAGGCCGCCCGGCGGCGCGAGGGCCCCGGCCACGACTGCCACCAGGCCGACGGGCCCTGGACCCACGCGGCTCTCACCGGCCGCCCCGCCGGGCAGCGCTGGCCGCACTACACCCCGGAGGCCCTGCGCCTTGGCTACACCCGTGTCGTGGCGCTCCCCCTGCGCGAGCGCACCGGCACCAACGGGGCGCTCGTCCTGCTGTCCGACACGCGACGCCCGTTCTCGCCGGACACGCTGGTCCTCGGCCGGTCCATCGCGGAGTTCACCGCCGGCCTCCTGGAGCGCGCCCGCGAGGCGGACCGCAGCCGGACCCTCACCGCCCAGCTGGAACAGGCGCTGACCAGCCGCGTGCTCATCGAACAGGCCAAGGGGGTGCTCGCGACCCGCCGGGCGGTGACCCCGGACAGAGCCTTCGATCTCCTGCGCAGGCACGCGCGTTCACGTCAACGACCGCTGCGGGACGTGGCCCGCGAGGTGGTGGAAGGGCACGGGGATCCCGATCTGACCGATCCGGCGCCGTGACACCGCACGGTTCCCGGCCGGGGTACGGCACGGAAACATCGCGTCCCCTTCGCTGTCTTCCCTGTCGTCCCTGCCTTCCCTGTCCAGACACATCAGGATCGGGCGAGACGGTTTTCCGTCATGTTCGGCGACCGGAATCCGCGCCCCGACGGCCTTGCGGCCCCTCCTCCGGCAAGGTCCCGCGCATTTCGGAACCGTAAGAACCGTAAGAGGGAGACAGGGGTCGGTTACTGGGTTCTGCGGGGTCTGTCCGGGAAGAAGCCGGGAGTGGATCAGCAGTGGATCGGCGCCCGCCGCACACCCGGGCCGGCCGCCCCGCCCGTCTCCCGTTGCCGCCGTCGCGTCGTCCGGTACCGGTCCCTCCCCTCGTGGGGACCGGTACCGAACGCTGCGGGGGTGTCGGTCCGCGTCGTATCGGCGCGAACCGAGGCTCGGGTCCGGAACCGCGAGCGGTCCGGAAGTCGTCGGGAGTCGTGTCTACAGCGTCTGTCCACAGCATTGCCGAGCAGGGCCGAGCGTTGCCGAGCGGCGCCGTTTGCAGATTTGCCGCTACGGCGCCGGTGTTCCGGCGGGGTGTTCCCCGTGGAGTTCCCGTGGGGTTCCGCTGAGTCATGATCCTGCCAGCCGGCGCTTGCGCAGGGGAGGTTCCGGTGTCGGGGCAGGGTCGTCGTCGCAGGTCAGACGTATAGAGTGGGTTTTCCGGTCCGGATCCAGCAGCGGGGGAAGTAAAGGGGTGGAACCTTGAGTTCCGACTCAGGGGCACGCACAGCCTTCGCGGAACGTCTCGCGCTGCTGTACAAGGAGGCCGGCAACCCTCCCCTCAAGCGGGTGGCCGACGCCGTCGTACGGCTGCAACGGGTCGACGAGCGGGGGCGTCCCGTACGGGTGTCGGTGCAGCGGATCAGCGACTGGCGGCGGGCGCGGAACGTGCCCGCGCAGTTCGCCGCCCTCGCCGCCGTCCTCCAGGTGCTCATCCCCGAGGCCCGGCGCATCCGCACCGTGCCCGTCTCCCCCGGCCTGTACGACCTGCCGCAGTGGCAGCGGCTGTGGGAGCGCGCGCTGGCCGACCCGGTGGGCGACCGGCCCGCCCCCGCGGCGGACGCGGAGGACCTGGACGAGGGCGGGCGCGCCCCCGCCGACGTCTCCGCCGTCTGCCCCTACCGCGGCCTGGCCTCCTACCGCCGTGAGGACGCCGGCTGGTTCTTCGGCCGGGAGCGGAGCACGGACGCGCTGCTCGCCCAGTTGCGCACCGGGGAGGAGACCGGCGGCCTGGTGATGCTCGTCGGCGCCTCCGGGGCCGGAAAGTCCTCCCTGCTCAACGCCGGTCTCGTCCCGGCCGCGCAGCACGGCGCCCTCGGCGACGACCAGGGCGACGGCCGCACCCGCGAGGTGCTCCAGCTGGTCCCGGGCACCGACCCGCTCAAGGAACTGACCAGCCTCATACCCGACCTGGCCAACGTTGTCCCCCACGACCGGGGCCCCGCCACGAACCCCGGTACGGACACCGGCAGCGCGGATACAGGCAGCGCGGGTGACGGCAGCTTGGGTGACGGCGCCGCCCCGCCCCCCGGCACCCCCGAGTTCGCCCGCGCCGTACGGGAGTCCGTCACCGCCTGGGCGCACCGCGAGCCCGCGTCGGGGACCGCCGCCCCAGGGCCCCCCGCCCCGCCCGTCCTGATCGTCGACCAGTTCGAGGAGACCTTCACCCTCTGCTCGGACGAGAGCGCCCGCCGCACCTTCATCCAGCTCCTGCACGCCGCCTGCACCCCGGCGATCGACGGCGAACCCCCCGCCGTCCTCGTCGTGCTCGGCATCCGCGCCGACTTCTACGAGCAGTGCCTCGGCTACCCCGAACGCGCCGACGCCCTCCAGCACCGTCACATGGTGCTCGGCCCGCTGACGACGGCGGAGCTGCGGGAGGCGGTGACCAGCCCCGCCAAGGCCGTCGGCCTGGAACTGGAGCCGGGCCTGGCCGAGCTGATCATCCGCGAGGTGAGCGACGACGGCCCCCGCGGCGCGCACGACGCGGGCGTACTGCCCCTCCTCTCGCACGCCCTGCTCGCCACCTGGCAGCGCCGCAAGGCCGGCCGGCTCACCCTGGCCGGTTACCGCGCGGCCGGCGGCATCCAGGGCGCCGTCGCCGCGACCGCCGAGCACGCCTGGTCGCGGCTGGACCCGGCGGCCCGGACGGCCGCGCGGCTGCTGCTGCTCCGGCTGGTGCGGCTGGGCGAGGACACCCAGGCCACCCGCCGCCGCGGCACCCGCAGACAGCTCGCCTCCGAGTCCACCGACCCGGGCAAGACGGAGGAGTCGCTCGAAGCACTGGTCCGGGCCCGGCTGGTGACGCTGGACGCGGAGACGGTGGAGATCACCCACGAAGCGCTGCTGCACGCCTGGCCCCGGCTGCGGGAGTGGATCGACGAGGACCGCAACGACCACCTGGTGCGCCAGCGGCTGGAGGAGGACGGCCGGGCCTGGGGCGAGTCGGGCCGCGACTCGGCGCTGCTCTACCGGGGTTCCCGGCTCGAACAGGCCCATGCCTGGGCGAAGACCGCCGGTGACACCTTCCTGACCCGGGGCGCGGTGGAGTTCCTGGCCGCCTCGGTGCGGCTGCGCCGCCGTACGGTGTGGCTGGCCCGGGGGGCGGTGGCCGCGCTGGTGGCGCTCGCGGTGCTGGCGGTCGGTTCGGCGGTGGTGGCGCGGCAGCAGCGGGACGACGCCGTGTTCGAGCAGGTGGTCGCGGAGGCGGACCGGTTCCAGTACTCGGACCCCTCGCTCTCCGCCCAGCTCGACCTGGTCGCGCACGACCTGCGGCCCGGCGACGAGGGCGCGGGCAACCGGCTGGTCTCGATCGTCAACGCGCCGCTGGCCACCGCGCTCACCGGCCACACCGGCGCCGTCTACCTGACCACCTTCAGCCCGGACGGCAAGCTGCTGGCCACCGCCGCCTACGACCGGACCGTCCGGCTGTGGGACGTGAGCGACCCGACCCGGCCCAAGGCCCTGGGCAAACCCCTGACCGGGCACACCAGTTGGGTCTCCAGCGCGGTCTTCAGCCCGGACGGCCACACCCTCGCCAGCGCGGGCGACGACGGCACCGTACGCCTGTGGAACGTGACCGACCCGAGCCACCCGGTCTCCCTGGGCAAGCCCGTGACCGGCGACGACGGCACGATCTACCTGGTCGCCTTCAGCCCCGACGGCACGACCCTGGCCACCGCCGACGAGGACCACACCGTACGGCTGTGGGACGTGCGCGACCCCAGGCACCCGGTCTCGATCACCACGCTGACCGGCCACACCGAGGGCGTCCGCTCGATCGCCTTCAGCCCGGACGGCCGCACGCTCGCCAGCGGCGGCGACGACAACATGATCCTCCTGTACGACGTCTCCGACCCGCGCCACCCCCGGCGCGTGGGCGCCCCGCTGACCGGGCACACCGCGACCGTGCACTCGGTGGCCTTCAGCCCGGACGGCAAGACCCTGGCCAGCGGCAGCAAGGACGACACCGTACGGCTGTGGGACGTCGGCGACCGGGAGCACGCCAAGGCGCTCGGCGCGCCGCTGACCGGGCACACCGGGCCCGTGTGGTCGGTGGCCTTCAGCCCCGACGGCTCCATGCTCGCCGCGGGCAGCGCGGATTCCACGGCGAGCCTGTGGAACGTCGGCAACCCGGCCTTCCCCTCCCAGGTCGGCGAGCCGCTCGCGGGCAGCAGCGGGGAGATGTACGCCGTCGGCTTCAGCCCCGACGGGCGCACGCTGGCCACCGGCAGCGGGGACGGCAAGGTCCGGCTGTGGTCGATCCCCGGCTCGGACATGATCGGCCAGATCGGCGCGTTCAGCCCGGACGGGCGGATCCTGGCCACCGGCGGCGCCGACGGCAGGGTCCGGCTGTGGAACGTGATCGACCCGGACCGGCCCAGATCGCTCGGCACGCCGTTCTCGGTCACCGACCTGGACCTGCGGTCGATGGTGTTCACGCCGGACGACCGCACCCTGGTCATCCTGACCGGCAGCGGCAATTCGGTGCAGCTGTGGAACGTCGCCGACCCCGCCCACCCGGTCCGCTACGGCAAGCGCATCCCGCTGAACACCCGCTACGCCGGCCCCGACTCGCTCGCGCTCAGCCCCGACGGCCACACCCTGGCCACCGACTACGACGACCGCACCATCCAGCTCCTCGACATCACCGACCCCGCCCACCCCAAGCGCCTGGGCAAACCCCTCACCGGCCACACCGGTTACGTCAACACGATCGCCTACAGCCCGGACGGCCACACCCTCGCCAGTGGCAGCGCCGACGGAACGGTCCGGCTGTGGAACGTCACCGACCCCCGGCACGCCGAGGAGACCGGCACCCCGCTCACCGGGCACCTCGGCCCCGTCAACACCGTCGCCTACAGCCCGGACGGAAAAACCCTGGCCAGCGGCAGCGACGACGACACCGTACGGCTGTGGAACGTCGCCGACCCCGCCCGCGCGAAGGCCCTCGGCAAGCCGTTGACCGGCCACACCGAGGCGGTGGTGTCCCTGACGTTCAGCGACGACGGCCACACCCTGGCCAGCGGCGGCAACGACAACACGGTCCGGCTGTGGAACGTCTCCGACCCCTCCGCCGCCTCCCCCATCGGCCAGTCGATGAGCCCCAACGCCAAGACGGGCAACTTCCTGTCCTTCAGCCCGGCGAGCAACATGCTCGGGGTCTCCAGCGGCGCCGACACCGTACGGCTGTGGAGCCTGGACGTCGACGAGGCGATCAAACGGATCTGCTCGACGACACGGTCGGTGCTGACGGAGGCGAAGTGGCACGAGTACCTGCCGCGACTGTCGTACGACCCGCCGTGCGGTAAATAACACGCGGGGAGTGACGGAGTGGTGACAGCGGGGTCGCCATTTTCCGCCCGGTAGGCCCATGGGCGTGATCCCGATCACAACTTATCCATGCAGCGGAACAGTCGGGTCCCGTCGGACCTGCCGCCTTGTTAGTCTTGGCCAGAGCCCGACCGCTGGTGCATCCCCCGTCGCCAGCGGTCGGGTTTTTCCGTACCTAGGGATGAGCGAGTGAGCTGCCGTGACTGCCGTGACCGATGAGACCGGGCGCGTCATCGTCGTCGTGACCGCCGTCCACGCTCCCTCCGCGCCGTTCCTGGCGGACGCGTACGCGTCGCTGTGCGCACAGGAGCTGCCGGAGGGGTGGGGCTGGCGGTGGGTGGTCCAGGAGGACGGGCGCGGCGACGCGGTCGCCCCGCTGGTGCCGGACGACGAGCGCGTGCTCTTCCGGCCGGGTCGGCCCCGGCCCGGCGGCCCCGGCGTGGCCCGCACCCTCGCGCTCGCGCACGCGACCGGCGAGGACGTGCGGTACGTCAAGATCCTCGACGCCGACGACCGGCTCGCCCCGGGCGCGCTCGCCCGCGACCTGGCCGCGCTGGAGGCCGACAGCGGCCTGGGCTGGGCGACTTCGCGGGTCCTGGACTGGCTGCCGGACGGCTCGACGGTCGGCTTCCCCGGGGATCCGGACGAGGGCCCGGTCGAGCGCGGCGCCGTCCTGGACTTCTGGCGGGCGGGCGGTTTCCGCGCCCAGGTGCACCCGGCCTCGCTCTTCGTCCGCCGGGACCTGCTGCTCGCGCTCGGCGGCTGGATGGCGCTGCCGGCCTCCGAGGACACCGGCCTGCTGCTCGCGCTGAACGCGGTCAGCCGGGGCTGGTTCTCGGCGGAGGTCGGGTTGCTCTACCGCAAGTGGGAGGGGCAGGTGACCGGTCAGTCCGAGCACGGCGACCCGGTGGAACGGGAGTCCCGGATGGCGGTGGTGGAGGCGCGGGCACGGGCGCTGGCGGCGTCCGGCTGGAGCTTCCCCTAGAGCCCTGGAGGGACCTCTTACGGCTTTCCGGACCCTCTTAGGGTTCTACTCAGGGTTCTACGGCAGCGTCTCCGCGTCCACCCGCGAGAAGATGAGGTCGCTCTCCTCCACCACCGGGCCGCGCCAACGCACCGGCACCCGGGGCCCGTTGCGCAGCGCCTCCGGGTAGCTCTGCGGGCGGTAGTCGTTGTGCAGCCGGTAGACGTGGAACCCGGCGTCGGTCATCGTGCGCAGCAACTCATCGGCACAGTCGCCGAGTTGGGCCATGCGGTCGGGGGTGACCTCGATGGTGAGTTCGGCGTCGGGGCGCAACTTGCCGAGGACCGGGGCCAGTCCGCGCACGACCGACCCCTCCGCGCCCTCCACGTCGATCTTGACGACGCGGGCGTTCGCGATCTCGTCGGCGCTCAGCAGGTCCGGCAGCGGCAGGGCGTCGATCTCGAACGTGGACTCCGCGGGACCGTCGTACGGGACGATGCTGTTGGCGCCCATGTTGCGGGAGCTGACCAGCACGAAGGTCAGCTTCTTGGGGGTGTCGGCGACGGCCGCGTTGACCGCGCGGATGTTGTGGCAGCCGTTGAGCCGGGCCTGGCGCAGCAGCGTTTCGTGGAAGACGGGGGATGCCTCGACGGCGGTCACCGAGCCGCCCTCGCCCACGAGTTGGGCGGCCAGCACGCTGAAGACGCCGATGTTGGCGCCGATGTCGACGAAGCCGTCGCCCGGCTTCAGCCGCCGCTCCAGCCAGGCCGTCATGTGCGGCTCCCACACCCCGAAGAGGTACAGGTAGCGCTGGATGAGGTCCTGCGTGTCGACGGCGAAGCAGGCGCCCGAACGCGTCTCGACGACCCGGCGGCGGGGGTGGTCCCGCAGGTGGGCGTTGAGGAAACGGGCGGCGAGCTCCGCCTTGGCGAGCGAGCCGGGGGCGTGGCGGACGTAGCGGCGGGCGAGGGTGACGAGGAGTTCGGCGGCGGGGTTGGTTCCGTCGTCCGCCGGGTGACCAGTCATCCGAACCGCCTTGCCTCAGAAATCGCCGAAGTACGCCGGGCCGGATGGGCCCGTTCCGTCTCTCAGGATCCCGGGCGGTGCCCGTCGAACGCAAGATCAAGCATCCGGATGGCGTTGCCGCGCATGAGCTTGTAGACGACGTCGGCGGGCAGCCCGGCCACGTGCTCCTCGGCGACGCGCTTGGTGTCCGGCCAGGTGGAGTCGACGTGCGGGTAGTCGGTCTCGAAGGTCGCGTTGTCCACGCCGACGGTCTCGATGGCCTCGATGCCGTGCCGGTCGCGGAAGAAGCAGCAGAAGATCTGCCGGTAGTAGTAGGTGGAGGGCGGCTCGGGGATCAGCCCCTTGACCCCGCCCCAGGCCCGGTGCTCCTCCCACACGGTGTCGGCGCGTTCGAGGGCGTACGGGATCCAGCCCATCTGCCCTTCGCTGTAGGCGAGTTTGAGCGTCGGGAACTTCACCAGGACGCCGGAGAACAGGAAGTCCATCATCGAGGCCATGGCGTTGTTGAAGGACAGCGCGGCCTGGACGGCGGGCGGGGCGTCCGGGGAGGCGGCGGGCATCTGCGAGCTGCTGCCGATGTGCATGTTGACGACGGTCCCGGTGTCCTGGCAGGCCGCGAAGAACGGGTCCCAGTGGCCGGAGTGGATGGAGGGCAGCCCGAGGTAGGTGGGGATCTCGGAGAAGGTGACCGCGCGGACGCCCCGGGCGGCGTTGCGGCGGATCTCCGCGACCGCCAACTCCACGTCCCACAACGGGATCAGGCACAGCGGGATGAGCCGGCCGCCGCTGTCGCCGCACCACTCCTCGACCATCCAGTCGTTGTAGGCGCGCACGCAGGCGAGGGCGACCTCCTTGTCCCGCGCCTCGGCGAAGGTCTGGCCGCAGAAGCGCGGGAAGGACGGGAAGCAGAGGGACGCCTCGACGTGGTTGAGGTCCATGTCGGCGAGGCGTTCCCTGGGGTCCCAGCAGCCGCGCCGCATCTGCTCGCGGGTGATGCCGTCGAGGGTCATCTCGTCCCGGGAGAACCCGACGGCGGCGATGATGCGCTTGTACGGGAACAGCTCGCCCTCGTACTCCCACCAGTCGGTCCGCTGGCCGTCCGGGTCGGTGGTGAAGCGGTACTTCCCGCCGACGTAGGCGAGTTCGCCGATCCCGGCGGTGAAGGGGCGCGGGCCCTTGTCGCGGTACCTGGCCGGGAGCCAGGTGGCGAAGAGGTGCGCGGGTTCGATGACGTGGTCGTCGACGCTGACGACCTTGGGCAGTTCGCCGGCCTTCGCGCCGGCCTTCGCGGTGCCGTGTTCCGTGCCGGTGCCCTGTTCCGTGCCGGTGTCGGCCATGCGGTTGCCTCCTCCTAGCCGCCGCCCACGTTTTCTGACGGTCCGTCAGATACAAGCCAGGAGTACAAACTAGGAGTCATCCCCGACAACAGCAAGGGCCGGGTGGTGAACGGCACGTGCCGTTCACCACCCGGCCCTGGGGCCTGGCTGTCGCCTACTGGGCCGCCGCGGCCACCGCCGCCCGCGCCCGTGCCCGGAAGGCTTCCAACTTGTCGACCGGCTCGGTCAGTTGGTGGCTGCGCGGCCGGATGCTGACGTCGTGCCCGGCGGCTGCCGCGCGCAGGGCGCCGACGGTGGCCTGTTCACGCGGGATGTGCGCGAAGGGGTCGAAGGAGTACCAGCGCATGGCGTTCTCGTGGGTCATCTTGCGGGTGTCCGAGTCGGGTACGTCGCACTCGGTCAGGACCTCGTGCAGCTGCTCGGGCGCGTCCGGCCACAGGGAGTCGCTGTGCGGGTAGTCGCCCTCCCAGGCGATGTTGTCGATGCCGATGTCGTGGCGCAGCCGTACGCCGAGCTTGTCGGTGATGAAGCAGGTGAGGAAGCGCTCGCGGAACACCTCGGAGGGGAGCTTGCCGCCGAAGTCCTGGAGGGTCCAGGTGGCGTGCATCTCGAAGGTGCGGTCGACGCGTTCGAGGAAGTAGGGGATCCAGCCGGTGCCGCCCTCGGACAGCGCGATCCGCAGGTCCGGGAACTCCTTGACGACCCGGGACCACAGCAGGTCCGCGGCGGCCGAGACGAGGTTGATGGGCTGGAGGGTGATCATCACGTCGGGCGGCGAGTCGACGGCGGGGATGGCGAGCCGGCCGGAGGAGCCGATGTGCACGGACATCACCGTGCCGGTGTCGCTCAGGGCCCGCCAGACCGGGTTCCAGTAGGGGTCGTGGAAGCTCGGGTAGCCGAGCGGGGCGGGGTTCTCCGGGAAGGTGAGGGAGTGACACCCCTTGGCGGCGACCCGGCGCACCTCGGCGGCGCACAGCTCGGCGTCCCAGATCGCGGGCAGCGCCATGGGGATGAACCGGCCGGGGTAGGCCCCGCACCACTCGTCGATGTGCCAGTCGTTGTAGGCGCGGACGAGGGCGAGGGAGAAGTCGGAGTCCTCGGTGGCGAACATCCGGGCGGAGAAGCCGGGGAAGGACGGGAAGTTCATCTGGGCGAGGACACCGCCCGCGTTCATGTCCTTGATCCGCTCGTGCACGTCGTAGCACCCGGGCCGGATCTCGTCCATGCCCTGCGGGTCGAGGCCGTACTCCTCCTTGGGGCGCCCGGCGACCGCGTTCAGGGCGGCGTTGCCGACGGTGTTGTCGCGGAACTGCCATACGTCGCTGCCGTCGTCGCGGTGGACGAGCTTCGGCGCGTCGTCCTGGTACCGCTTCGGCAGGTGGTTCACGAAGATGTCCGGCGGCTCGATGATGTGGTCGTCCACGCTGATCAGGATCAAGTCGTCCCGTTGCACGTCACGGTCCCTTCACTCCGACGCGAGCAGCCGACCGTCCTTCGCCACCCTGACGAATCGCCACTCTCTACAAACGGAAACTACATTCTCTAAAAGCGGCAATCAAGCATTCGTACGGGATGGTCCCCCCTGCCCGGGCAAGCGGCCGGCCTGCACGGGCAAGCGACCGGCCCCTACGGGCAAACGGCCGGCCCCCCTACAGGCCGACGCCCGCCCCCATACCCCAAACCCGGAAAATCGCCGGGATCCTCCACCGAAGATGGCCAGACGGGTCACCCTCCGGGCTACGCTGGCCACACGGTCCGCCCGTGACCCCGGCCCTCTCCGTGCAGCTCCGTTCCGCGCAACAGAGGCCCTGCGCAAGGCGTAAGCCACCCCGCAGACAGAGGAGTTGGGGCGCATGGCCCTGTACCCCGAGCGGTTCGAGGAGTGCCGCGTGGTCCGGGCCCGCGGCGAACTGGACCTGACGACCGCGCCCGCCCTCGAACGCGACCTGAAGGACGCCCGGCACAGCACCGGCCGCCTGTTCGTCGTCGTCGACCTGAGCAGGGTGACGTTCATGGACGGCAGCGTCCTGGACCCGCTCTGCGCGGCCTGGGAGGACTGCCGGCAGCGCGGCGGGTGGCTCCGGGTCGTCCACCCCGGGCCGGGCCCGGCGCTCGTTATCCGGGCCGCCGGTCTGCTGCACCGTTTCCCGCCGTACGCGAACGCCCGTGATGCCTGGCAGGGCTTACGCGCCGACCGCGCGGTGACGGGCCGGTCCGCGTAAGGTACGCCGAGCCGAATGTGGAGGCAGGGGGGCCGTGCGGCGGCCCTCCGACCCGTAAGGGTGCCCCCCCCGTAAGGGTGCCCCCCGTCCCACCAAGACCCCAGGCCGCGGCGGAACGGAGCAAGGTGATCAGCGACGGCATGGCCGATGTGCTGCGGTCGCTGCACCTGCACGGCGGCGAGGCGGCGGCGCGGGCCTGCGCGGCGGCGCTGGAGGCCGCGGGTGTCGCCCTGTCCGTCCTGCTGGACAACGGCCGGACGACCGAACCCCTGTGGTGCCACCCCGAGTTGAGCATGCGGTTCGAGGAACTCCAGTTCACCCTGGGCGAGGGCCCGGGACCGGACGCGGTCCGCACCGGCACGCCCGTCGTGGAGCCGGACCTGGACCGGGTCCGCCCCGGCCGCTGGCCCGGACTGCTGCCCGCCGCACGGCAGTTGGGCGTGCACGGGGTGTGCTGCTTCCCGCTGGGCATCGGGGCCATCCGGGTCGGCGTCCTGACGGTGCTGGTCGACGGCGACCGGCGGCTGAGCGAGCAGCAGTACGCGGACGCCACCGCGCTGGCGGCGGCGCTGACGGCCGCGTTCCTGAACGCGGACCAGCGGGCCCCCCGGAACGGCCGGGAGACGACCGGAACGGAGAACGCCCTCCCCGGCCCAGCAGACCCCACCGGCCCAACCGGCCCAACTGCCCCCACCGGCCCACCCGTTCCCCCCGTTCCCCCCATTCCCCCCATTCCTTCCATTCCCCCCGTTCCCCCCGGGCCGAGCGGTTTCCCGGGTTTCCCGGGTTTCCTGGGTTTCCGGGATTTCCTGGAGCAGCCGTCCGGGCTGCACCGGGCGGCCGTGCACCAGGCGACGGGGATGATCAGCGTCCAGCTCGGCGTCTCCCTGGAGGAGGCGCTGGTCCGCCTGCGGGCGCACGCCTACGGCAGCGAACGCCCCGTGGGAGAGGTGGCACAGGACGTGGTGGCCCGAAGACTCCGCTTCAGCGACGACAACGACGGCAGCGACAACGGTTTCGCCACCCCGGGTGACGACTTCGACGACGATGGAAACGGGCCGTACTCGCCCGACAAGGGAAAGGGATGATCGCCATGGCCCGCGAACGACGTCTGGCCGAGATCTTCGTGGAGGTCGCGGACTCCCTGGTCGAGGACTTCGACGTCATCGACCTGCTGCACCGGCTCTCCACCCGCTGCGTCGAGCTGCTCGACGTGTCCGCGGCGGGCATCCTGCTCGCCGACTCGCTCGGCGAACTCCAGATCATCGCCGCCTCCGACGAGCACACGAGACTGCTGGAGCTGTTCGCGCTCCAGCACGACCAGGGCCCGTGCGTCGAGTGCTACAGCACCGGCACCGCCCGTACGAACATCGACCTGCGCCACGACGAGGCCACCAACGCCTGGCCGCGTTTCGCCGTACGGGCCCGCGAGACGGGGTACGCGGCCACGCACGCGCTGCCGCTGCGACTGCGCAACCGGGTCGTCGGCGCGCTCAACCTCTTCCAGACCACCCCGCACCGCCTGGGCGACGACGACATCGCCCTCGCCCAGGCCCTCGCGGACGTGGCCACCATCGCGATCCTCCAGCAGCGCACGCTGGAGCAGTCCCACGTGGAGAACAGCCAGCTGGAAACCGCCCTGACCAGCCGCATCCTCATCGAACAGGTCAAGGGCGTCCTGGCGGAACGCTGGAACACCTCGGTCGACGACGCCTTCACCGCCTTCCGCGCCTACGCCCGAGCCCGCCACCTCCGCCTGACCGACCTGGCGACAAGGATCATCGCGGGCGACTTCGACACGAGGCTGATCCCGGGGCCAGGGCCGGGACCGGGGCCGGGACCGGGGCCGGGCGTCCCGCCGGGTCACGGAGGCCCCACGCCCCCGGAAGTCGCGAACAACTGAAACGGCTGGACGAAGCAGCAATCAGCAAGGAAACCCCGGAAAACAATTACCGGGGGATTTCCCTGCCAAATGATTGCGTCAGTTCTGCGGCTTGGCGCTCAGGCTGACCCCTTGCGAGAAGCCCGTACTGGGGCACCTCGGCGCCGATTTCCTCGGTCTCGGAGGTCGAGCAGGACCAACTGTGGCCGTACTCCGTGGTGATGGCGGCACTGAAGGTGTTCGACAGCCCCGCCTCGACGGTGGCCGAGACGCTATCCGATTCCGTATCCGACGACGCCTGCTCTGCGACGAGGTCGCGGGGCCCGTGAAAAGTGAGTTCACTTTTCAAGCTTTCCATTTTTCCAATATCCCATTGAGCCTCTTTCATCCTGTGCCGTGGGGATGAAATGGGCTGGTCGAGCATGTCTCCTGGCTCGTCTACGCCCGAAGGCGTGAACTTCGCACACGCTGGCGGAAGTTGAGCTGCTTCAGGCAAGCTCTGCTGACGCCGACCCATCTGCGGAAGAACGAGACGTCGGGCTCGGCGGTTCTCCCGCGCGACACCGGGCCGCACGCACGACCTGACCGCGGCCCGCGCGCACGGCATCGTCCAAGCCTGCCTCACCCGGCAGGTCCTGGTCCTGGCCGACCGGGCCTGCCAGGGTGCCGGCGCCACCTTCCGCACCCCCTCCTACCACCACGGCGAGCCCGATGTTCAACCCAGCGTATCGGCACCATCGTCCGAGCCATCCACACACTCATGACCTGCGACTCTTCACCGAGCAGCGGCACTGACACTCACAGAGCCGTACTTTCCCCCGACACGAGCCGCAGGTGCTCCGCGCCGACGAGTGCGGCGAGCGTGCTGTCGTAGATCGGGCGGGCGAGGTCGGTGACGAGGGCGTCGTGGATGTCGAAGGCCCGCTGGGGCTTCACCTCGCGGATGTAGTCGATGACCTCCGAGATCTTGCCCCAGGGCGGCATGACGGGGAGCATCAGCGTCTCGACCGCGCGGTCGGGGACGGTGAGGGCGTCACCGGGGTGGAAAACCTTGCCGCCGTCGATGAGGTAGCCGACGTTGGTCATGGGCGGAACATCGGGGTGGATCTCCGCGTGCCACTCACCGTGGACCTGGACGTCGAAGCCGACGGCGGTGAAGGTGTCGCCGTGGCCGACGGTGTGCACCCGTCCGGGGAAGGCGGCGCAGACCTGCTCGGCAACCGATCGCAGCGTCCAGATCTCGGCGGCCGGGTTGGCCTCCAGAGCCGCCCGCAGCCGCTCCTCGTCGAAGTGGTCGGGGTGCTCGTGCGTGATGAGGATCGCGTCCGCGCCGACTGCGGCGTCCGCCTCGCTGAAGACCCCGGGGTCGAGGACGAGGATCTGCCCGTCCTTCTCCAGCCGGACACAGGCGTGCGACTTCTTCATGACCTTCATTTCGTGACCTTCACGGGCTCATCGTGCCTCCGGGCGAGGCACGGCGTTCAGGGGAAGCCGATCCCTACCGTCCCGGGCCATGCCGCGACTCGGAGCGGTACCTGGGACCGGTCGAAGGAGCCGGGGCCGTATCGACACATCTACACGGCGCCGCCCGGGCTCACGCGCTGAGCGAATCGCATGGGCCCAGGGCAGGGTCACTCCGCACGCGCGTGCCTCCTCGTCGAGCGCGCCGGCGGCGCGCGACCTGCCAACAAGTGTCCGACCTGCGACGACGGGGGTCTTGTCGGCACGCGTCGCGCGACTTGTCAGTTCGCGACAGTCAGCTCGCGGCGATCTCCGGAGAACGGCCCAGGCACCGCCGACGGAACTCACGGGGCGCGACGCCGAACGCGGCGTGGAAGCGCCTGCTGAACCCGGCGAGGTCGGTCATCCCGTACTGGACGGCGATGCCCGTGATCGTCTCCTCGGCCCGCGCCGGATCGGCGAGGGCGGCCCGGGCGGCAGCCAGCCTGCGCGAGCGGATCACGGCGGTCAGCGTCTGGCCGCCCTCCTCGAAAGCGCGCTGGAGCTGCCGGACGGACACGTGGTGGGCGGCGGCGACGGTGACCGGTCCCAGGCCCGGATCGCTGAGATGGCGCTCGACGTAGTCCAGGGCGCTGTGACGCAGCCGGGTCACCCGGTCCGGCTGCGGGAGCTGCTCCGCCAGAGGGGTCAGCGACGCACCGAGCAGGTGGGCCAGCGCGTCGGCGACCCGCTCCTCCTGCCGCCGGGTGAGCACACCCAGCCCGTCGACCAGCGGCTTCAACATGCCCACGGTCGCCGCCGCCGCCGGATCGGACGCGGCGACGCGGGTGGCGGACACGGCGGAGACGCGTTCGAGGGTCAGGCCGAGCAGACCGGCCGGCAGGGACACCGTGGTCGACCGGGCGTCCTCGGCGAACAGGACCGTGCACTCGCGGCCCGGGTCGATCAGGGCGAGGTCGCCGGGCATCAGGTGCGTCTCCCGCCCGCCCTGGCGCAGAGTCGTGCTCCCGGTGAGGGAGACGACCACGGTCACCGGCGAGGCCGCGCGACCACGCACCGGCCGGGAGCGCAGTGTCGAGGCCCCCATGATCGAGTGTGCGACCCGGAGCCGGTCGACCTCGCCGACCGTGATCCGGCCGCGCACGGCCGGCCCCAGCGGGGTGAACCAGAGGGGGGTGTAAAGGTCGCAGAGCACGTCCTGCCACCGCGCGGGCCGAGCGACCGCGGGCCACTGCTCCGCATCGATCACCGTGACCATTCCGACCTCCTCCGCGGCGATGTCGCGAAATACCACCGATCCTGCCAGACCACGGGCCCGCCGGGCTGCACCGCAGTGCCCCCCCGACGCCCTCGCGTTCGTCCTCGGTGGACTCCGGAGTCGCACGCGGCTCCGCGCGGAGTTCCAGCAGTCCGCACACAGTCCGCAAAACACCCACTCAAGACCATCGCACCCCATCGCACCCCATCGCCACCAATCGCCAAAAGGCCAGGTCAGCGCCCCACAGGAAACATCCCCGGCTGCGAGCTCCGGGAGAACGCGCCTTCGCACACGAGGAGTTGAGTGAAATCCCACCACTACAAACGCGAACGGCTTCTGTGGGGCAGGTACTTGGGCCGTCATACGGAAGAACACCTCCACCGGCCCGGCGGCCGTCAGACCACCGTCACACCCCGACGCCCGGCCCAGAACCGAGCGGCTTCGACCATCGCCTCCAGCCATGCCGCGCCGGGCCTGCGTCCGGCGAACGTGCGATACATCCGCACGGTGGCGGCGGCGAAGGCGTCGAGGGCCTTCGGATCCGCCCGCCCCCAGGCGGCACACCCCGAGGCCCACGCCTCGGCGGCTCCGGGACCGTGCCCCGCCGACACCAGCTGCACGACCAGCAGGGCCGGGTCGATGAACCCCGCACCCCGGGTCGGCCAGGCCCAGTCCACGACCCACGTGCCCCGGCTCCCGACGATCAGGTTGCTGGGGTTGATGTCCGTGTGAAGCAGCGCGCGGCCCTGGAAGAGTTCGGCCTCCGAGGCGTCGAGAGCGAACCGGTTCCATCGGCTCTCCGGCCAGCCCTCCGCCACCTCGGGAAGTCCCAACTTCCCGACACTGTCGACGAGTTCGACGACGGAAGCGAGATCGGGCGAGCCCGGCCCGAAGCCGGCATCCCGCCCGGCGACCACGTCGAAACCCAGCACGATCCACCGCTCACCCTCCGCGCGCCACCGCAACGCGGGGCTGAACCCGCGCGCGGTGCGCCGTATGCCGGCCGGTTCCCCCGTGTACGGGCGAATCAACGCCCGGATCTCGGACTCGGGGGTCTCGGGGCTCATGTGTCCTTCGGTTCCTCGGAGTTGCCGGAGTTATGTGCGCTCCGGACGGGGAAACGTCGCCGTCCGGGCCGAAGTATCGGGTGTGCAGGCGTCCTTGACGCCGTGTGTCGTACGAGTGACGCTCAAGCAATCGGCGGCAATCGGATCGAGACGAGGAGAGGTCATGCGCTTGCGTTTCCTGGGGATCATCCCGAACACTCCTGACACGGACTCGCCGACGACCTGGCTGGACGAGGACAGCGGGGATCTGTTGATCCAGTCGTACCGGGCCACGGAGACGGAGGCGAAGGCGTGCCAGGAGATCGGGTCAATCCCTGGTCATAGCTCGGAGGTTCCGGACCACGAGGTGATCGTCAGGCTTCCCAAGGTCATGCGGCAGTACTTGCCCGGCCCCGACAGCGAGTAGGACGATGACAAACCCCGTACTTGAGGGTCTGGCGAAAGCCCGGCACTCCGCCGTGCATCTGGAAATGCGCGATGCTTATCAGCCCGGCGACCCCGAGTTCATCGCGTGGCAGAACGGCAAGCGTCTGGACCCTGCCGCGGACCGCTCGGTGTGGTGGCGGCCGTTCCTCGACACGGTGGCCGAGACGACGGCGCGCGGTGTGGTCATGCGGCGGGCACGGATCGTGTCGGAGCCGGTGACGGATTACATCCGGTACGAACACGATGTGACGTTCCCGAACGTGCTGGCGGGTGAACTGGTGCGTTGGCTGCCCCGGCGCCAGGCCGCTGACATTCCGCTGCCGGGTACCGACCTGTGGATGTTCGACGGCGAAGCGGTGCTGTTCACGTACTTTTCCGGCGTCGGGGAGGTCGTTGACCGGGAGTGGCGGACAGAACCCGAAGTCGTTCAACTGGTTTCGTCCGCCTTCGAGTTGGTGTGGCAACGGGCCACAACGCACGAGGAGTACAAGCCGGTCTAGCGAGCCATGCCCCGGTCACCGTCGTCCAGCGTCCAGCAAGCCAGGCAAGCCTTGGCCAACCGGCTACGGGAGTTGGTCAAGGACTCCGGGCTGGAAGGGCAACAGGTTGCCGCGCTGTGCGGCTGGCACCCGTCCAAGGTCTCCCGAATCTCGACGGGGAGGACTCAGCCCAGCGAGGACGACATTCGGGCGTGGTGCCGAGCCTGCGGCGCGGAGGATCGGACGGGCGACCTGATTGCCTCACTGCGGGCCGTGGACGGCATGTGGGTGTCCTGGCGCCGGATGGAGAGCACCGGCCTTCGGCGAGCACAGGAAGCCCGCTTGCCGCTCTATGAGCGCACCCGATGGTTCCGGGCTTACTCGCCGGGGCTCTTTCCCGGCCTCCTCCAGACGTTCGGCTACACCGAAGACGTGTTGCGCGCGGTCCAGCGAAGGCGAGTCGCCGTAGACGATGTGGCCGATGCGGTTGCTGTCCGTATGGAACGGCAGAGCGTGCTGCGCGAGGGCCAACGGCGATTTGCCTTTCTCGTGGAGGAAGGCGTGTTGGGCAATGGGCTGGGCGACGCCGACACCCAGGCGGAGCAGCTTGACCATCTGCTGATGGTCGCCGCACTGCCGAACGCCAGCGTAGGTGTGATCCCCGTTCGCCTCGGCCGGGTCCGTATGCCGGTGGAGGGCTTCTGGATCTTCGACACGGCCCAAGTGAACGTGGAGCTGGTATCCGGCTACCTCACGATCACACAACCCAGTGAGATCAAGGCGTACGCCGACACGTTCGCGACGCTGGCAGAGATGGCGGTCTACGGCGACAAGGCCCGTGCGCTGCTGGCCAAGGCACGCGACTCGCTCACTTGAAGTCGCCTGCAATTGCCTGCAATCCGCTGCCGGTTGGGGCCCCGTTGTTCCTAGCGTGGTTGTCATCGGACTACAACACCCGCAGCCAACAGAAGGAACACAGTCATGACGGCTACTGCCAACGATCTGCGTACCGGACGTGCGCTGGTCGACTCGGAACTGTTCGACAGCATCGCCGAGTTCACCGTGACGCACTTCGGCTACGACCTGGCGAAGGCGGAGCACGCGACGGATCAGGCGCTCGCGTTCCTCGCCGTGGTCGGCACCGCGACCGTCAAAATGGTCCCGAGCGACGACGTGGACGGCGCGCTGCACTCGTTCATCCTGCACACCGCCGACTACCGCGAGTTTTGCGAGAGGTACACCGGGCGCTTCCTGGAACACAATCCGCGTCCCGGCGGTGGGGGCAGGGTCCTGGAAGAGGTACGGGCCACGGCCCACGCGATCAAGGCGGAGGGATTCGTGGTCATGGATGAGCTGTGGACCGTGAACGGCGAGAACGCCGCGCAGTGCGACTCCGATTGCGGGCGCGACTACCGGGCCATCTGATCGCGGATAATCTCCCGCTGTGACGTGAGCGGAGCCGGCCCCCGACAGCAGGGGCCGACTCCGCGGACAGAAGGTGCACGCATGAGTTCCGCAGGACCATACGAACCTCCCGAGAGCGCGCTACTGCTCCTGGGCCCTGGAGACAGACGGCTCGTTCTCAACAGGCGGGGATCGACAGTATGGGAGGTCAGGACAGAGCTTGGCCCCTATGCGGTCAAGGTGGGCTATCCGACCGGGACGCACGCCTGGACCGCGCTTGCTCCCGCGCGGGAAGCCGCGGTTCTTCGGCACCTCACCTCAGAGCGCGTTCTCAACGGTGAATGGGAGCGCGGCACTTGGAGCGCCCAGCCGTGGCGAACGGGCCAGAGTCTGTACGAGCTATGGAAGCCCCACCGCATCGATACCGGCCCGCCCACGCCAGACCTCACAGAAGCGCTCTCGTGTGCCCTCGCCCTCGCCGCGCTGCACGAGAAGGGTTGGGTTCACGGGGATGTCCAGCCCGCCCACTTTGTCATGGGGCGCTCGGCCGGAACGTTCCTGATCGATCTCGCACTCGCTCGCGGTGGCAGGATTCCCCGCGCTTACGACTTCCCCTATCGGGGGTGCCTTGTCCACTACGAAGCACCGGAAATCTCGGCGAGCGTCCTGGAGTCGGGCACGGCTGTGCCGACACGAGAAGCCGACGTGTACGCGCTGGGAGCCTCGCTGTTCATCAGCGCCACGGGTTGGCGACACGTCGCCTACCCGGACGACGCGCCCCGCGAGATCCAGCGGCAGGCCGTCGTCAAGGGCCCGCACAGGCCGGTGAACCTACCGGGCGTGCTGGGGGCGCTCCTCCCTCGCATGCTCAGTGCCGCGCCAGCCGACCGGCCAACGAGCACGGAAGTCTGCGACGCCCTGGCCCACGCCCTTTAGGGTCCCTACGCCCCGCGTGCCCAAGTGGCGGGCGCGCTCCCGGTTGCCCGCAACTCCCGTTGCCACGACGTGGGGCGCGTTCCTCGACGGCTGCGCCCAACTCCCCTCCGCCCAGGCAGGATAGGTTGCCCGCCATGACGATGCTTGGCCCCGCCGTCTGGCCGCCCGCCCCGATCCGGACCGAGCGGCTCGTGTTGCGGGAGCCCGAGGCTCGGGATCGGGCGGTGGTCGTCGAGTTGCACAGTTCGCCGGAGGTGGGCGCGTACATCGGGGGTGCCCGGCCGCGTGCCGAGGTCGACCGTGCGGTGCCCGCGACGCCCAACCGGCGGCCCGGCCTTTTCGTGGTCGAACTGGACGGCGCGATGATCGGCGTCGTCGAACTCAACCGGCGCGGACCGGAGTTGCGGAGCCGGGTCCGTCCGGACGGTGGCGAGGCCGAACTCGGCTATCTGTTCCTGCCGCAGGCGTGGGGGCACGGCTACGCGGCCGAGGCGTGCGCGGCGGTGCTCGACTGGTTCGCCGGCGCACTCCCCGGCGAACCAGTCGTCCTCACCACCCAGACCGCCAACGAACGCTCGATGCGCCTCGCGGCAAAGCTCGGGTTCACGAAGGTGCGGCTGTTCGAGGAGTGGGGTGCCGAGCAGTGGTTCGGCGTCTGGACCACCCCGGTCGCCCCGTCCGGCTGAGCCGCGCCAATCACCCCTCCCTGACGGTCAGTTGAGGCCGGCCCCGGCCCCCGTTCCCCTCCGGCGGATCCGCCACCACCTCCGCCCACACCGTCTTGCCGACCGGATCGCGCGGCTCGCTCCCCCACCGGACGGCCAGCGCCTCCACCAGCAACAGCCCCCGCCCCGACTCGTCCTCGACCCCCACGTGCGCGGCCACCAACGGCTTCTTCTCCCCGGACGCGTCCGCAACCTCGATACGCACCAGCCGAGTTCGTACGTCGACGGCGACCGTGAGGTGGAAGTCCCGCCCCGGCACCCGCCCATGCCGTACCGCGTTGGCCGTCAACTCCCCCACCAACAGCGCGACGACGCCGGAGGTGTCCGAACCCGGCGGGTACCCCCACGCCGTCATCCGCCGCGCAACCAGCCGCCGGGCCAGCCGGGCGGCGCGTGGGGAGGAGGTGAACTGCATGGCGAACACGGGGGTTTCGAGGTCGTCCATCGTTGGAACTTCCCTTTCGTACACGAGCTGTCACGTTCCGTACTCAAGGGTCGTCACACGGGGCTACGCTCAACAGACCGTCGAGCCTTACCTTTCGGACCGTAAGAAAGGGAAGTTACGTCTTGGCCAAAGAAATCGACCCCAGCACATCCATGGCAGCGCTCTTCGGCTCCCGCGTACGCAAGTTCCGTACGGCGGCGGGCTGGACCCAGACCGAACTCGGCCGCAAAGCGAATGTCGTCGGCTCCCGCATCGCCCAACTCGAAGGCTGCACGGGCGCCAAGCCGACGTTGCCGTTGACCCGCGTCCTGGACCGAGTCCTGGGCGCGGACGAGTTGTTGGTGGACATGTGGCCGTTCGTGTACCGGGAGGCGTTTCCGGACTGGTCTCAGAAGTTCATCGAGTGCCAGCAGCGGGCTCTCACCATTCGTCAGTACGCGGCGAGTGTCGTACCGGGGCTCTTGCAGACAGCGGACTACGCACACGCTCTGTTGAGCCTCGACTCGTCACTCAGCGGCGAGGAACAGTTGAACGAACGGCTCGCTCTGCGACTTCAGCGGCAGGGGCGGCTCCGCTCTCCGAATCCCCCACGCCTCTGGATCGTCCTGGACGAAACCGTGTTGGTACGCCAGATCGGCAGCCCAAGCATCATGCGCGAGCAACTCGCACGCCTCCTGAAAGCCGCCGAAGAGCCCCACATCACCGTGCAGGTCATTCCGCTCAGCAGCGGCGGGCACGAAGCCATGGGCGGCTCACTGACCTTGCTGACCAATCTGGACGGAACCGAAGTCGCTTACACGGAGGGCGCCTTCAGCGGCCAACTCATCGAAGAACCGGAGGAGGTGGAGCGATTCAAGCTGACTTACGATCACCTGCGGGCGGCAGCTCTGCCCCCGCTCATGTCGGTCGACATGATCCGATCCGCGATGGAGGGCACCTACCGTGGCGCGAACGTCCCGACCCGAACCGAACGACGTCGTCTGGCGCAAAAGCAGCTACAGCAATCAGGAGGGAGGAAATTGCGTGGAGGTAGCGGACGAGGTCAGCGCCGCCGCCTGGCGTAAGAGCAGCTATAGCAACCAGACGGGTGGCGACTGCCTTGAGGTCGCGGACGGCCTCACCGACCTCGTCCCCGTACGTGACAGCAAGGCCCCCGACGGCCCCGCGCTCACCTTCTGCGCCGCCCCCTGGACCGCGTTCATAAGCGACCTGAAGACCCGTCACCCGTAACCCGGCCCGCCAAGAACCGGCGCACCCCCGCGTTCCCGTACCGCCGGATCCTTGTCCGCAAGGATCCGGCGGGCCACGAACTCCCCCAAAGAACCTGGGGAAAAGAACCAACCCCCCTCCTCCCACCCACCCGTCGACCACCGTCACCCAAACGAGTGACGCGGTTGCAACGAGCGGGCACGGAGGGTTACGTTCGCCGCAAACAACCACACAAAGACTTCGGCCCCCGACAGGACGGCAATCCTGACCGAGGGCCTGACCACTCAGGAAGAAACGGCTTCCCAATGGCTGAATGCCAGTCTAACGCGCGCCCGTGCGCCCACACCGGAGCACACGCCACATCCGGCGTGATCCACATCCGCACCCGTCACACCACCGACTTCACGGTGATCGCCAACTCCCTTCTCCAGCGCAGGGGAAGCGCGGTGACGGTCGGCGTAGCGGCGTACATCTGCTCCCTCCCGGACGGCGCCCTCGTCAGCATCGCCGCGCTCTGCGCGCACTTCGACGAGGGCGAGATCCTGATCTCGCGCGCACTACGGGAGTTGGAGGCGGCCGGCTACCTGGAACGCCGCCGCGAACGCACCCCGCACGGCCGCATCATCACGCGGACGTACTTCTACGACGTACCGGCAGCGGCCCGCAGGGAGCCCCCGCCGAGTACACCCGCCGACGCCGTCGTAGAACCAACGCCCAGCAACAAAGCACCAGTTGAGCCGCCCGCCCCCGCCGACGCCGCCGCACCCCCCGAAGCAGTCGCCGTCCTGACCGCGCTCTGCCGCGTCGACCGCCGCCTGATCCTCTCCCGGCGCGAAGTGGCCCAACTCGCCCCGGCGGTAGGGGAATGGCTGGCCCGGGGCCTGGCCCCCGAGGACGTCACCGACCACCTCACCACCGGCCTCCCGCCCCAGTTCCGCTCCCGCCCGGCCCGCATCCTCGCCTTCCGGCTCGCCGAGATCCCGCACGCGGCACCACCGTCCGCTCCGGCCCGCCCCACCGTCCACCCCTGGCAGACCTGCGACGGCTGCGAACGCGCCTTCCGCGCACCGGAGGCGGGGCCGTGCCGGGACTGCCGCCGCGCCGAGGAACTCAGCGTCGCCTGCTGAGGGGCGGGAGCCGTATCCCGGAGGGGCCCTCCCGGCTCGGCTCTATTCGGTCTGGTTCGGGCCGCGGAGCAGGGCCGCTCCCAGGGGGGTGATGATGTGCACGACATGGGCGCCGCGGCGTTGGCTGCTGATCAGCCCCGTGCTCCGGAGCGCCTTGGTGTGCTGGCTGGCCGCCGGGGCGGAAACGCCTGCGGCAAGGGCCAGTTCGCCCGTGGTGGCCCCGCCGGCGGTGGCGCGCAGGATCAGGGCGCGGGTGCGGCCGAGGAGGGCGCCGAGCGGTGCGGTGGAGGAGTACAGACCGGGGGAGTCCAGCGTCTCCCGGTGCGGGGAGTAGACCAGGACCTGCGGCAGCGCCGGGTCTCCCTGGGCCACGGGTGCGCCCCAGCAGAAGTAGGACGGCACCAGGAGCAGCCCCCGGCCGTTCAACCGCAGGTCGCGGTCCTCGGCCGGGTAGTTCACATGCAGGACGGGTGGTTCCCATCGCATGTGCGGCCCGAGGTTGGCCAGCAGCCCGGCGGGGCCGCCGTGCAGCATCGCCTGGCCCAGGGCGGCGCGCTCGGCGTCCAGGCAGGTGCGGGAGTAGTCGTGGTAGGGAGCCACGGCGGCCTCGTAGTACCGGCGCAGTCCGTCCGCGACCTCCTCGCGCATCCGGTGTTCGACGAGACGTGGTGCCCATGTCGGGGCCGCCGCCTGTGCGGCGAAACGCCGGACCTCTTCCCGTATCCGCTCCGGTGATGTGCCGACGATCGCGGTGGTTCCTGCGATCAGCCCGCCCTGCGATTCGAAGGGATTCAGAAAGTCGGGGTAGTAGGTTCCCTTTGCGAAAATCGGCAACAGGAGTTCCCTGACGACCCGTCCGAGATTCTGCTCGAACAGTCGTTTACTTGCGTCACGGAACCAACTGTCGTACGCCCAGCGCCCTGCGGCGGCTTGGAGGCGGTGCAGGCTGAGAGCGATCTCCCACAGTGGATCCGGCGCCGACGCCATCCTGGTCCGGACCAGATCGGAATCCGTGAAATGAATACGGAGCATGCTATTCCCCCGACCCTTAACGCCTTCGAAGAAGTGGATTCGAAGCCGATCTGGATGGATCTGCAGGAATCCGCGTTAAGGCACTGCTTAAAAGTGTAGCCCCCGGACTTACCCACTGACACCGTTGTCAAAGCCCGTATTGACCGACTTCTACGGGCTGTTGAACAGGGGGATTCAGGATGTCTTTCAGGACCCAAGTGGCGGCAGGCGTTACCGTCGCCGTCATCATCACAGGACTCCACCTCGGTGGCGCGGGGGCGACCGTGACCGCAGCGCACGCGACCGCCGCCGGCTCGGGCCGGGTCCTCATCGCGGCGCCTGCCGTGCCGGACGCCACGGTGTCGTGCGGCGACTACGGCGGCACCGCGCTCACCAGGGAGGGGGACGACGGCGCCCGTGTGCGCGAGGTGCAATGTCTGCTGGCCTTCCGAGGCTGGTTCGGGGGCACCGTGGACGGCCGCTACGGAAACAGCACCTACCTGGCCGTCCGCGCCTACCAGTCCTGGGACGATCTTCGAGGCTGCGCCGTCCGCCTCAAGACCGACGGGATCGTCGACCCCCTCACATGGAGCGCACTGCGTTCGGGCGACGGATGCCCGAATCCCTGACGGGTGCCCGAATCCCGGGCGATGACGGGAGGCGCGCACACTCCCCCTGTTCACGCACAAACGCTCGAAGAGTCGTCGCGGTGTGTGATCCCGCGGCCAGAGTCGACACCCCGGGCACCGGTACGGCGTTGGGGTTGCCGTGACGTCACAACGGTGCTGGAGCGAGCGGTTGCAGGAACGGTTCTGTTCTTGTCTCCGTTGCCCGCTCCTCACCGCGCCCGGGGCTGCCGACCCCCGGGCCGCGACGCCACTGCTCGATGATGTCTGGCAAACGTGCGGAGTGAAGCGAACGTGTGGGAAAGCGTCGGCGGCCTGATCGGACGGACCCGGGAGGCGGCGGCCCTGCGGGACTGGCTGACCTCCGGCCATCGCCTGATGACCGTGGCAGGACCGGTGGGGGTGGGCAAGAGCGCGCTGGCCGCGGCCGGGCTCGACGACGTCGGGGGCCAGGGCGCCGCCGTCGTCCGCGTACGGTGGCGCGGCACCCGGGCGGCCACGGCATCGGCCCTGGTCGCGGCCGTGGCCCGCGCCCTGCCCGGCGCACCGCCCCCGGGACCGCCGCGCAAGACCGCGGGCACCGACGACCTCGTACGACGCATGCGGGGCGCCGACACGTTGCTGCTGCTCGACGACGTCGACCCGGTGCGGTCCGCGTGCGTGGGGCTGGTGCAGACCCTGCTGGAGTTCCTGCCGGGGCTGCGGGTGCTGGTGACGGCCCGGCAGCCGTTGGGGCTGGGGGACGAACGGGTGCTGCGGCTTGGGGGGTTGGGCACGGAGGTCGCGGAGCCGGAAGGTGCCGGCCCCGCTCCGGCCGTCGCGTTGTTCCTGCTGCGGGCGCGTGCGGCGGATCGTGCGGACTGCGCTGAACCTGCCGTTCTCGACGCCGTCGTCGACATCTGCCGGTCCCTGGACGGGCTGCCCCTCGCCGTCGAGCTGGCCGCGTACCAGGTGGCGGAGCACGCGTTCGCGCAGGCCGTCCGGGCCCTCGCCGTCCGGCTTCGGCGGCATCAGTGCTGGCTGAGCAGTGCGCGGGTCGCGCTGCCCCGGCACCGTTCGCTGCGGGACGCCGTCGCCGCCGTGCACACCTTGTGCGAACCGGCCGAGCGCAGCGTGTGGAACCGGGCCGCCGTGTTCGCCGGGGCGTTCGACGAGTCCACCGCCGTCTTCGTGTGCGCGGGCGGCGGCGTCGAGCCGCACCACGTGCCCGCGCTGCTGGCCCGGCTGGCGGCCGTCGGCGTCCTCGAACCCGTGCGCGACCCCGGTGGACTGCGCCCGCCCCGCTACCGGATGGCCCGCGCCGCCCGCGACTACGGCGCCGAACGGCTGCGCGAGTCGGGTGAGGCCGCCGTCGCCGCCGACCGGCACCTGATCCACTGCCGCCGGGTCGCCGAGGCCGCCGCGAACCTCTGGCACAACGGCGGCCAGCGCCAGGCCGTCCGGCTCGTCCTCGACGAACGCGACGACCTGCGCGCCATGCTCCGCGACGCGCCCGGCCGGGCCGACCACACCGCGGTGGCGCTCGCGATCGTCGTCGACCTGTGGTTCTGGTGGGGCGTGCACGGGGACCCGGAGGAGGGGCGCCGGCATCTGCTGCGGCTGCTGCCGCTGTGCGCGACGGACACCCCCGAGGCCGTACGCGGCCTGTGGCTGGCCGCCTGGCTGACCGCGCGCAGCGACCCGGCCGCGGCGAACGGGCTGCTCGGCCGCGCCTGGACCGCCGCCGTGCTCGCGGGCGACGACGCCACCGTCGGCCGCGTCGCCCACGTCCAGGGCCTGCTCGCGCTGCACCGCCGGGAACCCCGCACGGCCGCCGGGTACTTCGACGAGGCCGCCCGCGCCATCCCGGACCACGCGCCCGGCGGGCCCTCGGCGACCGTCAGCCTGGCGGCGCTCGCCGTGACCCAGTCCCAGTTCGCCCCGCGGGCGGCCGACCGCAGCGCCCGGCGGGCCCTGACCGCGCCCGGCCTCGCCGCCGACGCCTGGGCCTGCTTCCTCGCCCGGACCGCCCGCGCGCTCGTCGACCACCGCCTCGGCCGCACCGCCCGCGCCTGGCACCGCGCCCGCCGCGTCCTGACCGGCGTCGACCCGACCCTGCCCGCCCCGCACGGCGCCACCGCCCTGCGCCGCCTGCTCGCGGACATCGAAACCGGGGTCCCTCCGGATCCGGGGCCCGATGTCCCGGCCGGGCCGTCGGCTCTGTCGCTCTCGGCGCCCGCGTCCGTCGTACCGGTGCTCGCCCGAGGCGGGCCGGGTCGTCGCCTCGCTTGAGTCAGCCGGGCTCCGGGGGGGCTCCTGGGGGCTTACGCCCTCGGGGCCGTCGTACCGTCGCGGGGCGGGACCACCGTGCCGGTCACGACCTGGTGGCCGTCCGCGTCCAGGCGCGGTGCCGCGGGGTCCGCGTCGTCGAGCGCCCGAGCCTCGCGCTTGAGGATCCGGGTCGCCGTACCCGCCGAACGCACCAGTCCGGACAGCTTCCTGACCCCCAGCACCACGACGATCACGACGAGGATCACGGCCAGCTCACTCAAGCCGAACATCAGGTGCCTCTCGACGGGACTACGGGACGACGGGACGTACGAGACGTGCGGGCGACGCGGTGGACCGCCCGGCGGCCGCAGTCTCCCCCGCCCACGGCCCCGCCGACAAGCCACGCTTCCCGGCCCGCAGCTCAGCGGCGGCTCAGCGGCCGGATATCGCCCCGCCGGTACGGTGCCCGAGGCGCGGCCCCGCGGGCGTTCTGCTCCGTTGCTGCCGGTCCGGGCGGTCGCCTCGGTCGCCTCGGTCGCCTCGGTGCAGGAGCCAGGTCAGGACGAGCATCAGGTCGAGGCGGTCCGCGGGTTCGCAGCCGGGGCGGCCGGTCAGCTCCGTGATCCGGCGCAGGCGGTAGCGGACCGTCTGCTCGTGGATGTGCAGGCGGCCCGCCGTGAGCACGGCGTTGTCCCCGCACTGGAGATACGTGAGCAGGGTCAGCAGCAGTGGGGTCCGGCGCCGGGCGGGCAGTGCGAGCATCGGCGCCAGCAGCCGGGCCGCCGCGGTGTCGATCAGGTCCTCCGCCAGCGCCGCGGCCAGCAGCGCGGTGTGGTCGGCGGCGCGCACCGGGCGGTCCGCGGCCAGGACGCCGCGTTCCACGAGGGCGATCGTGTGCCGCGCCCAGCGCAGTGAGGTGGCCGCCCGGACCGGCACGACCGTCGGGCCGATCGCCGCCACGCCCAGCCGCAGCAGCAGCGCGGGCAGTTCCTCCCGGCGGCCGGGCGCCTCCGGGTCCGGCACGATCAGGTACGGCGTCGCCGCGTCCCAGTCCACGAGCACGTCCGGCGGCAGGATGCGCGTCGCCTGGCGGGCCGCGGGGCGCAGCGCGACCACGGCGACCGCGGCCGGCACCTTCCACTCGGCGGCCTTGGCCCGCTCGGCGAGCGCGTCGGGCGTGGGCGCGGGCTCCCGCACCAGCAGGTCGCGCAGACCGATCCGGCGGCGCTCGCGGTCGGAGGCCATGTGGCCCTGCTGGCGCGCGTACCCCTGGGCACCGGCCTCGGCGGCCCTGGCCAGGAGTTCGAAGAGCCGGTCGGTGAGCCGGGCCAGGGTCTCCTTGGGCCAGTCGAAGCGGTAGGCGTCCTTGATGAAGCGACGGCACGCGACCTGACTGCTCAGCCGCAACGCCGTCTGCAACAGATCCAGACTCCGGCCCCGCCGCGCCGCCTCGGCCCCCAACTCGTCGTACAGCGCGGCCAGTCGGGCCGCCTCCTGCTCACCCTGCCCGTACCGCCGCCGCCCGACGGGCCCGGCGGACCCGATTCCACCGTCACCGCCATGGCCGCCATGGCCGCCATGGCCGTCAGGACCACCGTGGCCGCCCGGCTCGTCCCGGCCCAGCGAGTCCACGAAGTGCGCCACGGTCTCCCTGATGACCTGCCGGACCAGCCGCACGTACTCCTCGTCCAACGGCTGCGCCGCCTCGGCCCCGTGCGCACGCACCTGCCGCTCGATCTCCTCGACGGCGTCGTCGAGGTGCGGACGCAACAGGTCCGACAGCCGTCGCCCCTGGGTCGGTCCGGCGCCCGGCACGCTCCCCTCCGGCTCCCCCGCCCCGGCGAAGGACGGCGGCGCCGCGAGGACGACGGACTGCGGCCTTGTCACCGCCAGCCGCACGTCGGTCACCACCGAGCGGGCGTCGATCGCCGACCATCTCGGATCGACCGCGGTCGCCCGCGAGGGGGCCCGCACCGGCGGTGCGGCGACTGGTGGTGCGACGACTGGTGGTGCGGTGACCGGCGGCCTGGCGGTGGACGGCCCGCCCGTCGACGGCCCGGCCGCCGACGGTCCCGTACGCGACGGCCGGGCAGCGGTACCGGTGGCCGTCCGGCGCAGCGTCGGAGCGGTCGCGCGCACGGTCGGCGGTGCGGCCGACGTGGCGGCAACGACGGTTCTGTGCACGGGAATTGACGCCAACGCGGCAGCCGACGTCACGGCCTCCGCCCCGACGGCTGTCCCAGCGACCGTCCCGGCAGCTGTCCCGGCAGCCGTTCTCCCGGTCGCCGTCACGTTGAACCGGCCCGACGTCCGGTTCAGCCGGCCCGTCGTCCGGGCCGCCTGCACGGTGCTCGTGTGCGCGGCGCTCCCGCGCACCGCACCCGTACCGCTGCTGGTGCCGCTACCGCTGCTGCCGCTGTTGGTGGGCGATGGTTCGGTGTCCGTCACGTATTCCCTCGGATCCCCTCGTGTGGTCCCAAGTTCCGTAGCGCCGGCGGTTACCTCTTCCCTCGGATGCTCCTTGCGCATCTGGCGCCCCGTCAACTCACCTGGCTGACAAGTCGGGTCGTCCGGCTTGTCTCGGTCGAGCCAAACCTGTGGGACGGCGACAAAACGCCCCGCGAACTCCTCACCCCCGCACGCAGCGCGGCCCCGCCGCCCGCTCCCACCATGTGAGCCGTGCGGGTGGCACGCGCGGTCCGGCCGACGCCTGCCACCTCCGCGCACCCGCACCCCACGGCCCGTACCCCACGAGAGGACTCCCCCATGAGACACGCCCGGCGCAAGCGGCTCGGTCTCCTCCTCACCACCGTGTCCCTGACCGCCCTCCTCGGCCTCAACGCCCAGGCCCAGGCGGACACCGACACCACCGCCGTCGCCCCGGCCGCCGCCAACCCCTACGAGCGCGGCCCCGCCCCCACCGAGGCGAGCGTCACCGCCGCGCGCGGTCCCTTCGCCATCGCGCAGGTGAACGTGCCCTCGGGCAGTGGCGCCGGGTTCAACGACGGCACCATCTACTACCCGACCGACACCTCCCAGGGCACCTTCGGCGCGGTCGCGGTCATCCCCGGCTTCATCTCGCCGCAGGCCGTGATTCAGTGGTTCGGCCCGCGGCTGGCCTCGCAGGGCTTCGTCGTCTTCACCCTCGACTCCAACGGTCTCGCCGACCTGCCGGACGCCCGCGGCCGGCAACTCCTCGCCGCGCTCGACTACTTGACCACCCAGAGCACCGTACGCACCCGGATCGACCCGAACCGGCTGGCCGTGATGGGCCACTCCATGGGCGGCGGCGGAACCCTCCTGGCGGCCGAGAACCGGCCCACCCTCAAGGCCGCGATCCCGCTCGCGCCCTGGGAGCCGGACACCTCCTGGGAGGGCGTCAAGGTCCCCACGATGATCATCGGCGGGGAGTCGGACGTCGTCGCCCCGGTCTCCTCGATGGCGATACCGGACTACAACAGCCTGTCCTCCGCGCCCGAGAAGGCGTACCTGGAACTCCGCAGCGGCGACCACCTGGCGCCCGCCTCCGAGAGCCCGACGGTCGCCGAGTACGCGCTGTCCTGGCTCAAGCGGTTCGTCGACGACGACACCCGCTACGACCAGTTCCTCTGCCCCGGCCCCACCCCCGACACCGACATCAGCCAGTACCTCGACACCTGCCCGAACGGCAGCTGACGCCGCGTCGGCACACCAGCGCCGTACGGCGGTCGCGTCCCACCGCCGTACGGCCGCCGGGGAGTTCGGCACAGGCGCCCCGCTGGAACCTGAACCGCCGGTGCGGCACTCTTCTCCGTTGTGGGGATACCGAACCAGAACGGACCGGGCGACGTCGCGGCGCACATGGTGGTGTGCGGCGACGACGCGCTGGCGCACCGGCTGGCCGCCGAACTGCGCGGTGTCTACGGCGAACAGGTGACCCTGGTCGTCCCGGGCAACGAGCGCGTGGAGCGGCAGCCGGTGGTCGGGCGCGCCCGCGCCTCGGCGCTGTTCGACCGGGTCTCCGACATGGGTGTCTTCCGTGCCGTCGGCCGCGGTGGCAACGGCACCACCGCCGCGCGCGCCCTCGGCCTGCCCGGCAGCCGCGCCAACGGCCCCGCCGTCGCGCCCCCGGCCGGTGGCACGACCGCCCCCGCGACCACCGCCCCGGCGGGCCGCCGCGGCTCCGAACCCGACGGTTCCGTCCAGCTGTTGGAGGCCGTGGAGGCCACCGAGAGCGTGCTCGCGGAGGCCGGGGTCGAGCGGGCCGCGGCGCTCGCGCTGATGTACGACGACGACGAGACCAACATCCGTGCCGCGCTGATCGCCCGCCGCCTCAACCCCAGGCTGCGGCTGGTGCTGCGGCTGTACAACCGGCGGCTGGGCCAGCACATCGAGGAACTCCTCGACCAGGCAGCCGCGTTGGCCGCCGGTGACGAGGTGCCCGGCGGGTTCGACGCGTCCACCACCGTGCTGTCCGACGCCGACACGGCCGCGCCCGCGCTGGCCGCGACCGCCGTCGCGGGCACCACCAAGGTCGTCCAGACGGACGGGCTGCTGCTGCGGGCCGTGGACCGGCCGCCGCCCGCACCCGGCGAGATCGCCGACCCCGGTCTGGCCGTGCTGGCGCTGCGCTCCACCACCCGCAGCAACCCGGCCGGTGCCGACGGTTCCGAGGCCAGCGAGGACGGGCCGCGGCTGCTGCCCGACGAGGAGACGGTGGCGGCGGCGACCGGGCGCGGCATCGTCGTCCTGGAGAACGTGTCGTACTCCGGGCCGCAGCACGAGGGGCGGCGCAGCATCATGCCGTTCGCCTCGCTGCTGTCGCGGCGGCTGCGGTGGTCGTTCGCCGGACTCGTGGGCTGTGTGGTCGCGCTGGCCGTCACGCAGATGGCGGTCACCGACGAACACCCGCTGCGCGCCACCTACTTGACCCTGCTCGATCTCTTCTCCATCAACGACCCGGCGATCGGGCAGCCCGCCGCCCGGCAGATCCTGCAACTGCTGTCCGGGCTCGTCGGACTGCTGCTCCTGCCGGTGCTGCTCGCCGCCGTCCTGGAGGCGCTGGGCACCTTCCGCAGCGGGTCCGCACTGCGCAAACCGCCGCGCGGGCTGTCCGGGCACGTGGTGCTGCTCGGCGTCGGCAAGATCGGCACGCGGGTGCTGACCCGGCTGCGCGAACTGCGCATCCCCGTGGTGTGCGTCGAGGCCGACCCGGAGGCCCGCGGTCTCGCCACGGCCCGGCGGCTGCGGGTGCCGGTGGTCCTCGGGGACGTCACCCAGGAGGGCGTCCTGGAGGCCGCCAAGATCCACCGCGCGGACGCGCTCCTCGCCCTGACCAGCGCCGACACCACCAACCTCGAAGCCGCCCTGTACGCCCGCTCCGTCCACCCCGACCTGCGCGTCGTGCTGCGCCTGTACGACGACGGTTTCGCGACCGCCGTCTACCGCACCCTGCGCGCCGCGCACCCGGGCGCGGTCACCCGCAGCCGCAGCGTGTCCCACCTGGCCGCGCCCGCGTTCGCCGGGGCCATGATGGGGCGGCAGATCCTCGGGGCGATCCCGGTCGAGCGGCGCGTGCTGCTGTTCGCCGTCATCGACGTGGCCGGGCATCCGCAGCTGGAGGGGCGCACCGTCCGCGAGGCGTTCCGGGCGGGATCCTGGCGCGTCCTCGCCCTGGACAAGACGGCGCCGGCCGGAGCACGCGGCGGCCAGGGCCCGGACACCGGCACACAGTCGTCGGACCGCCCGTCCGACCGCCCCTCGGGCCACCTGGTCTGGGACCTGCTCCCCACCTACGTCCTGCGCCCCGAGGACCGCGTCGTCCTGGCCGCCACCCGCCGCGGTCTCGCGGAACTCCTGGGCCGACGACGGGAACGCACGGAGGACTAGCCGGAGGACCAGGGGGACTGGGGGGACCAGGCGGACCAGGCGGATATGTGCCCCTCCCGGCCGAGGCCGCGGTCGGGCCGGGTACACCACTCCTTCCCGCGCGGACGCGGGTGCGGGTGCGTATGCGGGCGCCCGTACGAGAGCGCGTGCGGGCTGTGCGGGCAGGGGTGGGGAACGGGAACGGCCGGAACCGGCTGCGTGATCGAAGTCATGCGGAGAGTCTGCACCCTGCCACTGACAATCCGCCCCGACCTGCGGAAATGCCAGATCTCGCACATTTCTCCGATTCCGCTCCACGGAGTTTTCCACAGGCTGAGAGGGACTTCGGCGGAATGTCGGTGGGGCCGGGCACTATGGGGTCATGACTGAGAGCAACGACCGCAGCGAGACCATGCCCGACTGGGAGAAGCGGTTCCGGGCGCCGCGGGTGTCCCTGCCCGACTGGGCCGAGGACGCACCGCACCGCTCGCTGTTCGTCTCCAACGCGACCGGCACGTACGAGTTGTACGCGTGGGACCGCTCGACCGGCAGCCAGCGCCAGGTCACCGACCGGCCCAACGGCACGACGGACGGCGTGCTGTCCCCGGACGGCGAGTGGATCTGGTGGTTCGACGACACCGACGGCGACGAGTTCGGCATCTGGCGGCGGCAGTCGTTCACCGGACCCGGCAAGCGCGGAGCGGGAGAAGAGGAAGGGGACGAACCCGCGGCACCCGGGCTCGACCCCTCCTACCCCGCCGGGCTGGCGATCGGGCGGGACGGCCGCACGGCGGTGGTGGGGCGGTCCACCGACGAGGACGGCTCGACCATCCATCTCGTCCGCGCCGGGCAGGACCCCGAGGTGATCTACCGGCACCGCGAGTCCGCCGGTGTCGGCGACCTCTCGCACGACGGTTCGCTGATCGCCGTCGAGCACACCGAGCACGGCGACGCGATGCACTCGGCGCTGCGGGTGCTGCGGCCGGACGGCTCGCCCGTGGCCGAACTGGACGACACCAAGGGCGGCACCGTCGAACTCGGCCTGGAGGCACTCGGGTTCGCGCCGGTCGACGGGGACACCCGGCTGCTCATCGGGCACCAGCGGCGCGGTCGCTGGGAGCCGCTGGTGTGGGACGTGGTCTCGGGCGAGGAGACCGACCTGGCCTTCGAACTGCCGGGTGACGTGGGCGCGGAGTGGTATCCGGACGGTACGGCGCTGCTCGTCTCGCACAGCTTCGAGGCGCGCAGCGAGCTGTTCCGCTACGACCTCGCCTCGCGCGAGCTGGTGAAGCTGCCGACCCCGCCGGGCACGGTGTCGGGGGCGAGCGCGCGGCCCGACGGCAGCGTGGAGTACCTGTGGTCGTCGGCGGCCGAACCGCCGGTGGTGCGGTCGACGACGGGCGAGGTCGTACTGGATCCGCCGGGGATGGCGTCACCGGGTTCGGTGCCGGTGGAGGACGTGTGGGTGGAGGGGCCGGGCGGCCGGGTCCACGCGCTCGTCCAGAAACCGGCCGGGGTCAGCGGCCCGCTGCCGACCGTGTTCGAGATCCACGGCGGCCCGACCTGGCACGACAGCGACTCCTTCGCGGCCGGTCCCGCGGCCTGGGTGGACCACGGGTACGCGGTCGTACGGGTCAACTACCGCGGTTCGACCGGCTACGGGCGCGAGTGGACGGACGCGCTCAAGCACCGGGTCGGGCTCATCGAGCTGGAGGACATCGCGGCGGTACGGGAGTGGGCGGTGTCCTCGGGCCTCGCGGACCCGCAGCGGCTGGTGCTGACCGGGGGCTCGTGGGGCGGTTACCTCACCCTGCTGGGCATCGGCACCCAGCCGGACGCCTGGACCGTGGGGATCGCGGCGGTGCCGGTCGCGGACTACGTCACGGCGTACCACGACGAGATGGAGGCGCTCAAGGCGATGGACCGCACGCTGCTCGGGGGCACGCCGGAGGAGGTGCCGGAACGCTTCGAGGCGTCGTCGCCGCTGACGTACGTGGATGCGGTGAAGGTGCCGGTGTACATCTCGGCGGGGGTGAACGATCCGCGGTGCCCGATCCGGCAGGTCGACAATTACGTGGCCCGTTTGGAGGGGAGGGGGGTGGTGCATGAGGTGTACCGGTACGAGGCGGGGCATGGGTCGTTGGTCGTGGACGAGCGGATCAAGCAGGTGAGGTTGGAGCTGGGGTTCGCGGAGCGGTATCTGGGCGGGCAGAGCGCCTGATAGCTCGGGGGTGCGGGGGCGTTTGGCGACTGCGGGTACGTCGTGGTTGCTCGCGCCCACGCGGCGGAGCCGCATATCAGACACAGCCCCGCGCCCCTAAAAGCAGGGGCTGCGCCCCGCCTTTCCCGGGCAGCGGGTACCTGCGCGTCGTAGCGCTCCGGACGCCTGCGCGCTTTCAAGGGGCGCGGGGAACTGCGCGCTCAGCCCCCACCGGCCCGCAGTGAACCCCCGCCCCTAGCGAAGCGAAGCCAGTTCCTTCGCCGCCTCCGTGAGGTCCTTCGCCGTGTCGATCGCTCGCCAGTAGGAACCCTGGGGGATCGGGAAGCCCGCCAGGCGGCGTTCGCGGGCCAGCCTTGGGAACGTGGTGCGTTCGTGGTCGCCGCGTTCCGGGAGGAGGGTGGCGAACTCGGGGGAGAAGACGTACACGCCCGCGTTGATCTCGTACGGCGTCGGCGGGGACTCGATGAAGTCGGTGACGCGGCCGAAGCCGTCCGTCTTGACGGCACCCCAGGGCATCCGCGGGCGGGCGAGCGCCAGTGTCGCCACGGCGTCGCGTTCCGCGTGGTAGTCCGCCATGTCGCGGAGCGAGAAGCGGGTCCAGATGTCGCCGTTGGTGGCGTACCAGGGGCGGTCGGGGTGGGGCAGGTGGGCGGCCGCGTAGCGCAGGCCGCCGCCGCGGCCGAGGGGTTCCTTCTCGACGACCGCGGTGACCTTGACCGGCAGCTCGGCGCTCTCCAGCCAGCGTTGCAGGACGTCGGCGAGGTGGCCGCAGCTGACCACCACGTCCGTCACGCCCTCATCGGCCAGCCAGGCGAGCTGGTGGCCGATGATCGGCGTCCCGGTGCCGGGGATTTCCACCATCGGCTTGGGGCGGTCGTCGGTGTACGGCCGCAGCCGGGACCCTTGGCCTCCGGCCAGCACCACCGCTTGGGTGGGGTTCGCAATGGTCATGGCGGAACCATAGCCGCGGGGCCTGGCTCCGCCGGGGGCCTGGTTGCCCTACGCGTGCGCCGCCATGACCCCCGAGGCGAAGCTCGTGTCGCACACCGGCCGGGCGTACGCCTGCGCCCTGGACGGGCCGTACACGCGGACCGCGGCGCGGCCGAGGGCACGGGCGATGGACGCGCAGTGGGCGGCGAGGGACGGGCGGCCGTTCACTGCCTCCTGGAGGTGGGTGAGGGCGACGCCCGGGTTCTTGTGCTGGAGTTCGGCCAGCAGACGGTCGCGCAGGACGTCCTGCGGGGCCTTGGTGCGGGCGTGCGCGGTGCCGCCGGGGGCGGAGGCGTCGGACGCGGTGAGCACCGAGCTGGAGGGGGAGCCCGTCCAGTTGACCCGGGTGACCGCGAGCGTGCCGGAGAGCACCATGACGACGGGCAGGACGAGGGCGAGGGAGCGGCCGATGCGGCGCGCGGGGCCGGGGCCGCGCCGGGGCCGTTGGATACGAGTCCGTGGGGTGGTGGAGTGCTTCACGCGGTTGAGGGTAGCGCGGGGTAGTGATATGGCGACATTTTGTCACCGGTTCGGGGGATGTCGGAGGGGCGGAATTTGGGTAGGGCGTTGACGTACAGGTATCGAAAAGACCGGTCTGCCGGGGTATTTGCCGGGAATGTGGCGAGGGAAAACGGGGAGGGCCCCCACGGCGGACTGCCTGCCGTGGGGGCCCTCTCTGTCGCTGCGGGGACGCGTCAGTCGGTGAGGCGCTCGCCCGTCGACGTCGAGAAGACGTGCGTCTCGCCCGGGCGCGGCACGACGTGCAGCTTGGCGCCCTTGTCCGGGACCTGGCGGCCGTTCACACGGACCACGAGGTCCTTGGTCTCGCCGTTGACCTCGGCGGTGCCGTAGACGAAGCCGTCGGCGCCCAGTTCCTCGACGACGTTCACCGTGACGGCGAGGCCGGCCGGGGCGTCCGCGGTGTCCTTGGAGAGGGACGCGGCGGCTTCGCCGTTGTGCTCGACGATGTCGAAGTGCTCGGGGCGGACGCCGACCGTGACCGTGGTGTCACCCTTGTCGGAGGCGGCCTTGAGCGCGTCGCGGTTGACCGGGACGACGCTGTTGCCGAACTTCACGCCACCGTCGGTGATCGGGACCTCGACCAGGTTCATGGCGGGGGAGCCGATGAAGCCGGCGACGAAGAGGTTGGCCGGGCGGTCGTACATGTTGCGGGGGCTGTCCACCTGCTGGAGCAGACCGTCCTTCAGTACGGCCACGCGGTCGCCCATCGTCATGGCCTCGACCTGGTCGTGGGTGACGTAGACCGTGGTGATGCCCAGACGGCGCTGGAGGGACGCGATCTGCGTACGGGTGGAGACGCGGAGCTTGGCGTCGAGGTTCGACAGCGGCTCGTCCATGAGGAAGACCTGGGGCTCACGGACGATGGCGCGGCCCATCGCGACACGCTGGCGCTGACCGCCGGAGAGGGCCTTCGGCTTGCGGGCCAGGTAGTCGGTGAGGTCGAGGATCTTCGCCGCGTCCTCGACCTTCTGGCGGATCTCCGCCTTCGGCACGCCCGCGATCTTGAGCGCGAAGCCCATGTTGTCGGCGACGGTCATGTGCGGGTACAGCGCGTAGTTCTGGAACACCATGGCGATGTCCCGGTCCTTCGGCGGCAGGTGCGTGACGTCGCGGTCACCGATGCGGATGGCGCCGGCGTTCACGTCCTCAAGCCCCGCGAGCATGCGGAGCGAGGTGGACTTGCCACAGCCGGAGGGGCCGACGAGGACGAGGAACTCGCCGTCCTCGATGTGGATGTCGAGCCCGTCGACCGCGGGCTTCTCGGTGCCCGGGTAAATGCGGGTCGCCTTGTCGAACGAAACAGTGGCCATGGTGCGAGGCCCCCTTCTACCGGCAGGAACGTGCCGGACGATCCGTTGTAGGAAGGTGGTGCCACCACGGACGGGTCCGCGGTGGTGATGTGTGGTGTAGTCCACGCGAGTGGACTGGATCGAGACGGTACCTGGCGTTTGCCTGATCTGTCAGTACCCGGAGCCATGTGAACTTCGCGGAAATTTTCGACGGGGGCCGCGCGGGCGGTGGGTACACTGCACGGGCACGAATCCGCTCCGCGGAGACACGCGTGCACGCCTCCTTAGCTCAGATGGCCAGAGCAACGCACTTGTAATGCGTAGGTCGTCGGTTCGAATCCGACAGGGGGCTCTACGCCTGACCAGCGCGTTTCTCCTGCGGGAGAGGCGCGCTGTTCGCCGTAGCCATGGCATTAACCATGAATAGGTTCCACAGCCATGGCAACCACGACCGCCAAGCGCCGGCAGCGCGGCAGCATCCGTCCCAACGGGTCCGGCTTCCAGGTCCGGGTCTACGCGGGCCGCGACCCGGTCACCAAGAAGGACCTCTACCTCTACGCGCAGGCGCCCGACGAGACCGAGGCCGAGAAGGCCCGCACCCGTCTGCTCCACCAGGTCGACGAACAGCGCCACCCGAAGCAGAAGGCCACGATGGCCTTCCTCCTCGACCGGTGGCTCGGCGTCACCGAGCAGACGCCCACCTCGTACGACCGCGCCGAGGGCCTGATCCGCAACTACCTCAAGCCGGCCTTCGGCGACCTCCAAGTCGCCAAGCTCACGGTCGAGATGATCGATCTCTTCTACGCCCGGCTGCGGCGGTGCCGTGAGCAGTGCGAGGGCCGCCGCAAGGGCAAGACCGATCCGCAGACCAAGACCAAGCACGTCTGCAAGCCGCTCGCGCCGGCCTCGGTCCGCAGGATGCACTTCGTCCTGCTGCCCGCGCTCGGCCGCGCCATCCGCTGGGGCTACGCCACAACCAACGCGGCCGCGCTCGCCACACCGCCCACCCAGCCGCCCCCGGACCCGGACCCGCCGACCCCGGAGGAGGCCGCTCTCGTCCTCAACACCGCCTGGCAGCGCGATCTGGACTGGGGAACCTTCCTCTTCCTGACCATGGTCACCGGATCCCGCCGCGGCGAGATGTGCGCCCTGCGCTGGTCGCACATCGACTTCGAGCGCCTGGAGCTGACCGTCAAGCACTCCAATGACCGGGGCACCATCAAGGACACCAAGACCCACCAGCGGCGCAGGCAGGCCATCGACAGCGTCATCAGGGCTGTCCTGCTCGCCCACCGGGCCCGCATGGAAGAACGCTGCAAGCGGCTCGGCGGGACGCTGTCCCGCGACGCCTTCGTGTTCTCCACCGAACCGGACGGAGCCAAGCCCCTGCTCCCCGACAGCGTCAGCCAGCGCTACAAGCGACTCGCCACCCACCTGGACATCCACACCCGGCGCATCAAGGACCTGCGCACCTACAACGTCACCGAACTCCTCGGGGCCGGTGCCAACGTACGCACGGTCGCGGGCCGGGTCGGCCACGGCAGCGGCGGGGTGACCACGCTCAAGTACTACGCCGCGTTCCTGGCCACCTCCGACCGCCAGGTCGTCAGCGGCCTGACGAAGCAACTGCCGCTCCCGGCGGGCCTGTTGACCGAGCAGTCCGTCACGACGGTCGTCAACGGCATGCAGCTGGCGTGCGCGTGCGGCAACACCTCGCTGTGGGCGATGCTCGTCGTCGGCGCCAACGACGTCGAGGCACTCTGCGGGCAGTGCGAGGCAGCCGTCGTCGCGCGGCTCGGCGAAGAGTCCGCCACCGTCGTACGGCAGCCGGTCACGCCGCCCGGCCCGCCCCGCGAACTCGCCCCATGGGAACTGATCGCCGGGGAGCTGCGGAGCGCGATCGAGGACGGCACGCTGGCCGACGGCGAGGCCGTGCCCACCGTCGTCGACATCGCGCAGGCGCACGACGTCTCGGTGGGCACCGCGCACCGGGCGTTCGCATGCCTGAAGAAGGAGGGGCTGATCGAGGTCAGCCGCGGACGTCGCGCCGTGGTGCGCCGCCAGGAGGTGTCCACCGATGCGGCATGACCCGGGCACGACTGTTCCCGACGGTTCCCCCGCCGGTGGTGTCCGCGCGTACCGTGAGAGCCGGAACGCGCGACGACTGCGGGAGGCTCACGCCATGGGCGAGCGGACCTGGACCATCGAGACGATCTGCGACGCGCTCGCGAGCCCTGCCGCCAAACAGCGCTTCCTCGGCGAGATCAACCGCGCGCCGGTCCACGAGATCGTTACCGTCTTCGCCAAGTGGCAGCGGATCGCCGCCGGCCTCGCGGCCGCCGCCGAGCGCGGCCGCGACCTCGCCCGCGCGGAGGCCGAGACCGGCGAGGTCCCCGGCGAGTGGACCGACGTCACCGACCGCGTCCTGGCCGAGGCCGAGGCCGCCCGGACCCGCGGCGTCGCCTGATGACCTACCGCCTCAAGTACGACCTCGCCGCCGAGGCCGTACACGACGCCATGCCCCCGGCCGCCAGCGAGCGCCTGTCCCTCGCGCTCGCCGCGGCCTGCGAGGACCCGATCGGCGCGACCGAGCCGTACGGCGAGGACGACGGGGTGGTGCGGATGCTCGTCACCGAGCACGCGATCGTCGTGCTCCTGGTCGGTCAGGTCACCAAGACGCTGACCGTGCTGCAACTGAGCTACACGGGCTGACCCCGCCCGCGGGACGGGGGCGCGTCGATCAAGCCACCGGGCGGGCCGGCCGCACTTCGCAGAGCGTTACTGCCTGCGGCTGCGGCCGGACCGGGGTCCCGAAAACGTCAGCGTTGTCAGCGAAAATCGCTGACCTGCGGAAACGGCGTCAGCTTTATTGTCAGCGCTTGTCAGCGATGTCAGCGTTATTGGGGTTTTCGCTGACAACGCTGACAAGCGCTGACGTTTCCGCTGACGGCAAAAGTGCTGGTCAGCGATTTTCGCTGACAACGCTGACGGTTTGGCGGGTGTCGAGGTCCGTCGACACCCGCCGGACACGGAGAGTCGGCATCTCCGCTCCAGGATGCGTGGCTGGTTCTTGCGGTTCTTGATGCTGATCGGAACATGGCCTGACAGAGATGCCCACTGGCGTCCGGTCAGTTACGGATCCACCATGGTCCGTAACGAAGCGTTGCGTACAGTTTCGAGCGCGCGAGGGGGAGAGCGTGAGTGGTGTCTTATGGCCGCTGGAGCCCGCGACGGCCGCCAAGCACAAGCTCTACCGGCGGTACTACGACGCATGGTGGCCTGTCCTGCTGCAACCACAGGGGATGCGCAGTTGGAGCCGAGTAACGCTCCTCGATGCGTTCGCCGGGCCGGGCCAGTACCAGACAGGTGAGGACGGCTCCCCCGTCTTCGCTCTCCAGCGGCTCCTTGAGCACGACTTGGCGGACCGTATGAACCTGTCGCCGCAGCGAGTCCAGCTGGTGTTCATCGAGAAACGCCGTGACCGCTGCGAACACCTCATGCAGCTGCTCACCGACCGTTTCGGCCCGCTGGAGAAACTGCCCGTCCGCGTCGTCGTACGGCAGGGTGAGGCCGGCCGGGACAGCGAGCAGATCCTCACCGAGACGGGCGCATGGGGACAGCCGATACTGGGCGTCTTCGACAGCTGGGGCAGCGTCAATACTCCGCTGGCCCTGATGCGTCGCATCGCCCGCAACCCGGGCAGCGAAGTGATCACCACGTTCGGCCCGAACTGGTTCAGCCGGCGCAGGGACCTCAATCCCGACATCCTCGACCAGGTTTTCGGCGGCCGCCAGTTCTGGGAGCAGGCCGCGGGTACCGAGCAGAGCGACGAGCAGTGGCGGGCCTGGTTGGAGGCATACAGGGCGGCCATGCTGCGCGCCGGGTTCGGCTACTGCCTGCAGTTCCAGGTCGTGCCCCGCACCGGACATCCCCTCCACCTCGTCTACGGCACCAGTCACCCCAAGGGTGTGCAGGTCATGAAAGAGGCGATGTGGAATGTCGACCGCAGCGACGGCATGAGCTTCAAGGACCCCCGCTGCCGCGGCGCCGTCCCCATCGGCCAAGGCACGTTCTGGGAGACGGAGGTGATCGACTCCGAACTGGTCACCCTCGTCCACGACCGGCTGAAACGGGGCCCGACGACAGTAGGAGACCTCGGCCAGTGGCTGCTGACCGAGACCTCCCAGTGGCGTGCCAAGGACGCCGCCAAAGCCGTTCAGCACCTGCGTGACGAACACCTGGCGACCGTGCCGCCCGGCCGGATCACCAAAACCAGCACGGTCAGCCTGCGGTGACCGGCACGAGAGGCATCTGGTCCCAGGTACGGCCCTGGAGAATCCGGCCGGATGCCTTCGGAGTACGGCCGCCCCACTGCTTGAAAAAGAAGGCCACCCCAGCCCCCACACACAGGTCGCGGATCCCGGCGACCCACTCCTCGCGCACCGGGCGGAAGCGGGGCCCGGACTCTCCGCCCGCGATCACCCAGTGCACACCCGTCAGGTCCAGGCCCTCCAGGGGCCCGAGCAACGGCTCGCACGACAGGAACCGGACCGCGGCCGGGGCCTGGCACAGGTCGTCAACACGGGGCAGCTCCTTGGCACTCTCCACGGAGACGCCCATCCACAGGTTGTCCGGCCACTCAAGGCGGTCGGCAACCTGCCGCAGCCGACGCGCCCTCTTCGTCAGGACCTGGTAGGTGTGCTGGGGGGTGTCCGCCATCACGTCGAAGACTTGCTGCACGTAACTGAGCGGAACACGGGCGTGGAACAGGTCCGACATCGAATTCACGAACACGGTCCGTGGGCTCTTCCACCCGTACGGAACCCGGAGCGCGTCCGGGTGCAGGGTCAGCCCGAATCCCGGACCGGAGGTGCGCGGGTCGCCGTCATTCTGGTACTTCGCCGACCCCATCGCCTTCAGCCGCTTCGCCAGTGTCAGTGCGTAACAGTTGTCGCAGCCGTCCGACACCTGGTCACAGCCGGTCGTCGGATTCCACGTCGCCTCGGTCCACTCGATCGCACTGCGGTCACTCACCGGCCAGCCCTCCATCCCCTCGAACCGAACCTCCACGCCACCACATACGTGGCCTGCCACCCGCCCAACGGCCCGCCGTGCGGCCGGACACCGGCATCCAACCACCCGGCACCGCCGGGCGTGGCGCCAATCTGTAACTCGAACATGCGTACCCATTCCTGTGGTCGTGTGAACCAGTAGCTCAAGGGAGCCAAGGCCGGTCGGCCGCTGTCGGAGGCGTTGAGGTGAGGAGCCTTCACGCTGAACCAAGTACCAGGCTCCGCAGCACGAAAGTCAGGACATCGCGTCGGCCCGCCTCGCCAACTCGGCCAGCTCCGGCGGGGCCGAGCGTCCGACCACAAGCATCAGGTCGTAGATCGCGGCGCGCGCGGCGATGTGGGACTGCACCATCTCCGGAGCCAGCTCTTCGGCGTGCAGGAAGTGACGCACCGCGTCCCCTACCTGCCGGAGCTGCGCGTGGGCGCGTCCCAGATCCATCGCGAGGCGGGCCTGGCGCTCAATCGACAGGGCGGAGGCGTCCAGGGCCTCGCCGACTTCGAGCGCTTCTCCGGCGTCGCCCAGGTCCACGGCGACGGACACAGCCTGAATCTCGACGTTGGTCGGCCCGAACTCCAGGTTGAAGTCGTTGCGGTCTTCGCCGAGTTGGCCCGCCACACGGCGAGCGTGCTCGGTTTCCTGTCTGGCCGCAGGGCGGTTCTCCGAGCGGGCGTAGACGAGCGCGAGCACCAGGTGCAGGGAGCCCAGAAGCGAGAGAGCCTCTGAGGCCGACTGCTCTGCTTCTTCCACGTGTCGGCTGAGAGCATTGACTGCGGACTGCGCGGCGTGCTCGGCCTGGTCGTAGCGCTTGAGGCGCACGAAGGCGTGCGCGAGCCGGAAGATGCCGGCGAAGACGTCGAGGGCACGCCCGGACTGCTCGGCCGCGCTGATGGAACGGTCGGCTGCCACCCAGGCGGCATCCGCCTCGTTCTGCCGGACGAACGCGGCGGCCAATGCCTGATAGGCGCGTGCCAACAGGGCGTACGCATCAGGACGGTCCTCCGGCATTGCCGTACGAGTCGCGCGTTCCAGACGCGGAAGGTTCCGGCCCAGTACCGTGCTCAGCTCGGCGAAGCGATCGCCGTGCGCGAGGGCCCAGATGTCCTCCACGGCGCTACTCAGCTGCACCAGGTCCGGTACGGCATGCTGAACTCGCAGAGCAAGAACCACATCCAGCGCCGGATGTCCCGAGATGAGCAGCCGGGCCTGAACCAGGTCGTTCGGCTCAGCGGCAGCTACTACGGCCTTGACGGCCTCGGTGGAGTCGGGCCCGTCAGGGTGCAGGTCCTGGACCGGAACACCCAGCGCGTCTGCCACGAGACCGAGAACATCCAGCCGGTTGACCGGCAAGACACCACGCTCAACTTGGGACACCCAACTTGCTGTTCTTCCGATCTCTGTCGCGAGTTCCTTTTGCGTCATCCCGCGTCCGGTACGCAGTTTTGCGAGGTGAGCGCCGAACGCACGCTGCCCGTCTGTTTTCACCTTTGCCGCGATGATGACGCCTTTCCGCTGGTGGAAGCGCGCGGCTTCCGAGCCTGAAGCAGGGTTCTTTCAACGCTGAACTGGGTACCCGCGCCCAGCGCGTGGTCAGCACATGGCGTCAGTTCGCCTCGCCAACCAGGCCGAGCCGAACGTCCAAGCGCAAGCGTCTCGTTCGGTAGGGGTGCGCCGCCACCTTGAAGGACTCGGCCAAGGATCTGACGCCGCCCTCATGGGGTAGGGGCAAGCTCTACCTGTAACGTTGATCTGTCTAGAGATGTCGTATAGGAGGTCGCACGTGCCGAAGGAGCAGGCCAACGCCTGGCCTTACCTTCAGATCGCAGGCGACCTGCGGGCAGCCATCCTGTCCGGCGAGCGTGCTCCCGGGAGTCGAATCCCGGGAGAGAACGAGTTGATGGAGTCGTACGGCGTCGCCAGAGAGACCGCCAGGAAGGCTCTGGCGGTACTCCGTAACGAGGGGCTGACCGAAACGCGGAAGGGGGCCGGCACCTTCGTACGAGCCTTCCGACCGATTCGCCGTAACGCCACGGCGCGACTCGCGGCAGAGCAGTGGGGGTCAGGCAAGTCGATCTGGCAAGCGGATGTCGACGAGCGGCCGATGCGGATCGTTGGTGCTCGCGTGGACGAGGTGCAGCCGCCTCTCTACATCGCTCAGGCCCTCGGGTTGGCGGATGACGGTACTGCGGTACGTCGGAGCAGACGGTACGTCGTCGAGGACAAGCCAGTGATGCTCGCGATCTCTTACCTGCCAGCAGATCTCGTGCGTGACTCTGCCATCGCGCAGGTGGACACCGGCTCGGGTGGCATCTACGCGCGCCTGAAGGAGCTGGGGCATGCTCCGGCTCACTTCCGGGAGGAACTGCGTGCGCGGATGCCCGACCCCTCGGAGGTCAAGGTCTTGGACCTTGGTGCTGGCACGCCTGTGATCACGGTTGTCCGTACCGCGCTCGACGCCGAAGGGCGTGTGGTCGAGGTGAACGAGATGACCTTGGACGCCTCGAAATACCTGCTTGAGTACAACTTCACGGCCTGATACCCGGAACGAGAAAGGCCCGCACCATTTGGTGCGGGCCTTTGCGGACTTCGGTCATGACTCGACCTGCTCCATGCCTGGTCGGTAAACGTCCTCCCACAGCTCAAGAGGACCTTCATCGTCGCGGAAGAGCGTGTGGAGGACGAGGACCGGTACGGCGACCTCGGAAGGAACGTCGATGCCGAACTCGGTCAGCTCGTTGGCGGAAGCGAGCCTCGCGCTGCGACGTTCAGGGTCGGCCGTGATTTCTCGCCCTGTGCGCTCCCGGTAGAGGACGTGACGGAACTTCGGCATGGGGCCTGCGTCGAGGAGTTCGGGGAGGACTGCCAGAGCTCTTGCGTGGATGAAGTTGAGGGCCAGGATGGTGGGTCGGTCGTCGCGCACGAAGACTCGGCTCCGGAGCACGATCTCGTCGTACAACTCGATGCCCAACATGTCAGCGACCTTCGGATCTGCACACGAGCGGAGTGCGGATTGCTGATCCACAGCAGTTTCCCGAGGGATAAAGGCTCGGCCAGTGCGTTGCAAACGAGCCAGACGTCCGGCGCCAGTAACGGCCGCACGGGAGACGTCGTCGGTGGACAGAACCTTGGTCCCATGGCCGCGCGACGAACGTACGAGCCCTTCCGCTTCCAGCGTCTGGTAGGCCCGGTGAACGGTCGCCGTTGAACCCTTGCCTTGACGGACGAACTCCTGAATGTGGGGAAGCTGGGAGCCGGGCGCATACGTGCCGTCGGCGATCCGAGCGGCAAGCTCGTCGGCGATCTGGCGCCATTTGGGGACCTTCGGTGGCATTTGGCTACTCCTTTCGATGGCATCTAGTCAAGCACAGTTCTAGAAGGGTTGACACTTCTAGAACTGCAAGGCATGGTCGTACTCGCATGCGGCGCCGCGCGAGGAGTAAGTGCGGGGCGCGAGGGTGTCGCCATGTCCCAGGTGGCGGCTTCGTCGCCTTTCTCCTTGAGTTTCAACGCGACAGCTTGACATCTCTAGAGAAGTTCAGTTCTCTAGAGATGTCTTCTTAGGGCTTGGCCCGCAGAACGAGAAGGCCCCGACGGGCATGCCTGGGCGGTGCTTCACCACCGCCCAGGCCCCGCCGGGGCCGGACATCCACCCCCTGCGTCATCAGGAGGCACGATGCACGACCAGCCTATTCCTCCGTCCCCCGCTGTGAGGCTCCAGCGCGTCGGACGTACCCAGACCGAGAACCGCCTCGCCGTCCCGATCACCGAGGCCGCCGAGCAACTCGGAGTCAGTTACCAGACCCTCTGGCGGGCGATCCGCGAGGGCGGGTTCCCCGGTATCAAGATCCGTGGTCGCATCCTCGTGCCGATCAGGGCGATCGAGATGCTGATGGAGTCGGTCACCTCCTCCGGTCAGCTCGTCGACGTGGCGGAGTGGACCGCCGTGTGGCGTGCCGAGACGGCCGTCGCGGAGGTGGGCTGAGATGGCGACGCCACGGCGTACCGCCGTTCGTCTTGCCGGGTTTTCGAAGCCGGTGTCGGCCTCGTCGGACTGGCGGGATCACATGGCGGAGAGGGTCGCGCGGACCGCGCCGCGTCTCGACGAGCGCGTCGAGCGGCTGGCCGCGTGCGCCGGCCTCGACATCGACATCTTCTTCCCCCACGAGTCCCACACGACGGCCGTTGACCGTGCCAAGGCGGTGTGTCAGACCTGCCCGGTCATCAGGGAGTGCCTGGTGCAGGCGCTGCGGATCGGTGACGGGTTCGCGATTCTGGGTGGCACCACCCCCGGTGAGCGGCGGCTGATTCGCCGTCGGCTCGTCCGGAGGAAGCGGGAGCTGGGGGTGCCGGTATGACGACCCCCATGCGGTGCAGTGCGGAGCACGAGCCGGTGAAGGACCCGTTGCCGCGGCGTCCGCGTGGCCCGCACCCCTACCGTGCCGGGGCGGTGGCGTCATGACGCCGGGCGAGTTCCGCCGGCAGCACGGCGATCCCTCGACCTGGACGCCGCAGGAGTTCGAGGCGTACCTCGACGCGTGCGACGCCCCGGATCACGAGATCGACGCCGTCACCTTCGTGCTGACCTGGAGCCCAGAGCCCGCCCGGCGGGCCGCCGGAGCCCTGACGCCGGAGCGGGGTGAGCAGCGGTGAAGACCCGAAACCCCCAACGCGAGACCCCCGACGACGACAACGTCCGCACGGGCCGTCTGCTCGACGCCGCTGACGTCGCGTTCGAGCCGGAGCCTGCCACGGAGCTGCACGAAGACTTCGAGGCGGTGGTGATGGAGGGCCTGCTCACCGACCGGTCCGTGCCCGTCTACCCGCCCGTCGGCCACACCTACCCGAGGAGGGGGTGAACCGGTGAGCGTGAGCGAACTGCACCCCGGTGAGCCGGGCGGTACGTATGCCGAGGGGCTGGCCCGTGCCGAGAAGCTGAAGGCTGAGGCCGAGGCTCAGCGGATCAGGAACGAGGGCGAGCGTCGCCGCCAGGCGCTCGCGGCCGAGCGGGCCGAGGCGAAGGCGCAGAAGGACATCCAGCGTGACCTCGACGACTCGGCCGATGAGCACCGCCGGCGGGAAGAGGCCCGCCGGGAGGCGGCCGTGGCCAGGGCTCGCGCCGCGAAGAGTGCGGCGACCTGGAAGAAGGCTGCGCTGGCGATCGTCGCCGTGTGCGTCGTGGTGTCGCTGCCGTTGCAGGTCATGGCGTTCTGGGGCCCGCACGCCTGGTTCCTGGTCGCCGCGCCGTTCGTCCTGGAGGGCGTTGCCTGGGCTCTGCTGTGCGGGGCGCAGGCCGCTATCGACGACGGCCGGCCGTCCTGGCACTACCGGCTCGGCGCGTTGTTGCAGGCGCTGATCGCTGCGGGCATCAACTACGCGCACGGCAGCGCGGAGTATGGCGTTGCCACCGGTGTCGGCGGTGCGCTGTGCTCCGTGATCGGGCCGATGATCTGGGACCTGCACGAGCACGGCCGCATCGCCAAGCGCGAGGGCCGTATCCCTCGTTCGGTCCGCCGCGCGCAGAGGAAGGCGGACAGGGTCGAGACCCGGCGGGTCGACGCCGTGAACGAGGCTCGTGCCGAGCGCGACCCGGAGGTGTGGGAGCGGGCGCTGGACCTCGCCGCCGCCCTCGGGGAAACCGTGCCGGGCGAGAAGACGTACACCCGGGCGTGGATGGAAGTCCACGGCGCGGACGTCGGCTCGACGGCCGAGCGGATCGCCCACATGCGGGCCGCCAAACGCGCCGTACGCCTTGCCCAGAACGGGCCCCTGGAGGACCCGAAGAAGGACGCCGGGGAGACGGCTGAGGCGCAGGTCGCACCGCAAGTGCCCGGTCTCTCGCAGCCCGGTACGCAGGGGGAGGCGTCTGCCGCCCGCCCCCGCCGCATCCCGCCCGCCAAACGCGGCGTACGCCGCCCCGGAGACGTCCGCTACGCCCCCGCCGCCCGCCGCCAAATGGCCCTGGCCGCCACCCGCAAAACCCCCTGACCGCTCTCCCGAGAGGAGACCCCTCATGGCCCACATCATCCGCTCGATCGCCCTGACCGGTGCCGCCGCCGCTGCCCTCCTGGGCAGCGCGGGCACCGTCCACGCCGACACCCCCGACGAGGCGACCGTCGCCGTCCAGGCCGCCGTCGACCGCGCGGCCGGCACCCCGGTCGCCCTCCCCTCCGGACGCACCCTCCACATCCGCGGCCTCGACACGGCCGCCCACCGCGCGACCCCCGACCACCACACCACCGTCGTCACCCTCGCCAGCGCGACCACCACCGGCCTCCGTGCGGACACCGCCGACGCCACCACCGTCAACCCCGCCGTCAACACGGGGTACACCCAGCAGCCGGTGCAGGCCGCGGGCGCGGGCACCATCAGCGTCACGGTCGCCCTCGGGATCGGACTGGCGATCTTCTGCATCTCCCTCGTCCGCAGGAACAAGGTCCACGCCGGGTACGCGTTCGCCCTGGTCGCCTTCGGGATCTTCCTCGCGCCCACGGTCTTCGGCCCGATGATCCAGAACCTCGGCATCTCCGTGGGTACCTCCCTCGGCAGCATCTGGTCCGGCCTGTAGGCCGGGCGCCGCTCTCACCTGTGGTGACACCTCCCGCACGCGTGCGGGACGTGCGGCTCGTAGCACTCGAAGGAGAAGGAAGGAGGAAGTCGTGGCCCTTGAACCGCATCCCCACCCCGCCCGTGACGCGGACGGCATCGTCGATGCCGAGGTTCTCGAAGCCGAGGAAGCCGGACGTGTCCGGCGGGCCCGGGCCTGGATGGCGCGGCAGCGCGCGGAGGTTCAGGTCGCCCTGGCCGAGCAGCGGGTCCGGGTCGCTCAGCGGCTGGCGATCTGGTTCGCGGCCGGTGATGTGACGGATGAGCAGCTGGCCCAGGAGGTGGAGTACCGGCGTCGTCGGGCCCAGCACTCGAAGGAGGCCGAGGTCCGTGGTCGTATCAAGGCTTTGCAGGCCGAGTTGCGTGCGGCGGCTCCGGAGGAGGCGGCTGGGCTCGGCGTTCAGCTGTCGGGGGTGGAGGCTCAGCTCGCCCTGATCGCGGGCGACGCGGACGCCGACCGGATGAAGGTCGACGGCCGGGCGCTGTCGCGGGCCCGCTGGAGCAAGAAGGCCGGCCGTGTCGCGGGCGCGATCGGTGGGGGCGCCCTGTACCTGAACGGTGTCGCCGCGGAGCCGGGGCTCGCGCTCGCCGCGCTGGTCGCCGCTCCGTTCGGCTGGTGGTACCTCCAGCGGCCGTTGGTGGACGGCGAGGCCGAGGCCAAGGAGGGCCGGCCGCCGGTGGACCTGACCAAGGCCGATGCCCCGGTCCCCGGCCCGCGTGCTGGGGAGTCGGGTGTGCGGTCGGGTGAGGCTGAGGGTCCCGCGTACGCGGCGGGCGCGCCCGCCGAGCCGGTCTTCGACGCTCCGTTGCCGCCCGCCCTGGACGATTCCGTGCTGGCCGAGGCCCTGCGCAGGTCGGGTGTGATCAAGCCGGACGCCACGATCACGGTGCTGTCCGCCCCGCCCTGGGGTGAGAACGGCACCTCGACCACGGTGTTCGACCTGCCCTCCGGCGTCACGGTCACGATGCTGAAGAAGAAGATCGCCGCGTTCGCCGGGGCTCTGGGGCGCGAGGTGTCGATGCTCGACATCAACAAGGCCGGGGCCGAGGGCCGGGTGTCGTTGTGGATGACGGACACCGATCCCTTCGCCGACCCGCGGCCCTCCCCGTTGATGACGCACTCCGGTGGCATCGACGTGTGGAAGGACGGTGTGCCGGTCGCGTGGGCCAAGCGCGGCAACTCGGTCTGCCTGCCCGTCAAGAACAGCAGTTTCGTGATCGCGGGCATGACCCGGTCCGGCAAGGGCGTCGGTGCCGCGAACCTCGCGGTCGGGGCCGCCCTGGACGTCCGGGTCAACCTGCGGATCGTCGCGGGCAAGGTCAACGGCGAGTGGGACCCGTACGCCAAGCAGGGTGTCGCGGCGACGTACTTCAAGCCGGACGCGCACCGGCTGCTCGCGTTGCTGGGGGCGTTGAAGGCGGACATGGACCGTCGCAACAGGGTCTTGGGGGAGTTGAGCAAGTCCAAGGTCACCCCGGAGACGATCAACCGGGTCGGCGGGCTGGAGCTGCTGGTCATCGACGAGCTGGCGACGTTCACACGTACCGGCAAACCGTTGCGCGAGGAGATCCTCGGCGCGCTGACCGACCTGTCGGCGGTCGCCGCCGGTGCCGGGATCCTGCTGGGCCTCATCACCCAGTACCCCGAGGTCGACGTCATTCCGCAGGCCCTGGCGATGAACTGCGGTACCCGCTGGGCGATGCGCGTCGACAACGCCACCCAGTCCAACGCGATCCTCGGGGGCGGTGCCTCCGGGTCGGGGCGCGACGCGAGCAAGTTCGACCCGCCGCTGCCCGGGCTGGGCTGGCTGGTCAACCCGTTCGCCGGGGTGACCGACCTCGCCCGCTCCTACGACCTGGACGAGGACGAACGCGGCGAGGTCACCGCGCTGACCTGCCGTGCGGCCGAACTCCGGGATGCTGCGGGCCGGTTGACGGGTCAGTGGGCCGACCCCATTGAGGCGCATCTCCTCAAGGCGACCGGTCTGTCCTCGGCCGCCGGCGGACCGGAGCGCAACGGTGTCCCCGGGCGCCCGGCGGCCGCCGTCACCCCCGAGGAGAAGCAGGCCCGGGAGGCCCTCGTCGACGTCGTCGACGTCATGGACAACCTCGGCCGCGACGCGCAGCTGGAGGAGATGGCGGCCGCGATCGGCGACGGCATGACGGCCGAGCGGCTCGGTGAGCTGCTGCGCCGGGCGGGCGCCGGCCCCACCGTCAAGGTCAGCATCGACGGCCGCCGCGTCAACGGCTACCGGCACGCCGACCTCCGGGCGCTCCTGGACCGCATCGACGGTGTCTGACCCCATCCGCCCCCGGGCACCCCTGGACTCGCGCCCGAAAAACCCCAGTTCATCCCGTGGACGGGGCGGCGGACGCACCCCGGACGCGACCCGGGTCGCGTCCACCCCCTGACCACCCTGACGTCCGACCACCAAAACGCGGGCAAACGTGACACGCGACCGCCCGCGTCCCAGACGGAGGCGCCCGCTCGCCTGGACAGCACCGGGCGCCTCGACCCCAACCCGCTCTCAACCAGAAGGAGTTCACCACCATGGCACATCCGGAACTCGACGTCATCGCCACACGGGACGTCCTCAAGCACGCCGGCCGCCAGATGTCGGCGTGCCTGGCCTGGGGCTACCGCGTCGACGCGAACAGCACCCACTTCGAGAAGATCACCTGCACCGAGTGCGGCGGCGTGGAGAAGCCGAAGGGCGAGTCGACCATGGAGGCCGTCTACAACCGCGTCTACCAGCACGCCACCAGCTGCGCCGCCCACTACGGCCAGCGGGCCTTCCGCTGCGTGGACGCCGACCGCAAGGGCGACCGCTTCGACTGCCCGGCCGCGCTCCACTCCAACTGACCCACCCCACCGGGGCGCCCCGCTCGCCTGGACAGCACCGGGGCGCCCCACCCCAACCCTCATCTCGGCACCGAAGGAGATCACCCATGTCCGGCAAGGTCTGGCAGCCCGACGAATGGAAGAAGTTCGCCAAGCAGGCGCAGATGGGCCGCACCTACTACGTCGTCTACAACATCGACACGGCGCGCTGCCCCTGGGAGGACTCGCAGCTGTACAGCGAGTACACGTTCACCGGCTACGCCCCGCTCACCGGCAGCAAGCAGACCAAGGGCGGCACCACCGCGGGCGAACTCTGCCGGAACTGGGGCCCCGTCTACGAGCAGCCGCCCCAGGGGATGCGAGCCCACAGCACCCCCGGCCCGCAGGTCGCCGGTCCGCTCGGCAGCAACGACTACGAGGGCGTCCTCGACGCGGACGAACTCCGCGGTCTGGAGAAGCGGGCGGGGCAGGGCAGCAACCCCCGCACCCGTCGCCCGCTCGGCGGCTGGCGCATCTGACGTGGAGATCACCCACCAGTCCGTGCACGACTACATCGCCGCGAAGAAGCGCGGCGACCGTGAGGCGACCGACCGGATCGTCGCCGAAGTGCGGGCCCGCTTCGACACCCGCACCACCGACGGCAGTGAAGCCGCGCAGCTGCTCCACGCCACGATGCACGTCCGCTTCGGCGAAGACCTCTAGCCCGTCGACCAAGGAGGGCGCGATGCCCGATTACGCGGCCCAGTACCGGCAGGCCATGGCCGACGGCGCCCACGACTTCGCCCGCACGGTCGTCACCGCGGCGACGCAGGCGGCCAAGGCCGGGCTGATCACGCCCGAGGAAGTGGCGGAGCTGGTGGCCGAGGTAAAGGCCGATCCGCCGCAGTGACCAAGCAGTAATCAAGCGGGGCGTCCCCTCTCGCCTGGACAGCACCGGGGACGCCCCAACCCCAACCCGCGCTCACGCGCAGGAGGTAGATACGAGATGAGCACAACTGCCCCCGGCACGGCAAGCCGCATGGCGGAACGGGCCGCCGAGGTGCCGATCGACGTCGACGTCCTGGTCCACGAGATCGAGCGCTACCTCGCCGCACAGCCCCGCACCACGAAGCAGCCCCGGAGCACCGCGCGGGTCCCCGCCAGCGCCCACCCGCTCGTCACCAAGACCACCCAGGAACTCGTCGACGAAGCCCTGCGGGGCCTCGCCCCGGCTCCGGCCGCCGCCGGCGCTCCGGTCCTCGCCCCGCCGCCCGCGCTGCTGCGGCGTCTGCCGGACTGGGCGCTGTCGGTTCCCCTCGTGCGCAACCGCTTCGGCGGGGGCGGTCTCCAGATCACCGCGGCCGAGCACCTGGAGCTGACCGCGCTGGTCATCGAACGGTGGGGGTGGACCCAGGGCGGCGACCGCGACGAGAGCGGGGGCCGTTGCGTCCGCGGTGCCCAGTTCGTGCTGCTGCGCCTGGGCTACGGCGACGCCGGCACCCTCCACCGTGCCACCGCCCACCTCCACGAGGTCCTCGCGCCCGTCGGCGGGGGCGACTTCGTGGGCTTCAACGACGCGGAGGGCCGCAACAAGAGCCAGGTTCTCGCCCTGCTGCGGACCGCCGCCGCGCGCGCCCGCGAATGCGGGAGGTGACCGCGTGGCCTGCCGTTCCTGTAGCCGCGTCACCAAGGTCCTGGCCCGCTACCCCGCAGGCGACCCCCGCGGCTCGCTCAACGCGGCCGAAGCCGCCCACGAGGAGTGCGAGCGCACCGGCCGGCACGCGCACGTCCACTACGTGCCTGGTCGCGACGAGTTCGCCGTCGTGATCGGAGACACGGTCGGGAGCGGGCGGTGACCACGGCGTGCTCCAGAGGGGCGCACCCGCCGAGCCCGTACGCGCCGTGGAAGCGGGAGCGGGTCTGATGGGCTGGAACATCTCGGACGGCACCAGCCAGAACGGCGAGTTCCGCCGTTCGTACACCACGATGTCCAACCTCGCGCGGCAGCTGGCCCACGTGCTGCGCGGCGGGGACTGGGCCTCCATCGCCTACTTGTTCAACCGGCCCGACGGCGACCCGTTCACCGTCGAGCCCGGGGAGGCCGGCCGCGTCGCCGTGGTTCTCGACGCCGCGGCTGCCCATCGGCTCATGCCCCCGGACTGGGCCGTCACCGCGCAGGAACTCGCTCAGAGCGCCCGCCGCGCGGCGGGCGCGGGCCAGGCGTGGAGCTGGAAGTGACCGTGGTGCGCAGCCCGACCGGGCTGCGCACCACGGCAATCGCCCTCACCAAGGACATCTGACTATGCCGAAGATCCTCAAAACCGAGCCCGCTCGGAGCAGCCAGATCTGCGGTTACCAGATCCAGATCGGCAGCTGGCACAACAGCGGCCACCAGTTCTGCGGCGAGCCCAAGGCCACCGGCCTCTACTTCTGCCGCGAACACCACGACTGGGTGGCTTTGGACGAGCCGGACGGCGTGATCCGCATGGCGCCCGGCAACGCCATCGGGAAGTAGAGCCCCGGCCCGGCCGGGCCTGCCCACACCGCCCAAGACAACAGCCAGCAGGGCGCGACCGCTCGCCTCCTACAGCCGCGAGTCGCGCCCTGCTCACCCCCTGCCCTCCGCCAGGAGAGAAGGAGTTCGGTCATCATGCCTGCCCACAGCACGAGTTGGGGGCCGACAACCCTGGTCCGCGTCGACCACGAGTACGACGCGCGGAACGCCTCCGACGGCAGTTCCCGTTACGGCGCCTATCTCGCTGCCCGGCTCGACGAGTTCCACGAGTACGGCGAGCCCGAACAGCCGCTGTCCGCCGGTGAGTTCGCGGCGACGGTCTGGAGGGTCGCGACCTCGCCCGTCATGTCGCCGGGATACGTGCGCGTCCGCCCGGACCTGACGAGCGTCACGCCCCGCTTCTCCGAAGACGGGGAGTACCTGTTCTTCGACCTCCACGTCCCCCTCCAGCACCACGACCTGGAGGCCAGGCACCGCATCGCGTACACCTGGCGCGACTGGCAGCCCGGGGAAGGCTCTTCCGGCCCGTACCGGCCGTCGTGGGAGCCGGACTCGAAGCACCCGGCAGTGCTGACGACCACCGTCGTACGGATCGTGGCCGACGACACCTGGCGGCTCGTCGCACCGCAGCACACCCGCGGCCGCGGTCTGCTCGACGACGCCAAGCGCGCCGTCGCCGTGCTCGTCGAGAACATCAACAAGCACGGCGGACCGCTGGTCGCGGCCCTACGGGATGAGCGCTGATGGCCGCGGGTACCCGCCTCGGCCTCGCCGCGCAGGACCCGACCGCGCCGGCATGAACGGCCGGCCCGCTCCCGACACAGACGTCCTGCCGGTCTTCGGCTGGAACCAGGCCGACCGCGCGGTGTACGCCACCCGCCGCCAGCTCGCCGCCGACCGTCTCGCCCCCGGCGGGCCGGTCGCCGCGTGGCTCGTGTGGCGCGAGGGCGAGCGCGAAGCGGCTCTCTACCTGCGCGACCAGGCCAAACCCAAGCGCGTCATGACCTGGCCCCAGATCGAGGCCCTCGGCAAAGCCCTCGCCGCCCGCCGCTTCTGCCCCAACTGCCGCCGTGACGTGGGCTATTGCCTGCCCCGCCGCTACGGCCGCTGTTTCGGCTGCCAATCCGACTCCGAGAGGAACTGGAACGTGAAGGCCAACCCTCCGAAGAAAATCCGCGGGGAGCCCGTCCAACTCGGCGAACTGAACGGCTACACGGTCGCCGTCACCGCCGAGGACTTCCGCGGCACCGCCTCCTTCTGGTGGCACGCCTGGTCGCCGACGGGGTCGTACGCGGGCCAGTCCAACGACCCGGAGCTGCTCGCGCTCCTCATCGCGCGCCACCGCTACGACCGCCCCTGATCCCCAGCAATTCGAGAACAGGAGTCCCGTGATCATCACCGGACACGCCACCCGTGAAGGCACCGCGGCCGACAACGCCGATGCCTGCCGCGTCTATACCCTGGCCGACGGCACGGTCGGTGCCGCCGTGATCGACGGCATCGGCCACGGCCTCCACACCTCCCGCACGGTGCCCCTGCTCGCCGAGACCGCCGCCCGCATTGCCGCCCGGCGCGGCCCGCTCTCCGGGCTCCTCACCGCCGCTGAGCTGATCGCCGACCCGGGTATCGACGGGGAGGAGGCGGACGCCGTCGCTGTCGCGGCCCGTGTGTATCCCGACGGAGACGTGGCCGTCGTCAACTGGACCGGTGACGCCCGCGCGTACGGCTGGGACGGCACCCGGCTGCGCCTCTACAGCAACGACCACACCGTCGGCCAGCAGCTCCGGGCGAACGGCATCGCCCTGGAGATCGCGGAGGCACACGACAACTGGCTGCGGACGTCCCTGGCCCGGGCCACGGTCGGCACCGTCTACACCGCAGGCATCAAGGACAAGCTGATCATCCTCAGCAGTGACGGCGTCCACGACCAGATCACCCCCGCCGCGCTGGAGAACCTGGTGCGCGACCACGCCGACGACCCCCAGGCCCTCGCCGGCGCACTCGTAGCCGCCGCCCAACCGGACGCCGACGGCTACCGCGACGACGCCACCGCCATCGTCATCACCCAGTCCTGACCAGCTCTCAGGGCGCCCCCCAAGACGCCCCTCCCGGCGCGAGGACCACCCCGCGCCGGGAGGCCGGCCCCACCCCCAAGAACCATCCAAGGGAGACCTTCATGGGCTTCGGCGACATCACCTCAACCGACCTCAACCGATGGCAGCTCCGCGCCGGGCGAATGCTTGTCGAACTCATCGAGCAGAGCCTCAAGTCCGGTCGCCCGCCGCTGAATTGGAGCGTCGCGAGCAACGGGTCGCTCGTCGGGCGGGTCGACACACTCAAGTTCTCGAACGCCGACCGCCGCGCGGTCTTCGACGAGTGGGTCAGTGTCCTGAACGCCGAGCGCTGGCCCGAGCACAAGCGGTCGGGCGGCAGTGTCCACCTGCACGCGGTCTTCACCCACGCCAGTCCATCGGGCGAGGTGAAGGGAGCGATCACCGCCGATCTCGACGCGCCCGACGCCCGCGGGTGACCGTCGGCGGCACTGCCGAGAACCACCGCTTCTGATCCCCCAACACGCCCCTCCCGGCGCGAGGACCACTCCGCGCCGGGAGGCCGGCACCGATCCATGAGGAGAACCCTCCACAATGTCTTCCTGGCACACCACCCGCATGGCAGCCCTCCACCTGCACACCACCGGCCTCGACCCGGACACGGCGCGGATCGTCCTCGCCGACGTCGTTCTCGTCGGCGGCAGTCAGCCCGTCAACGTCCGTACCTGGCTCGTCAACCCCGGTGTTCCCATCCCCGAGCAGGCCACCCGGGTCCACGGGATCACCACCGACCAGGCCGCGGCGAACGGCGAGCACCCGGCCGCCGCACTCTCCGCCATCACCGACCACCTGACGGACGCCGTACAGCAGGGCGCTCCTCTGGTCGTCTTCCGCGCCCCGTACGCGCTGACCGTCCTCGACCGCGAATGCCGTCGCCACGGCCTGCCCACCCTCGACGACCGGCTGGCCGGAGGGGTGCGGCCGGTCATCGACCCGCTGGTCCTGGACAAGCAGACCGATCGCTTCCGCCGCGGTTCCCGCACGCTGCGCGACCTGTGCCGACACCACCAGGTCCGACACGACGGCGACCACGGCACCGCCTCCGACGCTGTCGCCGCCGCACGGCTGGCCTGGCGGCTGGGGCACGCCAACCCCGCGCTGGGTGAACTGCCCCTGGACGCTCTCCACGACCGGCAGGTCGCCTGGTCGGCGGAGCAAGCGGCGTCGTTGCAGGAGCACCGACGCCGTAGTGACCCGGGCGCGGTCATCGACGGTTCCTGGCCCGTGGTCCCCGGGCGGAGGGGCTGATGCCCATCCGGCCCGAGATGCGCGGCCGTTACCCGAGCGACTGGCCGCAGATCAGCCACCGCATCCGCTTCGAGCGCGCGGGCGGCCGCTGTGAGTGCGACGGGCGGTGCGGCCGTCGCCACCCCGGCCGCTGCACCGCCGTCCACGACCAACCTCACCCGGCCACCGGCTCGTTGGTCGTCCTCACCACCGCGCACCTGGACGACGTCCCCGAGCACTGCGACGACGACAACCTCGCCGCCATGTGCCAGGCGTGCCACCTCTCGTACGACGCCGCCCTGCACGCCGCGACAGCGGCCCGCACCCGCGCCGCGGGCCTCGTCTCGCCCGGCCAGATCGAGATCCCTTTCGCCGGTTGACCAGGGCTGACACCACACATTCGAAAGAGAGACCAGTGACCCGTAAGCTCACCGACTTCACCGCCGAACAGCTCATGCGCCACGTCGTGCACCTCGCCGACTCCGTCGGCCGCCAGGGCATGACCGCTCTCTCCGACGAACTCGCCGACGCGGCGAAGCTCCTTCAGTACCGCTACGACGCCCCGGCCTGGCAGAGCCGCAACGGCACCAAGCCGGACAGCGGCATCCCCGCGGTCGACCTGATGCGCCGGGTCCAATGGGAGGGCAACGGCTTCCTCGCGGTGTCGGCCGGAGAGGTCCGCCGCACCTACGCCGGTCCGGAGCCGCTCGAAGAGCAGCTTGCCGGGCACAACTTGCTGGTCCTGCCCCGGGAGCTCCCGGCCGACGACGACGCGCGCGTCCTGCTCTACACCGGGCTCAACCAGATCAGCCACGTCCTCACCGCGACGGAGGAGGACGGAGCGGCCGTGATCGAGGACCTGATCGAGACCGTGCGCCGCTCGCGCCTGCCTCACCCGCGCCCGATGGATTTCTGACCACCACGCCCCCCGGAAGCGAAGGAGAATCCCCTTGAAGATCCGCATCATGGCGACCGCCGACGAGGCCGCCGAACTCGTCGAGCGCCTCCGCCAGGTCGTCACCGTCGTCGAGGTGTCCGAGCCGTACGCCAACCGCGGCGAGAGCACCCTCGTGCGTGTCTACGTCGAGGTACGGCTGTGAGGGCTGCCCACCGCACCCAGGAGTGGGAGGACCTGGAGACCACCGCGCTGGAGGCGGCGGCGCGCGGCTGGCGGGTCTTCCCGTTGCAGGTCGTCGGACTCGCCCCGGCGGTGCGGGACTGGCAGACCCGTGCCACCACCGACGCGGAACGCATCCGCCGCTGCTGGGGCGCCGGCGCCTTCGGGGTCGGCATCGTGCCCTGCCCCTCCGGCCTCGTCGTCCTCGACCTGGCCCCGCCCACGGGCCGCCTCCGGCCCCCGCCCGAATGGGAGTTACCCGGAGTCGTCGACGGGAGCGACGCCCTCGTCGTACTCGCCGAGCGGCACCAAGCCGCATACCCCACCGAGACCTACACGGTCCGCACCCCCTTCGGGGGAACCCACCTGTACTTCACCCACCCGACCGGCCAGTGCCCGCCCGCCACGCCCGGGCCGAACAGTCCGCTCGGCTGGGGCATCGGCTTGCGCACCGCGGGCTCGTACGTCGCCGCTGCCGGCAGCCCGACGCGTTGGGGCCGCTACACCGTCGTCCACGACGCCCGTCCCGCCGTACTGCCCGACTGGCTGGCCGAGTTGATGAAGCCCCCCAGAAGCACCACCGCACCGGAGGAACGGCGTGAGCACGCCCCAGCACGACCACGAGGACGTCCTCTTCCTGGCTGAGCCGCCGAACGACCGCGCCGCGGAACAGGCCGTCCTCGGTGCCGTCATGCTCGATGTCGCGGTCTTCCCCGAGATCGAAGCCGAACTCGGGGAAGACCCCGGTGTCTTCTACCGGCCCGCTCACGAAACGATCTGGCGGGCCATCCGCGACCTGGCCCTCGCCGGAGTCCAGCCCGACCCGATCGTCCTCGCCGACGCCCTGACCAGGTCCGGCGACCTCAAGCGCGTCGGTGGCGCCCCCTACCTCCACACCTGTGTCGAGGCCGTCCCCACGTCTTTGAACGGTGTCCACTACGCAGGTATCGTCCGCGCGCACGCCGAAGACAGGCGGGTCGCCGAACTCGGTACCCGCCTTCTCCAGGCAGGCCGTGGACCCGGCGCCGACCGCGCGCAGCTGCTCGCCGCGGCCCGCTCCGCGCTCGACGGCACCGTCGACGGGAAGTGGTCCGCGCCGACCCCGCTCGGCGATCAGGGCCCCTTGCCCGTCTTCCCCGTCGACGCGCTCCCGGCCTGGATCGGCGAACAGGTCGCCGCCGTCGCGGAGTTCACCCAGACCCCGCCCGACATGGCCGCCACCATGGCCCTGGCCGCGCTCTCCACGGCCGCCGGCGGACGCGTCCACGTCCAGATCCGGGACGGCTGGATCGAGCAGACGAACCTCTACCTCGTCGTCGCCATGCCGCCGGCCTCCCGCAAGTCCGACGTCTTCGCCGCCATGACCCGCCCGATCTACGACATCGAGGCCGCCCTCCAGGAGGAGGCGCGACCGTCCGTCATCGAGGCCGAGGTCGCCAAGGAGGCCGCCGAGGCCCGCGCCGAAGCCATCATGACCAAGGCCCGCAAGGTCGACGACTCCGCCACGGTGACCTCCCTGGTCGCCGAGGCCGCGGGACTCCGCATGGAAGCGGAAGCGATCGTCGTCCCGCCCGCGCCCCGGCTGACGGCCTCCGGCGACGTCACCCCCGAGACCCTGACCAAACTCCTGGCCACGTACCGCAGTCTCGGGGTCCTCTCCCCGGAGGGCGACCTCTTCGACATCATCGCGGGCCGCTACAGCAAGCGGCCCAACCTCGGTGTCTTCCTCCAGGCCCACAAGGGCGAACGTCTCCAGGCCGAGCGCATCACCCGGGACGCCGATCTCGGTGAGAAGCCCGCCCTGACGATCGGCATCACCTTGCAGCCGCCCGTCCTCATGGACCTGGCCCAGACCCCGGGCGCCCGCGGTCGCGGCCTCCTGGCGCGTTTCCTCTTCTCGCTCCCCGCCTCAACTCTCGGCTACCGCAAGGTCGTTGTGCCGCCGGTACCGGAGAAGACCGCCCGCACCTACGAGTCCCGCCTGACCACGCTCGTGCACACCCTCACCGACCTCCCCGAGCCCGTCACCGTCAAGTGCTCCGGCCCCGCCGACCAGGCCGTCATCAAGCTCCAGGAGGACGTCGAGCCCAAGCTCCGCCCCGGCAGCGAACTGGCCCACGTCGACGACTGGGCAGGCAAGTACGTCGGCGCCGTCGCCCGCATCGCCGGCCTGCTCCACCTCGGCGACCACGTCACCGGCCACTGGGGCCGGCCTATCGAGGCCGCCACGATCGAACGCGCCGTCGCGATCGGCGAGTACTACACGGCGCACGCCCTCGCCGCGTTCGACCTCATGTCGACCGAGCCCTCCGTCGACGACGCCCGCACCGTGCTGGACTGGCTCACCCGCTCGGGCCTGCGCGAATTCAAGGCCAAGGACGTCGTCGCCGCCATCCGCCGCTTCAAGACGGTCGCGTCCGTCGCCCCGGCCCTCTCCCTCCTTGAGGAGCACGGGTACCTGCGGCCGACCCAGCAGGAACGCAACGGAGCCCGCGGCCGCCATCCGGCTACGACGTACCTCGTTCATCCGGACCTGGCCACCGGGGAGTCTGGGTCTTGATACTGGTCAGCTGGCCTATTCAGCTGCCGCCAGTTCTCACAGTCAGCTCTGGAGTGACGGACGGGCTGACGTTCACGGCGGGGCGGTGGAGCGTTTCCTGGCGGACCAACGAAGTAGTGCCGTGTCGCTGTGTCCGCACGTTGCTACTGTCCGACGCCCAAAAGCGCGAGCACCTTGGTGACCGAGTCGAGCACTGGTTGCCCGATGGCCCCGACCGTCGCGGCGATGCCTGCGACGGCCATCAGGGCCTGGTGTTGCCTCTGCGAGTCGGTGTCGCCCTCGGTGCTGATGCTTGCCAGGGAGTCGTCAATGGTCTGCGCGCTCGGCGCCGCTACCTGCCCACGCAGTTCCTGGAGCAACCGCATCAGTTCTTGCACGGCTTCGTGCAGAAGGGGGGCCACCGCCTTGGCGCCCGCAGATTCGGCAGTGTGTTTCACGATGCCTGTGTTACCCGTCCCGCCGTGCATGCTGACGCTGTCACCGAACTGGAAACTGTCGCCCATCATCCGTCACCTCGCTATTCCTACGTTGTTCGCGCCGCCGTACATGTTCACGCTGTCGCCGAACTGATAGCTTCTTGGATTTATGTTGATCGTCTCGACCCGCACCTGGAACTCCGTGCCGGGGTTTTCGATCGCATAGGCGAGATCGCGTGTGAGCCGCCTGAGAAATTCGCGATCCCCTCCGACTATCAGGGCAGTCGAATTCCCGTTCGTCTCGATGGCCAGTACGTGGTGCGGTTGGGCTGTTAGGGCCGATATGAGGTCCAGGATGAAGTAGCCCAGTACCACGAAGTTGAGGATCGCGAAGGCTGTATGAGGGCCGTCACCGGCCGCAGGGCTCAGCCCATTCAGCAGAGCGATGACGTACAGCGGGATAGAGACGATCATCAGCCTCTTCACGAAGCGGAACAATGCTCTTTTGCGATCGGGCTTGAGGATGAATACGTGCACCCGGGCGATGTTCTGTAGAGGGTAGACAGCCTCCCCGACCCACAACAGCCGTTTCGTGACCCGTAGATTGATGCCGATGACTGGAAGCGGCCGCGGGGCCGGAACATCGGGAAAAGGGTCCGGTGGACGAGTTGGCGGCTGCCGTGGTGGGCCTGGCGGATACGGCGGTGGCTCGTCCGGTTGCGGAGTACCCCCTGAGAGACCCATGGCTCGACACCCCCGTCGTTGAGCGATGGTCGCACCCTCTATTCAACCGGATAAAGCTGCCCGAGCCTGCTGCTTGCGGAAACCGGCCGAACCTTCTCATATTCATAGCCTATTGCTTTCGTACCTCCTCTGGCGGGTGGAAGTTCATCAGTATGAAGTCCAGTGGCCGATCGAAGCTTCGCGTTACGAACGGTGTCGCTTAGGATCTTGGGCAGGGCATCACGCGTCGGTCGCCAGCCGGGTTCGACATGGGCATGCCGTGAGATGCCTTGCTGAGGCATTCCATATATGTCGTGTCGGTCGGGTTGAATCACGCCATCGTCCATGCGCAGGACAACCTGGAGTTCGCTGAGTTCCTGGCGCACATCTTGGACCTTGAGGTCGGGCCTGAGCGGGACCCGTTCATTCCGGTCGCCACCAGCAACAGGGGCACCCAGGACTTCGCCATCGTCCCGGCAGAGTCGATCGGCATGCAGCACTACGCGTTCCTGATGTCGGACGAGGAGTTCGACGCGGCCTTCGCACGGATTCAGCGGGCCAGTATCGTCCACTTTCCCGATCCCCATCTGAAGCAGACAGGTGAGAACAACCGTCACCACGACGGGCCCCGCCTGTACTTCGTGGACCCGGCCGGACCGGCATGAAGATCATCACTCGTCCCCGCGGCAGTCATACGCAGCAGCCGACGGCATCGTAAGGCGGTAGACCGGCCAGGGTTCGCCACCTTGGCCGGCACCACCTAGCCATGGATCTAGCCGTGAACCCCAGACGAAACCTGCACCCAGAGAAGCCGGAGATGGCATTCTGGCAACGAAAGAAGCAGGTAGGAGCCATGGTCTACCGCGTTGGTCGGTCTTGTAATGCGTAGGTCGTCGGTTCGAATCCGACAGGGGGCTCATCCTGAAGACCGGCTCAGACCCCGTCTGGGCCGGTCTTTTTCGTTCAGTGGATGTGGCGGCGGGCACGGGAGCGGGGCGCGTGGCGGTTCCCGGTCTCAGTTCCCGGCTCGGTTGCGGGTGCAGGGGCGGGTTCCAGGGTGGCCATGTCCCTCGTTCACGACCACGAGGTCACCACGCGCATGTTCCGCGCCCGTACCGGCGCGTCCGTGGTCGGAGCGGAGGACGTGGACGTCATACGTCAGGTCGCCGCGTGCTCGGGCGGTCCTGGTTGTGGCTGGCGACTCCGATTTTCCGGAATGCTGCACTGTGAGTGAGCCAATAACTGTGCTTGTGAGGTGAGAGTTTGCCGGACCGTGCGGCGAGAGTTTTTGTCGCAATGGGCGGAGTGGAGTTAATTGACCGACGCGGGCCGTGGCGGCGTGCTACTGTTGATCTCAGTTGCAGTTTTGATTCCCAAAACTTCAAGTGCTCCGACTCGGCTTCGGCCGGGGAGAGCGCTTTTGTATTTCCGGTCGTTTTCCGGGCGGGGCATCATTGCGGCGACACGGTGTCCGCGCAGTGCGGATTCCGATGTACTGCCCCGAAGGAGATATGACATGGCTGCTGGTACCGTGAAGTGGTTCAATGCGGAAAAGGGTTTCGGCTTCATCGAGCAGGACGGTGGCGGCGCTGACGTGTTCGCCCACTACTCGAACATCGCCGCCCAGGGTTTCCGCGAGCTGCTGGAGGGCCAGAAGGTGACCTTCGACATCGCGCAGGGCCAGAAGGGCCCGACGGCCGAGAACATCGTTCCGGCCTGACGCTGACGAGCACTTTGTAGCTGGGGCCCGCATCCCTCGGGGTGCGGGCCCCAGCTGCATTCCTTTTCCCGCAACGGTTTCACCTGCGGGCCGGCTCGGAGAAATCCCCGGCCTCGCCACGTGCGACTCATCCTTCAGAGGCGCAGACGCAACCTGAAGAGCCGCACCGCAGTCGACGACCGGATTGTGCGTCCCCGCCACGTCTTCCATGTCGGCATCTGCGCCCGCGTGGATTTCCGTCGGTCAGATCTGCTTTCTTTTTTGCTTTTTCCGTCGGTCCATACTTGTGGTTCTCCGTGCCGCTCAACGCTGCGGGAATTCCTTGATATGTGCCACATCGAGGAAGGTTCCGCATGAACCGCACACGTACGAACGACCGCTTTGCCCGCACCCGTACTGGCAGCGCCGACGCCAGGAAGGGCGGCAGCCGCTTCGGCTCGTCGGCACCGCGCCGTTCCGGTGGGCCTGTCCGTTCCGGCGGTTACGGCCGCCGGCCCGCAGCGGTGCAGGGTGAGTTCGCACTCCCCGAGACGATCACCCCCGCGCTGCCCGCCGCCCAGGGCTTCGCCGATCTCGACATGCCCGAGCAACTGCTGGCCGAACTCGGCAGGCAGGGTGTGAGCGCACCGTTCCCGATCCAGGGCGCGACGTTGCCGAATACTCTGGCGGGCCGTGACGTCCTGGGCCGCGGGCGCACCGGTTCCGGCAAGACCCTCGCCTTCGGCCTCGCCCTGCTCGCCCGCACGGCCGGACAGCGTGCCGAGTCCCGTCAGCCGCTGGGACTGATCCTCGTACCGACGCGTGAGCTGGCGCAGCAGGTGACCGACGCGCTCACCCCGTACGCCCGCTCCGTCAGGCTGCGGCTCACCACGGTGGTGGGCGGGATGTCGATCGGCAGGCAGGCCGGCGCGCTGCGAGGCGGGGCCGAGGTCGTCGTCGCGACCCCGGGCCGGCTCAAGGACCTCATCGACCGCGGCGACTGCCGTCTGAACCAGGTGGGCATCACGGTGCTGGACGAGGCCGATCAGATGGCCGACATGGGCTTCATGCCGCAGGTCACCGCGCTGCTCGACCAGGTGCGCCCGGAGGGGCAGCGGATGCTGTTCTCCGCCACCTTGGACCGTAACGTCGACCTGCTGGTGCGCCGCTATCTCACCGACCCCGTCGTGCACTCGGTCGACCCGTCGGCCGGTGCGGTCACGACGATGGAGCACCACGTCCTGCACGTCCACGGAGCCGACAAGCACGCCGCCACGACCGAGATCGCCGCCCGCGAGGGCCGGGTGATCATGTTCCTGGACACCAAGCACGCCGTCGACCGGCTGACCCAGGATCTCCTCAACAGCGGGGTACGGGCCGCCGCGCTGCACGGCGGCAAGTCGCAGCCGCAGCGCACCCGCACCCTCGCCCAGTTCAAGACGGGGCACGTCAGCGTGCTGGTGGCGACCAATGTGGCGGCGCGAGGCATTCACGTCGACAACCTCGACCTGGTCGTCAACGTCGACCCGCCGACCGACCACAAGGACTACCTCCACCGCGGTGGCCGTACCGCCCGTGCCGGCGAGTCCGGCAGCGTCGTCACCCTCGTGACACCCGGCCAGCGACGCGGCATGGTCCGCCTCATGTCGGACGCCGGGATCCGGCCGCAGATCACCGAGGTCCGCTCCGGCGAGGCTGAACTGAACCGCATCACCGGTGCCCAGGCTCCGTCCGGCATCCCGGTCGTCATCACCGCACCGGTGGCCGAACGCCCCAAGCGCAGCGCCTCCTCCAGGGGCCGGCGCCGCCCCTCCTCGGGAGCCCGGCGCGGGCCCGTACGCCAGTCCGTCGTCGGTGCGGCGGCCTAGAACCTTCGTGATCAGGAAGCTGACCCATCTCTGCAGGAGGTACCTTTTGACGCTGGTTCAGACGCGGCCCCGCCCGGCGAGCGCCGGCCCTGTGCGCAGGACGCCGACCGAGGTCATGGAGGCGGCCGGACCGCAGGTCTGGGACGACATGAGCGTCGAGGTGGCGCTGTCCGTCATGGCCGCCGCCCGCACGGGCCGGCTGGTCGTCTGCGACCAGGACGGCCAGTGCACCGGCCTGGTCACCCGGACCGAACTCACCGCCGTCCGCGACAGCTCCGCCTACACGGACCGCGTCCGCCTGCGCGACATCCTCGGCGACCACCGCTCGTTCACGTCACCCGTGATGACGATGGCCGAAGCCGAGCACGCGATGCGCTCCCGTCGGCGGCTCGGTGCCCTGCCGGGGGCCGACGGGCAGGACGGCGCTCCGGGCGTCCTCGCCCTCTCCCGCTGATCCGCCTCACCCTGGCCGGACCGTTCTCCCCTTCTCCCTGTGAGGCATCATGCGCTGCGTCATCGCCCGTTTCCCCTTCGAGCTCACCAAGAGCGGTGTGCTGGAATCGATGAAGGGCATCAAGCCCGAGCAGGTCACGGGTGAGTCCGTGATCATCGGCCGCCGTCACTATCCCGTCAAGCAGGTCGGCCAGGTCATCACCCGCCAGGACCGCCGCGACTTCAGCGCCGACGAAGTCCTCCGGGCGATGACCAAGCTCGGCTTCACCTGCCGCGCCCTCCCCCATGCGGTACCCGTGGGCATCCTCGGCTCGCTCCAGCAGGCTTCCGCGATGCTCGGCACTCCTGCGCCTGTCTGACCGGCACGACCGGCACACGCCGACACCTGAACAGCAGTGGGCCCGGCCGACGTACGTCGGCCGGGCCCACTGCGTGCGACGGGTTCCCGTCGCCGTGGTGGCTCAGTGGTCGGAATAGCTGAAGTCGCCCACGGTCCAGGCGCTGACGTCGTCGATTCGCACCCGGTACATCCCGCCCGTCTCCGGGATCCCCACCGTGCCCTGAAGAATGCGGGCGACGTGGAAGTGCAGATGAGTGGGTGGCCCGTCCTCCTTCGAGGAGGTGTCGAACACGGCGGAGAACTCTCCCAGGCGCGCGGAATCCGTCAGCACCTCCGACACCCTCCGCCTCCACACGGCTTCGGGAGCCAGCCGGCCGGTGATGACAGTGCCGCCGGTGACCACGGTCAGGGACATCTGGTTGCTCTGCCCGGACTCCACCACGGTGGCGACGTCAACGAGCAACTCGTCAGGCTTCGACATGGGGCAGATTGTATTTGTCGGCCATCCGGCTGCTTCAGCGGTGGCGTTACCGGGCGAGGAGGGCACTCACGGTCTTGCCGCCGGCCGCCTCGCGGGTGACCGCGGTGGCCTGGGCGAGGCGGTTGACCATGGGCCGGCCGAAGCCTCCGGTGCCGTCGTTCAGGTCGGGGGTGCGCATGCGCGGCGTCCGGGGGCTGTGCTCGTGCACGGTCACCTCGATGTTGACGCTCACTGTGTTCATCAGGTCTCCCCGGTCTCTGGATCGTCGATGTCCGGTTCTGCCTGCCGTGTCTCGTTCCCCCGCCTGTGGCCCGTCAACCAGGCGGTAACAGCCCTTCCCCCTGCGCCAGCCACTGTTCGAGGTCGATTGCCTCACTGTCAGAGGTGCGGAAATCTGTGTTTGTCGGAGTAGACATTGGGTCGGGGGCGTGGTTATGGTTCTCTCGTAGCCCAGAGAGACAACAGGGCCCGGCAGACACGAACTGCCGGGCGGAGCAGTATCCGCAGGTGCGGTTCGCGGTACCCAGCAGTGAAGTCAGTGAGCAGCACCTCGGTGAAGGCGTCGGCTGCGGACGCGCGCACCGGGAGGTTCGGCAGTGGGGTTCCAAGCCAGAGCAGACGCAGGACGGGCGACGGGGCTGGCTGCCGAAGAGCGGCGCTGTCACAGGCCGCCGAGCAGTTCGCATCACCCGCAGTTCGCATCACCCGCAGTTCGCAGTAACCCGCAGTACGCAGTAACCCGCTTGTAAGCAGTTGATCCCAGAGGGAAGAACGGAGGAGCCGAGCGCCATCAGGATCGCCCGGGAGGACATCTTGAACCCGGGTACCGCAGGACATCGATAGTGAGGTGGTCTCCGGTCACGCAACCGCGATCCCAGCAGCCCCGGCAGCATGCCGGTCGGGTCTGTGGAAACAGAGGGCCGGCGTAGTACGAGGGCCGGCAGATGGTGTAGCAGTTCCTTCGGGGCCTTGGTGCCAAATGGCACCAAGGCCCCTCGACGCGTTCCACAGAGAGGTGCAAATGACAGCAGACGACTCTTTCGGCCGTCTCGACGACGACGATTACCCCGCCTACACGATGGGCGGAGCCGCCGACCTGCTCGGCACCACCCAAGGCTTTCTCCGCGCTCTCGGCGAAGCCCGCCTGATCACCCCGCTCCGCTCCGCCGGCGGCCACCGCCGCTACTCCCGCTACCAACTGCGCATCGCCGCCCGCGCCCGGGAACTCGTCGACCACGGGACCCCCATCGAGGCCGCCTGCCGCATCATCATCCTCGAAGACCAACTCGAAGAAGCCCAGCGCATCAACAAAGAACACCGCCGCACCGCAGAGTCGTCGAACCCGACGAGCACGGCCTGAGACAGGGGCCCGCCGGTCTCGGCGGGCACCCCCCTGCCCCGGATCCTGGTGTTCGGCCCTGCCCCGGATCCTGGTGTTCGGCGTGGCCGCTTTCCCTGGTGACGCGGTGTGCGGGCGGGTAGCGTCTGCGTCAGCTGTCGTGGTTCGGAGTCCCCTTCATCGCCCGGGACGTCGGCGGCCCGGACGTCTTCGCGCACTACTCCGCGATCACCTCCTCGGGCTTCCGCGAACTTCAGGAGGGCCAGATCGTGACGTTCGACGTCACCCAGGGCAGGGCCGCCCAGCCATTGCTGTGCGGCCCTGATCCCGTGCACCACAGATCCTGTCGACGAAGTTTCCCCGTGATCTCGTGCGCGAGCGTGTCGTCGGCGGCCTGCCGGGCATGGCGGGCGACCTCGCCCTCGCGCCACGCGTAGCAGGAGGAGCGGGCGACGCGCAGCGCCCGGCACAGCAGAACGACCGAGTGGTTCGCCTTCTCCGCGTGGATGAACCGGTACAACTGGCTTACCGGTCGTTCTCCTTCACGAAGAAGGCCGTCGCTTTCTTCAGGATCTCGATCGTCTGCTGCTGCTCGCGGTTCTCCCGCCGCAGCCGCTTGAGCTCCTCACGCCCGGCACTGCTCAATTCGCCGGGGGTGCCTTCGCCCCGGTCCGTCTTCGCCTCGCTTGAACTCCTCGGCGTACCGCTTCGTGCACTTGCTTCCCGCCTGGTGCTACTTCCTCTGGAATCTCAGGTCCGTGGCGTCGGCGGAGAAGTCGGTGAAGCTCATCAAGGACGCCGAGTTGGGGGCATTGTCGTGCAACGCACTCCTCTGGTGATCGGGGCGACCGGCCGGACGGGCGGCCACACCGCCGGGCCGCTGCTTGAGCGCGGTCAACGGGGTCGCGCGCTCGTCCGCCGGATCGACGACGCGCCGAGCGGCTCGCCGCGCTCGGGGCGGACGTCGTGGAAGGCGACGTGCGGGATCTCGGTTCCCTGGACCGGGCGACGAAGGGGATCGACGCCCTGTACTTCACGTATCCGATCCGCCTGGGCCTGATGGACGCCACCGCGAACGTGGTCCAGGCGGCGGAGGAGAACGAGGTGCGGGCGATCATGAACATGTCGCAGATCTCCGCCCGGCGCGAGAGCGCCGGCAACGCGGCACGGCGGCACCGGGTCGCCGAACGCGTCCTGGACCGCTCCCCGGTCGCCGTCACCCACCTCCGCCCGACCTTCTTCGCCGAGTGGCCGATCACCATGTGGGACGGAACCGGCACGCTACGTTTCCCCTTCGCGGACGGGCGCCATGTCCCGATCGCGGCCAGTGACCAGGCGAGGGTGATCGCGGCGATCCCGGAAGACCCCCGTTCCGGCCATGTGATCAACATCTAGTCGCGTGCGTACTGGGACGCGGGGTGCTCGGGGTCGTGGAGTTCGACGGCGGCGGCGATGTAGGGGCAGAGCGGGGTGCCGGGGTCGATGTCGAAGGCGGCGAGGAGCCGTTCGCGGGGTGTGAGGTCGGTGCGGTCGAACACCCCGGACAGCACGGAGGGGTCGAACCGGCGCAGGTACTCGGCGACGAGTTCGTCCTTGCCGCCGAAGTGCTGGTAGGCCGTGCGCTTGGACACCTGGCCGCCGCGCAGAGCTGGTCCATGCCGGTGCGGTTGATGCCCTGCTCGCGGAACAGCCGCTGGGACGCGCCGATGACGCGCTCGCGGGCGCCCCGGCCGCGGCGGCTGCCCGTGGGCCCCTTCTCCGACTCCGTCATGGCTCCGTCGTACCCAGACCGGGTAACGACCGGTGTACATAGTTGCGTTCCGGCGGACCGCCCCGTACGTTAAGAACACAGGATGGTTTACATAACCCCGTCATCCCAGGCGTGCACGGCACCACCGACGCTAGGAAACGACCATGGGAAAGCTCGACGGCAAGGTCGCGGTCATCACCGGCGGCACCACCGGCATGGCACTGGCCGGCGCGAAGCCGTTCGACGACGAGGGAGCGCACGTCTTCATCACCGGCCGCCGCCAGGACGCCCTGGACGAGGCCGTGAAGCAGATCGGCCGCAACCTCACCGGCGTCCAGGGCGACGCCGCCGACCTGGACGACACCGTCCAGCGGGAGAAGGGCAGCCTCGACGTGCTGTGGGCCAGCGCCGGCGGCGGCGAGCCCGCCCCGCTCGACGAGGCCACCAAGCGCCCGTTCGAGTCCCTCATCCCCCGCGGCCGGATGGGCGGCCCCGACGAGATCGCCACCACCGCCATCTGAACCTCACCACACACCACCAGGGCAGGACATCTCATGAGCGGCATCAGCATCATCGGCACCGGGAACATGGCCCGCACCATCGGCGCGCGGGCGATAGCGGGCGGCAACACCGTCGAGGTCATGGGCCGCGATCAGTCCAAGGCCGCCGACCTGGCCAAGGCGCTCGGCGGCGGCACCACGACGGGCGAATGGGGCACCGCCCCGGCCGGGGACATCGTCATCGTGGCCCTGTTGTACGACGGTGTCGTGCCGGCCGTCGCCCAGTACGGAGACGCTCTCGCGGGCAAGGTCATCGTCGACATCAGCAACCCCTTCAACGCCACGTTCGACGGGCTGGCCCACCGCGAGGAGACCTCGATCGCGCAGGAAGCCGCCAAGGTGGCCCCGGCCGACGCCGACGTGGTGAAGGCGTTCAACACCGTCTTCCGCCATGTGCTGGAGACGGGCCGGCCCGATGTCTTCATCGCCGGCGACAGCGCGGAGGCCAAGGCACGCGTGGAGACGTTCGTCGAGAGCCTCGGGCTGCGCCCGCTGGACGTCGGCGGCCTGAAGATGGCGCACTGGCTGGAAGGAGCGGGCCTGCTCACGGTGGGCCTCGCCAACCACGGGGTGGGGAACCTGGACTTCGCCCTCGGCATCACCGAACTCCCCGCCTGAGCAGACGGGTTGACGGATCACCGAGAGGACTCGTCATGAAGCTTGGTTTCACCCTTCCCATCATCGGGCCCGCTATCAGCGGCGCAGCCGGCCTGAGCGCGTTCTGCCGCGGGATCGAGGACCTTGGCTACGACACGCTGTGGGTCGGCGATCGTCTGGTCCAGCCGGTCGATATGCAGAGCGTCTATCCGGGCAAAGAGCAGCCGTACCCGCCGCAGATGAAGCGTTACCTCGACCCGGTGCTGCTGTGGACCGTCGCCGCGACGGCGACCAGCCGGGTGCGGCTGAATGCCAGCACGCTCAGCACCTTCTACTACGAGCCGCCGCACCTGGCCCGGATGCTGACCACGCTCGACGTGCTCAGCGACGGCCGTCTCGAGGTCGGCGTGGGACTCGGGTGGATGAAGGACGAGCACGACATCTCCCGCAGCGCGGACTGGCGTCGGCGCGGGCGGATGCTCGATGACCTGCTGGCGTTCCTGCACGAGTGGTGGACGGCCAACCCGGTGTCCTGGGACAGCGAGTTCTTCTCGCTGCCGCCGGTCCACGCCGACCTGCGCCCGGTGCAAGCGGGCGGGCCGCCCATCTGGATCGGCGGCGCCAGCGAGGCCGCGATGCGCCGGGTCGGCCGCAGTGCCACCGGCTGGCTCGGGGTCGATTTTCTGCCGGACGAGGTCGCCGACCCATTGTGGTCGCTCGCGCGCCAGGCGGCGCAGGAGGCCGGCCGCGATCCCGACGCGCTGAAGAAGGCGATACGTATCAACCTCGAACCGGGCACGACCGTTGATTCGCTGGCCGACAAGCTCAAGCGCTTCGCCGAGTCCGGTGCGGACGAGGCGTTCGTGGACGCCTTCGCACTGTTCCCCGGCCTTGACCAGATGCTTGACTTCGCCGGCCAGGTGATCGCGCGCACCGGTCGGTTGTGACCATCCAAGAGCCAGACATCCAAGGACGTCCTCACCTGCTTGTCCGCCGAGACCGGGGTGCTGAACAGCCCGCTCGGCGATGAGCCGCTCATCAGTCGCGAGTCCGTCGTGGAAGCCAAACAGACTGTCCACAGACCGGCGGGTGCGTGCGGGTGGGCGCGGTCCGGGCAGCACGGCAGCACGGCGGGCGTTGCCCGGCCTGTCGCCCTTCGATCGACGGCGTCGCCCGACGCTTCGACGCAAGCACCGAGTTCGCCCGCGTACACGCGTTGTCCCGTGCGGACACCTGTCCTTGCGTGGGCTCTGCCCGAACCCCAGGTCGGATCCGATCCGACCTGGGGTTTTGTCGTTCAGGGGATCCTGCGGAGTTTGGGCAGGGGCGCCGCGTACGTTCCGCTCTTGCTGGTGGTGAGGTGGCGGTGGGCCAGGGATTCGACGAGTGCTACCGCGCAGCTGACGCCGTCCACCACGGGGACGTCGAGGAGTTCGCGTGCTCCCTCGCGGCCGTGTTCGCCGAAGCCTGCCATCACCACGCCGTCGACCGGCTGGTCCAGGTTCTGGAGGAGGTCCAGGACGGCGGCGGCGCTGAGGAAGCTGTCGAACCATCCCTCCGCGGAGGCTACGCCCCAGGTGGGGGTGAGGGGCAGGATGCGGGTGCCGGGCAGGGCTACGGCCCGGGCGCCCTCGGCGATGGTCTCGGTCATGGTGGTGCTGGTGTTGCAGTTGACCACGGCGATCACGGTCATCGGGCCGCCTCCGCCGCCATATGCGGTACCGCTGCCGCGCAGGCCGGGCGGTGACCCGAACTGCCGTACCGCGTACGCGTGTTGATGCCGATTCCAGCCGTACGCGCACGGTCCACCGCCAGTGTCGCGTAAGCCAGGTCCTGGAGGGCGATGCCGACCGAGTTGAACAGGGTCACCTCCTCCGCAGCGGTGCGGCCGGGGACCGAACCCGCCAGGACGGCGCCCAGTTCGCGGCCGAAGGTCTCCGTCGTCGTCGCGCCCTCGGCGATCGAGAGGACCGCCTCTCCGGACTTCAGGAGTTGCGTGGGGGTGCTGTCCACGACGACCGTCGCGCGGGCCATGCCCGCCGCGTCGATCTCGCGGTGGTCGGGGCGGGGCGGGGCGCCGACCGCGTTGATGTGCTGGCCGGGGCGGAACCACTCGCCGTGCACCACCGGGAGGCGGGCGGGGGTGAGGGTGCAGACGACGTCCGCCGCCTCGACCGCGTGTCGCGGATCGGGTGCCTCGATTACCTCGACCACGTCGCCGACCGCGTGGCGGAAGGCGCGCAGCGTGGCGGGGGAGCGGGACCACACGTGCACGGTGTCGAGCGCGCGGATCTCCCGCAGCGCGTGCACGTGCTCGATCGCCAGGCGGCCCGCGCCGACCAGGCCCAGCACGCGGGCGTCCGGGCGGGCGAGCGCGTCGGTGGCCACGGCACTTGCCGCCGCCGTACGCGTCCGGGTGCCGACCTCGCCGTCGAGCACGGCCAGGCATTCTCCCGTGCGGGCGTCCAGGAGCAGGACCGTGGAGCGCTGGGTCGGCAGGCCCGCCGCGCGGTTGTCGGGGGCGTCCGACATGACCTTGACCGCCGAGAGGCCCAGGCGGTGGGAGGTCGCGGTCATCGGCAGGAATTGGGTGCTGCCGGTTCCGGGGAAGGCCGCGGGGGCGGGCTGTTCGGCCCGGCCCTCGGCGAGGTCGATGAGTGCGGTGCGTACGGCCGTGATGACCTCCGCGCGGCTGACCAGCCCGGCGAGGTCGGCGGAGCCGAGCAGCAGCGTCACCGGTAGTCCGCCATGAAGCTGTCGTCGGCGAGGGAGGCGTAGGAGGGGGCGGAGTTCACCAGGCCGGCCTCCGCCAGGATGCGCATCCAGCGGTCGCTGGCCGACTCGTCGATGGCCACCGTGTCCCATACGGCGCTCTCCGCCATCTGGCGCTGTGCCTCGCGCAGGATGCCCTGGTCCTTCTCGGGCCAGCGGCGCTTGAGGATGGCGTCTACGGTGTTCGGGTCCACGGTCGGCAGCAGCCGCATCGCGGTGTCGATGCCGGCGACGAACCGGCTTATACGGTCGCGGAGTTCCTCGACGCGGTCGGTGCGGCAGTAGTAGACGCTGTTGGGCATGATGCCGCCGTCGTCCAGGTGCCGGAAGACGATCCGGGCGGCGCCCGACGCCTCCAGTTCGGTCGCGGTGACCAGGTCGGCGATGATGGCGTCGCCGAGTCCGGCCGTGAACAGTTCCACGAGCATCGCCGTGGACAGGTCGCGGACGAAGCGGATGCCGGCCGGGTCCACGCCCGCCTCGCGCAGCAGCCCGGCGGTGAACTCGTAGGGGGCGCTGCCGCCCGCGCCGGGAGCCAGGACGACCTTGCCCAGCAGGTCCTCCAGCGCGAAGTCGCCGCTTCCCCCCTCCCGGACCGCGATGGCCATCGGGAACTGGTGGTTGAGCTGGCACACGACGCTCAACTCGCGGGGGCTGCCGGCGTACATGGCCGGTACCCACAGGCCGCCGAGCGCGATCTCGGCGCGGCCGGATTCGAGGTCGTCGAGGACGCCGGTCCAGGGGTCGCGGGCGACGGCGGTGACCTCCAGTCCCGCGTCGTGGAAGAGACCTTCCTGGTCGGCCAGGTATTCGGGCAGGTAGTTCAGGCCGTTGGCGGTGGCAGAGATGGTGAGCTTGTCCATGGTGTCCTCTTTTTTCTTGCTTTTATCTTTTTTCTCGGATGGGAAGGGGCGCGGCGGGTGCCGGGGGTCAGGCGTGGGTTGGCGTGGGGCCCGTCGTCTCGTTGACCTCTTCGAGCGTGCGGCTGCGGGTTTCGGGGGCGAACCGGGAGGCGATCACGAGTACCGCGTACATCACCGCGACCATCCCGAAGACGCCCGCGAAGGAGAACCGGTCCCACAGCGCGACGGCGGCGAAGGGCATGACGGCTCCGGCGATGTTGCCGATGCCGTTGACGATGGAGGTGCCGCTGGCCCGGATCGGGGTCGGGTACAGCTCCGGGGACCACACGGCGAGGGTGGTGTTGGTGAGCATGGTGAAGAACTGGAAGAGCGCGCCCAGCACGAGGATCGCCGCGGTCTCGTGCGCGAACACCGCGAAGGCGACGGCGGTGAGGCAGCCCAGGCTGCCGGCCACGCCGATGACCGACCGCCTGCCGTAGCGGCCCGCGAGCAGCGCCGAGGCGCAGGCCCCGAGCAGCGAGCCGACGTTCATGATCATCGTGTAGAGCAGGCTGTCGGACAGGGTGTAGCCGCGCTCGGTCAGCAGCGTCGGCATCAGGAAGTTGAGGGTGACCTGGGCGCCGAAGGCCATCCACGACGCGGCGCCGATGGTGACCGTACGGGACCGGACCGAGGGGCCGAAGACCGCGGCCGGTGACGCCTTCACCTGCCGGGCGGGGATGTCCGCCGCGGTCAGCACGGGCGGGACGGACGCCGGTAGGTGTTTCGGGTCGAGCCGGTCGCCGGTCAGGCGGGCCAGGGAGCGGTTGGCGTCGTCGACGCGGCCCTGGGAGAGGAGGAAGCGGGGGGTCTCCGGCAGGCGCCGTCGGTATACCACCACGATCAGGGCGGGCAGGGCGAGGAGCACGAACGTCCAGCGCCACACCAGGTGGTCGCCGCCGAGCGCGGGTGCGAGCGGCCCCAGGAGCAGGAGGAACAGGCCGTAGGAGAGGAAGTTGCCGACGCCGCCGGAGCCGACGTTGAGGATGGCGACGAGCGTGCCGCGGTGGCGGGTGGCGACCATCTCGCACAGCATCGCGATGCCGATGGTGAACTCGCCGCCCAGGCCGATCCCCACGACCAGCCGACTCGCCAGCAGGGTCGGGTAGTTCATCGCCACGGCGCTGAGCAGACCGCCCAGGGTGTAGACGAGGAGATTGACGCCGAGCGAGGTGCGGCGGCCGTGGCGGTCGGCGATCCAGCCGCCCGCGAACCGGCCGATCAGGCCGCCGATCACGGTGAAGCTGTTGATCGCCGTCAGCTCGTTGTTGCCGATGTGCAGGGACGACTTGATGAGGCTGCCCATCGCCCCCACGGAGTTCTGCTCCAGGGTGTCGAAGAACATCCCGGCCAGGATGATCATGAGCACCCAGAACTGGGCCCGGGTGAAGCCGGCCTCGTCCAGGGCCCGCGCGAGGGTGTTGGTGGCCGGGCGTGCGGACGTCGGCGCGGAGAGCTGCGGGGCGCTCATGCGGCACCTGCCGGGGATGCCGGGGCGGCGGTCGGTGCCGCGGTCGGGGTCGGAGTCAGGGGCGGAGTCGAGGTCGGGGGCATGCTGTCCAGGTGGCTCGGTTCGGTGCGATCCATGAGGGCCTCCGTCAACCAGTGAGTGCTATTGGTATACCAACGGCGGTCCGGGGGCTACAGGGCTGCGATGTTAACTCGGTGTAAGGGGTGAGGGTGTCAGGTTCCGAAATCGTTAAAACGCCAGGTGGAAGCGCTAGTTGATAGACGCGGATGGCGTGAATGTCGATCAAGGGGCTTGGTGGCCCAAGTGGAGGGTCGGCTATCTTGTATGCCATGTCACTCACGGACTCCTCTGGCTCCGACAGCCGTTCCCTGGTCCACAAGGTCTACGAGTACCTGCGGGACGGCATCATCGAAGGCGATCTGCCGCCCGGCACACGGCTGTTGGAGCGCGAGCTGTCCGATCGCCTCGACGTCTCCCGGATCCCGATCCGCGAGGCCCTGCCCCAGCTTGAGGCGGAGGGGCTGATCACCACGCTGCCCCGGCGCGGATCGATGGTCGCCCAGCTGACCCTGCGCGACATCGACGAACTGTTCAGCGTGCGCACGAGCCTCGAAGTGCTCGCCGCCCGGCTCGCCGGCGAGCAGGCCGCCGAGCGCTCCAGCGCGCTGCTCTCACCCGCCTTCGCCCGCGCCGAACTCGCCACGGCCGAGGGCCGGAAGGCCGAGATCGCCGCCGCCAACGCGGCCTTCCACGAAGCGATCGTGCGCCTGTCGGGCAGTCGCCTGCTGAACTCGATGATGGCGCCCATCAGCGCCCGGGTGCGCTGGCTGTTCCGCCTGACCTCCGACCGCGACCCCGGCGTCCTGTGCACCGAACACCGCGAGCTGTACGAGGCGATCTGCGCCGGCGACACCGAACTCGCGGCCTCCCTGGCCTTCGTCCACGTGGAGCGCGGCCGGCGCCCGTCCCTGGAGTCGCTGGCCGGAGTGCTGCCGGCCGGGACCGATCCCTTCGAGGAGGGCGGGCCGGGGTGATACGGCACGGACGCGCCCGGGCCCCGGGCCGGATCGAGTCCGGCCCGGGGCCCGGGCGTGAGCGGGTGACTTTCCCGCGGCGGGTCCCGCCGGCCGTTACCCCTGCGGCGCGTCCCCGAAGTCCGGGATCTCCAGCCGCGCCCCGCCCTGCCGGGCCGAGTCGTGCGCGATCACGCCCGGCAGGGTGTAGCGGGCGGCCTGCCAGGCGTTGACCGTCGGCAGCGTACGGGTGTTCACCGCCGTGACGAAGTCGTGCACCAGGAAGTGGTGGCTGCCCTCGTGGCCGTTGTGCAGGTTGTCGAACGCGCGGGGCAGGGACGAGCGGTCGTGCACCGGGGCCGAGCCGGAGGTGAAGGCCGCCCGCAGGTCCGGGGCGATGTGCTGGAGGGAGGGGTCGTCGGGGGACAGGGTGGGCTTGGGTTCCAGGAGTTCGCTGATGTCCTTCACTCCCTTCTTGTCCTGCCACAGCGCCACCGTCGCCAGCTGTTCCATGCTCGCCTCGGTGCCGAAGAAGCGGAAACGCGACTCCCGGATGTGCGAGGGGTAGCCGACCCGGCGGAACTCGTTCGTGCGGAACGAGCCGCCGCCCGCGACCTCGAACAGCGCGGTCGCGTTGGAGAAGTCGTTGCCGAACTGGCTGATGTCTTTGTCGAAGACGCCGTCGCCGCGGTCGTCCGTGACGCCGATCGCGGACACGCTCACCGCGTGCGTCTGCCAGGCGCCGAGCACCCCGCCCACCGAGTGCGTCGGGTACAGCAGCGGCGGATAGCTGGCCGTGGCCTTCCAGTTGTCGCCGCCGCTGTACTGGTACGCCTCGTAGAACCCGAGGTCCATGTCGTGGACGTAGTCGCCCTCGGCGTAGAAGAGCCGTCCGAAGGCGCCCTTCGCGATCTGGTCGCGGGCGTGCACCGTGGCCGGGTTGTACTGGCTGGTCTCGCCCATCATGTACGTCAGCCCGGTCTTCTTGACGGCGTCGACGATCGCCGCGATCTCCTCCGTGGTGATCGCCATGGGGACCGCGGAGTACACGTGCTTGCCGGCGCCCAGGGCCTGGAGCACCAGTGGGCCGTGCGTCCAGCGCTGGGTGAAGATCGCGACGGCGTCGACGGCCTTCGACTCCAGCATGGCCTCGTAGGACGGGAAGGTGCCGGCGAGCGCGTGCGCGGCGGCGAGCTGTTCGGCCCGTTCGGGCAGCAGGTCGGTGACGTACACGTCACCTACGCCCGGGTGGGCCTGGAACAGGGTGGCGAACTGGCCGGAGAACTGGCCTGCGCCGACGATGCCGAGCGAGAACGTCATGGAAGTGCGTGCCCTTCATTGAGCTGTTGGGAGATTCATGGGGGGTATGGGGAGTTACTGGGAGAGGACCAGGTTGATCTGGCTGTTGGTCTTGTCCAGGCCGGTCACGGATGCGCCGTTGCCGTAGATGTTCTGCATTTCCGGGCGCATCAACGCGTATACGTCCGCCGCGTAGTTCGTGATGGGGTACGAGAAGGTCGTGAAGTTTTTCTTGTCGGCCACCGGCTTCGTGAAGGCCGTGACGTCTATGCCCTTCTTCCGGTACGCCGTCACCGCGGCCCTGGTGCCCGCGGGGGTGGCCGGGAAGACGATGCCGTAGCGGCCCACCGTCTGCTGGCAGGCGTCGGAGGACAGGTACTTCACCCACTTGAGCGCGCCCGGCAGGTTGTGGGCGTGGCGGGTGACCGAGTCGGCGAGGCCGTTCATCATGGTGGCCCGTCTGCCGGTCGGGCCCGCGGGCGGGACGGCGGTGGCGATGTCCAGGTTCTTGAAACCGGCGTACGTCGAGATCATCCAGGCCCCGTCGAACGCCGCCGCGGCCCGGCCCGCCGCCACCTGTACGTTCTGCGGGTTGGACGAGGAGTTGTAGTCGGAGAAGGGCGCCAGGTAGCCCTTCTTCGCCAGGCCGAAGTACCACTTGACGACCGCCTGGTAAGTCCTGCTGTCGTACTGGTACTTGGTGCCCCAGCGCTTCTTGTCGGTGTAGGTCCAGCCCGCGGAGGCGGCGAAGGTGCTCCACTGGGTCTGGCCGTCGGCGTCCCCGGCGCCGCCGGTCGCCAGGCCGTACACCTTCACGTTGTTCTTGTCGAAGCCCTTCTCGTCGCCCCGGCGGCCGTTCTTGTCGACGGTCAGGTGCGCGATGGCCTTCTCGAAGGTGCCGCCGTTCTTCGGGTTCCACGACAGGTCGTTCAGCTGGCCTGCGGTGAGGCCGGCCGCCTTCGCCAGCTTCTGGTTGTAGAAGAGCGCGACGGTGTCCCAGTCCTTCGGGGTGCCGTAGCGATGGCCGTCCTGGCCCGTCCAGTTGGCGGCCAGGCCCGGCTGGTAGGCCGACGCGTCGATGCCGAGGTCGTCGAGCGGCTGGAGCACCTTCAGGTCGGCGAACTGGCCGAACTTCTGGATGTGGTCGGTGAACACGTCCGGCTGGGTGCCCGCGATGAAGCTCGCGGTCAGCTTGGTCCAGTAGTCGTCCCAGCCCAACTGGGTTATTTTCACGTGCAGTCCGGGGTTCTCCCGCTCGAAACCCTTCGCGCACGCCTGGTAGGCGGGCAGCTGGTTGGCGTCCCACAGCCAGTACGACACCGTGTCCGAGGACGACCCCACCGAGCCGCCCTGCGCGCACCCCGCGGTCAGGGACAGCGCGAGCACTCCGGTCAGCGCCGTCACTTTGGATATCCGTATGCGCATGGCCGTCCCCCTACTTGATTCCGGTGAAGCCGATGGAGCCGACGATGCGGCGCGCGCTGACGCCGTACAGCACCAGCATCGGCAGGGCCGTGATGAGCGTGGCGGCCATCAGCCCCGACCAGTCGGTGCCGGACTGCGGGGTCTGCGACCGGAACACGGCCAGCGCCACCGTCAGCACCCGGGAGCTGTCGCTGTAGGAGACCATCAGCGGCCAGAAGTAGTCGTTCCAGGCGGTGATGTACGTCAGCACGGCCAGGGTGAGGACCGGTGCGGACGCCATCGGCAGCAGCACCCGGAAGAAGATCCGCACCTTGCCCGCGCCGTCGAGCAGGGCGGCCTCCTCGACCTCCCGCGGCACGTTCATGAAGAACTGGCGCAGGAAGAACACCGCGAACGGCGTCATGAACATCGTCGGCAGCGCGATCCCCAACAGCGTGTCGATCAGGCCGAGTTGCTTGATCAGCACGAAGTTCGGCAGCAGGGTGAAGATGGACGGCACCATCAGGCCCGCCAGGAACAGCGCGAACACCGTGTCCCGGCCGCGCCAGCGCAGCCGGGCGAAGGCGTAGGCGGCCATCGAGGAGAAGAAGATCTGGCAGACGGTGATCAGCGTCGACACCACCACCGAGTTGAGCAGGTAGCGCCAGAACCTCAGCCCGCCGCCCGCACCGCCCTGGGCGATGGCCTCCTTGGCCGACTGGAGCCCGAGCGCGCGGGCGAAGCCCGTGGTGGTCGGGTCGACCGGCAGTGGATCGGTGGGGTGGGCGTTGAGCCCGGCGTTGGTGGACAGCGCGGTGCGCAGGATCCAGTAGAACGGCAGCAGGGTGATCAGCACGATCAGCCCCATCACCGTCCAGGCCGCGGCCCGGCCCAGGGAGATCCGGCGGCCTCGGGCCGGTCGTCGGGGACGTCGGGGGCGGATGTCCGTCGTCGCGGTTACGGCAGCCATGTCGGTTCCCTTCCCCTCAGCCGAGATCGGTGTGGCCGGCCCGGGTCAGCCGGTACTGGAGGACGGTGATGGCGCTCAGCACGATCAGCAGGGCGACCGACATGGCGGACGCGTAGCCGAACTGGAAGCGGCCGAACGCCGATTGGTAGATGTAGAGCTGGAGCACGTTCGTCGCGTTCGCGGGCCCGCCCGCGGTCGTCACGGCGACCGTGTCGAACACCTGGAACGAACCGATGACCGTCATGATCAGCACGACCGCGAGGACCGGGCGCAGCAACGGCATCGTGATCCGCCAGAACATCCGCCACTCGCCCGCGCCGTCCACCCTGGCCGCCTCGTACATGTCGTCCGGGATGGCCTGGAGCCCCGCGAAGAGCAGCAGCGCGGTGTAGCCGACGTGCCGCCACACGTTGATCAGGGCGATCGTCGGCATGGCCCACGTCTCGTCGGCGAGGAACGGGACGCGGTCGAAGCCCAGCGCGGCGACGATCTCGTTGCCGATGCCCAGCTGGGTGTCGAGGATCCACAGCCAGACGATGCCCGCGACCACGTTCGACATCAGGTACGGCGCCAGCACGACCCCGCGCAGCAGCGCCGACCGGGTCAGCCGCTGGAGCAGGACGGCGATGGCGAGCGCGGTCACCGTCTGCACGCCGATGTTGATGACCACGTAGGTGACGGTGACCTTCAGCGAGCTCCAGAAGATCGGGTCGTGCACCATCCGCACGTAGTTGTCGAAGCCGGTGAACTCCGCCGGGGTCAGCAGGTTGTAGCGGGTGAAGCTCAGGTAGATGCCCCGCAGCGTGGGCCAGAGCAGGAACACCGCGAAACCCAGCAGGGCGGGGGCGAGGAACACGGCGGCGAGCCGGCCGTCGCCCCGGTCCTGGTGCGCCCTGGCGCGCTGTCCTCCCGGGCCGGTCCGGACGCCCTCGGCGCCGCCCAGCGGCAGGCGCGAGGGCGGACTGTTGGCGGCGATGGTCATCGGGAGACTCCCTTGTCTGCGGCGGCTCGTCCTCGGGCACTTACTTTTGGGGCGGAAGAATCAATCCGTCAAGAGGTGTGCGAATGTCTTTCCTCGGCTCACCTCTTGCCCTGGAGCGGCCCTGTTGCTTTCATGGTGGAAGAAAACATGTGGGAGTCTGACCTTCATGACCACTGTTGCCGCCAGCTGGCTGCCGCTGAGCCCCGGTGAACGCTCGGTGGCGATCGAGGTACTCGGCCACGGCCCGCTCTCGCGCACCGAACTGGCCCGCCGGCTCGGCCTCTCCCAGGGCAGCCTCACCCGGCTGACCAAGCCGCTCATCGAGTCCGGGCTGCTGATCGAGGTCCCCGAGGCGGGCGCCCCCGCCGGCCTGCGCCAGGGGCGTCCCTCACAGCCGCTGGACGTCGTCGCCGAGTCCCGCTCCTTCCTCGGCTTCAAGATCACCACCGACATGATCTACGGCGTCGTCACCACCCTCAGAAGCGACATCGTCGCCCGCCTCGACCGCCCGCTGCCCACCCACGACCCCGACGAGGTCGCCGACCTGCTGGCCGCGATGACCGCCGAACTCGCCCTGCGCCACCCCGCGTTGGCCGGTATCGGCATCGGCGTGGGCGGCTTCGTGCGCGACCGCTCCCTGGTCGGGGAGTCGCCCTTCCTCCAGTGGCGCGACGTGCCGCTGGCCGCGCTCGTCGAGGAGCGCACCGGGCTGCCCGTGGTCGTCGAGAACGACGTCGCGGGCCTGGTCGAGGCCGAGACCTGGTTCGGCGCCGGCCGCGGCCTGGACCGCTTCGTCGTCCTCACCATCGGTGCCGGCATCGGCTACGGCCTGGTCCTCGGCGGCAGACGGGTGCCCTGCGCCGAGGAGGACCGCGGCTTCGGCCGCCACTGGATCGTCGACCCGAACGGCCCGCTCACCCCCGACGGCGAACGCGGCAGCGCCGTGTCGCTGCTGGCCACCCACAACATCCGCTACCAGATCCGGGCCGCCACCGGCCGCGACCTGACCTACGAGGAGATCCTCACCCTCGCCACCCAGGGCGAACCCATGGCCGCCCGGGTCATCGGCGAGGCGGCCCGCGCCCTGGGCACGCTCGTCGCGCAGATCGCCAACTTCGCGATGCCGCAGAAGATCCTGCTCGCCGGGGAAGGGGTCGGCCTCATCGACGCGGCGGGGGAGACGGTGTGGGAGACGGTCCGCGCCAACCGGCACCCGCTGGCCGCCGCCGTCGCCCTGGAGACCAAGGTCTCCGACTTCCACGACTGGGCGCGGGGGGCGGCGGTACTCGCCATCCAGATGCTGGTGTTGGGGGCGGTGGAGGCGTGAGGGGCCGGCTGATGAGGGTGCGGGCAGCCGCCGGGTGACGGCCATCGGGTGACGGTCATGGGTCTGGGCGCGACGGCCGTGAACTGGGGCGCGACGGCCGTGAGCTGAGCCCCGCAGCCCTCCCGGCCGGCGCCCCGCCCCGCCCCCGACCCCGCCCCCGCAAAAGTCCCAACTACCGCTTGACGACAGTGATGTTACCGATAACACTCTTTGTCGGAAGCCGCCCCCCCCACCCCTGGTCGCCCCTGGTCCCCCCTGATCAACGGCACGTTCCCCATGCCTACCCGGCCCGGCCGCCGGCGACGCGTGCCCCCGGATTCCCAGCCGCCCCGGGATGCCCCGGAACGCCGGTCACCGGCAAACGATCATGACCTCCGCCCATGGAACCGTGGGCCGTCTCCTGGAGAACGCGTGACCGATCAACCGACCGCGCAGCGCGTCACCGCGTCGCGGGCAGTGTCCGACGCACCCGTGTTCAACACCACCGCCGTGGTCGCGTCCTGCGTGGGCTTCGTGCTCATCGGCGCCCTTCAGGCGTTCTACGGCCCCTCGATCCCGGCCTTCCGCAAGGAGTTCCACCTCTCCCCGTCGGCCGCGGGCTTAGGTCTCAGCGCCCACTTCATCGGCGGCGTGGCCGGGGTGCTGCTCTTCGACCGGCTCTTCGGCCGCCTGGGCAACCGGCAGATCCTGGGCACCTCGTACCTGCTCATGGCGGTCGGCGCGGCGGGCTTCGCGCTGGCCCCGAACTGGCCGGTCGCCCTGGCCGCGGCGCTCTTCGCCGGGCTCGGCTTCGGCGGCATCGACTACGGCCTCAACCAGCTCTTCGCCGTCGGCTTCGGCCGCCGCTCGACCGCCATGCTCAACATCCTCAACGCCCACTTCGGCATCGGTGCCATCCTCGGCCCGGCGCTCATCGGCGTCGTCGGCGCGAAGCACTACCCGGCGGTCTTCCTCGCCTTCGCGATTGCCAACCTGCCGTTGTTGCTCTGCCTGAAGGGCGTCCGCGACCAGGCGCCCCAGCCGGGCACCGCGGCGGACGACGGGACCGACGGCGGATCCGTCCTCGCCCGCAGCCTGGGTTCGGTGCTCGCGGTGTTCGTCGTGCTGTACGTCCTGCACGTGGGCATCGAGGCGGGCGTCGGCGGCTGGGAGCCCACCCACCTGGAGACCGTCGGCTACGGAGCGGGCTTCGCCGCCACCGCGACTTCCGTCTACTGGCTGATGATGACCGCGGGCCGGTTCCTGGTCGCGCCGATCGCGCTGCGGTTCTCGGCGCAGGCGATCATCACGGTCTCGTGCGCGGGCATGACGGTGTGCCTGCTGCTGGCCAGCGTGCGGGGGCTCGCGCCCTACGCGTACGCCGGTGTCGGCTTCTTCATCGCGCCGATCTTCCCCACCGGGCTGCCGTGGCTCAACCGGGCGGCCCCCCGGGCCCGGCGGGCCGGTGCGCTGGTCATCGCCGCGTCCATGGTCGGCGGTGTGGTGGCGGGCCCGGCGCTGGGCAAGGCGATCGAGTGGTCGGGGATCCGCGCCGTCCCGCTGATCCTGTCCGGCATCTCGGCGCTGTGCCTGGTCTCGGTGCTCTGGCTGATCCGGGCCACGCGTTCGGCCGCGCCCCGCTGAGGCAACTGCCCCCCGTGTCCTTCCCTTCCCCCGTCTCGAAGGAAAGCAGCCTCCGCATGCCCGCTCTGACGACGACGTCCGACGGTTTCCTCCTGCACGGCGAGCCGTTCCGCATCATCTCCGGGGCCCTGCACTACTTCCGGGTCCACCCCGACCAGTGGCCCGACCGGCTGCGCAAGGCGCGCCTGATGGGCCTCAACACCGTCGAGACGTACCTCCCGTGGAACCTCCACGAACCCGAACCCGGCACCCTCGTCCTCGACGGCCTCCTCGACCTGCCCCGCTTCCTGCGGCTGGCCCAACAGGAGGGCCTGTACGTCCTGTTGCGCCCGGGACCGTACATCTGCGCCGAGTGGGACGACGGCGGACTGCCCGCCTGGCTGGTCGCGGACCCCGGCATCCGGCAGCGCACCAGTGACCCCCGCTTCACCGCCGCCTTCGACCGCTACCTCGACCTGCTGCTGCCCGCGCTGGGGCCCCAACTCGCCGCGAACGGCGGGCCGGTGATCGCCGTACAGGTGGAGAACGAGTACGGGGCGTACGGCGACGACACCGCGTATCTCAAGCACGTCGAACAGGCGCTGCGCTCCCGGGGCGTGGACGAGCTGCTGTTCACCTGCGACCAGGCCAACGCCGCCCACCTGGCCGCGGGCAGCCTGCCCGGGGTGCTCAGCACGGCCACCTTCGGCAGCCGCGTCGACGAACACCTCGCCGCGCTGCGCGCCCACGCGCCCGAAGGCCCGCTGATGTGCGCGGAGTTCTGGATCGGCTGGTTCGACCACTGGGGCGGACCGCACCACGTGCGGCCCGCCCAGGAGGCCGCCGCCGACCTGGACCGGCTGCTGGCGGCGGGGGCCTCGGTGAACATCTACATGTTCCACGGCGGCACCAACTTCGGCTTCACCAACGGCGCCAACCACCACCACACGTACGCGCCCACCGTCACGTCGTACGACTACGACGCCCCGCTCACCGAGAGCGGCGACCCCGGTCCGAAGTACCACGCCTTCCGTGAGGTCATCGCCCGGTACGCGCCGGTCCCCGACGAGCCTGCCCCGGCCGCGGCACCCAAACTCCCGCCCACCACCGTCGAGTTGACCAGCAGGGCACCACTGCTGCCGTATCTGCGCACGCTCGACGCGGCCGTGCGCACCCCGGACCCGGTCACGATGCACGGGCTCGGCGCCCACGGCGGGTACGTGCTCTACCGCACCACCGTCCCGGCCTCGGGCGACGGGCTCCTGCACTTCCCGGGCGGGGTCGGCGACCGCGCGCAGGTCTTCGTGGACGGCGCCCCCGTCGGCGTACTGGAGCGCGAACGGCGCGACGAGACACTGCCGTTGCGGGTGCCGCGGTTCGGTACCCCGCTGGAGGTGCTCGTCGAGAACCAGGGCGGCGTGAACTACGGGCCGCGCATCGGCGCGCCCAAGGGGCTGCTTGGCCCCGTCCTGTTCAACGGCACCGAACTGCACGACTGGGACTGCCGTTTGCTGCCGCTCGCGGACCTGGCCGCCGTGCCGTTCACGGCCTCGCCCGGTCCGACGGACGCCGTGCCCGCCTTCCACCACGGCACCTTCGACGTGGCCGCCCCGGCCGACACCTTCCTCTCCCTCCCCGGCTGGACGAAGGGGCAGGCGTGGGTCAACGGCTTCCACCTCGGGCGCTACTGGAACCGCGGCCCGCAGCGCACCCTGTACGTCCCCGGCCCGGTCCTGCGCCCCGGCCCCAACGAACTGGTGCTGCTGGAACTGCACGGCACCACCGGCACCCGCGCGCACCTCACCGACACCCCCGACCTCGGACCGGAGAACACCGCATGAGCGGCCCGCACCACATCCGCGTTCCCCTGCCCGCCGGACCGCCGCTGACCGGGCACCTCCCCTTCGCCGACGCCCCCGGCGTACCGGATCCCATCGAGGTCACCAGCCGTCTGCTCACGCGCGGCGGACGGCCCTGGTTCCCGGTCTCCGGCGAGTTCCACTACTCGCGCTACCCGGCCGCGGAGTGGTCGGAGGAACTGCTGAAGATGAAGGCGGGCGGGGTCACCGTCGTCGCCTCGTACATCATCTGGATCCACCACGAGGAGGTGGAGGGCCGGGTCCGCTTCGACGGCGACCGCGACCTGCGGCGTTTCGCCGAACTCTGCGCCCGGCACGGGCTGGACTTCGTCCCGCGCATCGGCCCCTGGTCGCACGCCGAGGTCCGCAACGGGGGCCTGCCCGACTGGCTGTTGGCCCGCGACTGCGTGCCGCGCACCGACGACCCCGGCTATCTGGCGCCCGTACGCGCCTGGTTCACGTCGATCGCGGAGCAACTGCGCGGCCTCGACCGCGCGCACGGCGGCCCGATCGTGGCGATCCAGATCGAGAACGAGCTCTACGACCAGCCCGGCCACCTCCGCACCCTCAAACGGATGGCCCAGGAAGCCGGTTTGAGCGCGCCGCTGTGGACGGCGACCGCCTGGGGCGGGGTCCAACTCCCGCCCGACGAACTGCTTCCGCTGTACGGCGGCTACACCGACACCTTCTGGACCGAGGCGCACGGCGGGTGGCCCGACACCTGCCGCAAACACTTCTTCTTCACCCACCAGCGGGACGACGAGGGCATCGGCGCCGACCTCAGACCCACGACCGTACGCGGCGGCCAGCCGGACCTGCACGCGGACCGATTCCCCTGGGCCACCTGCGAGTTGGGCGGCGGCATGGCGGTGTCGTACCACCGTCGTCCGCGCATCGACCCGGACGACATCGGGGCGCTCGGCCTCACCAAGATCGGGTGCGGCTCGGTCTGGCAGGGGTTCTACATGTTCCACGGCGGCACCAACCCGCCCGGTGAACTGGGCACGTTGCAGGAGTCCCACGCGACCGGCTACCCCAACGACCTGCCGGTCCTGACCTACGACTTCCAGGCGCCGCTCGGCGAGTTCGGCCAGTACCGCCGGACCTACCACGAACTCCGACTCCAGCACCTGCTGTTGGCGGAGTTCGGGCACCGCATCGCGCCGATGGAGTCCGCGTTGCCCGAGCGCGGTCCCGGCGGACAGGACGACCGGGAGACCCTGCGCTGGGCCGTGCGCACCGACGGCTCCGCGGGCTTCCTCTTCGTCAACAACCACCAGCCGCACGAGCCGCTGCCGGACCACCCGGACACCTCGTTCACGGTCGAATTCCCGGACGGCGCCGGGGCGTTGACCCTGCCGAGCCGTACCGTGACGGTCCCGTCCGGGGCCTACTTCTGCTGGCCGTTGCGGCTCGACACCGCGGGGCTGCTGCTGGAGTGGGCCACCGCGCAGCCCGTGTGCACGGTCGGGGCGGACGGCCGTACGGTCCTGGTCCTGACCGCGGTTGACGGGATCGCCCCCGAACTCGCCCTGGACGCAACCACGGTGGCGTCGGTCTCCACCCCGCCGGGCACCACCGTCACCCCGGCCGACGGCCGCCTGCTGGTGACCGGGGTGACACCCGGCACCGACGCCCTGGTGGAGGTTGTGACCCCGGGCGGCGAACGGGTCGCCCTCCTGGTGGTGGACCCGGCGACGGCACGGACCGTCTACCGGGGCCGGGCGTGGGGCGCCGACCGGCTGGTCCTGAGCGAGGCGGGCGTCGTCTTCGACCGGGACGAAGTACGGCTGCACGGGCCGTCCGACGCCGTCTCCTTCGCGGTCCTGCCCGCCCCGGAGCGGACCCCGGCGGTGGCGGGCGCGGCGGTGACATCGGCGGCGGACGGGGTGTTCACGCGGTACGCGGCCTCCGGCGGCTCCGCCTCCGGTGACTCCGCCTCCGGCGGCCGTCCGGTGCCGGTCACCGTCACCGCGGTCGGCCCCGCCGGTCCGGCGCCCGACCCCGCGACGGGCGTCCAGGGCCGGGCGAGTGCGCCCGCCGACAAGTACTTCGACACCGTGGCCGCCGAGTACCGCGTCGACGTACCGGCGGACCTCCCGGCGGGCACCCTGCTGCGCCTGCACGTGACCGGGGACGTGGGACGGGCCTACGTGGGCGGCACCCTCGTGGCCGACCAGTTCTTCTCCGGCGGCGTGTGGGACATCGGCCTCGACCGCCTCCCCGCCGCCGCCCTGCGCACCGAGGGCCTGCGGCTGAAGCTCCTGCCCCTGCATCCGGACGCCGACGTGTACGTGCCCGGGGAGGCGGGCGCGGCGGGCGCGGCGGGCGCGGCGATGCGGACGGCCGCGATCACGCATGCGGAGTGGGTCGGTGGGCGGGTGTGGTCGGTTCGGGTGGGGTGAGACGGGGGTTGCGCAGGGGGAGCGTGGGGAGTTCGTCGCGCAGGTCGAGTACGGGGGCGGTCCGCGTCGGCTGAAGTCGCGGTCGCGGCCCGGGAGTTCGCCGCGCCTGACCTCGGGCCCCGGTGCCGTCCCGTCTCCGGTCGGCGGCCCGTCCTGTGCCCGTCCCGTGCCCGGTCGGCGGCCCGTCCCGCGCCCGGTCGACGGCCCGCCTCGTGCCCGGTCGGCGGCCCGTCCCGTGCCCGTCCCGTGCCCGGTCGGCGGCCCGCCTCGTGTCCGGTCGGCGGCCCGTCCCGTGCCCGTCTGCCCTATCCTGCCTGCTAAGTTCTGCCGCCCGGCGCCGCAGAGCCGGACAGGGGCACCCCAGGCGTGTCCCGAAGCGCCATGGAGGGTCCTGTTTCCGGGAGACGCAGTAGACGGAGCTTCGCGGGGTCGCGCCCGGTGATGGACGACGTGGCCCGCCTGGCCGGTGTCTCCAAGCAGACCGTCTCCCGGGTGCTCAACGAACACCCCTCCGTCCGCGCCGAGACGCGCGAGGCGGTCCTGACGGCCATGCGCACGCTCGGCTACCGGCCCAGCCGCAGCGCCCGATCGCTGGCCAGCGGCCGGACCCGGATGCTCGGGGTCATCTCCTTCGACGCCGCCCGCTACGGCCCGGCGTCCATCCTCACGGCGATCAACAGGGCCGCGCAGGACTCCGGTTACCTGGTGAGCGCCATCGCGCTCGACACCGCGGACCACGACACGGTCGTCGAGGCGGTGGACCGGCTCTCGGCCGAGGGCGCGGACGGGGTGATCGCCATCGCGCCGCAGCGGTGGATCGGACGGGCCCTGGCCGACACGCACCTGGGCACCCCCCTCGTGGTGCTGGAGAACGACCTGGAGAACGGGACTCCGCTGGTCACCGCGGACTCCCGGGCCGGTGCCCGCAAGGCCACCGAGCACCTGCTGGGCCTCGGTCACGCCACGGTGTGGCACATCGCGGGGCCGACCGGCTGGACGCCCGCCGACCAGCGGACGGAGTCCTGGCGGCAGACGCTGCACGAGGCCGGGGCGCGGGCCCCCGAGCCGCTCGTCGGCGACTGGACCGCGGACGCGGGATACGAGTTGGGGCGGGTGCTGTCGCAACGCCCGGACGTCACCGCCGTGTTCGTCTCCAACGACCAGATGGCGCTCGGCGCCCTGCACGCCTTCCACGAGGCCGGCCGCGAGGTGCCGGGGCATGTCAGCGTCGTCGGCTACGACGACATCCCCGAAGCCGCCCACTTCCTGCCGCCGTTGACCACCGTCCGCACCGACTTCGCCGAGATCGGCCGGCATGCGCTCCAGCTCCTTCTGGACCGCATCGCCGACCCGGTCCAGAAGGAGTTGGAACCGGTGCTGGAATCGGTGCCGGAGCGGGCCGAGCACGTCGTACCGGTCGAACTCGTCGTTCGCAGCAGTACGGGTCGGCCGCCGCGCCGTTGATCGACCGGTCGACCGGTTCGGTGGTGTTTTGCAATGGGTGCAAATTCTGCCTGACGCCCGAATCGGCCATCTTGGGGAGCGTGCCCGGTGGCATGGCTTGTACTGCACCCGGAGGGGCCAGTTCCGCGCGCTTCCGGTAAACACTCTTTTTATGTCGTGGAAATTTCCGCCACGCTTCCCGAATTAATCGTGACGTGGGTCACATGTGGGGGGGGTGGGGGTGAGTGGGGCCGGGGTCTTGGTCATTCGTTCCTCCGGGCTCGGGCGGCGGCGCCATGATCCCTGGTGGGGGGTGAGGATGGCGGGGCGCGAGAGCTCCTCTGTGGCCGATGGTGGCCGGTGGTCGTCGTTGGCGCAAAAGATCCGTTGCTCTGTTGCCCCCTGCGGAATTGATTGACAAGCCTTGACCGATCAACTGAACCTTCAAATAGCAACAACTCTTCAGACAGCGACTCTTCGGGTGAGCCGCAGGCCGTAGTGCTCGTCACCCGCTCTTCTGTCGCTCTTCTGTCCCACCGGGGCCAGCCATCTTCCGATTCTCGAACGAGGAGATGCCGCATGTCCGTCAGTCATGTACGTGAGGAAGAGAAACTCGTCAGCGTCATCCTTCCCTGTTACAACGAGGAAGCCGTACTGCCCGAGACGTATGCCCGGCTTCTTTCCGTGCTGTATTCCGAGGGGGCGGCGGAATACGAGTTAATTTTCGTGGATGACGGAAGTTCCGACGAAACGTGGCCCATCATCCAGAAGTTCACGCAGCAGAACCCGTCCGTGCGGGCCGTCCGGTTCAGCCGGAACTTCGGCCACCAGGCGGCCTGTCTGGCCGGGTTGCGGGCAGCCGCCGGCGGCGCCGCCGTCGTCATCGACGCCGATCTCCAGGATCCGCCCGAACTCATCCCCAGGATGGTCGAGTTGTGGCACCGGGGCTGGTCGGTCGTCTCCGCCCACCGCACCGAACGGCAGGGCGAGAGTTACTTCAAGAAGGCGAGCGCCTTCGCCTACTACCGGTTGCTGAACGCGCTCGCGGACCACCCCACCGCCCTGGACACCGGGGACTTCCGGCTCCTGGACCGGGCCGTGGTCGACGTCCTGGCGGGGCTGCGGGACAAGGAACTGTATCTGCGCGGCGCGATCAGCTGGACCGGTTTCCCCGAGACCAGCATCGACTACCAGCGGGACGCGCGGGCGGCGGGCGAGACCAAGTACACGCTCCGCAAGATGCTCGAACTCTCCCGCCGGGGCATCCTCGCCGGTTCGACGGCACCGCTGCGCCTGCCCTCCTACCTGGGCCTGCTCTCGCTCGCCTCGGCCGCGGGACTCGGCGTCGCCCGGCGGTCGCGGCCGGCCGCGCTGGCGGTCGGCCTCTTCGGCGTGCAGGCGCTGACGACCGGCGTCCTCGGCGAGTACGTCCAGGGCGTCCACCGCCAGGTGCTGGACCGCCCGCCGTACATCGTCCGCGACGCGATCGGCGCCCGCCCGGCGGCCGACCGCGCCGCCGTCCCGACCGTACGAGAGGTGGCCTGATGAGCGCGGAGAAGCCGACGAACCTGCCGAACCTGCCGGCGGAGGAGCCCGTGGACGTCCTCGTGGTGGGGGCCGGGTTCACCGGACTGGCCGCCGCGCTGGAACTCGGGGCGCGCGGGGTCAGCTGCCGGGTGCTCGAACAGGCGCCCGAGATCGGTGGCCTGGCGGGCAGTTTCGACGTCGGCGGCCGGCGGCTGGAGCGCTTCTACCACCACTGGTTCTCCTCGGACGACGAGATGCTGCGGCTCTGCGCCGAACTCGGCGTCTCCCACCTGATGGAACCGCACCTGTCGCGCACCGGCCTGTACTACGCCAACTCCGTGTACCGGCTGTCCAAGCCGACGGACCTGCTGCGCTTCACCGCCCTGCCCCTGGCCGACCGCCTCCGGCTCGGCGCCCTGGCGCTGCGGGCCCGCCGGGTGCGCGACTGGCGCGAGCTGGAGTCGCGCACGGCCGAGGACTGGCTGGTCTCGCTCGGTGGCCGCCGGGTCTACGACGTCGTCTGGCGGCCGTTGCTGGAGGGCAAGTTCGGCGGTTACGCGGACAAGGTCGGCGCGACCTGGATGTGGACCAAGCTGCACCTGCGCGGCGGCAGCCGTACCAAGTCGGGCAGCGAGACCCTGTACTACCTGCGCGGCGGCAGCGAGGCCCTGCTGACCGCGCTGCACAAGCGGCTGCTCGAACAGGGCGTGGACGTCCGCACCTCGACCCCGGTCGAGGCCGTGCACGCCGACGAGCGCGGGGTGTCCGGGGTCACCGCGGGCGGCCGGTTCTTCCCGGCCCGCGAGATCCTGCTGACCACCCCGCCCCCGCTCCCCGCCGACCTGCTGGACGGCCCCGCCTGCACGCATCCGGCGGTGCCCGCGCTGAGCAGGCAGCTGCGGCAGGTCGACTACCTGGCCAACGTCTGCCTGGTCCTGGAGAACGACCGCAGGCTGTCCGAGACGTACTGGCTCAACGTCAACGACCCGACGTTCCCCTACGTCGGTGTCATCGAGCACACCAACCTCGACGACCCCGCCCACTACGGCGGCCGGCACGTGGTCTACCTGTCGAAGTACCTGCCGTCCGACGCGCCGCTGTACCGGATGACGGACGACGAGGTCTTCGCGTACAGCCTGCCGCACCTGAAGCGGATGTTCCCCGCCTTCGACGAGAGCTGGGTGCGGGACCACCACGTCTGGCGGGCCGAGCACGCCCAGCCCGTCATCACCCCCCACTACTCGCGCACGATGCCGCCGACCGAGAGCCGCGTCCCGGGGCTGTACCTGGCCAGCATGGCGCAGGTCTTCCCGGAGGACCGCGGCACCAACTACGCGGTCCGGGACGGCCGCCGGGCCGCCGCACTCATCGCCGACCGCCTCCGCCACGGCCGCGCCACCCGCCCCACGACGGCGACACCGACACCGACACCCAACGGCACCGCACAGAACCGGACCCACGGGGGTACCCATGGCTGACTTGATGACGGCCGAGCAGGCCGAGGCGCTCCGCATCGACGAGGTGCACGGCCTGTACCGCCAGTACGTCAGCCGCAGCCAGGTGTCGCTGATCGGCTCGTTCGGCTTCGGACGCGACCTCGTCGAGCACGCCGAGGGCGCCTGGATCACCCTGCGCGACGGCCGCCGCATCCTCGACTTCACCGGTGGTGTCGGGGTGCTCAACCACGGCCACAACCACCCCCGGATCCTCGCCGCCCGCGAGCGCTTCCAGCAGCACCGCCGCATGGAGGTGCACAAGAACTACTTCTCCCCCTACGTGGCCGCCCTCAGCCACAACCTCGCCCAGCTGCTGCCGGGCGACCTGAACATCAGCTACTTCCCCAACTCCGGTGCCGAGGCGGTCGAAGGAGCCGTGAAGCTCGCGTACAAGTACCACGGGGGCCGCCGCGGGACGATCCTGCACACCGACATCGCCTTCCACGGCAAGCTGCTCGGCGCCGGCAGCCTCACCTCCTCCCCGGAGATCCACTTCCCGTTCCCGCAGATCCCGGGCACCGACGCCTTCGCCTACGACGACCTGGCCTCCTTCGAACTGGCCCTGGAACGCCACCGGGCCCCGGACGGCACCACCGACGTGTACGCCGTGATCCTGGAGCCCTTCAGCGCCTCCAGCCTGCGCGAGTGCTCGCCGAGCTTCCTCCGCGAGGTCCGCCGGATCTGCACCGAACTCGACATCGTGCTGATCTTCGACGAGGTCTACACCGGCTGGGGCAAGACCGGTGAGCTGTTCCACTTCATGCACCACCCCGGCCTGGTCCCCGACGTCGTGACCATGTCGAAGTCGTTCGGCGGCGGCAAGGCGTCCATCTCCGCCTACGTCGCCCGCGAGCCCGTCTTCCGCAGGGCCTACGACAACCTCGGCGACGCCACGCTGCACAGCACCACGTACTACGGCTTCGGCGAGGAGACCGCCACCGCGCTGGAGGCCGTCGCCGTCGCCGTAGAGGAGGATTTCCCGGACCGGGCCCGGAAGTTGGAGGCGCAGCTGTCGGCGGGGCTGGCCGAGATCGCGCGCCGTCACCCCCGGCTGGTCCGGGAGACGCGGGGGCGCGGCGCGCTGCACGGTGTCCTGCTCAAGCCGGGTCCCGCACTGCCGGACCGGCTCCGCGCCGCGCTGCCGACGTCCTTGGCGAAGGACCCGCAGGCGGTCGCCAAGGTGCTCACCGGCGCGGTGATCGCCGCCCTGTACCGGGAGCACGGGGTGCTGACGTTCTTCGGCTCCAACCAGGACATCGCGCTGATCGTCTCGCCGCCGCTGGTCGCGGGCGCGGCCGAGGCGGACGTCTTCCTCACCGCCCTGGACGCCGTCCTCGACAAGGGCGCCGCCCGGCTGCTGGCCGGACTCGTGAAGGAGAAGGTGACCGCCTCGTGAGGCGACGCTCATTACGTGACCGTTCGGCGGCCACCGCAGCGCTGCGGGCCAGCGGACTGCCCCGGTACTGGGCCGGGAACTACCCGAGCCTGCGCACCCCGGAAGCCGCCGCGGCGGCCGAGGAACACGTGGTCGGCACCCTGGCGACGCTGCCGTTGCCGTACCGGCTGGCCTACACCTGTGCGTTGCGTACGCTGCCGGCCGCCTACCGGATCGTGGCCGGGCACCGGATGGCCCGCGCCGCGGACGGCGCGGGCATGGCCCGGCTCGCCGCCCTGCCCGGCTTCGCCGAGGTGCTCAGGGCGACCACCGCCCTGGCCCTGTACGGCGCACTCGACGGCCGGATCAGTATCAGTGCGAGTACCCGTACTCGTACTCGTACTCGGCCTAGGACGGCCGCATGACCGGGCGAGGCAGAGGCGCACGTCCGGCCGGTCCTGCCGCGAGCCAGAGCGACGTGCTCGTGATCGGGTCCGGCGCGGGTGGCAGCGCCGCCGCGCTCGAACTGGCGTCGGCCGGACGGCAGGTGACCGTGCTGGAGGAGGGCCCGCGCGTGAGCACCGCGGAGCTGGCCGCCGCCACGCCCGCCCAGAACATGCGGCGGCTGTACCGGCAGGGCGGGCTGACCCCGATCTTCGGCAGCCCCACCATCGCCTACGGCGAGGGCCGGTGCGTCGGCGGCACCACCGTCGTCAACGGCGGTCTGTTCTGGGAGCCGTCCGCCGAACTCCTCGACCGCTGGGCGGCGGACTCCGGCATCGGCGGCTACCGCGCGGCCGACCTCGCCCCGCGGCTGAAGCGGATCGCCGGCCGGCTGGGCGTGATCGCCCAGCCGCACGGCACCGGCAACCGCGACTCCGTGCTGCTGGCCGACGGCGCCGACCGGCTCGGCTGGCGGTGGCAGCCCTCCCACCGCGCGGTGCGCGGCTGCGCGCACAGCAACCGGTGCACCACCGGCTGCGTCACGGGCGCGAAGCAGAGCATGGCCGTCGGCTACCTGCCCGAGGCGGAGGCCCTCGGCGCCCGGATCCTGCCCGGCGTGCGCGCGCTGACCCTGGAGCACGACGGCCGGCGGGTGCGCGGAGTCGTCACCGTCGACGCCCGCGGCAGACGTACGGTGCACCGGGCGCGCACCGTCGTCGTGGCGGCCGGGCCGATCGGCACACCGGCGCTGTTCCAGCGCAGCCGGATCCATCCCCGGCTGGCCGGGCGGGAGATGGCCCTGCATGTCAACCTGCGCACCATCGCCCGGTTCGACGACACCGTGGCGGCCGGGGCGGGCACCATCTTCACCGCGCAGGTCCAGGAGTTCACCGACCGGGGTGTCCTGATCATGCCGTCCAACGTCACGCCGGGCGGGCTGGGCGCGGCGCTGGCCGGGCGCCCTCCGCACACCGTGGAGCGGCTCCTGGCGCAGGCCGACCGGCTCGGCGTCTACACCACCCAGGTCCGGCTGGCGGGGCGGGTCCGGATCGGCAGCACCCCGTTCGGCGGGACGCTGCTGCGCCACGGCATGACCACCCGGGACCACGCGGCCCTGCGCACCGCGTTCCGCGACACCGCGCGGCTGCTGTTCGCGGCGGGCGCCGTCGAGTTGACGCCGCCGGTCACCGCGGCCGGGGAACTGCGCGACGAGGCGGACGTGGAGCGGTTCTGCGCGGCGGTCCGGCCCGGGGACTGGGAACTGGTCTCCGTGCACGGCATGGCGTCCTGCCGGATGGGCCTGCCCGAACGCGGCGGGATCTGCGACGAGTACGGCAGACCCCACGGCTTCCGGAACCTGCTGGTGTGCGACGCGAGCGTGCTGCCGGGGGTGACGGGGATCAGTCCGCAGGGGACGATCATGGCGTTCGCGCACGAGATGGCGTCGCGGATGCCACCGGACTGACGTTGTGCCCTTCTGGCGGGGCGGCTACTGCCAGTTGTGCTGGGTCGGGGGCAGGCCGCCGCCCGGGTGGCGGGGCGCGGCGGCGTCCTGCTGCCGGGCCTGCTGGGCCTGTTGTGCCTGCTGCGTCGTATAGGCGGTGTACGCCGAGTGGGCCGCGTGGGCCGGGGTGCGGCGGCCCGACCGGGACGCGGTGACCGTCTCGGGCGCGCTCCAGCCGCCCTCGCCGAGGACGACGTCCGGGTCGAACACCACGATCACCGCGGCCACCACCAGCACCACCAGCGGGCCCGTCAACATCACCAGCAGGAACGACATCAGGCTCGCGGACGACTGCGAGACCGGGGTCGCGGCGGTGAGGTGCACCTCGACCGCGGACATGCCGGTGTAGTGCATGCCGGTCACGGCCACGCCCATCACCAGGCTCGCGCCCAGCGCCGGCCACACGCCGTGCACGGAGACCGCCGCCCACAGCGCCGCGGTGGCCGCGACCACGGCGATCACCACGGACGCGACCACGGCCCCGACCTGGTACCGCATCGTCCCGTGCGTGTGCAGGGCCGCCATGCCGACGTAGTGCATGGCCGCGACCCCCAGCCCGGTGAAGACGCCCGCGACGCCCAGGTTCAGCGGCGAGGAACCCCGGTAGCCGACCAGGAAGACGCCGACCGCTACGACGACGATCGCGATCCCGAGGCTGAGCAGCGTCATCGTCGGGTCGTAGCTGACCAGGGCGCCCTCGATGCTGAAGCCCATCATCGCGATGAAGTGCATGGTCCATATCCCGCAGCCCAGCGACACGGCGCCCAGCATCAGCCAGCCCGCTCTCCGGTTCTGGTGGGTGCGCCGCAGCGAACGGGTCGTGCAGCGCAGCCCGAGCGCGGCTCCGAGGCAGGCCATCAGATACGCCGCGATCGGGGTCACGGCCCCGTAGTGGAATTCGGAGACGGTGGCGGGGGTGGTGGCTGCCATGGGAGCGGTCCTTCGGTTGGTCGGGGCGGGGACCCCTACGGGGTGGCCGGGGGTGCGATGAGGGTGAACGTCTCGTGTGGCTCCGGGGGTTCAAACGGGGACGGTCGGACCGAGATGACCATGATTCAAACATCGATTCCTTACACATCTTTCACAAGGTGATATGTGTATGCTGAATCGATACATCGCCTGTTCCTCTGGCAAAGTCGCCCGAATCGCCCCGGTTGCCGCCGCGGTTGCCGTCCCGGTCGTCCGCCGCAGGCGCGCACCGCACCTGAACCGGTCCACCTCCGCCCCCGTTGTGTCGCTCGACCGGGCGGAGCCCCAACCGCCGTACCCGCAGCGGGAGGCAGTGGACCGATGGCGCACACACCCTGGCCGGTGTTCGGCCTCGAAGACCGCGACGCGCGGGAGGTACGGGCCGCCGTCGACCTCGGCTACCGCCGGTTCGACGCCGCCGAGGGCTACGGCACCACCACGGACGACCTCGCCACCGCGCTCACGGACAGCGGTGTGGACCGCGAACACGTCGAGATCCTCTACAAGTTCGACGTCCGGCCGGACGAAACCAGCGAGGAGCTGAAGCAGCGGCTGACCTCGGTCGCCGAGCAGTTCGGCGGCCATCTCGACGCCGTCGTGATCCACAACCCCGACGCCCCCGAGGAGCAGGTCCAGGAGGCGTGGGAGGTGCTGAGCGAACTGAAGGAGGAGGGTACGGTCTCCCGGGTCGGGGTCGCCGGGGTACGGCCCGACCACGCCGACCTCCTCGCCGACCTCCACGACACCGAGCCCCTCGACGTCGTCGACTTCGCCGAGGTCCCGCCCGAGACCACCCGCGAGTACGGGTCCGACTGGGGGCGCCGTCTCCTCGACACCCTCGGTGGATCTGAATCCCTGCGGTACTACAAGGTCGTGCGGGCGTTGGGGGAGTTGTTGGGGCGGGGGTATGGGGAGGGGGAGGGGCGGGTTCAAGACCAGGGCCAGGGCCAGGGTCAGGTTCAAGGTCAGGGCCAGGGCCAGGGTTACGGTCCTGTGGTTCCGTCCGGGGTGGCGTACCCGAACTTCCCGTACCCGAACTACCCGTCCCCGTATGCGACTTCGGCCCCTTCGGCACCGTACCCCGCGCAGTTCTACGGGGCCGCCATGCCCTCCGCTGCCCCTGTCCAGGTCCCCGCCCCCGCCTCTGTCCCTGTCCCCGTCCCCACCTTCACCGAAGCCGCCCGCCGGGACGACGACACCCCCTTGCCCGACGGCGTCCGGCAGCTGCTCATGCCGCTCTTCGAGCAACCGGAGGCCATGCGGGCGGAGTTGCTGGCGTACGGCGGTGGCGGGCCGGTCGACCGGGAGGCCGTCAGCCGGTGGCTCGTGGAGGAACGGGGGTTCGCCCGGGAGGAGTTGGAGGGGATCACCGTGCCGGACCGGGTGGGGCTGCGGGCCGAGTTCCGGGACATGAAGCTGGCCGACGTCCTCGCCGCCCACCTCGGTTCCGACCCCCAAGGCCAGGCGTGGGCGGGGGAGTTGGGGTATCCGCTGCTGCACGACGCGGAGACGTGGCACGAGGTCCGGCCGGCGTTGACGGCGGTCGCCGCGCCCGCGCAGGGGGCGGTGCGGGGCGGCAGCACCGCGGCCCCGGCGCCGTTGTCGGTCGCCGAGGTCGCGGCCCTGCGGTCGGTCAACTCACCGTCGGGGCAGGTCGGTTCGGGCACGCACACGGACGCGGTGACGGTGACCTCGGCAGCCGTCCATCTCTCGCCCTCGGCCTCGCCATCGCCATCGGCCTCGCCCTCGTCGGCGGGTGGCCGGAACCGTTGACGTGCGGTCAGCCCGGGTACGGGTCCATCCGCGGTGGTTCCTTCTCCCGGTGGGCGCCCGCCTTGCAGCCCGCGAAGGGGCCCGAGGGGTCGCGCAGGGCGGCCATGACGTGGGAGAGGTGGTCGCGGTGCCACAGGGCGGGGCCGGGCAGTCCGGCCGCCGGGGCGGTCAGTTCCTGCCAGGCCATCCACAGCCCGTACAGCTGTGCCACCGCCTCCTGGTGCAGCCACCAGCTCGTGCACCAGGGGGCGTTGGAGGTGACCTCCCTGCCGTAGACCGGCAGGAGCAGGTAACGCACCCACAGGGTCAGCCGGTTCAGGGCCTCTTCGCGTTCGGGGCCGTCCAGATAGAGGATGAAGGCGGATTTCTTGTCCTCCTCCTTCTTGTCCTCCTCCGTCTTCTCCTCCCTCTTCTCTTCCTTGTTCTTCTCCCTTTCCTTCTCCCTTTCCTCCTCCTCCGTTTTCTGTTCCTCCTTTGTCGGGTGTTCGGGCGCGATGGTCATGCGGGTGTTCCTCTCGGGGCGCGGTTGTCGTCGTCCGCACTACGGGTTCGCGTCGCCCGGCGGTTCAGCGGCGTGCTGAACCGCCGGGTGTCCGTGGTCCGTTGTGCGTCGCGAAACGGAGCCGGCGACCCGTCGGCGAAGAGAGGAAGGACGGGCGCACATGCCCGAGCAGAATCCGGCCACGGAACCGAAGCGGGTCCAGGCCATCTGGTACGGCGGCGAAATGTCCGCCAACGCGAAACTGGGACTGCGGGAGCTCGCGGAGCGGTTCCCGGGTTCGCAGCGGCGGTTGTGGGTGATGCCCCGTCAGCCGGGGCCCCTCGGGACCGTCCAGGGGAACGAGCTGATGGAGGGGTATCGCAGCGAGGCGGAACAGTACGGCTTCGAGGTGGTGCACGCCCGGGAGAACCTTGAGGAACTCGCCTCCGGCCTGGACGAGTCGAAGTACACCGAGCAGACGGTCCAGGACATCTTCCGGATGGAGATGAGCAACAACAGTCCTATTTCGGCAAAGGACTTGACGGCCTACCTCCTGGGGGCGGGCGGGACGACCCTGACCGTGGACCTGTCGCACCACCACATGAGGGACGAGGAGTGGGAGGCGGTCAAGAATCACGGGGAGTTCAGCAACGAGGCGGTGAAACCGGTCGAGTTCGACAGCGCCGAGCTGAAGGTCATCGACCTCAGCCATGGCCAGGACGCCACCATGCGGCACGTCCTGCAGACGGACCTGATGGCGACGTCCGCGGAGCACGACGACGCCGGGATCGGCGCCCAGATGATGCCCCACCTCGACGTCTTCGCCATGTATTCGCGTGAGGGGACGAAAGGCCAGGAGGCGATGAAGGGGGCCGCGGAGGCGTACCTCAGCTTCTACGCGAAGTTGGCCCAGGACGCGGGGAAGGAGGGCAACATCACTTTCGACCCGAAGAGCACGGACAAGGAGTTCAAGCCGGACACCATCACGCTCAACGACAAAGATCTGCTCTCCGTGAAGTTCAATGCCCAGGACGGGTACCGCAACGAACTGACCGGCCGTATGGCCATCAGTGCCCTCACCGACGGCGTGTACGCCGCCTACGGCAAACCCGTGGTACCGGATGGCAGTTCAACCCATGCCATGCCGGAGATGCAGATCGACCAGGAAACCTGGAACAAAATCACCATGCAGACCTTCGAAGTGGACGGCGCCCAAGTGGTCCCGCAGATCGGCCTGGTGAAGAATTTCCAGAACAGCTGGCGAGTACAGCAGTCCGACGCCGACGCCCTCGATTTCGGGAGGCACCTCTCGGGCGACAAGATCACCCTTGTCCCGGCCAGCAACATGGGCGTCCAGCACGCCGCCCAGCTTGAGGGGACGGGGCTCGACAAGCCGGGCCATCTTCCGTACTACGTCCAGCACTCGTCGTCGACCGACAACTCGCCGCGCCGTACGCCGAGTCCGACGCAGCAGAACCCGGACCTGAACCAGCTCCAGGCGGATGTGGCCGCCCTGAACATAGGGCAGCCCGACTACACCGCCACGGAAGGCACGCTCGTCAACGCCACGGCCAACCACGTGCCGCAGCCCGCCTCTATGAACAGGAGCAACAGCGACTCCTCCGTCGTCAAAAAATAGCCCGACGAGCCTGCCGACGAAGCAGGCCGAAGCAGGCCGAAGCAAGCCCAAGAAGGCTGAAGGAAGCCGAAGGGAGCGGTATGGCAGGGGAGTTGGCGCTGGAGGTGCTCGGCACGGGGGTCGGTGTCGGCTGTCTGGTGCGGGCGCTGCGGGCGGCCGTGCTGGACCGGCGACCGCGGCGGGCCGTCCGGGAGGGCGAGGCGCGGGCCGTCCGGCGGGGTGAAGTGCGCGGTGCGGGGCGGCAGTTGTTCGCCGAGTCCTTCGGATGGTTCCTGGCATCGACGCTGGCCTTCGGGCTGGCCTCGGCGGTCGGGTTCTCGCGCTGAGCCGGACGGGGGCACGGGTTCGGGCCGGGAGCGGAAACGCGCTCCCGGCCCGAACTCCGTTGCCGTGCGGTCAGGTTGTGGCGGTCTCGGGGTCCTCCACCTTTGTCCCGGGGTTCTCCACCTTTGTCTCGGGGTTCTCCTCCTTGGTGAGGGTCACCGCGGGGCCAGGCAGCCGTGCCGCCGCCCGTTCCGTGATCGCCGCCGTCTCCGCCTTCGCCGCCGCCGAGATGGGGCCCGCGTCCGGCTCCTTGTACCAGGGGCGCAGCCGGATCAGGGCCGGACGGACGCCGGTGGCCAGGAGCAGGGCCGTGCCCTTGGGGAGGGCGCGGATCCGGTCGGGCGGCAGGACCGCCTCCTGACGGTAGGAGTACGAGCGCGAAGTGCCGTCCTTGCTGCGGGAGATGCTCGGGGTACGGACGTCGTGCTGACCGACCAGGGTGGAGATCTTCTGGACGAAGTCGGCGTCGTCCAGGCCCGCGCCGAGGAGTTTGACCGTGGCCGCGCTCCACAGCGCGTCCATGCCCGCCTCCCCCCACACCCGCGCGCCCTGCCGGTAACTCTGGAGCAGCGTCACGACGTTGATGCCGCGGGAGCCGAAGTGCGAGTACAGGTCGGGGAGATCGGAGATGCGGCAGACGTTCGCCGCCTCGTCCAGGACCGCCGTCATCGGCGGATCCAGGCGCCCGCCCATGCGTTCGGCGGCCACCACCCCCGCCCGCATCGTCGCGTCCGCGATGCCCGCGATGACCCCCGCCGCCGAGCCGCCGCCGTCCTTGGACAGCAGGTACAGGGTGTCCTTGCCCAACACGTGGTCCGCCGGGCGGAATTCGGGCACATCGGGGTCCGGGGTGACCCACGCCAGGATCTCCGGGTCCAGGAGGCACGACACGGTCTGGCGGGCGGTCTCGTAGATGCCGTCGCGGGTCTCCACCGCGCCCCGGACCGTGCCCTGCAACTGGTCCGCCATCGCCGGGAGTCGGGCGTCCCGCAACAGGTCGACCGGGGTGCGGTCGGCCGGGTCCGCGAGCCACGCCAGCAGTTCGGTGACCTGGACCTCGCTGCGGGCCGCGGCCAGGAACAGGGCCGTGAGGGTGTTCTGGGCCGCGGCGATCCAGAAGTCCTTCTGCGAGGAGTCGTCGTTGACCGACGCCACGAAGTGCCCGGCCAGCCGGCGGGCGCCCTCGATCGTCGTGCACTCGCCGAGCATGTTCCACCACATCTCGCGCGGGGTGTGCGCGATGCCCTGCGGATCGAAGGTCCACACGGTGCCGGTCTCCGCCCGGGCCGCGCGCGTGACGGCGTACACGTCGGACTTGTTCGACGTCAGCAGCACCGGGCCCTGCGCGCGCAGCACCCGCGGGATCGCGATGCCGGTGGACTTGCCGGCCCGCGGGGCCATCAGATCGAGTTCGACGTCCTCGTAGGAGGAGCGCAACTCCGGCCCGTTCGGCTCCAGTTCGCCGAGCAGGTTGCCGGTCTCGTCGGGGTGGAGTTCCTCGCGGCCTTTCAGCGTGGGCCGCAGGTCGCGGGCGCGCGCCGTGATGCCCTTGGGGCACATGCCCGCCAACTCCTTGACGCCCGCCAGGCCCGAGGGCCGCGCCAGCCGCGCCAGCACCAGCCGTACGACGACGGCGACGGGCACGGCGACCAGCACGGGGAGTCCGGCCATGCCGGCGTAGACGGCGGTGGCGGGCGCCCGCGGCCACAACTGCCCCGGCCCGTCGGTCAGTAGCGTCGCGAACGCGGACAGCGCGAACGGCGGGGTCTGCCAGCCGTGCCCGGTCAGCCCGGCGCCGAGGGTGCCGCCGCACCAGACCGTCGCGAACACGGTCAGTGCGGTGGCGGCCACGGCGACGATCGCCCAGGGGGCCAGGTCGTTCATCCCGGCGGAGGGGGAGCGGGGGGAGGCGGCGCTCATGCGGGCCTCCCCTGCGCGGGGGTGACGGTGGCCGGCCGGATGCGGCGGATGGTCATGGTGGGCGGGTCGGTGAGGTCGGTGAGGTCGGCGCCGAGGTGCAACGCCGGTGGCACCGCGGCCTGTTCGACCGCCCACGCCTCCGCCCGTGCCTCCGCCCGTACCTCTGCCCGCGCCGCCACCTCCGCCGCCGCCCGCGCGGCCACCTGAGCCTCCGCCCGTGCGGCTGCCTGCTCCGCCGTCACCCCGTTCGGCGTCCACCGCGTGTTCGTGTTGTGCAACTCCCGTTCCACGTCGGTGATCGCGACCTTGATCGGGATGCCGGGACGGCCGCCGACCTTGATCAGGAACCGGCCGCGGCCGGGCGGTTCCTCGTGGTCGCCGCTCACGCCCCAGCCCGGCGGCGAGGACCACGACGACACCAGCTCGATCTCGCGCCGCGACAGGCCGACGACCTTGCCCAGCTCCTCCATCTCGGTGCGCGGCAGCCCGGCGCAGACCACCATCCCGGCGCGTTCGACGAAGCCGCGCGCCTTGGCCCGGTCGGAGTCGGTGCCGAGCGCCTCCGCGTCCTTCAGGGTGTGCGTGATCTTCGCGTCGCCCAGGCCCAGCGAGCGGTTGAGGCGGGTCAGCGCGTCGATGCGGTCGACGATGCCGGAGGCCGCCCGCAGCGGGCGCCACAACTCGTCGAGCACGGTGAAGAACCAGCGCCGGGGCGCGAGTCCGGCGTCCGCGAGGGCGTGCGAGGCGGCCACCGAGCCCAGGCCGTCGGACCACGCCGCGAGCATCGCCGCCGCCGTCAACTGGGTGTCCGCCTCGCCGATTCCCGAGATGTCGATGCACACCGCCGGTGCGTCGGGGTCGATCCGGGTGGACGTCTCCGAGGTGAACGTGTTGCCCAACGGGCCGTCCAGGATGCCCAGGAGGGAGCGGTGCAGGGGGTCGACCGCGTCCCGGTAGCGGGCGTCGTCGCCGCGGTCCAGGGTCACCGCGCGGACCCGGTCGGGGCCCTCGGTGAGCACCCGCAGCAGGTCCGGCAGCAGCAACGTACGGCCGGGCGGGGTGCGTTCGCGCAGGTGGTGCAGGACCGCCGACAGGACGGACTGCTCGTGGTCGTCCATCGGCCGGCCGCGCACGATGGTGATCAGCGCGGCCACCATGTTCAGCACGCGGCCGTGCGTCTCGGCCTTGAGGACCTCGCCCGCCTCGCCGCCGATCCGTGCCGCCGCCGCGCCCATCGCGCCCGGGTCCAGGACGTTGATGCCGCCCCGGCCGCGCCCGATCGAGATCACCTGGCCGCCCAACGCCCGTACGGTGTCGGCGTAGTCGGGCTTCAGGTCGCCAAGTACCAGCGGTACGACGCCCGTTGCGGCGAGCCCGATCAGCATCCGGTTGACCAGCGTGGACTTGCCCAGGCCCGGCATGCCGAGCATGAACAGGGACGGGTTGGAGATGTAGCGGGCCCGGGTGAACCAGTTCAGCGGGTCGCCGCAGACCGTGGCCCCGGTGAACAGGTGCTGCCCCAGCGGCACTCCGGTCATCGGCGATCCGGACCCCGCCGCGAACGGCCACATCCCGCACGCCTGCACGGTCGTGGCCCGCCACATCGTCGGCGGGTCCAGATACCCGACCCGGCCGCCGCCGACCCCGGGCCAGCCGCGCTGCGGAACGTGCAACTGCTGTGGGGCCGCCTGCTTTTTGGGCTTCACAGCGCCTCCTGGAGTTCGTGCGGGATCATGGTCTGTTCCCACGGGAGGATCCCGGTGGGGAGCGTGCAGCTGAACGCGGCGGCCTGCATGCGGTCGGCGGGCCGCATCAACACCCGGGAGGCGGCGGTCAGGTTGCGTACGGTGACGTTGGCGTCGGCGAGTTCGTCGTTCGAGTCGACGGTGACGGTGAGCATCAGCGAGAACTCGACGAGCCCGGCGCCCGCCGCCTCCTCCGCCGCGGCCTGCTCGGCGGCCCGCACCTCGGAGGCCGCGCGGGCCTGCACCATGCCCTTGCCGGAGGTCGCCATGAACTGGGCGCTGCGCCGGTCGGACTCGACGATGCGGGCCGAGGTCGCCGGATCGATCGGGCGGTAGACGAGCGCGACCCGTTTGCGGCGGGTGCCCGGGGCCGCCTCCAGGATGCCGCGCAGCACCGAGGAGCGGACCGTGCCGCGCGGCGCGAGGGTCAGCAGCCAGGTGCGGGAGACCCCCGAGTCGTGCCGGTAGCTGTCGACCGTCTCGACCGCGGCGGCGGGCCCGGCGTCGTCCCAGTCCAGGCCCGTACCGCCGTGCTGGGCGCGGGCGGTGAGCACGTCCGGGGCGACGGCCGGGTCGTACGCCACCCGCACCACCTCGGCGATCCGCTCCGCCGACAGCGGATACGCGGCCCCGCCACCGGCGTTGACCAGGCCGCCGAGCAGGCCCGGGATGCGGATGGCCAGGTCGGTGATCACGTCGTCCTTCTTGCGTTTCTGGCCGCCGGGGATGGCGTAGGTGAGGGTGACGTAGGTGTGCATCTCGGAGGAGGCGGTCGGGTAGCGCTCGACGACCTCCTCCATCACCGCGCGGGCGGCGGGCGGCGCGTCGGGCTGGATGCGCGGGAGCACCTCGTTGGCGAGCCGGGTGCCCGGGTCGGGCGCGGTCTCGACGATCACGGCGGCGCCGCGCAGCCCCGGTTCGTGCGAGAGCCGCGCCAGCCAGTCGCCCCACAGCGCGACCCACACGTCGACCTGGTCCGGGTCGACGAGCCCGCCGCCGTCCGGATCGCAGCCCAGCACGATCGTGTAGAGGTTGCGGGCCGGGTGGTGCAGCACGCCGAACGGGCGGTCGTAGGCGTCCCGGCCCTCGGTCATCGTCACCTTGTTCAGCAGCCCCGGCGGACGGAACCGGCCGCCGGGCCGCGCCGACAGCGGACCCGATTGGTAGAGGTGCCCGCCCTTGGCCTTCCGCCGCCGCCAGCCGATGCGCAGGGCGATCAACTGGTAGACGTTACGGCCGTCCTGGGTGCGCACGGACAGCGGTACGACGACGAACAGGGCCGCGGGTACGACGACGAACAGCGCGGCGACGAGCGAGACCAGGGAGACGAGGAGGGTCAGGATCAGCCCGCCGAAGACACCGAAGGTGCCGACGAGCCCGAGCGGGCCGAGGCCGGGACGGCGGGGCCTGCGCCAGTTCCCGTAGGTGGGGTGGGAGACGGCTTCCGTGGACATGGTGGGGCAACTTCCTTTCAGGAGAGGGGAGTTGGACGGCCCTGGCGGCTCAGGTGTTGTGACCCCGGTCGCCGTCCGCGTCCGCGACCGCGCCCGAGGCGACCTGGCCGACGAACTGCGCGGCGGCCGCCGCGGCCGCCGCGGGTCC
>LJCV01000167.1 GCA_001298575.1 Actinobacteria bacterium OK074
GCGACCATCCCGGCCGCCTGAACCCGCCCCCGCTCCCGCCGAGCCCGCTCCACCGCGGTCAGGCCACCCCCATCGGGATACCTCATCCCACCGGCATACACCCACCACCGAAGCCGCCGTCACCCCGAAGCGAAAACCTCAGTTGTCGAATTCCCTCCCGTACGGCACCTCGTCACCCTCCCCCCCGCCCGTTTCCGGCCATCCCCGGGCGCGGCCCGCCGACCGGATGAGACGATCGGGTGGCGGGCGAGTGACCGGCCGGTGGCCGGGAAAGGGAGGGTGGTCGTGGTCGAGTGGACGGGGCTCAGGGCCGGAGCGCGGGCGGTTCCCCAGCCCGTCGCCACACCGTTCGTCTGGTCCGCCGCGGGCGCCGGGGCGCTGCTGCTCATGCCGTTCCTGTACGCCGTCCAGGGCTCCGGCAGGTCCACGGTCGGCCTGGTGGCGCTGTCCGTACTGTCCGCGGTGCTCGGCCTGTGCGCCCGCTTCGTCGCGGCCCCCGGAACGGCCGTACTGTGCTGGCTGGTTCTCAACGGCTTCGGCATCCCGCCCGCCGGTGAACTCTCCTGGGCCGGGCACCGCGATCCGCTGTGGCTGGCCTGCCTGTTGACGGCGGCGGTCACGGGCACCGCCCTGGCCCGCATCGTCAACGCCCGGGCGGCGTACCGCCGGGTCACTCCCAACGGGACGCCGTGACGCGCCGGTTGTGCTCCCGGAACCCCAACACCCGGTGTGGGACGACGAGTCGGGGCGACGGGCATGGCCGTCACCCAACGTGAAGGTTGCTTCGAGGGCCGCCCGAAGCGCTGCCAAGTCTTGTCACCTGACGGAAAGCGGACAACCACTCTTCCGCCCAGTGGAAAGAAAAACCGGGTATACGGGCGTAGATCCGCGATATGCGGGCGTGGATCGCGGTGCGTGACCGGGATGCCGACTGGCGGGAGGGCGAGGGGCGGGGGAGCGGACCGCCTGTCTCATTACCGAAGGTAACCAGGCTGGGGTGGTCAGTCCGTCTGTGACTCGCGCCGGAAGGCCCCCGGCGTCATGTTCACCCGGCGGGCGAAGAACTTCCCGAAGTTGGTGACCTCGGTGAAGCCGAGCTGCCGGGCGATCGAGCTGACCGGCAGGTCCGTGTGGGCGAGCATCCGCCGCGCCTCCAGGGCCACCCGGGCGTCGATCACGTCCTTGGCGGAGGTCCCGGCGACGGCGTGGCAGGCCCGGGACAGCGTGCGGGCGGTGCAGTTGAGCGCCGTCGCGTAGTCCTCGACGACGCGTGTGGCGCGGTAGGAGCGTTCGAGTTCCTGGCGGAAGCCCAGGAACAGCTCGCGGGACTCGCTGTTGTAGTGCTTGGCGCCCGACGGATCCGGGTGGTGGTCGCGGCACATCTGGTCGATGTGCAGCAGGACGACGGCCAGCAGATGCCGCAACAACTGCTCGCCGAGCCCCCGGTCGGGACGTCCGAACTCGTCCCGCAACAGGCCGAAGACCTGCTGGAAGAGGGCCATCTCGGCATCGGTGAGCTGCCAGTGGGCGGGGCGCAGCACGTCGTCGAGCATGCCGATGTGCTGGTTCATCCGCAGCGGGAAGGTCTCGGTGAACACGACGACGTCGGCGTCCACCCCCGGCTCGGGGAAGCACTGGACGACCTGGTTGGGGCGCGTCCACAGCAGGGTGCCGGGGCCGCACTGGAAGGGCCGGGAATCGATCACGATGCGTCCGTCGCCGGCCTTGAGCAGCAGCAACTGGTGGAACTCCAGCCGGTGCGGGGCGGCGAGGAAGCCGGGGGGCGCCGACTCGCACAACTTGTCGAACGTCATCATGGCCATGCCGAGCCCGGGTCGGCACTGGGGCACGAAGGGCACTGCGGGTATCGGTAACGTGGCGAAATCGACCATGGTTGTTCGGGAAATGACCTTCCCCTAGGCGCTTGAGGGTTCAATCATAGAGGTGGCCGCCCGTTGACAGACCACTTCTGATGTTTGCGTGAGTAATCGCACGTGTGTGACGTGCGGGTGAAGGGAAGTTGACGGGATGACCACCCACCCCCCCACCGGTGCCCCGGAGCGCTCGGTCGTAGACCGGACGCTGAGCATTCTGGCAGTTTTCGACCGGGACAACCGCAGCCTCTCCCTGAGCGACATCAGCCGGCGTTCGGGCCTGCCGGTCGCGACGGTCCACCGCATCGTGAACAAACTGCACACCTGGGGAGCGCTGGAGCGCGGCATCGAGGGCCGGTACAGCATCGGGCTGCGGCTGTGGGAGACGGGCACCCTGGCACCCCGCTGGTCGTCCTGGGCCGACGTCGCGCAACCGCACCTCGTGGCCCTGGCCGGACAGACCTCGGCGGCCGCGGTCGTCATGATCCGGGACGGCTCCGAGAGCCTCAGCGTCTCCTACGTCTGCGACGACCAGGCGCTCGCGGCCCGCTGGAGCTCCCCGGGCTGCCGGCTCCCGCTGCACGCCACCGCCGCCGGCCTGGTCCTCCTGGCGCACGCCGACGAACACCTGCAGAACGAGATATGCGCGGGCCCCCTGCAACGCTGCACGGTGGCGACGACCACCGACGGGGCGGCCCTGCTGCGCCACCTCGCCAAGGTCCGGCGCGAGGGGCACGCGGTGGTCTACAACACGCTGCACGAGGGCCGGGGCGGAATCTCCGCGCCCGTGCGCAACAGCCGCGGTGCCGTGGTCGCCGCGGTGAGCGCGGTGGCGAACACCACCGACGCGTTCCAGCCGCGCAAACTGGTACCCCAGGTGGTCGCCACCGCGGAGGCCATCACGCAGCAACTGCGCACCCCTGGAACGCGGTTGACGGGCATCGGCGCCTGACTCGGCTGTCGGGAGGGGCCTGCTTCACCCCACCGGCACGGGGGACCCGGGGGACCACGGCACCGCCGCGGGAGCGTCGAGCGGTGGCAGCTCGCGGGCCGTCGAGAGGGCGGGCGCCGGTCCCGTGGGCGTCAGCGGAGCCTGGTCCAGGGCCGGCGCCCGGCGCGCGAACCAGATGATCTTCCCGCCGGACCCCGTGGCACAGCACCCCCAGCCGTCGCTCAGCGCGGCGATCTGCGTCAGGCAGCCACGCGGCGCGTAGTGCGGGCGCAGGTCCCGGTCGTGGTCCTGTACGGCGGTGATCAGATGGCGGCCGTTCCACCACATCTCGACGGTGGCGTTCTTGTCCGCCGCGTGCGCGTCGATCGTGCGCAGCAGCGCGTCGGCGCAGTGACAGACGGGCTCGACGAGCACGTCCAGGTCCCAGTACCGGAGATGGGCGGTCAGAATCCGCCGGACCTGGCCGATCCGCTCCGGGCTGATCTCCACGTCGAGGTGGTAGTAGCAGGGCACTACGGTCTTCATCGTCCTTGGCTCCTCACCGGCGAAGGTCTCGCTCCTTCTCGCCCCCACGGACCGAGCCCCGATCACGAAGCGTGAGCACTCATCGCTTCTGAGTCAGTCCCAGCGTGGTGTCGCTACTCCATTCGTGCAACACGAGCGAACACTCGCCCCGAGTGGTTGAAACCCGAACAGGACGCTCGGTGGTGTTCCGTGCACCATGGGTGAAGGTGTGTGCGGTGGTAACGGACCGATGGCGCTCCGTGCACGGCCACACCGGCGCCGTCCGGGAACTCGCGAACGAGCCCGGAGGCGCACCCGCAAACCGACTCGGAAACACGTCCGCACGGACGCAGGAGGTGACCGGTGCGATGCTGCTGCCCGCGAGAACCGAGGTCGCCAGACATCTGGAGCGCTACCGGGCGTGGGAACGCCGGATGCTCGCCGCCCCCGACGACTCGTCCGTCCGGGGCACCTTCGAGAACACGGGCTACACCCTCTGCGTGCTGATGGGAAAGCGCTGCGCCCGCGAGGCCGCGGAGGCCGCCGAGTGCTTCCTGCGCCCCGAGCCGGCCCGTAGGGGTCACCCGGCGCGAGCGGTGAGCATGTCGGGGTCGTAGTCGTAGGAGAGGCCGTAGGAGAGGCCGTAGGACTCGAAGAGCTTGACGACGCGCTTGGCGAAGAGCGTGGCGGAGACAGGAACGACGACGGCGGAGGAGACGGCACGCACCATGAGACCCGAGCACGTCGCCTGCCTGGACTTCGAGGCTTCCGTCATCGCGATCGATTCCGGAACTCCGGCTCCCCTCACCGGCCTCATCGGCCGCATCCCCGTCCTGGACGTCCGCCCGGCCGTCGAACACGGCCGCCGCCCGGCGAAGGCGGTGGCGGGGGAGACCTTCCAGGTCAGCGCCACCGTGTTCCGCGAGGGCCATGACGCGGTCGCCGCCAACGTCGTCCTGCGGGGTCCGGAGGGACGGCCGGGCCCCTGGACCCCGATGCGGGAACTCGCCCCCGGCACCGACCGCTGGGGCGCCGAGGTGACACCGGCCTTCCCCGGCCGCTGGACGTACGCGGTGGAGGCGTGGGGCGATCCCGTCGCCACCTGGCGGCACTATGCGGAGATCAAGGTTCCGGCCGGGATCGACATCGAGTTGGTGCTGGAGGAGGGGGCGCGCCTGTACGAGCGGGCCGCCGCCGGCGTGCCGACCCCGGCCGAACGGGAGCCGCTGCTGGCCGCCGTACGAGCCCTGCGGGACGCGTCGCGGTCACCGGCGGCCCGCCTTGCGGTCGCTCTGTCCGTAGAGGCGACCGAGGTCCTGGCCCGCCATCCGCTGCGTGAACTGGTCACGGTCTCCGAGGAGTTGCCGTTGCTGGTGGAGCGGGAGCGGGCGCTGTTCGGGTCGTGGTACGAGTTCTTCCCGCGCTCGGAGAACGGGCGGCCCGGGGGCGTACCGGCTGTTCATGGCACGTTCCGGACGGCGGCCGGGCGGCTTCCGGCCATCGCGGCGATGGGTTTCGACGTCGTCTACCTGCCCCCGGTCCATCCCATCGGCCGGACGTTTCGCAAGGGTCCCAACAACACGCTCTCGGCCGGTGCGGGGGATGTGGGTGTGCCGTGGGCGATCGGTTCCGCGGCGGGCGGCCACGACGCCGTGCACCCGGCGCTGGGGACGGTGGAGG
>LJCV01000168.1 GCA_001298575.1 Actinobacteria bacterium OK074
CGGGGGGTGGGGGGGGGGGGGTGACCTGGGGGTCTTCGGGGCGGACACGGGGGCGGGCGGTCGGGTTGTCGGCGGTACGGGGTGAGGGCGGGGCGAGGGGGCGCGGTGGCGTAGCTCTCACTGCGGGCGCCGCGGACGCCGCGGGTGCTCGCCGCGGATGCTTCGCCGTTGTCGGCTTCTCCCCTTTCTTCCCTTCTTTCTTCCCTTCTCCTCTCACCGTTTCCTTGTCTGCCTGTGGGCGGGGCGGGCGTCAAGGGGGTGGGAGGAGGGGTGCGGGGGCGGTCCCCGGCCTGAGCTGCGGGGACGGAAAGCGATGTGAATCCACCGGCGCCACCGTGCTAATCTTCTGCATGTCGGAAGGCGGCGGCACCCCAAGAGCCAAGGCCCCAGGACACACCCAATGCGCGGGTGGCGGAATAGGCAGACGCGCTGGATTCAGGTTCCAGTGCCCGCAAGGGCGTGGGGGTTCAACTCCCCCCTCGCGCACAACGACGAAACGGTCGTCATCGTGATCACGATGGCGGCCGTTTCGCTTTGTCTTCTTGTCGCTTGGGCGTTGTCTGCTCGGGATCTGCGGGATCTGTTCGAGATCTGCTTGGGCCGGTCTTCGTGGTGTGGGGTTCAGAGGGGATTCAGAGGTACGGGGCGCGTTCGGTCGGTTTGGGGGTGGGGTGGCGGCCGGGGTGTTGGTGGGGGTGGTCTCCGGTCGGTGTGAGGTCTCTCTCACTGGAGGGGAGGGGGCTCGGGGTCCGCGACCGGGGTTGCCCGGGTCTTCGCGGCGGCTACGGAGGCGTCGGGGTGCCGTGGCGTAGGAAGGATGCCGTCTTCGTCGCGGCCTGGAGGAGGTTCGCGCAGGCCAGGGCGGTCCAGAGGCCGGGCAGGCCGGTCGTGTCGGCGACCGGGACGGAGAGTGCGGCCAGGATGCCGAACCACACCACGGTCGACAGCAGGCTCGGGCCGGTGCGTTTGAGGCCGACGAGGGCGAAGCCCGCGACCGCCTGGAAGGCGTCCGCGGCCACCACCGCGACGACCAGCGGCAGCAACCGCCGTACCTGACGGGCGAGTTCGGGGTCCGTCGTGAACAGCCCGACGACCGGGCCGCCGAGCGCCAGCAGGACACCCCCGAGGACGGCGACCGCGCACAGCGCCACCCGCACCCCGGCCCACATGCTGCGGCGGATGCGTACGGCGTCGCCGTCCTCGGCGTACCGGGCGATCAGCGGGACGGTGGCCTGGCCGACCGCGACCGCCGCGGTGAAGACGACGTTGACCAGCGATTCCGACACGCTGTGCACGGCCGCGCTGCCGGTGCCGAGGCGGGCGGCGGCGAAGGTCAGCATGCCGAGGACGGCGAACTTCACCAGCACGGTCGCGCCGAGCGGGATGCCCACCCGGGCCAGCCGCAGCACCTGCCGTACGTCGGGTCTGCCGGGCCGGAGGGGGTGGCCGGAGAGGACGGTCGCGCGGCGCAGCGCGAGCTGGTTGAGGCCGGTGCTGATCAGGCTCGACGTGAGCATGGCCAGGCCCGCGCCGGTCAGGCCCAGGCTCGGGAGCGGGCCGGGGCCGCCGACGAGCACGACCGACAGGGTCACGGACGCGGCGGTGCCCAGCAGCCCCGCGCGCATGACCTGCGCGGAGTGCCCCAGCGCGACCAGGACGGACGTCGCCGACGAACCGACCGCGATCAGCACCACGCATGCTGAGAGCAGCCACGGGAACGCGCCGAGCTGGTCGAGGGTGCCGCGTCGGACGCCCCACAGCCCGCCGATCAGCGGCACCGCCGCCACCGCCGCCCCGCACACCCCGCCGACGGCGAACGCCAGCCACATGCCGTTGCGCACCAGCGGCAGCAGTTTCGCGGGGTCGTCGCGGTGCGGCGCGACGAACGGCATCACGCCGCGCAGCGCGCCCGCGACGGTGGCCGTGGCCGGGCTGAACACCGCGATCGTCACGGCGAACGCGGCCAGCGAGGCGGTGGCGTGCCGGCCCAGCAGCGCGGCGTCGACGAGCGAGCCGGCCGAGGCGGCGAGGGTGGTGACGTAGAGCGGGGCGGCCGCTTGCGCGATGGTGCGGAAGGGGGAGGGGGTGCGCTGTTGGCTGTATTCGCTGCGGGGACTGCGGTCGCTCACGTGTCGGGATCATGCCATCCGGGTTGGACGGGCGTACGAGATCCACGGCGTACGAGATTCACGGCGTACGAGATTCACGGTGTACGAGATCTGTGGGCGTGCGAGGTTTAAAGGGTGTGCGGGGTCTATATGGATGGCCCTTGCGCTGTCGTGCCTCCTAGGGTGGCCGCTCATGACAGCTGACCTGGCGCGGTCCTCCCTCTGGCGTGACCGCAGTTTCGTCCTGCTCGCCTCCGCCCGTACGGTCTCGGTTCTCGGCAACGCCTTCGCGCGCGTGGCGCTCGCGTTCGCGGTGCTGGAACTGCCCGGAGCGGGACCTGGGAAGCTGTCCCTCGTACTGGCCTGTCAGGCCCTGCCCCAGCTGGTGTTCGTCCTGGTCGGCGGGGTGATCGCGGACCGGGTGTCGCGGTCGCGGCTGATGGTCGTGTCCGACCTGGTGGGGGCGGCGGCCTACGCGGGCCTCGCGGTCATGACGCTGACCGGGCACGCGCCGCTGCCCGCCCTGTGCCTGCTCGCGGTCCTCGCGGGCACCGCCACCGCGCTGTTCTACCCGGCCATGGCCGGGGTGGTGCCGCTCATCGTCCCGGCCGGACGCCTGCAACAGGCCAACGCCCTGCTGCGGGTGGCCATGAACGGCGCGATGCTGCTCGGCCTCGCCCTGTCCGGCGTGACGGTCGCCTTCGTCGGCGCGGGCTGGGCACTGGCCCTGAACGCCGCCTCCTTCGCGCTCAGCGCCGCCCTCATCGGGGCACTGCGGCTGACGGTACGGCCCCGGAAGGCGGCCTCCGGCTGGGCGGAACTGCGCCACGGCTGGCGGGAGTTCGCCTCCCGGCAGTGGCTGTGGGCCATCGTCGCCCAGTACGCCGTCGTGGTCGCGGCCGGCAACGCCTACGTCGGCGTCCTGGGCCCCCTGGTGGCCGACGAGCGCCTCGGCGGGGCACGCGCGTGGTCGGTCGTCGTCGCGGCACAGGCGCTCGGCACCATCGCGGGCGCGGGTCTGGCCGCCCGGGTCCGGGTGGCGCGGCCGATGCTCGTCGCGGTCCTGGTGACCTTCCCCGCGGCCCTGCCCATGGCCCTGCTGGCCGCGGGCGCGTCCTTGTGGGTGACGGCGCCGGCCATGTTCCTGGCCGGGGTCGCCACGGACGTCTTCGGGGTGCTGTGGGCCACGACGCTTCAGCGCGAGGTGCCGGAGGAGGCGCTGTCCAGGGTCAGTTCGTACGACATGTTCGGCTCGCTAGCCTTCGCACCGCTCGGCCTGCTGATCGCGGGTCCGGTGGCCGCGGCGATCGGCACGGGGCGGGCGCTGGCGGGGTGCGCGGGGTTGGTCGTCCTGGCGACGGCGGGGGCGCTGCTTTCGCCGCAGGTGAGGTCGTTGCGGGCGGTGGATGCCGGGGGTGGTGTGGAGGGGGATGTGGATGTGGCGGTGGATGCGGTGGCGGCGGCGGATGGGGATGCGGATGGGGATGCGGACGTCGGCTCGGACGTCGGCTCGGACGTCGGGAGTGGTGCTGCCGATTCGGCTTCGGGTGCCTGAAGTTGTCCACAGGGCGGGGCGGTTCGGATGATCGTCGTGGCGGCTGCCGGGGAGTTGTCCACAGGGTCTGACGGGTTTTCGTGAGCGGCTGTACGGTCGTCGCAAGTTGATGTTCGGCAGGGCGACGGGCCGAGGCGGGCCGATGACGGTCCGGTACGACGGGGGAGTTGTTCGGAGTGAGCGATGCGAGCGGTGTGGGTGACGTGAACGAGGAAACCGGGAGCGGCACTGGGGCCGGTGCCGGGGCCGGCAACGGGACTGTTCGCGCGGTGACGGCGGAGCGGACGGCGGAGCGGGCAGTGGAGCAGACAGTGGGGCAGGCGGCAAGGATCCCGTGGGTGCCCGGCTTCGCCGACCCCTTCGTGAAGGGGTCGCCGAAGGAGGACGGCAGGCAGCTGCGCCACCGGGTGCCCCGCGCGGCGCACGCCGAGTTCGTGCCGGACCCGGCGCGGCCCGGCGCGGTGGCCGCGGTCGAGGAGTCCAACCGCGGCCGCATCCCGGGCCTCACCCCGATACGGGTGGGCAGGATGGCGGCGAGCCCGTTCGCGTTCCTGCGCGGCTCGGCCGGCCTGATGGCGTACGACCTGGCCCGCACCCCCATGACCGGCATCGGCGCACAGATCTGCGGCGACGCGCACGCGGCGAACTTCGGGCTGTACGGCGACGCCCGCGGCGAACTGGTCATCGACCTCAACGACTTCGACGAGACCGTGCACGGCCCCTGGGAGTGGGACCTCAAGCGGCTGGCGACGTCGCTGGTGCTGGCCGGGCGCGAGGCGGGCGCGACCGAGGACATATGCCGACGGGCGGCGCGCGACACGGTGGGTGCCTACCGCCGCACGATGCGGCTGCTGGCCCGGCTGCCGGTGCTGGACGCGTGGAACGCCATCGCGGACGAGGAACTCGTCTCCCACACCGACGCCCACGACCTGCTCGGCACGTTGGAACGGGTGATGGAGAAGGCCCGCGCCAACACCAGCGGACGGTTCGCCGCGAAGTCGACCGAGCCGACCGTGGACGGGGGCCGCCGGTTCGTGGACGCACTGCCGGTACTGCGCCGGGTCCCGGACGCGGAGGCGGCCGCGGTGGCGAGGTCGCTGGAGGGGTACCTGACGACGGTGTCGGAGGACCGGCTGCCGCTGCTCGCCCGGTACGCGGTGCACGACGTGGCGTTCCGCGTGGTGGGCACGGGCAGCGTGGGCACGCGCTCGTACGTGGTGCTGCTCCTGGACCACCGCGGCGAACCCCTCGTCCTCCAGGTGAAGGAGGCCCGCCCCTCGGCGCTGCTCCCCCACCTGTCGACGGCGGGGCTGCCGGTGCCGGTGACCGACCACGAGGGCCGCCGTGTCGTACTCGGCCAGAAGCGCATGCAGGTCGTCAGCGACATCCTGCTGGGCTGGACGACGGTGGACGGACTGCCGTTCCAGGTACGCCAGTTCCGCAACCGCAAGGGCAGCGTCGACCCGGCCGAACTGGCCACCGCCCAGATGGACGACTACGCCCGCATGACCGGCGCCCTCCTGGCCCGAGCCCACGCCCACAGCGCCGACCCCCGCCTGATCGCCGGCTACTGCGGCAAGAACGAGGAGTTGGACGACGCCCTCGCCACCTTCGCCACGTCCTACGCCGACCGCACGGAGAAGGACCACGCGGAGTTGGTGGCTGCGGTGCGGAGTGGGCGTATTGCGGGGGAGATGGGGGTTTGAGGGCAGAGGTCTGAGGGTGGGGACGGGAGGAGGGGAGGGGGAG
>LJCV01000169.1 GCA_001298575.1 Actinobacteria bacterium OK074
CGGACTAGGGGAGTTGACGCCCATGACCACCGCCGCCGTCATCGCCCCGACGACCACCACCGGCCGGCTGCGCAGAGCACTCACCGGCCGCCGCCGCCGCTACGCGCCCCCCACCGCCGCCCCCCTCCCCCCCCTCCACCTCCGCCGCTCCCTCCGCCGTCCCCTCCACCCCCGTTCGGCCGTTCTACTTCCGCATTCACATAACAGCTAAGAGCGCCGCCTCGTGCCTTCGTCACGCACAGTGTGTTTTTCGGCAAGCGTCGGCAAGCCGCTCCGGAAGGAATGGGGAATGTGCAACCCCACCCCCACCTTGATCAATTCGGGATTCGGCCCGTACGCGACTCCATGCACCGAACGGAGTAGCGGAAGTCGAGCGTGTGGAGCAGGACAAATGGGGACGTTCGGCCCCGGTTCCGTGGGTTCCGAGGCGTGTAACGCGAGCGTTTCACCCTGCCCGTGCAGCCGCTCCGACCTGCGGATACCCTCTTCCGTCGCCCCCTCGAAGCACGTTCCGGTTGTGCTTGTCAAGCCCCGAGATATGCCCTGACCTGCGAAAACGCCATTCAGAAGACGCCGTTTCCGTGTTACTCTGGATAGCCACGGAAGGGGTACCTGTCACATGACGTTCAAGGTTGGCGACACCGTGGTCTATCCCCATCACGGGGCCGCGCTGATCGAGGCCATCGAAACTCGCCAGATCAAAGGCGTGGACAAGACCTACTTGGTGCTCAAGGTCGCCCAGGGCGACCTGACGGTGCGTGTGCCAGCGGACAATGCGGAGTTCGTCGGCGTACGTGATGTGGTCGGTCAGGACGGGCTGGACCGGGTCTTCGAGGTGCTGCGCGCACCGTATGCCGAGGAGCCCACGAACTGGTCTCGTCGTTACAAGGCAAACCTGGAGAAGCTCGCCTCGGGCGATGTCATCAAGGTCGCGGAAGTCGTACGTGACCTGTGGCGTCGTGAGCGCGAGCGTGGACTCTCCGCCGGTGAGAAGCGCATGCTCGCCAAGGCTCGCCAGATCCTGGTGAGCGAGCTCGCCCTCGCGGAGAACACGAACGAGGACAAGGCCGAGGCCCTGCTCGACGAGGTTCTCGCGTCCTGACGCCCGTCCCGCTCCCCCTTCTGCCTCCCGCCCCGCGCCCGAGGCGGGAGGACGAACGGTCCGGCGGACAGTACATGTGAAATGCCGTGGTGCCCGATGACGCAGTAGCTGTCGCCGGGCGCCGCGGCATGTTCGCGTCCCCTTGCCGACCAGACCGCGTCGACGCCGACCGTTGAACCGGTGTCGGACGCTGGACGGCCACGGGGTGCGCTGCCGGTGTGACCGGGCTCGTACCAACCGGTAAGAGTTGTCGAACCCGTAAGAGTTGTGCCGGGCCCGGGCAACCGCCTCGACCGGAAGTCACGGAAGGGTCCGGTCAGGGCTCGCGCCCGGGCACGGTGTGGCCATACCCAACCAGGCCGAGCACACAAACCTGACAGGAACCGATGTCTCACGATTCGCGCTCTTCGCTCACGGAAGCGTCCGCGGGGGTGTCTGCGGAGGTGCCCGCGGAGGCCGCCTCCGCCGTCGCGTCCGGCGCACCCGTTCCGGGCCCCCGGACCGCCGCCGTGATCCCGGCCGCCGGACGGGGCGTGCGGCTCGGCCCGGGCGCCCCCAAGGCGCTTCGCGCGCTGAACGGCACTCCGATGCTCATCCACGCCGTCCGCGCGCTGGCCGCGTCCCGGGGCGTGTCCCTGGTCGTCGTGGTCGCGCCGTCCGACGGATCCGCCGAGGTCAAGTCGCTCCTCGACGCGCACGCGCTGCCCGACCGCACCGACTTCCTCGTGGTCCCCGGCGGCGACACCCGCCAGGAGTCCGTGAAACTCGGGCTGGACGCGCTGCCCCCGGACTACGACATCGTCCTCGTGCACGACGCGGCCCGCCCCCTGGTGCCCGTCGACACCGTGGACGCCGTCATCGAGGCCGTACGGGAGGGCGCCCCGGCCGTCGTGCCGGCGCTGCCGCTCGCCGACACCGTCAAGGAGGTCGAGCCGGCGTCGGCGGCGGGCGATCCCGAGCCGGTGCTCGCCACGCCCGACCGGGCGCGGCTGCGGGCCGTGCAGACGCCCCAGGGCTTCGACCGCGCGACCCTCGTGCACGCGCACGAGACGGTCACGGACGACGTGACGGACGACGCGAGCATGGTGGAACAGCTCGGGCTGCGGGTCGTGGTCGTGCCCGGGCACGAGGAGGCGTTCAAGGTGACCCGCCCGCTGGACCTGGTCCTCGCGGAGGCGGTCCTGGCCCGCAGGAGGCTCAACGATGGGTTCTGAGACGCAGGGAGAGACGCGGGGAGAGCCTCAAGTGCAGGCCATCGTGCTTCCGCGGGTCGGCATCGGGACCGACATCCACGCCTTCGAGGACGGGCGCGAGCTGTGGTGCGCGGGGCTGAAGTGGGAGGGCGAGGGCTCCGGGCTGGCCGGGCACTCCGACGCCGACGTCGTCGCGCACGCCGCCTGCAACGCGCTGTTCTCGGCGGCCGGGCTCGGCGACCTCGGGCAGCACTTCGGCACCGGGCGCCCCGAGTGGTCGGGTGCCTCCGGCGTCGTCCTCCTTACGGAGGCCGCGCGGATCGTGCGGGAGGCGGGATTCACGATCGGCAACATCGCCGTCCAGGTCGTCGGCCCGCGCCCGAAGATCGGCAAGCGGCGCGAGGAGGCGCAGAAGGTGCTCTCCGAGGCGGCGGGCGCGCCCGTGTCGGTGTCCGGGGCGACCACGGACGGTCTCGGCTTCCCGGGGCGGGGAGAAGGGCTGATGGCGGTGGCCACGGCGCTGGTGGCGCGGGTCGGCTGAGGCGCGCGAAAGGGCACCTGCTCGGTACGCGTGCACGCGCGCGTGGGGCGTGCGTACGGGGCAGCCGACAATATGCGCGCCGGTACCGGTTCAAACCCGGAGCCCGCGAATGTCACGAAAGTGTGCCTCATGACCCGGAAGGGGTCGCGGGGCACTACCCCTCGCCCACTACCCTGGGAGGGTGACCATTCGCCTGTACGACACCAGCGCCCGGCAGATCCGTGACTTCGCCCCGCTCACGCCGGGCTGTGTCTCGATCTACCTCTGTGGCGCCACCGTCCAGGCGGCTCCGCACATCGGGCACATCCGCTCGGGGCTCAACTTCGACATCATGCGCCGCTGGTTCGAATACCGCGGCTACGACGTGACGTTCATCAGGAACGTCACGGACATCGACGACAAGATCATCGCGAAGGCGGCGGACCAGGGCCGCCCCTGGTGGTCGATCGGCTACGAGAACGAGCGTGCCTTCAACGACGGTTACGCCGCCCTCGGCTGCCTCCCGCCGACGTACGAGCCGCGCGCGACCGGCCATGTGACCGAGATGGTCGAGATGATGCGCGGGCTCATCGAGCGCGGGCACGCGTACGAGGCCGACGGGAACGTCTACTTCGACGTGCGCTCCTTCCCGGGCTATCTCCAGCTCTCCAACCAGGAGTTGGACAACCTCCAGCAGCCGTCCGGCGCGGGCGAGACCGGCAAGCGCGACCCGCGCGACTTCGCCATGTGGAAGTCCGCGAAGCCGGGCGAGCCGACGTGGGAGACGCCGTGGGGCCGCGGCCGTCCGGGCTGGCACCTGGAGTGCTCGGCCATGGCGCACAAATACCTCGGCTCCGCCTTCGACATCCACGGCGGCGGCCTGGACCTGATCTTCCCGCACCACGAGAACGAGATCGCCCAGGCCAAGGCGTTCGGCGACGAGTTCGCCCGCTACTGGGTGCACAACGCGTGGGTCACCATGAGCGGCGAGAAGATGTCCAAGTCGCTGGGCAACTCCGTGCTCGTGTCCGAGATGGTCAAGACGTGGCGGCCGATCGTGCTGCGCTACTACCTCGGCACCCCGCACTACCGTTCGATGATCGAGTACAGCGAGGAGGCCCTGCGCGAGGCCGAGTCCGCGTTCGCTCGGATCGAGGGGTTTGTGCAGCGAGTGACCGAAAAGGCAGGGAAGGCCGGGGGCGTCGTCGAGCCCGCGGCCGAGGTGCCGCCGGCCTTCGCCGAGGCCATGGACGACGACATGGGCGTACCGCAGGCTCTGGCCGTCGTGCACACGACCGTCCGGCAGGGGAACTCCGCCCTCGCCGCCGACGACAAGGAAGCCGCCGTCGCGCGTCTGGCCGAGGTGCGCGCCATGCTCGGCGTCCTCGGTCTGGACCCGCTCGACCCGCACTGGGCCGGTGAGGGCGACCGCGGGGAGGACCTGCACGGGGTCGTCGACAGCCTCGTACGGCTGGTGCTCGACCAGCGCGAGGCGGCCCGCACCCGCAAGGACTGGACCACCGCCGACGCCATCCGCGACCAGCTCAACCAGTCCGGGCTGGTCATCGAGGACGGCCCGCAGGGGCCGCGCTGGAGCCTCGGCCCGCGCTGAGACGCCTGCCCCCGACCTTGATCGATTGTGCCGCTCGGGCCTCCGGGCGGCACACTGCATAGACGTACATACGAAAAGTCCGCGGGCAGACGAGATCCGTGGGACATCGGCAACAGACAACAGACGGGTAGGTCATGGCCGCGAACAACCGCCGCATGTCCGGCAAGAAGGGCGCGCAGGTCGGCAGTGGCGGCCAGCGGCGCCGGGGCCTGGAGGGCAAGGGGCCGACCCCGCCCGCCGAGATGCGCAAGGGGCACGCCAAGCAGCGGGCCGCGCAGGCGAAGACGCGCCGCGCGCAGATCCGGCCGCAGGCGCGGCGCGGCGGCGGGCGCTCGACGTCCGAGCTGGTCGTCGGCCGCAACCCGGTCGTCGAGGCGCTGCGTGGGGGCGTGCCCGCGAGCACGCTGTACGTGCAGCAGTTCATCGACAACGACGAGCGGGTGCGCGAGGCGCTCCAGCTCGCGGCCGAGCGCGGTGGCATCAACCTCATGGAGGCGCCCCGCCCCGAACTCGACCGCATGACCAACGGCCTCAACCACCAGGGCCTGGTCCTCCAGGTCCCGCCCTACGAGTACGCGCACCCCGAGGACCTGGTGGCCGCCGCGTTCGAGGAGGGCGAGGACCCGCTGATCGTCGCGCTCGACGGCGTCACCGACCCGCGCAACCTCGGCGCGGTCGTCCGGTCCGCGTCGGCGTTCGGCGGCCACGGCGTCGTCGTACCGGAGCGGCGGGCCGCGGGGATGTCCGCGGGGGCGTGGAAGTCCTCCGCGGGGACGGCGGCGCGGACGCCGGTCGCGCGGGCGACGAATCTGACGCGGGCGCTGGAGGCGTACCAGAAGGCGGGCATCACGGTCGTCGGGCTGGCGGCGGACGGTGCCACCGAGGTGGGGGAGCTTGCCGCGCTGGGCGGGCCGGTCGTGATCGTGGTGGGGAGTGAGGGGAAGGGGTTGTCGCGGTTGGTGGGGGAGACGTGTGACTTCCTGGTGCGGATTCCCATGCCGGGTGGGGCGGAGTCGTTGAACGCGGGGGTTGCGGCGGGGATTGTTTTGTATGAGGCGGCTCGGCGGCGGGCTTGATGGTGCGGTGACGGGTGCGGGTCGGTGGGGGCTGGTCGCGCCCACGCGGCGGTAGCCGCACATCCAACGCAGCCCCGCGCCCCTAAAAAGGCGGGGCGCAGCCCCAGCCTTTAGGGGCGCGGGGAACTGCGCGAGCGGCCACGACGTATCCGCAGCCGACAACCTGCCCAACCCGGCGGAGCGTGCTCGCGTCAAGACAGTGTCCTAAACACACGTCACTCGGTTAGATGAGTGTGGACACCAGAACACCCCGCACACCCTCGGGGGACCGATCGTCGGGATTCGACGACACTCCCGCGCTGAGCATGGTGAAGGTGCCGAGCGACCCGGCGCAGATCATCGTCAACCATGCGAGCTTCCGCGTGCAGTTGGGCGCGTCGACGAGGGGCGCTCAACTGCCGCGCGTCGCACGGTACTCGAGCGCCACCGAGGACACCGCGCGCAGGCCCGCCGCCGCTCGTCGGCGCCCCGTCGTCTGGACCGGCCGGTCCGTGCCCGACGACACCGGCGCCCACCGGCTGTTGCAGGCGGTGCGCAACACGAGCCTGCGGCACGGCGAGGAGCCCCCCGGCGACGCCGGTGCGACCCAGGTCATCCCACGCGTCGACGTCGAGGACCTGATCGACGCCACCGTGGAGACCCCGGTGGTCGGCGCCCAGCGCACCTCCGACGACATGACCGACACCGGCGGCACCCGACTGCTGCCGAATATGAGGTCAGTTGGCAGCGCGTACGACGAACCCGCCTACGAGGGAGGGGAGTTCGCGTCCGCCGAGCAGCGGTACGCCGACTCCTACGACTTCGACCGGGACTTCGACCGGGACGAGGCATCGGCCCGCCGGCGCGCCAACGACCCGGTGCGGCAGGGGTATTACCCCGGCCGCCGGATGAACCTCGGTGTCGTCCTGCTGCCGTTGCGGGTCTTCCTCGGCTTCATCTCCGTCTACGCCGGCATGGGCAAGCTCTGCGACCCCGTGTACTTCGACGGCGGCAAGCGCGGCTCCATGGTGAAGTGGCTCAACACCCTGCACCCGTGGGAATTCGCCGAGCCGCTACGGCAGTTCGCGCTCGCGCACCCCGTCGGGGCCGGACTCAGCGTCGCGTTCCTGCAAGTTGTCGTCGGCGTGCTGACAATTCTCGGGCTGTGGCAGCGAGTTGCGGCGGCGGTGGGGGCGTTGCTGTCGGCGGCGCTCATCGTCACCGTCAGCTGGAAGACGGTTCCGGTGTACGACGCGCCCGACATCATCTACCTCGCCGCCTGGTCGCCGCTGATCATCGCGGGCGCCCCCGTGTACTCCGTCGACGGCCGTCTCGCCGGCAGCGCCTGGCGCACGCTCGGGCCGCGCGCGGAGATCTGGGAGCTGCGGCGGTACGTGCTGCGGCGGGGCGCGCTGATCGCCGCGATCGTCGCCGGACTGACGTTGCTCGTCGGGTCGTTGCTCGGCGGTGCCGTGCGGGACGCCGACCGGGTGGTCGTGCCCGGGCCCGGCGAGGCGCCGCGGAACGAGGTGCCCGGGTCTCCGCTGCCGGGGACGCCGGGGGCGACTCGGCGGGGGGTGACTCCGTCGGCGTCCGCCGCGGCCACCACCTCCGGGGTGGCTTCGACGCCGTCGGCGGGGGCGGGGGCGACTACGCCGTCGACCTCGTCCGGGGCGGCCGGGGCGACGAACACGACGCCCGCGCAGACGCAGGGGGCGGCTGGGCAGGCGCCGCCTCAGCAGTCGTCGCCTGTGCAGCAGGCGCCTACGACGTCGGCGTCTTCCTCCGGAGGTTCGACGGCGGGGGGTACGAGTACCTCTTCCGGTGATGCGTCCAGTGGGGCTACCTCTGGGGGGTCGGACAAGTTGGTGGGTGGGTTGTTGGGGTAGGTGGGTGGCTGCGGGTGCGTTGTGGTTGCTCGCGCAGTTCCCACCGGCCCGCAGTGAACCCCCGCCCCTAGCGAAGCGAAGCCAGTTCCTTCGCCGCCC
>LJCV01000170.1 GCA_001298575.1 Actinobacteria bacterium OK074
CCGTGGTGGAACGGTCCGTCTCCGAGGCGGCGGCGGTGGCGGCCGAGGCGGCGACGCGAGCGGCGTTCACGGCCGTGCTGGAGGCGCTGATCGCCGTACGGGCGGCGTCGGCGGCCCCGTTCGCGGCATCGGCGGCCCGGCCCGCGGCGGCCGAGGACTTCGCGGCGTCGTCCTGGGCGGCCTGTGCCTCGTCGGCGGCCTTCTCGGCGGCGTCCTTGGCCGCCGCGGCGGCCTCCGTCGCCCGGCCGGACGCCTCGACGGCCGCATCGGTCTGCACCTGGGCCCGCGCGCCCGCGGCCTGCGCGACCAGCACCAACTGGCCAACGGTGAGCGTCTCCTGATCCCGGGCCCGCGAGATGTTCTGCCCGGTGTCCAGCCACTGCTGGATGTCGTCGGCGGTGCCGTTCAGGGCCCGCTGCGCGGTCTTGGACACCTCGGGTCCGGCGCTCGCGAGGATCGTGAACACGGCGACCCGGTTGTCCTCCTCGCGGGCGGTGAACTGCCCCGTGTCGAGGAACATCATCAGCGCGTCGGCGGTGCCCGCGTCCAGCGCCTTCTGCCCGGCGGCCTTCACCGCCTTGCCGCCGTTGTTCATGATCGTCAGTACGGCGACGCGCTGGTCCTCGGCCAGCGGCGTCTGGTAGCCGGTGGTCAGGAAGGCGACCACGTCGTCGTCGCTGCCGGCCAGCGCCGCGGCCGCCGCGGTGCGCATGCCGGAACCCGAGCTGCCCATGATCTTCACGATGGCGGCGCGGTTGTCCTGGGCGGTCGCCTGCGCGAGCGTCGTGCTCAGGAACTCCTGGACGTCGTCGTCGCTGCCGACCAGCGCCGTGGCCGCCGCGGCCCGGGTGGTCGGTCCGCCGCTGCGCCATGCCTGGACCACCTTGGCCCGGTCGGTGTCCGGCAGCGTGCTCGTGCCGTCATCGTCGTCGGCCACGGCCGCGCCGGCCGCCACGAGGTCGAGCCCGAGCGCGGACACCGCGACCGTGGCCGCCGCCCCGGACACCACCGTGCGGAGGAATCCCCGTCTGCTCCACTGCTTCACACGCATCTTCTGAACCCCCTGATGAAGATCGCGGCCCCCGCCGGAAAGAGAAATCAACGGAGACCGATGACCGAAGAAGGATCACACAGATCGCCCGTTTCAATTCCATCGGATCGCAAACCGGCCCGCTTTATCCGCTCTTGTGACGCAAAATGAAGAACGACCCTCCGAGCAACTCCAGCAAAGTACCAGCAAAGGAAAGCAAAAAGGAAGTGAATGCATGGATCAAGCACCCTAAAAAACCTCACCCCACCCCTCCGGATTGGACGCAAAGAATCCGCACAGATTTCACGTGAAGGTGACTCAGGACACACAACTAACCTGCGATAAAGACAGGTTCGCCCTGATTCAACCGGGTGGACAAAGCTCGGACAATGGGATTCCATAGCGCCGCCAAAGGGTTTCTCATCGGGGGATGAGGAAGCGCTTGTGCAGTCTTCACGCTGCCCGACGCCTTTCTCGCCTCCGTCGCCTCCTTCGTGCGACGAGGGCGGGCGTCGAACCCCCGCGGATTCGTTGTCGCCATGCGGGTCGTCGAGGGCCGCCAGGGGGAGGTGCGCTCCATGGATATGCGTGCGCAAGCAGTTTTTCCGGCATGCCGAGCGTGTTTTCACCGCGCCGAGCACCTTTCTTTCCGGCTTTCTCCTTTCCAGCCTTCACACCCGGCTCGATCCCACGCTCCGGACAGCCGTCCGGCACCGACGACAGGACAGTGATGAAGGCACGTACGACCACCGCGCCCCGGCCCCGGCCGCGGCGCAGAAGACTCCTGGGCACCGCCCTGGCCGCCACGGCGGCAGCGACGCTGGCCTGGCTGGCGGCGACGGCGGGCACGGCTCCGTCGACCGCGTCCCCGTCGGCCCGGGCCGGACACGCGGTCGCCCCCGTCGCCGACGAGGCACCGGGCTACGCGGTCGAGGACTTCGACTACCCGGGCGCGGCCAAGATCCTCGCCGACCAGGGCATCACCCTGAAGCGCGGCGACGGCCACATCGTCCTCGCCGACTGCGACAGCCAGGACGGGCTGCTCCAGGTCTGGGCCCGCAGCAAGGACAAGATCTGCTTCCGCGCCACCGGCACCTCCGGCTACCTCACCCTGGAGATCCCGGCGGTCTACGGCGTCGAGGGCGGCGACCAGGCGGCCCAGGTCGACATGACCGTGGACGACCAGCAGCAGACGTACGACGTCGCCGCGAACACCTGGACCCCGGTGGGCGAGACGGCGGACGAACAGGGCCGCTCGTGGATGCTCGTGGAGATCAGGACGGGCGCGTCGAGCTGAGCGGCGGGAGTTGGCCGCGCCTCGGCCAAGTGGAGCCGCAGGCACGGCAGTTGCTCATGCATTGGCCAAGTCGGGCCGGGGGCACGGCGGTTGCCGATGTCCCGGCCAAGTAGCGCCGAGGGTAAGGAAGTCGGCGACGGTCCGGCCAAGTAGAGCTGGACGCAAGCCAGTTGCACCGGCCACAGCCAAGTCGAGCCGCAGGGACGGAAGTTGCCGACGCACGGCCCAAGTGGAGCCGCAAGGGCGGAAGTTGCCGACGCCCCAGCCAAGTCGACCCGACGCCAAGCCAGTTGCTCCCACCCCGGCCAAATAGCGCCAAACCCGCGGCAGTTGCACGCCACCCGGCCAAGTCGAGCCGGTAGGCAACCGCAGCCGCAGCCCCGAAGTCGCGCTCACCGATCCCGTGATCCCGTACGCCCGCAAGTGATCCCGTACGCCCGTAGAGACCTCGCAGCAAGGAAGTCATGGTCACCCTGAAGGTCACGCCACCCCGCAGACCCGTACGCCACGCCGTACTCGCCGCGGCCCTGATGGCCGCACCCCTCGCCCTGACGGCCGCCCCCGCACAAGCGGTCAGCGGCACAGCCGCGTCGGACGCCACCTACGCCTACACCGCCCGCCTCGACATCGGCGACGGCACCCGAGCCTGCACCGGCACCCTCGTGGACACCGACTGGCTGCTGACGGCGGCCAGTTGCTTCGCCGACGACCCGGCCACCAGCCTCACCGTCCCCGCCGGAAAGCCGAAACTCACCACCACGGCGACCATCGGCCGCACGGACCTGACGACCACAACAGGCGTCACCCGCACGGTCGTAGAACTGGTCCCGCGCACGGACCGCGACCTGGTCCTGGCCCGCCTCAACCGCCCGGTCACGACGATCACCCCCATCGCCCTGGCCACGACGGCGGCCACCGCGGGCGAATCCCTCACCAGCACCGGCTACGGCCGAACGGCCGACGAATGGGCGCCGCTGAAGCTCCACACCGGCACCTTCGCCGTCGACTCGGCCGACACCACGACCGCGACCGTCACCGGTCAGAACGGCGCGGCGATCTGCGCGGGCGACGCGGGCGGCCCCGAGATCCGCACCACCAACGGCGTCAGCACCCTCGTAGGCATCAACAGCCAGTCCTGGCAGGGCGGTTGCTTCGGCCAGGAGACAACGGAGACCCGAACCGGAGGCATAGCGACCCGAGTCGACGACCTCGGCAGCTGGGTGGCGTCCAAGGTCGGGGCGACCCGGGTCGCGGACTTCAACTGCGACGGCATCGAGGACACCGCGATCTCCGACCCGGGGGCGACCGTCGGCGGCGACGCGGGCGCGGGCGTGGTCCGGATCGTCTACGGCGGCGGCAAGGGCACCGCGGAGCTGAACCAGGACAGCGACTACGTACCCGGCGGCGCCGAGGCGAACGACGGCTTCGGCGAGACGCTGGCCACCGTCGACTACAACGAGGACGGCTGCACCGACCTGGTCGTCGGCACCCCGCACGAGGACATCGGCACCGCCGCCGACGCGGGCTGGGTGAGCGTCCTGTACGGCGCGCCCGACGGCATCGGCACCGGCACGGCGGCGTCGACGTACCAGGAGGGCCTGGACACCGGTTCGATGCTGGCGTCCTCCCCCGAGGCGGGCGACCTCATGGGCGCGTCCGTGGCCGCCGGCACCACCGCCGCGGGCGAACCGTGGCTGCTGATCGGCGCGCCCGGTGAGGGCCTGGCCGGGGTCGCCAAGTCGGGCGAGGTCTTCTACGTCCGCGGCTCCACGAACGTCTCCCTCTACCAGGGCAAGCCGGGCGTCCCCGGCACCTCCGAGGAGGGCGACGGCTTCGGCACGACGGTCGCGGGCGACGCCAACCACATCGCCATCGGCTCCCCCAACGAGGCCATCGGCACCGCGACGGCCTCCGGCGGCGTGGCGATCTTCAGCCACACGATCAACTCCGACGGCATCCCGACCCCGCTCGCGGGCATCGACGAGAGCCTCGACACGGTCACCGGCGCACAGGAGGCGGGCGACGAGTTCGGCGCATCCCTGTCAATGACGGCCTACCGCCCCACAGGCGCGGCAACGGCCACCGACTCGATCCTCGCGATCGGCGTCCCGGGAGAGTCCTTGACGGTCGACGGCGTGGACCGGGCCAACGCGGGCCGCGTGGTCACCCTCCACATCACCGCCGCCGGCACGTGGAGCCAACTCGGCGACATCAGCGAGGAGGGCACGGGCGTCCAGGGCGCGGGCGAGACGGGCGACCGCTTCGGCGAACAGGTGAGCGTGGTGAACACCGCACCGCGTGACGTGAGCACGGCGGCGACGCTGCACCTCGCGGTCGGCGTCCCGGGCGAGGCGATCGGCACGGTCGCCAACGCCGGCGCCGTACAGACGTTCTCCCTGCTCGGTGCCCCCGGCGACTCCGACTTCTGGATCCAGGCGGGCAACGCCTCGGGCCTGCCCGGCACCCCCGGCACCAACCAGTACGTCGGCCGCAGCATCACCGCCACCGGCACCAACCTCTACATCGGCATGCCGTACGGCCCCACGACCTACGGCGCCGCCTACGTCCTCCCCTGGTCGAACGCGACCGGCGGCACGGTGTCGTCGGTGACGACATACCAGCCGGGGACGGGCGGCCTGCCCGCGGCGGGAAGCCACTTCGGGTACGCGGTGAAGTAGCCGAGACGGCGACTGATCCGCCATAACACGGAGGGGCGCCCGGAACCGAAC
>LJCV01000171.1 GCA_001298575.1 Actinobacteria bacterium OK074
TCACACCCCCCGCGCGCACCCCACCCCCACCCGCAGACTCTCCCCCACCGCCTGCGCGATGTCGTCCACCGGGAACACCACCTCCCGTACGGTCCGTTCGGCGTCGACGACCAGGATCAGGCGCTTGTGGCGCAGGCGGCCCGCGCCGCGGAAGGTCGGCAGGCGTAGCGCCGCGGCGAGTTGGTGGTCGGCGTCGGAGAGGAGGGGGTACGGGATCTCCTCCGCGCGGGCGAACTCCGTCTGTTCGTACGGGAGTTGGGTGCTCACTCCGCGTACGTCCACGCCCGCCCGGCGGAAGTCGGGCCAGGCGTCGCGGAAGAGGCGGTTCTCCAGGGTGCAGCCGTTGGCTCCGGGGATCGAGGGGTCGCCCCAGTCAACTCCCGTGCCGGGGTAGGTGAATACGACGGTCGCGGCGGCGTCCGGGGAGAGCAGGGGCACGTCGGGGCCCTGGGTGCCCGGGAGTTCGAGGCCGTCGGGCACGCGGGTGCCGGGCAAGGACCGTACCCTCGCGTGCTCGGCGCCTTCGGGTGCCGCCGTCGCCGTCAGACTGCCGTCGCCCAGCATCCAGCGGTCGCCCCAGTCCTGCATCGCGACCAGCAGGGGAAGCAGCGCGGTCCCCGCGTCGGTGAGCAGGTATTCGTAGCGCACCGGGCGGCGTTGGTAGAGGCCGCGGCGCAGGACCCCGCTCGCGACGAGCCGGCCGAGGCGCTCGCTGAGGATCTTGCGGGACAGGCCGATCTCGGCGGCCAGCGCGTCGAAGCGGACGTGGCCGCGGGCGATCTCGCGCAGCACCAGCACGTTCCACCAGTCGCCCAGGACCGTCGCGGCCTGGGCGATGCCGCAGGTCTCGTCGGCGTTGTGCATCTTCATGCGGCCATAGTAAGTTCCTTTTCGGGACTCACTTTGTTTCCAGATGGAACTTAACCATGCCGTCACGCGCCACGCCGTCTCATCCCCCGCGCGACGGGACCGTACGTGAGGAGCAGCAGCGTGCCCATCGCCATCACCCGGGTCGTCGGTCGAGAGATCATCGACAGCCGGGGCAACCCCACCGTCGAGGTCGACGTCCGGCTCTCCGACGGTTCGCTCGGCCGCGCCGCCGTCCCGTCCGGTGCCTCCACCGGCGCCCGCGAGGCGGTGGAGCTGCGCGACGGCGACCCAACCCGCTTCCACGGCAAGGGAGTTCGGCGTGCCGTCGACGCCGTCAACGACTCCATCTCCGACGCCGTCGTCGGTCTGGCCGCCGACGACCAGGCGACCGTGGACGCGGCCCTGATCGACCTGGACGGTACGGCGGACAAGGCGCGCCTGGGCGCGAACGCGATCCTCGGCGTCTCCCTGGCCACCGCCAAGGCCGCCGCGGCCTCCCACCGGCTGCCGCTGTACCGCTACGTCGGCGGGGTCGACGCCCGGCTGCTGCCGGTCCCGATGATGAACATCGTCAACGGCGGCGCCCACGCCGACAACCCGCTGGACTTCCAGGAGTTCATGATCGCGCCCATCGGCGCGGCCACCTTCGCCGAGGCCGTCCGGATGGGCTCCGAGGTGTTCCACACCCTGCGCCGCGACCTGATCGCCGCCGGGCACAGCGTCAACGTCGGCGACGAGGGCGGGTTCGCGCCCGATCTGCGCACCGCCGAGGAGGCCCTCGACTTCGTCGTCCGCGCCATCGAGCGGACCGGCTACAAGCCCGGCTCCGACATCACGCTCGTCATGGACCCGGCGACGTCGGAGTTCTTCCGCGACGGCGTCTACGACTACGCCGGTGCGGGCGTCCGCCGTACCCCGGCCCAACACGCCGATTACCTGGCCGAGTTGGTGGACCGCTACCCCGTCGCCTCCATCGAGGACCCGATGGCCGAGGACGACCACGACGGCTGGCGCGCGCTGACCGCCCGGCTCGGCGACCGCTGCCAGCTCACCGGCGACGACGTCTTCTGCACCAACGAGACGCTGCTGCGCGCCGGGATCCGCGACGGCGTCGCCAACTCCGTCCTGGTGAAGGTCAACCAGATCGGCACCCTCACCGAGACCCTGGCCACCGTCGCCACCGCCCACCGCGCGGGCTACACCGTCGTCATGTCCCACCGCTCCGGCGAGACCGAGGACACCACGATCGCCGACCTCGCCGTCGCCACCGGCTGCGGCCAGATCAAGACGGGGTCGCTGTCCCGCTCGGACCGCACCGCCAAGTACAACCAACTGGTGCGTATCGAGGAGGAGTTGGGCACCCAGGCACGGTACGCGGGCCGCGCCGCGCTGGGGCTGCGCCGCTGACCGACGGCGTACCCGGCGATGTCCCCCAACGGCATGCGACATACCGGGGGCCGGCGCCGACGATCACGCCCGTACGCTCGTTCACATGGTTCAGCATCGAATGATCGACGTGAACGGGATCCGGCTGCACGTGGCCGAGGAGGGCGCGGGACCCCTGGTGGTGCTGCTGCACGGCTTCCCCGAGTCGTGGCACTCCTGGCACCACCAGATCGGCGCCCTGGCCGCCGCGGGCTACCACGTGGTCGCCCCCGACCAGCGCGGATACGGCGCCAGCGACCATCCCGAGGACGTGGCCGCGTACAGCATCCTGCACCTGGTCGGCGACGTCGTCGGGCTGATCCGGGCGCTCGGCGAGGAGAAGGCATACGTCGTCGGGCACGACTGGGGTGCGCCGGTGGCCTGGCACACCGCGCTGCTGCGGCCGGACGTGGTGCTCGGGGTGGCCGGTCTGAGCGTGCCGCCGCCGTTCCGCGGTGCGGAGCCCCCGCTGGCCGCCATGGACAAGCAGTTCGACGGCCGCTTCTACTGGAACTACTTCGACCGTCCCGGTGTCGCCGACGCCGAGTTCGCCAAGGACACCCGCACCACGCTGCGGAAGTTCTTCTACATGGCCTCCGGCGACGCCCCGGGCGCGGGCGCGGGCAAGCAGCCGCTGGTCGACCCCGAGCGGGGCTGGCTCTCGGCGATGCACGACCCCGAGGTGCTGCCCGCCTGGTTCACCGAGACCGACCTCGACATCCTCACCGAGAGCTTCGCCAAGGGCTTCACCGGCGCCCTCAACTGGTACCGCAACCTCGACCGCAACTGGGAGCTGACCGCCGCCTGGGACGGCGCCGTCGTCACCCCGCCCGCGCTCTACGTCTACGGCGACCTCGACCCGGTACCGGCGTTCCCCGGCACCCCCGAACTCATCGAGCGCCTCCCCGAGTTGATGCCCAACCTGTGGCGGAAGCCGGTGAAGCTGACCGGGTGCGGGCACTGGACCCAGCAGGAACGCCCGGACGAGGTGAACGCGGCGCTCGTCGAGTTCCTCGGCGATCTGCGGAACAGCGGCTGAGAATCGGGGAGTTGGGGGTCAGGGGCACAGTCGGTCAGGGGAGCAGTCCGGTCACGTCCGTCCGGCGGCGGTCCGGCTTGAACGGCAAGGTCGTGACCGTCGCCCTGATCTCCCGCTGCGGGGTGCCGGGGCGGCCCCACAGGACGGTCAACTCCGTGCCGGGGTCGGCGTGTTCGGGCGCCAGGACGCAGAGGGAGATCATCGCGCGGAGGTTGGCGCTGAGGGTGCGGCCGGTGGAGACGCCGACCGGGGTGCCGGCGGCCAGGACCTGGTCGAACTCGGGGGTGTTCCGGCGCGGGACCTCCATCCGGTCGGGAAAGTCGTCTCCGGTCTCCAGCAGCGCCGCCAGGACGGCCGTCACGTCGTCCTTGTGCCAGCGCAGACCCGTCAGCACCCGCGCCGCCGTACCCTCCGCCTCGGCCTCGGCCGCGTCCCGGACGAGCGCGTCGCGGCCGAGGAAGTCGCGGTCGGGGACGCCCTTGCGGAAGCCCCAGCCCAGTTCGGCGGGCTTGCGGAAATAGTCGGTCACGCCGTTGACCGGGACGAAGCTGCCGCCGGGCGTGCCCCTGCGGAACTGCCGCGGGGCGCCCGGGGTGAGGATCGACGACGGCAGGTAGTCGAGCCCGTTGGTGGCGATGCCCGCCTCGATGTGCTGCACCGGCTGGGCCCGCAGGCCGAGTTGGCGCAGGCCGAAGTCCTGGCCGCTCGCCACGACCGCCCGCCAGATCTCGCCCGCGTGCCCCGCCGGGCCGTGCAGCTCGTACCCCAGCTCGCCCGAGATGCCGGTCCGCAGCACCCGTACCGGCACCCCGCCGACCTGCGACATCCGGCTGCGGCTGAAGCCGATGTCGCGGAGATCGTCGCCGGTGAGCTTCTCCAGGGTGAACAGGGAGGCGGGGCCCTGGACGCCGAAGATGAACAGGTCGGGGCTGATGTCCAGCGCCTCCGCGTCCCAGCTCCCCTGCTCCAGCTGCCACAGCAGCCAGTCGCAGCTGCCCGCGGTGTAGACGAAGTCCTCGGGGCCGAGGCGGCACAGTACGCCCTCGGAGGCGATCCAGCCGTTCTCGTCGAGCTGCACGTGGTGCTTGATCTGGCCCGTCTCGAAGCGGGAGAGGTCCCGCATGCCGAGCCGGCCCAGGAAGGCGTGCGCCTCGGGGCCGCGGACGCGGATCTTGTGCAGCGAGGTCCAGTCGCCCAGGTAGCAGGACTCGACGTGCGCGCGGTTCTCGTCGGCCCAGTCCGTGTACTCCAGCGGCAGCATGATCTGCGCGAAGTGCGCGAACGCACCACGGAAGTTGGACTCGTCCTGCGCCGCGACAGCCGGACTGAAGTACGCGGGCCGCTCCACGCCGAAGGGCGCCTCACGCAACCGGAGGACCGTTTCGTAGACGCTGCGCTGCTGTTCGCCCAGGTCGGAGCTAGATCGATTTAGTTCGGACATGGGCAGAGGGTACCCGAGGGAGGGCGCGGTGGGGTGCGGTCGGTGACCGGCCGCGGTCGCAAACTATGAAGACGGGGGTGGGGTGGTGCGGGTGGCTTGCGCGGGGGGTGGATGCCTGCTCGGGGGGGTGCCTCTATGTCTTTCGTCAAGCGAGGGGTGGGGTTCGGGGTTCGTA
>LJCV01000172.1 GCA_001298575.1 Actinobacteria bacterium OK074
ACCGCCACCGCCCCCTCCCCCCCCCCCCCCTGCCCCCGCAACCAGCGGGCCAGCCGGTTCACCCGCCCGTCCAGCTCCGCATACGACACCACCACCCCGCCCTCGTCCGGACTCACCACCGCCACCGCACCCGCCGACCACGCCACCTGCGCCCCGAACAACCCCACCCAGCCACCCCCCGGCACCGCACACGCCGTGTCATTCCACACCGCCAGCCGCTCACCCTCACCCTCCGCCAGCAACTCCACCGCCCCCACCCGCATCCCCGGATCCGCAACCACCTGACCCAACACCCGCAAAAACCGCTCCTGATGCCCCGCCAAACCCACCCCATCCCACAACCCAGGATTAGCGCCCAAGAAGAAGCCCATGCGATCGCCGTCGATGGAGCTGAACCGCATCGACAGGTCCTCGGGGCGGGCGAAGGTGATCTCCCGTTCCGTCCGGTGGCCGTCGAAGGTCAGTTCTCCGCCCGCGGCGATGATGTTGACCAGCACGCCCGGCCGCACCTGACCGGGTGCGGCCGGTCCCGTCTCCGCCTCGCGTGCCAGGAGTTCGGCTCGGAAACGCTGGTGCTTGACGGCCTCCCTGATCAGTTCCGCCACCCGCCGGGCGAGGTCGGCAAACGACTCCTGCCCGTCGACACGGACACGCACCGGGAGGACGTTCGCCATCACCCCGGGCGTGGTCCGGCCGACGGGGCCGGTGCGGGCGCCGACGGGGAGGTTGACGACCACCTCGTCCTCGGCGGTGACCGCGCTGATGTACGCGGCCACGGCGGCGAAGATCACTGCGGAGCGCCGCACTCCGGCCGCGTCAGCCGCGCGGTTCAGCCCGGCGACCTCGATCGTCGTGTGCCGGGTCCGCAGACTGCCGCGTACGACGTCGCTGCCGCGGGGGTCGGGCCGCGCGCCGCTCTCGCGGTCGAGAACGGACGGGACCAGGCCGCCGGCCGCCCGGTCGAGCCAGTACGCGCGGTCCTGGGTGAACTCCTCGGAGGCGAGGTAGGCCGCTTCCTCTTCGGCCAGGGCGGCGAGCGAGCCGCAGAACGGGGACTTGGCCGGCTCCCCGCGTGTGAGCCGCCGGTAGACCTCCTCCACCCGCTGCTCCACCAGCGAGGCCCCGACGGCGTCGCTGATCAGGTGGTGGTACTGCTGGTGCCACAGGAAGCGGTCCGGGGCGAGCCGGAACAGCACGTACGCGAACAGCGGCCCGCGCGTGATGTCGTAAGAGCGCTCCCAGTGGCGGTCGATCCACTCGTCGGCCGCCGCGCGCGGATCGGCCGCCGCGGAGAGGTCGACGACGGTCGGTTCCCACTCCAGCGACGGATCCGGGATCTGCCGCACCTGCCCGTCCTCGGCCACGAAGCGCGTGTGCAGGGCGTCCGTCTCCACGACGACCTCACGCAACGCCCTTGCGAACAGCGGCGGATCCACCGGCCCGAAGATCTCTCGCTGCATCGAGAAAACGGGGTCGACTCCGCGGATCTGCGCCGAGAGCCAGATTTCCAGTTGTGCGGCTGTCAGGGGCAGGGCGGAGCGCTTCGTGTGCTCGGGCATGTCACCACGTCTCTTCCGATGAGGATCCGGTCGCTTCGCGGGCAGTTACGGCAGCCTTCGCGGCCAGGCGGGGCAAGAACGGGAGAGGGAGAGCCGACTCCGGCGCACTCGGGGGCTTCACGAGGCCCGGCCCCATGCGGGGGGGTGGCCCGGCTTTCCGGTGCCGTCGCCTGCCGGCCTTCTGTCAGCGGAAGCGGTTGATGGCGTCCAGATGCCGGGCGCGCAGTTCCGCGTCGGTGACACCGAGCCCTTCGCGTGGCGCCAGACACAACACGCCCACCTTGCCCTGGTGCAGATTGCGGTGGACCTCGTGCACGGCTTCCCCGGCTTCCGACAGCGGGAACACCTTCGACAGGGTGGGGTGGATCCTGCCCTTGCACACCAGCCGGTTGGCCTCCCACGCCTCCCGGTAGTTGGCGAAGTGCGAGCCGACGATCTTCTTGAGGGACATCCACAGGTAGCGGTTGTCGTACTCGTGGCGGTAGCCGGAGGTCGAGGCGCAGGTGACGATCGTGCCGCCCTTCCGGGCGACGTACACGCTGGCCCCGAACGTCTCGCGCCCGGGGTGCTCGAAGACGATGTCGATGTCCTCACCACCCGTCAGTTCGCGGATGCGTGCGCCGAAACGCCGCCACTCCCCCGGGTCCTGGGTCTGCTCGTCCTTCCAGAACCGGTAGCCCTCGGCACTCCGGTCGATGACCGCCTCGGCCCCCATCGCGCGGCAGATCTCCGCCTTGGCCGGCGAGGAGACCACGCACACCGGGAAGGCACCGCCGGCCAGCGCGAGTTGGGTCGCGAAGGAGCCGAGTCCACCACTGGCACCCCAGATGAGGACGTTGTCGCCCTGCTTCATCCCGGCGCCGTTGCGCGAGACCAACTGCCGGTAGGCGGTGGAGTTGACCAGCCCGGGGGCGGCGGCCTCCTCCCAGCTCAGGTGGCGTGGCTTCGGCATCAGCTGGTTCGCCTTCACCAGGGCCAGTTCGGCCAGGCCGCCGAAGTTCGTCTCGAAGCCCCAGATGCGCTGCTCCGGATCGAGCAGGGTGTCCCCGTGCCCCTCGGCGCTCTCCAGCTCCACGGACAGGCAATGCGCGACCACCCGGTCCCCGGGCGCCCAGGCGTTGACTCCCGGACCCGTGCGCAGGACCACACCGGCGAGATCGGAACCGATGACGTGGTAGGGCAGATCGTGCCGTCGAGCCTGGTCGTTGAGCCTGCCGTAGCGCTCCAGGAAACGAAAGGTCGGCATCGGTTCGAAGATCGAGGACCACACGGTGTTGTAGTTCACCGAACTGGCCATGACCGCTACCAGAACCTCCCCCAGACCGGGCTCGGGCGTCAGCACCTCCTGTATGTGAAGGGTCTTGCGCGGGTCCTTGTCGGCCGTTGCCATGCCCTCGAAGGCACCGACATCGGATTTGCGGACGACAGCTCCCTGATAGCTCTCCGGAATTCGGATTCCGGCGAAATCTACGCCCGTCGCATTCTCGGACAGAGCAGCACTGACTATGTCCTGCACGAAACCACTCGTTTCTCACTTCTGTGGAGCGGCTCAGCGGCACGCCCATTGTGCTGGGATTTCGCCACCTTATGGTCCGACCGGCCTGCCGCCGCAATCACCCGCCTTGGTAGTGGCTGTCGACTGTCCATGTAGGTGATGCGCGGCGTCGGCCGCCCATGCCACTGTCGGTCCCATAGGCGCGCGAAAGACAGGCACGCGAAAGAGAGGTGCCATGCCCGAGCTGGACAAGCACACCGCCTTGCCCCTGACGGCCGCACAACAGGAGATCTGGCTTTCGCTACAGATCCTGGGAAATCCCCGCATCGCGTCGGTGGAGCGGGAGATACTCGGCCCTTTGAAGCTGTCGGCATTCGAGGCCGCGCTACGGCGGGTGGTTTCGGAGACGGACGCCCTGCACACACGCTTCGTCTCCGACGGCACGCTGGTGCGGCAGGTGGCGGATCCGTCGCTGGAGTGGGAGCTGACCGTCGTCGACCTCTCCGCGGCGGCCGATCCGCGCGTGGCCGCCGACGCCTGGGTCGACACGCACTGGAACCGGGCCTACCCCATCGACCAAGGGCCGTTGTTCCACTACGCGCTGCTCAGACTCGGCCCGGACCACTTCTGGTGGCACCAGCAGTACCACCAGATCATGGGGGACATCTCGGCGTTCTCCCTCATCGAACAGCGGGTCGCGGAGGTCTACCGTGCGCTGGTGCATGGCGAGGCCGTGCCGGATCCCGGATACGGCTCCCTCACCGGCCTGGTCGACGCGGAACTGGCTTACCAGGAGTCCGCCGACTTCGCCGCCGACCGCCGGTTCTGGCTGGAGCGGGCCGCGGCGGGCCTCAGCCCGACCCTCCTGGCCGGCGGGCCGGGGGTCGGCTGGGACTCGGCCGAGGTGACCCGCGGCTGTCTGCGCGCCGACCAGGCGAGCATCGAGATCGCCGGGCTGAACCGCGCGGCTGACGCGGCCGGGGTGCGGCGCTCCGCCGTGATCATCGCGGCGATGGCGGCGTACATCGGCGCTCTGAGCGGTACGGCGGACGTCGTGGTGAACCTTCCCGTGGGCGCCCGTGTAGGTCCCGTTGCCCAGGCCACCCCGGGCGTGATGTCGAACATCCTGCCCATCCGGCTCCACATCGACGGCCAGGCACCGTTCACCGCCCTCGCCCGGCAAGCCGCGGAGGAGGTGGGCCGGGTGATGCGGCACCAGCGCTTCCGCAACGAGCACCTCGTGCGCGAGACCGGCACCACGGCGGCGGGCCAGGAACTGCCGGGCGTCATCGTGAACATCATCTCCGGCGGCGGCCTCGACTTCGACGGCCACCGGACGGAGCGGGAGATCTTCTTCGCCTGCCCGGTCGACCTGATGACGGGTTTCTGTGTCAGTGGCGACCGCATGCTGGTGTCCTTCCTCGCTAATCCTGGGTTGTGGGATGGGGTGGGTTTGGCGGGGCATCAGGAGCGGTTTTTGCGGGTGTTGGGTCAGGTGGTTGCGGATCCGGGGATGCGGGTGGGGGCGGTGGAGTTGCTGGC
>LJCV01000173.1 GCA_001298575.1 Actinobacteria bacterium OK074
CCCCACCCCCCCCCCCCCCCCCCCACCCCCCCCGCCCCCCCAGCCGTTCCCCCCACCCCCAACCCGCCGTACCGTAAACGCGTGAGCACCATCGAGCGCGTTCAGGAGATTCGGCGCGCGCATCCTCTGGTTCTGGACGGGGCCCTGGCCGTTGGGGTTCTTGTCTGCATGGTTGTCGGGTCGTTTGTGGATCCGCGGGGTGACCGCGGTGTCACCTGGGGTATTCGCACACCGAACGTGCTCAGCCTCGCCCTCATGGCCCTCGGCGCCGCCGCCCTCGTCCGCCGCCGTCGCAACCCCTTCGCCGTGCTCGCCGTCACCGTCGCCGTATCGCTCGTCGAGCTCGTCACCGGCGACCCCCGTGCCCCGGTCGCGATGTGCGCCGTCGTCGCGCTGTTCGCCCTCGCCGCGCACACGGACCGCCCCACCACCTGGCGCCTGGGCCTGCCCACGATGGTCGCGCTGACGGCGACCGCGATGCTCGCGGGCCCGCTGCCCTGGTACGCCCAGGAGAACCTCGCCATCTTCGCCTGGACGGGCATGGCGGGCGCCGCCGGCGACGCCGTCCGCAGCCGTCGCGCCTTCGTGCACGCCATCCGCGAACGCGCCGAACGCGCCGAACGCACCCGCGAGGAGGAGGCCCGCCGCCGGGTCGCCGAGGAGCGGCTGCGCATCGCCCGCGACCTGCACGACGTCGTCGCCCACCACATCGCCCTGGTCAACGTCCAGGCCGGAGTCGCCGCCCACGTCATGGACAAGCGGCCCGACCAGGCCAAGGAAGCCCTCGGTCATGTGCGGGAGGCCAGTCGCTCCGCGTTGAACGAACTGCGCGCCACCGTGGGGCTGTTGCGTCAGTCCGGGGATCCGGAAGCGCCCACCGAACCCGCCCCCGGCCTCGCCCGGCTCGACGAACTCGCCGACACCTTCCGCAACGCCGGACTCCCCGTCGAGGTCGCCCACTGCGACCAGAGCACCGTGCTGCCCGCCGCCGTCGACCTCGCCGCCTACCGGGTCATCCAGGAGGCCCTCACCAACGTGCGGAAACACGCGGGCCACGGAGCGAAGGCCGAGGTCAGCGTCGTACGCGTGGGGCCGACCGTCGAGGTCACCGTCCTCGACAACGGTGACGGGAGTGTCCGGAGCGAGCCGGAGGCCGTGACCGGTGGCGGGCACGGGCTTCTCGGCATGCGTGAACGTGTCACCGCGCTCGGCGGGGGGCTGACCACCGGTCCCCGGTACGGCGGCGGCTTCCGCGTCCATGCGATCCTGCCGCTCAAGACCCGCGCGACCGGCGCCGGCCGCCCCGCCGGGTGACCCTGCCCTTGGAGAACGCCCTGTGACGACGACCATCCGTGTCCTGCTCGCCGACGACCAGGCCCTGCTGCGCAGCGCCTTCCGTGTGCTGGTCGACTCCGAGCCCGACATGGAGGTCGTGGGGGAGGCGTCCGACGGCGCGGAGGCGGTGCGGCTCGCGCGCGAGCGGCAGGCCGACGTCGTCCTCATGGACATCCGCATGCCCGGCACGGACGGGCTCGCCGCGACCCGGCTGATCAGCGCGGACCCGGCGCTCGCCCAGGTCCGCGTGGTCATGCTGACCACGTTCGAGGTCGACGAGTACGTCGTCCAGTCGCTGCGCGCCGGGGCCTCCGGCTTCCTGGGCAAGGGCTCCGAGCCCGCCGAACTCCTCGGCGCCATCCGGATCGCCGCGGCCGGCGAGGCGCTGCTCTCCCCGGCCGCCACCAAGGGCCTGATCGCCCGGTTCCTGGCCCAGGCGGGCGGCCGGGACCGCGGCCACGACCCGCTCCGCCCCGACCGCCTCGACGCCCTCACCGGCCGCGAACGCGAGGTCCTCGTCCAGGTCGCCGGCGGCCACTCCAACGACGAGATCGCCGACCGCCTCGACGTCAGCCCCCTGACCGTGAAGACCCACGTCAACCGCGCCATGGCCAAACTCGGCGCCCGCGACCGCGCCCAACTCGTCGTCATCGCCTACGAGTCGGGGCTCGTGCGCCCGCGCACCGACTGACGGCCGGCTTTCCTACGGCAGCCTGACGGCCGGCTTTCCTACGGCAGCGCCAGCATTCGCTCCAGTGCCAGCTTCGCGAACTTCTCCGTCTCCTGGTCGACCTCGATGCGGTTGACGAGCTTGCCGTCGGCCAGGGACTCCAGGGCCCACACCAGGTGGGGCAGGTCGATGCGGTTCATGGTCGAGCAGAAGCACACCGTGCGGTCGAGGAAGACGATCTCCTTGCCCTCGGGCGCGAACCGGTTCGCCAGCCGCTGGACGAGGTTCAGCTCCGTGCCGATCGCCCACTTGGAGCCCGCCGGGGCCGCCTCCAGCGCCTTGATGATGTACTCCGTCGAGCCGACGTAGTCCGCCGCGGACACGACCTCGTGCCGGCACTCGGGGTGGACCAGGACGTTGACGCCGGGTATCCGGGCCCGTACGTCCGCCACCGACTCCAGACTGAAGCGGCCGTGCACCGAGCAGTGCCCGCGCCACAGGATCATCTTCGCGTCGCGCAACTGCTGTGCCGTCAGCCCGCCGTTCGGCTTGTGCGGGTTGTAGAGCACGCAGTCGTCGAGCGACATGCCCATGTCCCGTACGGCGGTGTTGCGGCCGAGGTGCTGGTCGGGCAGGAACAGCACCTTTGTCGTCGAGGGTTCACCCTGCTCGAAGGCCCACTCCAGGGCCCGCTGGGCGTTGGACGAGGTGCAGATCGTGCCGCCGTGCCTGCCCGTGAACGCCTTGATGTCCGCGGACGAGTTCATGTACGAGACGGGCACGACCTGTTCGGCCACCCCGGCCTCGGTCAGCACGTCCCAGCACTCGGCGACCTGCTCGGCCGTCGCCATGTCGGCCATCGAGCAGCCCGCGGCGAGGTCCGGCAGGACGACCTTCTGGTCGGCGGAGGTCAGGATGTCGGCCGACTCGGCCATGAAGTGCACACCGCAGAACACGATGTACTCGGCCTCGGGCCGCGCCGCCGCGTCCCGGGCCAGCTTGAACGAGTCGCCGGTGACGTCCGCGAACTGGATGACCTCGTCGCGCTGGTAGTGGTGGCCCAGCACGAACACCTTGTCGCCGAGCTTCTCCTTGGCCGCGCGGGCGCGTGCCACCAGGTCCGGGTCGGACGGGGCGGGCAGGTCGCCGGGGCACTCCACACCGCGCTCGCTGCGCGGGTCGGCCTCGCGGCCGAGCAGCAGGAGGGCGAGGGGTGTCGGCTGGACATCGAGCTGCTGGGTCTGGGCGGTGGTCACGGCACGCACCCTTTCTGTTCTGCTTCTGCTCTGCACGGCTTTTCGTCGAATTGACGCTATCTATCGTATCCGCTTCGCGTCACTTTGACGAGCGTCATAGCGTCGATGTGACATGAATCCCGGCCGTCAACCCGTGGCCGCGAGAGTGGCCGAGAGGGCGGCAAAGAGGGCGCCAAGCGCTACCTGGCCCGCGACCCGGCGGGTGTGCGAGCATGAAAGGGAGTGGTCCCCGTAAATGCGGGGGTTGTTCGTACGCCCGGCCCGGAATGAATCCGCGGCTCCGCCGGTTGCACTGATCGGCAAGCAGTCTCCGTACAACCCGGGAGAGATGTAGATGTCCGTACAGGACGAGACCACCACCGTCACCGACGGCATCCTGCTGACCGACGCCGCTGCGGCGAAGGTCAAGGCCCTGCTCGACCAGGAAGGCCGTGACGACCTCGCCCTGCGCGTCGCCGTCCAGCCCGGCGGCTGCTCGGGCCTGCGCTACCAGCTCTTCTTCGACGAGCGCTCCCTCGACGGCGACGTCACCAAGGACTTCGACGGCGTCAAGGTCGTCACCGACCGCATGAGCGCCCCGTACCTGGGCGGCGCCACCGTCGACTTCGTCGACACCATCGAGAAGCAGGGCTTCACGATCGACAACCCCAACGCGACGGGCTCCTGCGCCTGCGGCGACTCCTTCAACTAAGCCGCGACTTCAACCAAGCCGCGGCCGAGCACCATCGCTCGCGCGTACGAAGGCGGCGTCCCCCTCCACGGGGGGCGCCGCCTTCGCGTCGTACGGAGCCGCCTACCGCTGCGGCTGGATGTCCAGCTCCAGCGACCCCTTGGGGACGGTCCTGCCGTCCGAGCCGACGACCTTCCGGCCGTCCAGCGGGTCCTTCAGCTGCACCTTCTCGTGGTAGACCTTCGCCATCATGATGCAGATCGCGTCGGCGTCGTACGTGTGCGTCACGGTCACCGTGACCTCGCCGGACGTCTCGGCCACGCTCCGCGAGTAGCTGCCGCAGACGCCGCCCTCGTAGGTGATGGTCAGATCGGAGCCGTCGGCCGTGTAGCCGAGCACCTCGACGTCCTTGTGCACGGTGGCCCCCGAGCCGCTCGGCGTGGCGGTCGGAGTCGGGGTCGACGGCGCGGTCAGGTACTCCGGGGCGACCGCGGGATGCGCCACGGTGACCGTGTCGGTGGCGCCCTGCGGCCGTACCTCGAAGAGCCAGGACGGTACGAGGACGGGGGCGCCGTTCACGGAACGGGCCGCGAGCCCGAACTCGGCGCCCTCGACCGGGACTTCGGTGGCGGACGCGGAAGCCCCGGCGCACGGCGTGCTCTGCCCGTCCTCGCCTTGCAGCGGTACGGAGGTGGCGCAGCCGCCGACGCCCTTGGCGCCGGAGGAGTCGCCGGTGCCTTCGTTGACCAGCTTCAGGGTCTCCTTCGCGCTGATGACCGGGTACGTGTCCCCCTTCGCCGGCGCCTTCAAGTTGCCGCTGCCGCCGGTGACTTGACCGTCGGCGCCGACCTGGATGCCGGTGGTCCAGCCGTACGTGGGCAGGCCGCCGACCTCGGGGGTGGCGTTCACGACCCGGAGGGCACCCGCGACCTGGCTCGTGTCCAGCTTCGCGGAGTCCTGGCCGACCGCCTTCAGCACGGGCGCGGCGGCCTTCTTCGCGACGGCCGCACCGACCGCGTCGCCGGACTGCGCCGTGCCGCTGCCGGCGCACAGCTTCATGCCGTCGCACAGATCGTCGGAACGGGCCGTGGAACGGCTGAACGTCCAGGCTCCGGGCGCCTGTTGGGCCACGCTCAGGACCGCCCCCGAACCGTCCTTCGTCACCCCCACGGTCCAGGAACCGTCGGTCAGCTTCGGCGTGCCGGACACGTCGAGCGCCTCGGCCAGCCGGGTCACCTCGGCCCGGGTGACCTTGCCCTCGGACCGGTACACGGCCGCGTCCTTCGGCCCGTCGGGCAGCGTGCCGCTCGCCACGTAGGTGGACCCGTACGGGTTCGGCTCCCCGACGGCGATACCGGCGGCGGTTCCGGTTCCGGTCCCGGTGCCGTATCCGTCGAGGGCGAGGGCGGGGGGAGCGCCGTCGCTGCCGGGTGCGGCGTCACCGCCACCGGAGTCGCCGGAACCGCCGGACGCGGCGGCGAGATAGGCCCCGCCACCGCCGACGAGCAATACGGCGGCGGCCACGGAGGCGACGACGAGGCGGGAGCGGGGGGGGGGGGGGGTGGGAGCGGGGGTGACC
>LJCV01000174.1 GCA_001298575.1 Actinobacteria bacterium OK074
GCCCCCACACCCCCCTCCCCCCGCCCTTCCACCGACGTGCTCACCGCGCTCACCGACACCGTGACCGCGGTGACAAGTGCCGTGCGGGAGCAGGTGGTTCAGCCGGTTACCGGGGGCCTTTCGGCGGCGGGGCTCGGCGATGCCGTACGGCCCATCGGTGATCTCGTGACCGTGGTCACGCAGGTCGTGGCGGATGTGGTGGCGGCGCTGCCGTCGACGGTGTCCACGTGGCCCGTCGTCTCCGTGTTGCCCGTGGTGCTGCCTGGCTGGACGGGGCTCCCCTGGCTGCCGTGGTTGCCGGGGCTTTCGTGGCCGCCCGACTCGCCGGTGCAGGCACAGCCCGTGCCCACGGCGCCGCAGTCGTCCGTGGGCGGGGCCGTCGAGCACCGGGCCGTGGAGCCGGCGGCGGCGACCGTCGCGTACGGGCCGCGGGTCACGGCGAGCGGTCCGGGGGCCGGGGCGGACGGTTCGGTGCCGCGTGCCGCGCAGGGGCCGCGGCTCGTGCGGATGCCCATGCAGCAGAACGACAGCGACCCGGGCGGTACGCCGGGCAACCAGTCGGCGGTCGACAACGGCACGCCGCGGCACGGTGACGGGCACGCCGTGACCTTCTTCCACGAGGCGCCGACGGCGCTCGTGCGCGGGGCCGCCGCGGTCGTCACCGCGGACGGGACGAGCGACCGGCACCGGGACATTCCCGTGTTCCCCGGTTAGCGCAGCGCCTTCCCCCTTCTTCGCGCTGCCTTTCCCACTGACGGATCACCGACCCGCCGACCTGCCGACCCGCCTACGCGTGATGCGTTACGCGTCGACGTCGTGTCGCTCGTGGTGTGTCGGGCCCGTCCGTGACCGCACCGGTTCCCGGACCGGTACGTCTCCCCTTTCGCAGATCGATCCGATCCGATCCAGGGATCCCGAAGGATCTGACGCACGCATGGACCAGTTGAACCAGCCGAACCAGTTGAACCAGCCGAATCAGTCGAATCAGTTCGCCCGTACGAGTGACGCCGTCGACGCCGTCGACGTCGGTGACACCTGCCGCATCCGTCGTTCCGCCGCCACGACCGTCACCACCACTGTCAGCACCGCTGTTACCAACGCTGTCACCACGGCCGTGACCACCGTCGTCATCGTCATAGCCGTGGGTGTCACGGGGGTGGCCGGTACCGCCTCCGCCGCCGTCCACCCGGCCGGTGTCCGTGCCGGTGCGGCGGTGAAGAGCGCGAAGGTGCTCCGTGGGCCGTTGCGCGGTGGGGACCCGTCGCCGTTGTGGCCCGCGCTCGGTCCCCGGCCCGTCGCGGAGACGACCACCGAGGAGCCCGGCCGGCAGCGGGCGCGCAGGCAGGCCCGTCCGGCGGAACCGCACCGGCGGCGGCGTACGGCGCGCGGGCCGCGGCTCCGCCACCGGCACCTCGTCCGCCGCCGGGACGGCCGCCGCAGGCCGCCCGCGCCCTCCCGGCGCCGTTACGGCCGCCAGTGGAGCCACCCGCGCCGCTGACCTCGGCCCTCCCCAGCCACGTACGCATCGCGCACGCACGGTTCACGGACTCCGCAGGGACGACGGCCCGGACGGTCGAAAGCCGTCGGGCGTTCCGGCCGGAAGCCTGCGGACGGGCGGCCCGGTCCCCATAGGGGTGGGGGCCGCGCTGCCCAGCGCCCGTGGGGGATGGTTCGGTCCCCCAGGGCGGCGCAAGGGGCCTCACCGGGCCAACCCCAGCCCGGTGAGGCCCTGGCACCTGGCATAAAACGGCACGGAAGCGGCACGGGCAGTGATGTGAAGGGGGCACGGGCGGGCTCACGCGCGGCACGCCGTGCCAGTGAGGACGGCATCATGTGACAGGTATCACCGCTCAGGTGTGACCCGCGATTTAGAGACCTTCGGCCAGCGGCGATAACCTGCGAGACGGACATGCCGCGTGCTCGGACACCGTGTGCGCCTCCCTTGTGACTCTTGTGACTGCGGACGTCACGTTGCCCTTCGCGGCACGCCCACGCATCCAACGAACCGCTAGCTCACTGATAGGGACGGACGCGCGTGGACCTGTTCGAGTACCAGGCGAGGGACCTCTTCGCCAAGCACGGTGTACCGGTGCTGGCCGGTGAAGTCATCGACACGCCTGAGGCGGCGCGCGCGGCCACCGAGCGGCTGGGCGGCAAGTCGGTCGTCAAGGCCCAGGTGAAGGTCGGTGGCCGCGGCAAGGCCGGTGGCGTGAAGCTCGCCGCCACCCCGGACGAGGCCGTCGCCCGCGCGACGGACATCCTCGGCATGGACATCAAGGGCCACACGGTCCACAAGGTGATGATCGCCGAGACCGCTCCGGAGATCGTCGAGGAGTACTACGTCTCCTTCCTCCTGGACCGGGCCAACCGCACCTTCCTCTCCATCGCGTCCGTCGAGGGCGGCATGGAGATCGAGGAGGTGGCGGAGACCCGCCCCGAGGCCGTCGCCAAGACGCCGATCGACGCCAACGAGGGTGTGACCCCCGAGAAGGCGCGCGAGATCGTCGAGGCCGCGAAGTTCCCGGCCGAGGTCGCCGACAAGGTCGCCGACATCCTGGTCACCCTGTGGAAGACCTTCCTGGAGGAGGACGCCCTCCTCGTCGAGGTCAACCCGCTGGCCAAGGTCGCCTCCGGTGACGTCCTCGCCCTCGACGGCAAGGTCTCGCTGGACGAGAACGCCGAGTTCCGCCAGCCGGAGCACGAGGCCCTCCAGGACAAGGACTCCGCGAACCCGCTGGAGGCCGCCGCCAAGGAGAAGAACCTCAACTACGTCAAGCTCGACGGCGAGGTCGGCATCATCGGCAACGGCGCGGGTCTCGTGATGAGCACCCTGGACGTCGTCGCGTACGCCGGTGAGAACCACGGCGGCGTGAAGCCGGCCAACTTCCTCGACATCGGCGGCGGCGCGTCCGCGGCCGTGATGGCGAACGGCCTGGAGATCATCCTGGGCGACCCGGACGTCAAGTCGGTCTTCGTCAACGTCTTCGGTGGCATCACCGCGTGCGACGAGGTCGCCAACGGCATCGTGCAGGCGCTACAGCTGCTCGCGGACAAGGGCGAGGACGTCACCAAGCCGCTCGTCGTCCGCCTCGACGGCAACAACGCCGAGCTGGGTCGCAAGATCCTCTCCGACGCCAACCACCCGCTGGTGCAGCGCGTGGACACCATGGACGGCGCGGCCGACAAGGCCGCCGAGCTCGCGGCTGCGAAGTAAGGAAGAGGGACAGACACAGCCATGGCTATCTTCCTCAACAAGGACAGCAAGGTCATCGTCCAGGGCATGACCGGCTCCACGGGCATGAAGCACACCAAGCTCATGCTCGCCGACGGCACGAACATCGTCGGTGGAGTGAACCCGCGCAAGGCCGGCACGTCCGTCGACATCGACGGCAGCGACATCCCGGTCTTCGGCACGGTCGCCGAGGCGATCGAGAAGACGGGTGCGAACGTATCCGTGCTCTTCGTGCCGCCGGCCTTCGCCAAGGCCGCGGTCGTCGAGGCGATCGACGCGGAGATCCCGCTCGCGGTGGTCATCACCGAGGGCATCGCCGTGCACGACTCGGCCGCGTTCTACGCGTACGCCGTCTCGCAGGGCAACAAGACCCGCATCATCGGCCCGAACTGCCCGGGTCTGATCACCCCCGGTCAGTCGAACGCCGGCATCATCCCGGGCGACATCACCAAGCCGGGGCGTATCGGCCTGGTCTCGAAGTCCGGCACGCTGACGTACCAGATGATGTACGAGCTGCGGGACATCGGCTTCTCGTCGGCCGTCGGCATCGGTGGCGACCCGATCATCGGTACGACGCACATCGACGCGCTCGCGGCGTTCGAGGCGGACCCCGACACCGACCTGATCGTGATGATCGGTGAGATCGGTGGCGACGCGGAGGAGCGGGCTGCCGCGTTCATCAAGGAGAACGTGACGAAGCCGGTCGTCGGTTACGTCGCGGGCTTCACGGCGCCCGAGGGCAAGACGATGGGGCACGCGGGTGCGATCGTGTCCGGTTCGTCCGGTACGGCTGCCGCGAAGAAGGAGGCCCTTGAGGCCGCGGGCGTCAAGGTCGGCAAGACGCCGACGGAGACGGCGAAGCTGGCGCGGGAGATTTTGGCCGGCTGAGGGTTGGTTGCGTTTTTGGGTGGGCCCGCGCCAGGTTTTTGGTGCGGGTCCACTTGCGTTGGGCTTGGAGGTTGGTTGGGTGTGCGGGGGGTTGGTGCTGGTGGAGTGCTGTGGGGTTATGGGGCGCCGGGGGTTGGTGTTGGCCGGGAGGGGGTTCGCTCACCCGCGCTTGCGGGGTGCCGCTGCGCCCACCCGTGCCGCCCCTAGCGGCACGTATGCCCGCAGCGGCGGCGGGGCGGGGTGGCCGGGCCTGGTGTGGCCGCATGCCCGCAGCGGCGCGGGGTGGCGGGGTACCGCTGCGTGCAGCGGCGGTGGGGCAGGGTTGCTGGGTCTCGCGGGATGCGGCTGTGCGCAGCGGCGGCAGAGTGGTGCTGCCGAGCCTTGTCACGCGGCCGCTCCGCTCTTAGGGGCGTTGACGCTCGCCCCCGCGGGCCCGCAGTCTCCCGCGGCGGTGAGGGGACGGTACGGGGGTGTCCGCCCGCAGCGGCTGGCGCGTCAACGAACGGCACCCTCCACAGCCGTACCGATTCCGCGCCAGACCGAGGACGGATACCCCCGTGGCGGCCCCGACTCACCACAAACGCAAGGCGCCCCACA
>LJCV01000175.1 GCA_001298575.1 Actinobacteria bacterium OK074
CATGACTGCACCCACGAACCCCACCGCCCAAGCCCCCGCCGCACCCACGAACCCCCACAGCCAAGCCCCCAGCCGGGACCTGCACGCCCCCGTGATCGACTGGTTCGAGTCCCACGCCAGAGACCTCCCCTGGCGCCACCCCGACGCCGGCCCCTGGGCCGTGATGGTCAGCGAGTTCATGCTCCAGCAGACCCCGGTCAACCGCGTCCTCCCGGTCTACGAGCAGTGGCTGGCCCGCTGGCCCCGCCCCGCCGACCTCGCCAAGGACGCCCCCGGCGAAGCCGTCCGCGCCTGGGGCCGCCTCGGCTACCCCCGCCGGGCGCTGCGACTGCACGGCGCGGCCGTCGCCATAACGGAACGGCACGGCGGCGACGTACCCACGGACCACGCGCAGCTGCTCGCCCTGCCCGGCATCGGCGAGTACACCGCCGCCGCGGTCGCCTCCTTCGCGTACGGCCAGCGGCATCCCGTGCTGGACACCAACGTCCGCCGGGTGTTCGCGCGGGCGGTGACCGGTGTGCAGTACCCGCCGGGCGCGACGACGGCCGCCGAGCGCAGGCTGGCCCGCGCGCTGCTGCCGGAGGACGAGCCGACGGCGGCCCGCTGGGCGGCGGCGTCCATGGAGCTGGGCGCGCTGGTGTGCACGGCGAAGAACGAGACCTGCCACCGCTGCCCGATCGCCGCGCAGTGCGCGTGGCGGCTGGCCGGCAAGCCCGCGCACGACGGCCCGCCGCGCCGCGGCCAGACCTACGCGGGCACCGACCGCCAGGTCCGCGGCCGGCTCCTCGCGGTGCTGCGCGAGTCGACCCGCCCGGTGCCGCAGTCGGCCCTGGACCGGGTGTGGGACGAACCGGTCCAGCGGGCCCGCGCCCTCGACGGCCTGGTCTCGGACGGCCTGGTGGAACTGCTCCCCGGCGGCCTCTACCGGCTCCCCCAGAGCTAGCCGGCGAGGGAGCCGTACAGGGCCGAACCACAGCCCACGGCAAGAACCGTCACAGCTGAGCCTCCACCGCCGTAGCGACAAACAATCCCAAACCCACCCAAAGAAACCCTCCCCCTTACCCCGCCCCTACCTCTGTTACACAACCGACGGACAGCCGCGCGCTGTCCGCATGCTGCCTCGGACACCTCCGTGACAAGCCGTCCGTAACTTCATCCACGTACCGCGGAAGAGCGAACGGAACCGCGGTCGCGAAGAACGACACAGCACGGTCTGCCGACACGAACACGTCGGACCACGGGGATGAACACGGGGATCAGGAGGCGGTTGGCATGGCGCACGGTGAGGTGCTCGGTTTCGAGGAATACGTCCGCAGCCGGCAGGACGCGCTGCTGCGCAGCGCCCGCCGTCTGGTCCCGGACCCGGTCGACGCTCAGGACCTGCTCCAGACCGCGCTGGCCCGGACGTACGGCCGCTGGGACGGCATCGCCGACAAGCGCCTCGCGGACGCCTACCTGCGCCGGGTCATGATCAACACGCGGACCGAGTGGTGGCGGGCGCGCAAGCTCGAAGAGGTGCCCACCGAGCAGCTCCCGGACGCGACCGTCGACGACTCCACCGAGCAGCACGCCGACCGCGCCCTCCTCATGGACATCCTCAATGTCCTCGCTCCCAAGCAGCGCAGCGTCGTCGTCCTGCGACACTGGGAGCAGATGTCCACGGAGGAGACGGCCGAAGCCCTCGGCATGTCGGTCGGAACGGTCAAGAGCACGCTGCACCGGGCGCTCGCCCGGCTCCGCGAGGAGCTGGAGGCCCGCGACCTGGGGGCACGCGTGCCGGAACAAGAGGAGCGGGAGCGTTGCGCGGCCTAGGCAAGGGCTCGGGCACGGACACGGGCGACACGGGCGACACAACCGGCGCGGGCGAGGAGGCGGCCGGGGGCGCCGACCCGGGCACGGTCACGGCCACGAGCATCCCGCAGCCCTACGGCAGCGGAGCCCTCCAGGCGGCGATGGCGGCGGTGGCGCTGCTCGCCGCCCTCGGCCTGTTCGCGGCCTGCGGCGCGAGCGGCACCGGCGCCCGCGACGAGGGCCCGGCGGGCAGCGATTCGGTGGCCCCGGTCGCCTCGCCGTCCCCGACGGCGACGGCGGAGCCCAAGCGCGTGGACGCCGTCCAGCTCGTCAAGGACGACCCCCAGGTCAGCGCGGAGGTCAAGCGCGACCTCAAGCCGTGCGTGGGCGACGAGTACCCGGTCGACGTGTCGTACGGCAACCTGACCGGCAAGACCACGACGGACGTCGTCGTCAACGTGATGACCTGCGGAGACGCGGTGGGCATCGGCTCGTACGTGTACCGCCTGCGCGACCACAGGTATGTGAACGTGTTCAAGGCGGAGGAGCCGCCGGTCTACGCGGAGATCGACCGGGGCGATCTCGTGGTCACCCAGCAGCTGTACCGCAAGGGCGACCCGCTGTCGTACCCGTCCAGCGAGGACGTGATCACGTACACCTGGACCAAGGGCGCGTTCGTCGAGGAGTCGCGCACGCACAACGACTACAGCAATGTGGTCGGCGGCACGGCGGAGCCGACCCCGGCGACGACCTGAGCCGGGTACAGGCACAGCCCCCGCACCACCGACCGCAGCTCTCAGATCTCAGAAAGCGAACCGAGAACCCCGGATGCCAGAGCAGACGCAGACCCACGTCCTGTTCGTGGAGGACGACGACGTCATCCGCGAGGCCACCCAACTCGCCCTGGAGCGGGTCGGCTTCGCGGTCACCGCCGCGCCCGACGGCCTGGCGGGCCTGGAGGCGTTCCGCGCGAACCGCCCCGACATCGCCCTGCTCGACGTGATGGTCCCCGGCATGGACGGCGTCAGCCTGTGCCGCCGTATCCGCGACGAGTCGACCGTCCCGGTGATCATGCTGTCGGCGCGCGCCGACTCCATCGACGTCGTCCTGGGACTGGAGGCGGGCGCCGACGACTACGTGACGAAGCCGTTCGACGGCGCGGTCCTGGTCGCCCGGATCCGCGCGGTGCTGCGCCGCTTCGGGCACGCGGCGGCCGACCGCGGCGCCGAGGACACGGCCACGGGGCACGCCGGACTGCTCACCTTCGGCGGCGAGCTGGAGGTGGACACGGAGGGCATGGAGGTACGACGCTCCGGGCAGCCGGTGGCGCTGACGCCGACGGAGATGCGGTTGCTGCTGGAGTTCTCGTCGTCGCCCGGCACCGTCCTGTCCCGCGACAAGCTGCTCGAACGCGTGTGGGACTACGACGGCTGGGGCGGCGACACCCGCGTCGTCGACGTCCATGTGCAGCGGCTGCGCACGAAGATCGGCCAGGACCGGATCGAGACGGTCCGCGGCTTCGGCTACAAGTTGAAGGCGTGAGCGGGCGACGGCTATGCGGGGGACGGAGACACGAGAACCGATGCGCACCGGCCTGAAGACGGGGCCCGGCCCGAGCGGCGTAAGAACGGGTGACCGCGACCGCCGGAAGATCAGCACCGGCGTGCGCTGGAAGATCAGCGCGGCGATTGCGCTGGTCGGCGCGCTGGTGGCGGTCGCGCTGAGCCTGGTCGTGCACAACGCGGCGCAGGTGTCGATGCTGGACAACGCGCGCGACCTGGCCGACGAGCGCATCCAGGTCGCCCAGCGGATGTACGAGACGACCGGCCGCACCCAGATGTTCGGCGTCAAGATCGACGACCCCGGGATCCCGAAGGACCTGCTCACGAAGGTCGCGGAGGGCCGCCGGGCCACGTACGTCTCCGAGGGCGCCGACGGGGTGCCGGACATCTGGGCCGCGGTGCCGCTGAAGACCGGCCAGGTCCTGTCGCTGCACACCCGGTTCACCGACCGCAGCGCGGACCTCATGGGCGACCTCGACCAGGCACTGCTCATCGGCTCGATCGCGGTGGTCCTGGGCGGCTCGGCGCTCGGCGTGCTGATCGGCGGCCAGCTCTCGCGCCGGCTGCGCAAGGCGGCGACGGCGGCGAACCAGGTGGCCAAGGGCGAGAGCGACGTCCGGGTGCGGGACGCGATCGGCGGCGTCGTACGGGACGAGACGGACGACCTGGCGCGGGCGGTGGACGCGATGGCGGACGCGTTGCAGCAGCGTCTGGAGGCGGAGCGGCGGGTGACCGCGGACATCGCGCACGAGCTGCGCACCCCGGTGACCGGCCTGCTGACGGCGGCGGAGCTGCTGCCGCCGGGCCGCCCCACGGAACTGGTCCTGGACCGCGCGAAGGCGATGCGCACGCTGGTGGAGGACGTCCTGGAGGTGGCCCGGCTGGACGGCGCCTCGGAGCGGGCGGAGTTGCAGGACATCCTTCTGGGTGAATTCGTGACGCGCCGGGTGACGGCACGGGGCGCGGACGTCTCCGTACGGGTGATCCACGAGTCGATGGTGACGACGGACCCGCGCCGCCTGGAGCGAGTCCTCTTCAACCTCCTGGCGAACGCGGCCCGGCACGGCAAGCCGCCGATCGAGGTGTCGGTGGAGGGCCGCGTGATACGCGTCCGCGACCACGGCCCCGGCTTCCCGGAGGAACTCCTCTCCGACGGCCCCCAACGCTTCCGCACCGGCCGCTCGGACCGTTCGGGCGCGGGCCACGGCCTGGGCCTGACCATCGCCGCCGGCCAGGCCCGAGTCCTGGGCGCCCGCCTGACCTTCCGCAACGTCCGCCCCCCGGGCGCCCCCGAGGAAGTCCCGGCAGAGGGCGCGGTAGCAGTCCTATGGCTCCCCGAACACGCCCCCACAAGCACGGGAAGCTTCCCCATGCGCCCAGACCTGTAACCCAAAACCCAAACACAACACAGACAACACAGACAACACAGACAACGACGCTCAGCACTCCCTCATCGCCCCTGAAGCCCCCCACCACCACCCACCGGCCTTCGGCCGGGAACCCGCCCCAT
>LJCV01000176.1 GCA_001298575.1 Actinobacteria bacterium OK074
TCAAGCCCTCCGCGTACCGGCTGCAACCCCTGACCGGGTACGGCCCGCCCCGCCGCCCCCCCGTGCGGACCCCGGTCCGGCACGAGCCGATCCTGTCCGTCTCCGGCCGGGGCCGCACCATGGTCCTCAGCTTCGACGACGGCCCCGACCCCCGGTACACCCCGAAGATCCTCAGCACCCTGCGCGAGTACGACGTGCGCGCCATGTTCTTCGTGTGCGGCGAGATGGCGGTCGACAACAAGGACCTGCTGGCGGAGATGGCCGACGACGGACACGTCGTGGGCAACCACACCTGGTCGCACCCCCTGCTCACCCGCATGAGCCGCTCCGCCATCCGCTCCGAGATGGAACGCACCAGCGCGGTCATCAAGAACGCCTACGGCGAGGCCCCGCAGTGGTTCCGCGCCCCGTACGGCGCCTGGAACCGGGCCGCCTTCCAACTGGGCGCCGACATGGGCATGGAGCCGATGGCCTGGACCGTCGACACCGAGGACTGGATGACCCCGGGCACCGGCACGATCGTCGGCCGGGTCGAGCGCGGTGCCGCCCCCGGCGTGGTCGTGCTCTCCCACGACGCGGGCGGCGACCGCTCGCAAAGTGTGCGGGCCTTGCGCGACTATCTGCCGCAACTCCTGGATTCCGGCTACCACATCACCGTGCCCCGACGGCAGTTCTCGTAACGCTTCCGCAAAGTCGGCGACCGGATTCCACCGACTCCATTGCCGAAAGAACCCGGCGCCGCCCGATCACGGCGGCGCCGGGTTCTTTTCCCGCGGGCCCGAATCCGATCAGCGGACCTCGACCAGGCGGGCGAACACGACGACGTTCCCGGCATAACCGGTCTGTTTGGTGAAACCGCCGCCGCAGGTGATGACCCGCAATTCCGGGGCGCCCTTGTTCCCGTACACCCGGTCGCCGGGGAAGTTGGCCTTCGAGAAGACGTCGATTCCGTAGATCTCGAACACGGCGATCTTCCCGTCCCGGCGCTGGACCTCGACGCGGTTTCCCTTCTTCAGCGCGCCGAGCCCGTAGAAGACCGCGGGCCCGCGCTTGTTGTCGACATGGCCGACGATCACCGCCGTGCCCTTTTCGCCGGGGGAGACCGCGCCGGTGAACCAGCCCGCGAGGTTGGGGTCGTCGGGCGGCGGCGCGTCCACCCAGCCGTCCACGTCCAGGCCCACCGGCATGACCGGCGCGTCCACCGCGATTGCCGGGATCCGCACCCGGTCGACCAGGGAGTACGGCAGCGGTCCCGGCGCCGCCGAGAATGTGGGGTGCGGTGTGGCACGGGTGTCCGCCGCAGCCGCCGACGCGGGCTGGGGCGGCCCCACGTCGAACTCCCCCGAACCATTCCGAATGAGCGCGAGGCCGGTGAGCAGAACAAGCGCTATCACGCCCCAGGGCGCGCGCTTTCTCTGCCTCTCCTCCTCTTCCGCCAGCTCGGACGCAGACATTCGCCATCCCCTCTCGACCCGGCCGTCGCCGCGTCAATCGCGCATGCCAGAACGCTAAGCGCAATGCGTCCCGGCAGCGACGGGACGCGGGCGAACGGGTGGCCCGGACGATTCCCGTGCGCCATCCGAGTTGACGCCCACAGGAATTTTCTGACGGTCCGTGACCTGCGGCGATATCCGATCATGAGGATTTCTGACGGCGTGTCGGATCACCAGGACGGACCATTCCCGAAATGCGGGCCCGCGCACGGCATCTGAGGGTTCGTCTGGGAGGCGTTTTCTCGCCGATCGACCGGGGACGGTTCCCGGGGCGCCTTCCGCGGAGGATCACATGCGTACTACTCGTGCCCTGGCGGCCGGTGCCGTCGCGGCCCTGGCCCTCGGGTTCGCCGCGCCCACGGCCTCGGCCTGGAGCAGCGACCCGAGCAACATCGTGGCCCTGCCCGGCGTCATCGCCCGCGGCGGCGAACTGACCGTCACGGTCGACGGGACGGCGTGCCAGACCCCAAGAAGTACGGTCTCCTCGCCGGTCTTCCCGACGACCAGGCTCAGCAGCGTCGGCAACAACTCGGCGACCGCCACGGTCACCGTCGACCGCGACGCGCGACCGGGCTCGTACGACATCACGGTCCGCTGCGGAACCAACGGCAACCAGACCCTCACCCGGCCCGCGGCCTTCACCGTCATCGGCGGGGTCCGTGGCGGGCTCGGCGGGGCCAGCACCACCGGGGCCACGCCGACCGACATGGCGATCGGCGGCGGGCTCGTGGCCGCGGCCGTGATCGGCGGCGGGGTGTTCTGGATGCGCCGCCGCACCGAGAGCAGGATCTGACCCGCCTGCTCGGTGTGTGCACGGCCCGGCCGCTGGCCGGGCCCGGTCTCCACCCCCTTCGGAGTCCGCACGACAGGCCAGTGCCCCCGGATCGTCCTGGATCCGGGGGCACTGGCCTGTGCGGGAGGACGTGTCAGCCGTCGCCGTTCGCCGCACGGCGGCGGCTCAGGTGCCAGGCGGCACCGACCGAGCCCGCGATGAGCGCGGCGCCCAGCCCGATCTCCTTGGCGTCGAACCCGCCGACGCTGCCGCCGACCCCGGCCCGCACACCGTGCTGCACCGAGCCGGGACCCACGGGTTCGGGGATCGGCCGGTCGGTGGTGCCGCCGGTGCGTCCGGTGGCGATGGTCAGCGTCGTACGGGCCGTCTCCCGGCCGCAGGAGAAGGTGACGTCGTAGCTCGCGCCCGACTTGGCGTCCCAGTCGACCATGGCCGTGCCCGTGGTCTGGCCCTTGGGGATCGTCACGGTGTCGAAGACGCCCGAGGAGACGCGGACGGTGCCGTCGCAGCCCTTCACGGACAGCGTGACCTGACCGCCCGCGGCGATGGTCGTGGGCAGCACGCTGAAGCCGAACGAGGTGACGCCGCGCTCGCTGCCACCGTCGTCGGCGACGGCGGGAGCGGTGAAGGTCAGGGCGGTGACGCCCAGCAGTGCGGCCGAAGCGACGCGTATCGCGCGCATGATGAGCCTCCGGGTCCCCGAGGAGCCTTGCTGCGGACCTGTTCCGCCTGCGACTGAAATGCACCTCGATGTCCGAAACGCTAGGAAGGCGCGCGGGATGGCGCGATCGGTGTCGCGCGAATGGGGCACACCGGTGGGCCGCACAGGGGACGTCGTACGTACGTCCGGGGGACATGACGTGTGGTGAGGGCGAGGCTGGGTCGCGGGGCCGATGGCGGGTGCGGACGGCTGAGGGGCGGGCGCCGCACGGCCCCCGCCCCTCTGTACGCCCGCGCCGGGCCCCGGATGAGGGACCGTCACCACTCGGGTTCTGGAACCGTCACCCCTTCAGGTGAGGGAACAGCGCGAGGAACGGTTCCGCGGACGCCGAGATGCCCCGGCTGTAGGGCGCGTCGAAGTCCCAGATCAGGAAGAGCAGGAACGCGATCAGGGCGGAGAAGAGCCCCGCGAGGATCAGTTCGCGTGCCGTGCGCCGGATCTGGAGGACGAAGACCATGGCGACCGTGACCACCGCGCCGATGATCAGCCCGAACCACACCACTCCGGGCATGGTCGCGCCGGTGGAGTCGGCGCGGGCCTGCCGCGCGGCGTCGGCGGCGGCCATCTGGTCCAGGAGCGGCTGGTACTGCTGGGCCTCGAAGTCGGTCTTCGGTTCGTAGTCGGTGACGTCGTGGCGGACGCGTTCGAGGAGGGCGCCGCCGCGCGCGGTGACCCGGGCGTGGTCCTGCATGGTCTTCCACTCGGTCTTCACGACGTAGCTGACGTAGGTGTCGACGTCGGCGCGGACCTGGTCGCGGACGGCGGGCGGGTAGGTCCGCACCCGTTCGCTGATCTCGTGCAGGGCCTGCGCCTCCGCCTGCACGTGGTCCTGGGCGCCGCTGCGGGCCTCCCAGACGCCCGCGATGGCCAGGCCCAGGACGATGGCGTAGACCACGCCGATCATCATCGTCATGTACTCGATCACGTCCGGGGTCTCGGACGGGTCCTCGGTGTCACCTGCCGTGCGCTGGCGCACGAGCGCGATGATCACCACCAGGACGACGGAGGCCACCATCGCGAGGGCGAGAACAAGCCATTCCGACAAGAGGTGCCTCCAGGGGTCAGCGCGGCCGCAGTACGGCGACGGCGAACACCGCGGGCGCGGTGATGAGAAGGGTGAGCGTGACCAACGACGGACCGGTGTGCAGCTGCCGCTTGTGCACCACGGGGTGGTACGGCGGATAGCTCACCGGGGTGACCGAGGGACGCGGGCTCGGGCTCTTGCTCGGAGTGGGCGTCGGTGTCGGGGTGGGCGTGGGAGTCGGCGTCGGCCGGGGGCGCGGTGGCGGCGGTGGTTCGGGCGCCGGTGCGGTCGGGGGCGTGGGTTTCGGAGGGGGCTTC
>LJCV01000188.1 GCA_001298575.1 Actinobacteria bacterium OK074
GGGCCGGGAACGCCCCTCCCCTGATCAGGGGCGGGGGGAACTGCGCATCGGGGGGTCTGGGGGCGGAGCCCCCAGAAGCGGGTCGAAGGGGCGCAGCCCCTGGTGGACGGGAAGGGTAGGGGCGGCGGGGGCGAAACCCCTCAACGCCCACCCCCACACACCCCCACCCACCAACACCCCCACCCCCCAACAACCAGGGCCCCGAACCAACCGGTCCAGGGCCCCACACCACAACCACAACCACCCCAACCCTTACGGCAACTGCGCCGCCCGAGCCTCCCGCCGGTTGTCACGGAAGTTGTTCACCCGCCGAGCAGTGGCGAACAACGGAATCACCGCACCGGTCACCAATTGCAGCGCACACCCCGTCTGCAACAACAACTGCCCACCCGGCGCATCGAACGCCCACGCCGCCAGCAACGCCATGCTCGTCACGATCCACGACAGCATCGCCACCGCCAGCCGCCCCCGCGGCTTCGGGTACTCGACCCGGCTGACCATCAGCCACGCCGTACCCAGAATCGCCAGCAGCGTCGCCACGAACGGCAGCTCCAGCAGCACGATCGACACGACGGTCAGCGCACCGAACGGCGACGGCATGCCCTGGAACATCCCACTGCGCACCGTCACGCACGAGAACCGCGCCAGCCGCAGCACCACGGCCAGGAGCACCACGATCGCCCCGACCGCCGCCACTCTCTGGTGCGCGTCGTCCGCGACCATGCCGTAGACGAGCACGAAGTACGCCGGCGCGAGGCCGAAGCTGATCAGGTCGGACAGGTTGTCCAGTTCCGCGCCCATGGGGGAGGAGCGCAGCTTGCGCGCGACGAGGCCGTCGAACAGGTCGAAGACCGCGGCGCAGAGCATCAGGATGACGGCCGTGGCCGCGCTGTGCCGGGCCATGCCCGACTCCTGGCTGCCGGTGAGGTGCGGGATGAGGATGCCCGTGGTGGTGAAGTACACCGCCATGAACCCGCACGTGGCGTTGCCCAGGGTGAGGGTGTCCGCTATTGAGAGGCGGAGGGAGAGCGGCATCTCCTCCTCGTCGTCCTCGTCCGCCTGCGGAACCCAGCCGGTCTGTGTGTCCGGATCAATCACGGTCAATGCGAGTCACCCCAGCCACGGTCTTCTGACCGACCTCGACCGCGACCTCGACACCCTCCGGGAGGTAGATGTCGACCCGCGAACCGAAACGGATGAGCCCGATACGGTCGCCCTGCTCGACCTTCGTGCCCTGCGGCACGTACGGCACGATGCGGCGTGCGACCGCACCGGCGATCTGGATCATTTCGATGTCGCCGAGTTCGGTGTCGAAATGCCAGACTACGCGCTCGTTGTTCTCGCTCTCCTTGTTGAAAGCCGGAACAAACCCGCCGGGAATGTGCTCGACGGACGTCACCGTGCCGGACAGCGGCGCGCGGTTGACGTGTACGTTGAGCGGGCTCATGAAGATGGCGACCCGGGTGCGGCCGTCCTTCCACGGCATGATGCTCTGCACCACGCCGTCGGCGGGCGAGATGACCCGGCCCGCGGTGATCTCCCGCTCGGGGTCGCGGAAGAACCACAGCATGCCGGCCGCGAGAGCGGTGGCCGGTACGGCGACGGCGCGCGCGGCGCCGGAGCGGCGGGCACGGGCCAGGCTCAGTGCCGCGGTGGCAACGGTCGGGAGAAGCCACGGCGATGCTCCGCGCGCGAGGCGTACGCCGACCAGGCTGTCGCGTGGTGCAGAGGTTTGGCTGTGGGGCATGGATGACCTTCGTAGCGGATGATGCCGCGCTATTTACAGGGGACGGCGGCTTTCCGGCGATCGTAGCGGTTTGAAGCCACAACTGGGTAAGCCAGGAAGCCGAGTCGGCGGTCGGAGGGTGTTGACGGGGTGTGATCTTCTTCTCGCGGAATCCTCGGAAACCTCCCGAAGATCACACGAAGGTAACGCAGTGAAAACACCCCGAAACGGTACATCCTGCTCCAAGGTCAACGCGGACGCTATCCCTGGAACCGGTACTCCTCCAGCAGTCGCCGTCCGATGATCATTTTCTGGATTTCGGCCGTTCCTTCACCGATCAGCAGCATCGGTGCCTCGCGGTAGAGGCGCTCGATCTCGTACTCCTTGGAGAAGCCGTAGCCGCCGTGGATCCGGAAGGCGTCCTCCACGACCTCCTTGCAGTACTCGGAGGCGAGGTACTTCGCCATCCCCGCTTCGAGGTCGTTTCGTTCCCCTGAATCCTTTTTGCGAGCCGCGTTCACCATCATCGCATGGGCCGCCTCGACCTTGGTGGCCATCTCCGCGAGCTTGAACTGGATGCCCTGGTGCTGGGCGATCGGCTTGCCGAAGGTGTGCCGCTGCTGGGCGTAGGAGACCCCCAGCTCGAAGGCGCGCTGGGCGACCCCGCAGCCACGCGCCGCCACGTTCACGCGGCCGACCTCCACGCCGTCCATCATTTGGTAAAACCCTCGGCCGCTGCCCCCGCCGAGGACCCGGTCGGCCGGAATGCGCAGTCCGTCCATGATCAACTCGGTGGTGTCGACGCCCTTGTAGCCCATCTTGTCGATCTTCCCGGGGATGGTGAGGCCGGGCCGGACCTCCCCGAAACCGGGCTCCTTCTCGACCAGGAAGGTCGTCATCGACTTGTGGGGCGCGGTCCCCTCGGGGTGCCCCTCGTCGGTCCGCACGAGGACGGCGACCAGGTTCGACGTGCCGCCGTTGGTCAGCCACATCTTCTGCCCGGTGAGGACGTACTCGTCGCCGTCCCGGACCGCCTTCGAGGTGATCGCGGACACGTCCGAGCCCAGCGCCGGCTCCGACATCGAGAACGCGCCCCGGACGTCCCCGAGCGCCATCCGCGGCAGGAAGTACTCCCGCTGCTCCTGTGTGCCGTGCTGCTTGAGCATGTACGCCACGATGAAGTGGGTGTTGATGATGCCGGACACCGACATCCAGCCCCGCGCGATCTCCTCCACGCACAGGGCGTACGTCAGCAGCGACTCGCCCAGCCCCCCGTACTCCTCGGGGATCATCAGGCCGAACAGGCCCAACTCCTTGAGCCCGTCGACGATCTGCTGCGGGTACTCGTCGCGGTGCTCCAGCGCGGTCGCGACCGGGATGATCTCCTTGTCCACGAAGTCCCGCACGGTGGACACGATTTCCTGCTGGACGTCCGTGAGGCCGTGGGTCTGGGCGAGTCGGCTCATCTACTTCTCCTGCACCTTCGGCTCCGGGCGGCCCGGCTGCTCCCCGCCGCGCTCCTTGATGTACGTCTCGGTCGGCACCATGACCTTGCGGCGGAAGACGCACACCAGCGTCCCGTCCTGCTTGTAGCCCTTGGTCTCGACGTGGACGATGCCGCGGTCGTTCTTCGACCTCGACGGGGTCTTGTCCAGGACGGTCGTCTCGCCGTAGATCGTGTCGCCGTGGAAGGTCGGCGCCACGTGCTTGAGCGACTCGATCTCCAGGTTGGCGATCGCCTTGCCGGAGACGTCCGGGACGGACATGCCCAGCAGCAGCGAGTAGACGTAGTTCCCGACCACCACGTTCTTGCCGAAGTCCGTCGTGTTCTCGGCGTAGTTGGCGTCCAGGTGCAGCGGGTGGTGGTTCATGGTCAGCAGACAGAAGAGGTGGTCGTCGTACTCCGTGACCGTCTTTCCGGGCCAGTGCTTGTACACCGCCCCGACCTCGAACTCCTCGTAGGTACGCCCGAACTGCATGTCCTTACGCCTCCGGAATCTCGAACTTGGTGGTGCGCCGCATCCCGGCGGCCCGCCCCTTGCCCGCGATGACCAGGGCCATCTTGCGGCTCGCCTCGTCGATCATCTCGTCGCCGAGCATCGCGGAACCCTTCTTGCCGCCCGCCTCGGACGTGCACCACTCGTACGCGTCCAGGATCAGTTCGGCGTGGTCGTAGTCCTCCTGGGCGGGTGAGAAGACCTCGTTGGCGGCGTCGACCTGGCCCGGGTGCAGCACCCACTTGCCGTCGAAGCCGAGCGCGGCGGCCCGGCCGGCGACCTCGCGGAAGCCGTCGACGTTGCGGATCTGGAGGTAGGGGCCGTCGATCGCCTGGAGGTCGTTGGCGCGCGCGGCCATGAGGATCTTCATGAGGATGTAGTGATAGGCGTCCGCCGGGTAGCCGGGCGGCTGCTCGCCCACGACGAGCGACTTCATGTTGATCGACGCCATGAAGTCGGCCGGGCCGAAGATGATCGTCTCGATACGTTGAGAGGCTTGAGCGATCGCATTGACGTTGTTGAGGCCCTGTGCGTTCTCGATCTGCGCCTCAATGCCGATCCGGCCGACCTCGAAGCCCATCGTCTTCTCGATCTGCGTCAACAGCAGATCGAGCGCGACGACCTGCTGGGCGTCCTGCACCTTGGGCAGCATGATGCAGTCGAGGTTGGGACCCGCGCCCTCGACCACGGTCACGACATCGCGGTACGTCCACTCCGTCGTCCAGTCGTTGACGCGCACCACCCTCGTCTTGCCCGTCCAGTCGCCCTCGTTGAGGAACTTGACGATGGTGTGCCGCGCCTCCGGCTTGGCGAGCGGCGCGCAGGCGTCCTCCAGGTCCAGGAAGACCTGGTCGGCCGGCAGGCCCTGGGCCTTCTCCAGGAACCGCGGGTTGCTGCCGGGCACCGCCAGGCAGGAACGGCGGGGACGCAGCCGGTTGACCTGGGCAGCGGGGCTGGTCATGCGGGGACCTCCAGGGGGTCGAGCTGGTTCGCTGTGCGGATCTCGTCGACGATACGGCCGATGATCCCGGTGATGTCGAAGTCCTTCGGGGTGAACACCGCGGCCACACCGGCGGCCCGCAGCACCTCGGCGTCGCCGCCGGGGATGATCCCGCCCACGACCACCGGCACCTCGATCGCGCCCGCCTCGCGCAGCCGCGTCAGCACGTCCGGCACGAGCCGGGCGTGCGAGCCGGAGAGCACGGACAGGCCGACCGCGTGCACGTCCTCGGCGACGGCCGCGTCCACGATCTCCTCGGGCGTCAGCCGGATGCCCTGGTACACCACCTCGAAGCCGGCGTCACGCGCGCGCACGGCGATCTGCTCGGCACCGTTGGAGTGCCCGTCCAGGCCCGGCTTGCCGACCAGGAAACGCAGCTTGCCGACGCCCAGGTCGCGGGCGGTCCGCTCGACCTTGTGGCGCACCGCGGCCAGCGCGGTGCCCTCCTCGGCCGACACCGCGACCGGCGCGGACGACACCCCGGTCGGCGCGCGGAACTCGCCGAACACCTCGCGCAGGGCCCCGGCCCACTCGCCGGTCGTCGCCCCGGCCCGCGCGCACTCCAGCGTGGCCTCCATGAGGTTGTCCGTGCCCTTGGCGGCCTCCTTCAGCCGCTCCAGGGCCTTGCACGGCCGCGGATGGTTGAACGGCGGCTGGTAGCGGCTGTCCCGCCAGTCCTTCAGCCCGCGCAGGACCCGGTCCTCGACCGCCGGGTCGACGGTCTGGATCGCGGTGTCCAGGTCGGCCGTGAGCGGGTTCGGCTCGGTCGTCTTGAACGCGTTGACGCCCACGATCAACTCTTGACCCGACTCAATACGGGCCCGCCGCTCCGCGTGCGAGGCCACGAGCTGCGCCTTGAGATAGCCCGACTCGACGGCCGCCATCGCGCCGCCCATCTCCTGGATCCGCTCGATCTCCGCCAGCGACTCCTCGACGAGTTGCCCGACCTTCGCCTCGATCACCTTCGAGCCCTCGAAGATGTCGTCGTACTCCAGCAGGTCGCTCTCGTGCGCCAGCACCTGCTGGATGCGCAGCGACCACTGCTGGTCCCAGGGCCGGGGCAGCCCCAACGCCTCGTTCCAGGCGGGCAGTTGCACGGCACGCGCGCGTGCGTCCTTGGACAGCGTCACCGCCAGCATCTCCAGCACGATCCGCTGGACGTTGTTCTCCGGCTGCGCCTCGGTCAGTCCGAGGGAGTTGACCTGGACGCCGTAGCGGAAACGCCGCTGCTTGGGGTCCTCGATGCCGTAGCGCTCGCGTGTGATGCGGTCCCAGATGTGCGAGAAGGCGCGCATCTTGCACATCTCCTCGACGAACCGGACGCCCGCGTTGACGAAGAACGACATCCGGGCGACGACCTCGCCCCTGCGCTCCTCGGGGATCTGGCCGGAGGCGAACACCGCGTCCAGGACGGCGATCGCCGTCGACATGGCGTACGCGATCTCCTGGACGGGCGTCGCGCCCGCCTCCTGGAGGTGGTAACTGCATATGTTGATCGGGTTCCACTTGTGCAGATGAGTCACCGTGTACGTGATCAGGTCCGTGGTCAGCCGCAGGCTGGGGCCCGGCGGGAACACGTGCGTGCCCCGCGACAGGTACTCCTTGACGATGTCGTTCTGTGTGGTCCCCTGGAGCCGGGTGAGGTCCGCGCCCTGCTCCTCCGCGACGACCTGGTAGAGCGCCAGCAGCCACATCGCGGTGGCGTTGATCGTCATCGAGGTGTTCATCTGCTCCAGGGGGATGTCCTGGAAGAGCCGGCGCATGTCGCCCAGATGCGCGACCGGCACGCCGACCCGGCCGACCTCACCGCGCGCGAGGACGTGGTCGGAGTCGTAGCCGGTCTGCGTCGGCAGGTCGAAGGCGACCGACAGGCCGGTCTGGCCCTTGGCGAGGTTGCGCCGGTACAACTCGTTGGACGCCTCGGCCGTGGAGTGGCCCGCGTAGGTGCGCATGAGCCACGGCCGGTCCTTCTCCGGGCGGGATCGCGGCGTCGACTCCCGCTTCCCGTCGGCGATCTGACGCTCACTCATGGACGCCCCTCAGATGTTCCGGAAGCGGTTGATGGCGTCGACGTGCCGGGCGCGCAGCTCGTGGTCGCGCACGCCCAGGCCCTCCTCGGGCGCCAGGCACAGGACGCCGACCTTGCCCTGGTGGAGGTTGCGGTGGACGTCGTAGGCGGCCTGTCCGGTCTCCTCCAGCGGGTACACCCGCGACAGCGTCGGGTGGATCTTTCCCTTGGCGACGAGCCGGTTGGCCTCCCACGCCTCGCGGTAGTTGGCGAAGTGCGAGCCGACGATCTTCTTGAGGGACATCCACAGGTAGCGGTTGTCGTACTCGTGGTTGTACCCGGAGGTCGAGGCGCAGGTGACGATCGTGCCGCCCTTGCGCGTGACGTAGACGGAGGCGCCGAAGGTCTCGCGGCCGGGGTGCTCGAAGACGATGTCGACGTCCTCGCCGCCGGTGAGTTCGCGGATGCGCTTGCCGAACCGCTTCCACTCGCGCGGGTCCTGGTTGTGCTCGTCCTTCCAGAACGCGTAGCCCTCGGCGCTGCGGTCGATGATCGCCTCGGCGCCCATCGCGCGGCAGATGTCGGCCTTCTGGGGGCTGGAGACGACACAGATGGGGTTGGCGCCGCCCGCGAGCGCGAACTGCGTGGCGTACGAGCCGAGTCCGCCGCTCGCGCCCCAGATCAGCACGTTGTCGCCCTGCTTCATGCCGGCGCCGTTGCGCGAGACCAGCTGCCGGTAGGCGGTGGAGTTCACCAGCCCGGGGGCGGCGGCCTCCTCCCAGCTCAGGTGGTCCGGCTTGGGCATCAGCTGGTTGGACTTGACCAGCGCGATCTCCGCGAGACCGCCGAAGTTGGTCTCGAAGCCCCAGATGCGCTGCTCGGGGTCGAGCATGGTGTCGTTGTGGCCGTCGCTCGACTCCAGCTCGACGGACAGGCAGTGCGCGACGACCTCGTCGCCCGGGTGCCAGGCGTTCACGCCGGGCCCGGTGCGCAGCACCACACCCGCCAGGTCGGAGCCGATGACGTGGTAGGGCAGGTCGTGGCGCTTGGCCAGGTCGGAGAGCTTGCCGTAGCGCTCCAGGAAGCCGAAGGTCGACAGCGGCTCGAAGATCGAGGTCCACACCGAGTTGTAGTTCACCGAGGAGGCCATCACGGCCACCAGGGCCTCACCGGGGCCCAGTTCGGGCACCGGGACCTCGTCCAGGTGCAGCGACTTGCGCGGGTCCTTGTCACGGGTCGCCAGACCCGCGAACAGTTCCGTCTCGTCCTTGTGCACGGTGACCGCGCGGTACGAGCCGGGGAGCGGCAGAGCGGCGAAGTCGGCGGACGTGGCCGTCCCCGACTGGATCGCGTCCAGGATTTCCTTCACGGTGGTGCCTCCGGCGAATGGCGCCCCGTAGGGAGGCGCTGAGGGTTACGTCGGTGCTGCTGCTGGTGGTGGTGCCGTCGGTCCGGCGGAGGTGGTGCTGCGGAACGGGTGCTACGGCGGTGGTGCGGTGGCAGCGCTTTGTGGCGCAGAAGGGTGCCTGTGACGCAGGCGTCCGGGCACGCAAGACCCTGGCTTGCGGGGACAGCCGGCGTACGCGAGGTTTCCGTACGCCGGCCACCCGGACACTTGAAAACGTATGGCACGCCGTGTCAGACGGCAAGGCACCCAGTGCCAGTAATTGCTCTCAGATGAAATCTTTACGCAACAAATGAGCGATGATCGATCAAAGTTACTGACAGGTAGCTGACGCCGGGCCGTCCAGCGGGTGAAGCGGAGGGCGATCCGGCGGGTGAAGGCGGCCGATCCGGTGGGGGAGGGCGAGTCGATACGGTGGGTTGTCAGAGGAGGTCCGCGAGGCACGCCAGGTACAGCGCCATCGCCGTGCGCGGCTCCCGGACCGCGTGACCGGACAGCTCCTCGATCTTGGTGAGCCGGTACAGCAGCGTGTTGCGGTGGACCGCGAGCCGCTCGGCCGTGCGCACGAAGTGGTAGCCGCACTCGGCCCACGCGATCAGCGTCTCGCGCAGCACCGGCCAGTCGGCACGCGCGCGGAGCCGGGACAGCAGGGCCGCCGCGTACCGTGCCCGCTCCGGCCGCACGGCGGCGGCCACCAGCTGCGGCACCCGCAGCGCGGCGGCCGAGAACACCCGGCTCTCGGGGTCCAGGAGTGGTCCGGTGCGCAGGGCCAGTGCCGCGTCCCGGTAGGAGTCGTGCATCCCGGCCGCGCCCCGGCCCGGCTCGCCGACACCGGCGCGCGCGTCAAGACCGTGCCGTTCATTGATCAATGTGATCAACATGGTGCACCTGTCCACCAGTTCGTCCACTCTTGACGGCGCCGGACACAGGACGGCGTACCGCCCCGCCGCGATCTCCCCGGCCACCCCCTGCCCGCCGCCGAACGTCTCCCGGACCGTCCGCAGCAGGGACATGCGCGAGGCACCGCGCGCGTCGAGCAGCACCGCGCTCCTGGCGAGCGCCGGGTCCAGACCGAGTTCGGCGATCCGCGCCTCCACCGTCTCCGCGTCCACGACCTCGGGGTCGTACAGCGCGATGTCCCGTACGCAGTCGTCCACCGCCCGCTCGTGCAGCAGGCGGGTGCGCAGCAGGGCCGCCTCCTCCAGCAGGATCTCGGTCTGCCGCTGCACCACGAGCCCGAACCGCCGTACCTCCTCCGGCTCGCCCGTCAGGCAGACGGTGCCCACCGCCTCCGTGCCGACCATGATCGGCAGGCTCATGCCGGGCAGCACCCCGCGCAGCCGACGCGCCTGCCCGGCGGAGTGCGTGGCGGACCGCCGGGTGCGCAGGACGTCGTAGGACGCCTCGTGGACCGTGCCGAGCCGGGCGGTGTCGCCGCAGCCGATCACCACCGCCTCGCGGTCCGTGATGAGCACGTTGAAGCCGGTGATCCGCCCGATGTCGCGGGCGATCTCCTGGGCTAGTTCGGGGGTGAGGACGGAGGGGACGTCACCGGCTGCCATGTACGGAAGGTACAGGGAAGGGGCGGACAAGACGCAGGGAACTGTGCGGTTCGTACGGTGACGTTGACGCGCACAATCCCTACCTTGATCCGTCAACGGGCGGCCCGCACCCTCCCCGAGGTCCTGATTCCCTCCCCCTGCTCCCCGTTCGCGTTTCGCCAGGAGACGGCCATGCCCACAGTCCCCGCGTCACTGGAACACTCCAAACCCACCCGCACCCACTGGTTGATCACCCTGTACGCCGGCGGCGGCGAGTTCTGCGACGGCTACATCCTCAGCATCATCGGCGTCGCCCTGCCGCTCATCAACAGTGACTTCGGCCTCGGCTCCACCATGTCGGGGTTCATCGGATCCGCGTCCCTGATCGGCATGTTCGTCGGCGGACTCGTCTTCGGACACGTCACCGACCGCATCGGCCGGCAGAAGGTCTACCTGGCCGACATCACCGCCTTCATCGTGCTGTCGGCCGCCCAGTTCGCCGCCCCCGACCCGTGGACGCTCGCACTGCTCCGGTTCGCCATGGGTGTCGCGATCGGCGCGGACTTCGCGATCGCGGGCACCATCGCCTCGGAGTTCGCGCCCCGCAGGTCGCGCGGTCCGCTGCTCGTCGTCATGGTCACCATGTGGTCGGTCGGCGCCGCCACCGCGTACGTCGTCGGCTGGCTGATGATGCGCTCGGGCCACGACGACTGGCGCTGGATGCTGGCCAGCAGCGCGATCCCGGCCGCGCTCATCCTGGCCCTGCGGTTCGGCACGCCTGAGTCGCCGCGCTGGCTGATGAGCCAGGGGCGGACCGAGGAGGCCCGCCAGGTCGTGCGCCGCATGCTGGGCCCCGACGCCGACCTGAGCGACCTGGAGGCCGAAACCACGACCCGTGGTCGATACATCGATATATTCCAGGGCGTCTACCTGCGCCGCACGGTCTTCGTCGGGGTGTTCTGGGCCTGCCAGCTGCTGCCGATCTACGCCATCACCACCTACGAGCCGACCATCCTGACCTCGCTCGGACTCGACCACGGCGACTCCGCCTACCTCGGCTCGGTCGCGCTCCAGGTCTTCTACATCCTCGGCTCGCTGTCCGGGATCCTGTTCGTCAACAAGGGCCGCCGCCCGCTGCTGCTGTGGAGCTTCGCGCTGTCGGCCGTACCGCTGCTGGTGCTCTCGCTGCTCGCCGATCCGAGCCCGGCGGCCGTCCTCGTCCTGTTCGCGGTCTTCGGGGTGGCCTCGTTCTCCAGCCAGTGCCTCCAGGCGATCTACCCGTCCGAACTGTTCCCGACCGGCGTGCGGGCCACGGCGAACGGTTTCGCCACCGGCGCCAGCCGCGTCGGCGCCGCGATCGGCACCTGGGGCGCCCCCGTCGTCCTCGGCCACAGCACCCGGCTCGCCATGCTGCTCGGCGCGCTGATCTGCGGGGCGGGCTGGCTGGTGGCGTACCGGCTGGCCCCCGAGACCAGCGGCCGCAGCCTCGCCGAGTCCAGCGGCGACGGCACCGCGCCCCTGTCCCCGCCCGTCGTGAAGGAGCTCTCGTGACCCCGAAACCCGCCTCGGTCCTCGTCGTCGGCGGTGGCGTGGTCGGCCTGTGCTGTGCGCACTACCTCGGCCGGGCCGGCCTCGCGGTGACCGTCCTGGAGCGGGACCGGCTCGGCAGCGGGGCCTCCCGCGGCAACGCCGGCGAGGTCTGCCCCGACCTCGTCGAACCGCTCGGCGCCCCCGGTGTCGCCACCAAGGCCGTGACCGGTCTGCTGCGTCCCGACAGCCCCCTGTGGATCACGCCCGCCCCCAGCGTCCGTCTGCTGCGCTTCCTGGTCCGCCTCGGGCTGCGCAGCACCACGCGCGCGTACGCCGCCGGAGCCGCGTCCCTGGCGGCGCTCGCCGCGGACACCTTCGCCCTGTTCGAGGAGTTGGAGGCGCTGGGCGTGGACGGCGGCGCCGACAAGGACGGCTTCCTCTTCGCCTATCCCACGCGCGCGGCGGCCGAACACGCGCACGCGGGCTTCCGCGGCCTCGGGGCGCCGGTCGAGGCCGGCGGAGTGCTCGGCGCGGGCGCCCTGGCGGAGCGGGAACCGGCGCTGGGGCCCGCGGCCCGCGCCGGGTTCCTGGTCGAGCGCCAATGGGCCCTGGATCCCGGCCGGTTCGTGGACACGCTCGCCGACCGGCTGCGCAAGGACGGCGCCGACCTGGTCGAGGGCGCCCGGGTCACCGGCGTCCGCGGCGGCGGCACGGGGCCCGTCGAGGTCCGGACGACGGCGGGCACGTACCGCGCCGACACGGTGGTCGTCGCCGCCGGGGTGTGGTCGCGCGAACTGTGCCGCTCCCTCGGCGTGGCCGTCGACCTGGTGCCGGGCAAGGGCTACAGCTTCGCGGTCCCGGACGGTGCCGGACCGCCGCTGCGGCGCCTGGTCCACCTGGGGTCGGCCAAGGCGGTCCTGGCGCCCCTCGGGAAGGGCGTCCGGGTCGCCGGGACGATGGAGTTCGACGACGATCCCGACCGCTTCCGCCAGGCCCGCGTGGACGCGATCGTCGTGGCGGCGCGGCCGTATCTGCCGGGCGCGGACTGGGAGCGGCGCGAGCAGGAGTGGATGGGCCCGCGCCCGATGACCCCGGACGGCCTGCCGCTGATCGGCCCCGTCCCGGGCCACCCCCGGATCATGCTCGCCACCGGCCACAACATGCTGGGCCTGATGCTCGCCCCGGCCACCGGCCGCCTGGTGGCCGGGACGGTGACCGGCACGGCGGACCCGGAACTGGCGGCACGGTTCGCGCCGGGGCGGGGGCGGGCCTAGAAGCCCGCAGGGGCGGTCGTGAGCCTGACATCGTTGCCGCTCCCGTCGGCCGCGACGGGCCCGCCAGGACCCCCCTACGCGCGGTCCTTGAGCGCCTGCTCGATCGCCCGCATGACCTCGTCCAGGGGCGCGTCCGTCCTGGCCACCGTCACCAGGACCTCGCCCTGTGCGGACACCGACGCCGGTGCCGTGCGCGGCGCGGTTTCGCGGTCTGCGCCGATGCCCGTCACGAACGTCTTGCGGACGATCGAGAAGGCGTGGTCCAACTGCGTCTCCACGTCGCCCTGGCCGCCCGCGCGCAGCCAGCGGCGCAGGACGTGGTTGTGGGCGGTGACGACCGCCGACGCGGCGACCTCCGCGAGCAGCGGGTCGTCGTTGGCGTCGTCGTCGTGCGCGTGCTCGTCGAAGTGGCCGAGCAGGTAGCGCGTGAAGAGGCGCTCGTAGCGGGCCACCGAGGCGATCTCGGCCTCCCGCAGGGTCGGCACTTCGCGCGTGAGCTTGTAGCGCGACACCGAGATCTCCGGCTGGGCCGCGTACATCCGCATGACTTCCTTGATCCCCCGGCACACCGTGTCGAGCGGATGCTCGTGCGCGGGCGCGGCGTTGAGGACGGCCTCGGCCCGCACCAGGGTGTCGTCGTGGTCGGGGAAGATCGCCTCTTCCTTGGAGCGGAAGTGCCGGAAGAAGGTGCGCCGGGCGACCCCGGCGGCCGCCGCGATCTCGTCGACGGTGGTCGCCTCGTATCCCTTGGTGGCGAAGAGCTCCATGGCCGCGGCCGCCAGTTCCCGGCGCATCTTGAGCCGTTGGGCGGCGGCACGGCTGCCCGCGGCACTCTCCGGCGCGTCGGGCCGTGCTGGCGTACGTGAGGACTTGGCGGGCTGGGACATGAACCGAACGTACTGCATGGACGTGGGACGGCGCGCACGTCCTGGCACCCCTCCGCCCCGCGCGGGCGGAGGGGGACCGGCCGGATCCAGCAGGCCGCCCCAGTCGGAGCCGTCCGCGCACCGGTCCCCGAACCGATCCCCGGGCCGGTCAGCGCCTGGCATATTCGCGGAAGCCCCGGCCGGTCTTGCGGCCGAGGCAGCCCGCGGCCACCAGGTGCTCCAGCAGCGGCGCCGGGGCCAGCCCCGGATCGCGGAACTCGCGGTGCAGGACCCGCTCGATGGCGAGCGACACGTCGAGCCCGACGACGTCGAGCAGTTCGAAGGGGCCCATCGGGTAGCCGCCGCCCAGCTTCATCGCCGCGTCAATGTCGTCAAGAGATGCATAGTGCTCCTGCACCATCTTGATCGCGTTGTTGAGATACGGGAAAAGCAATGCGTTGACGATGAATCCGGCCCGATCGCCGCAGTCAACCGGATGCTTGTCAATGTTGACGCAGACAGCGCTTACCGTTGAGTGCACCTCGTCCGCAGTCAACACTGTACGGACCACCTCGACCAGCTTCATCGCCGGCGCCGGGTTGAAGAAGTGCATCCCGATCACGTCCTGCGGACGCGAGGTCGCGCGGGCGCACGCCACCACCGGCAGCGACGACGTCGTGGTCGCCAGCACCGCCCCCGGCTTGCAGACCTTGTCCAGCGTCGCGAACAGCTGCCGCTTGACCTCCAGGTCCTCGGCGACCGCCTCCAGCGCCAGGTCGACGTCGGCGAAGGCGTCGTACGAGCCCGCCGGGGCGATCCGGCCGAGGATCCCGGCGGCGTCCTCGGCGGAGAGCCGCCCCTTGTCGACAGAGCGCGAAAGAGACTTGCCGATACGGGCCTTGGCGGCCTGCGCCTTCTCCTCGGTGCGGGCGGCGAGGACGACGTCGTACCCGGCCTTGGCGAACACCTCGGCGATGCCGGACGCCATCGTCCCGGAGCCCGCGACGCCCACCGAGCGCACCGTACGGCCGGGCACCGGCGCCGCGTCCTCCGGCGGCGTCAGCGCGTCCCGCACGACGGCCGGGCTGCCCGGAGCCGCGTACGTGTAGAAGCCGCGCCCCGACTTGCGGCCGGTCAGGCCCGCCTCGCTGAGCTGGCGCAGGATCGGGGCGGGCGCGTGCAGCCGGTCGTGGGAGGCGGCGTACATGGCCTCCAGGACCGTACGGGCGGTGTCGACGCCGATCAGGTCGAGCAGCGCGAGCGGCCCCATGGGCAGCCCGCAGCCCAGGCGCATCGCCGCGTCGATGTCCTCGCGGGAGGCGTACTTGGCCTCGTACATGGCCGCGGCCTGGTTGAGGTAGCCGAAGAGCAGCCCGTCGGCCACGAACCCGGGGCGGTCGCCGACCGCGACCGGCTCCTTGCCCAGGTCCAGCGCGAGGTTGGTGACGGCGGTGACGGCCGTGGGCGCGGTCAGCACGGAGGAGACGACCTCGACCAGCCGCATCGCCGGGGCCGGGTTGAAGAAGTGCAGCCCCAGGACGCGTTCGGGGCGCGCGGAGTCGGCGGCGAGCCGGGTCACCGACAGCGCGTTGGTGCCGGTCGCGAGGATGGTGTCCGGGCGCACGATCGCGTCCAGGGCGCGGAAGATCCGCTGCTTGATCTCGTACGACTCCGGCGCCACCTCGATGACCAGGTCGGCGTCGGCGGCGGCCGTCAGCTCGGTGCTGGTGCGCAGCCGGGCGAGCACGGTGGCGCGCTCCTGCTCGGTGAGCCGGCCGCGGGCCACGGCACGGGCGGTGGCGGCCTCCAGGGCGGTGCGGGCGTGCGCGGCGGCGGCCTCGCTGACGTCGATGCCGACGACGTCGCGGCCGGCCCGGGCGAGGACCTCGGCGATGCCGGTGCCCATGGTGCCGAGGCCGACCACGGCAACGGTCTTGAGCTGGGACAGGGGGGTGTCGGAGAGGGGAGCGGCCATCGCGGGACTCCAGGCATGAGGGTGACGACTGAACGCGTCCGGGTACGCCGAGGGCGTCTGCGGAGCGGAGGACGAGGGTGGTGGCCGGGCTGACGGGCGCACCGCCCGGTGCCGTCCGGCGGGCACGCACAACGCCCGGGGAAACGGCCTTCATCGCGGCGGGAACTGCGGCCGGCCCTGTCCCGGGGCCGAACCGTACTGTCGTACCGGAGCACGCGTTGTACCGAAGCACACGCTGTACCGAACCGACCGGTTCTCGCGGCGGCTGCGTCACCAGGCCACCACGAGACGAAGCGAGTTGATGACTCGCTCTTCTGAGCTTAACCGGCGAGTAACGAGCGCGCCAGCCCTTTTGGAGGGTGAGCTGCGTCGCCTTTGCGAGGCGCGCTTCGGCGGCGAGCGGCGAGCGGAGAGCCGAGAGCCGAGGGCCGAGGGCCGAGGGCGGAGAGTCGAGCGGAGGGGAACACCTGTACCCCTCTCCGGCGGCGGCGCCGGATTTTCTGTCGGCGTACCGGCCGAGCGCCTACCCTCGCTGCATGGACGAAGAGTTGCGATCACTCACGGAGCGTTTACGTGCCGAGGCCGGAGGCTCGGCGGCGTACGAACGACTGGTGGCCACCGAGGGCCCCGACGAGCTGGCGGCCGTGCTCACCGAGCCCGGACAGCCGCTGTGGGCGCGGGAGTTGGCCGCCTTCCGGCTCGGCTCGCTGGGGGACCGCCGGGCGTTCGAGGCGCTCGTCCTGCTGCTCAACCACCGTGATCCGCAGCGCTGTGCCTCCGCCGCGCACGCCCTGGCCCGGCTCGACGACCCGCGCACCGCCCGCGCGGCGGCCGCCCTGGCCACCAACGAACTCCGCGTCGCCTACGCCCTGCACCCCGTCCGGCTCCTGGTCGAACTGCGCGCCCCCGAGTCCGTGCCCGCCCTGATCACCACATTGCGGCGCCGGCTCACCCCGCACGACCCCTACCGAAGAGTCGCCCTCGCCTGTGTGGAGGGCCTCGGCACCCTCGGCGACGCCCGGGCCCGCCCGGTCCTGACCGACGCCCTCGCCCACCCGGCCCTGGCCCAGGCGGCGGTGCACGCCCTGGGACGCATTCCGCGGCAGCGGTAGAACAAGCGGCAGCGGTAGAACAAGCGGCAGCGGTGAAACGAACGGCAGCGGTGAAACGAACGGCAGCGGTGAAACGAACGGCAGCGGTGAAACGGAGTGGCCCGGCCCCGATGCGGGGCCGGGCCACTCACCTACAGCGACACGATCACGGCGACGCGATGCTCAGCGCTGGAAGCCGAGCAGGTCGTGCAGGGTCGAACCGCGCGAGGCCGTGGACGGCACCGCGGTGCCCGACGTCCCCGACTTCGCGGACTTGGACGCCGCCGCCGTCGTGCTCAGCGGCTTCGGGTCGGGCAGCTTCTGGCAGACCGCGTCCGCGTCGCCGCCACTGCCGTGCGGCACCTTGCCGGTGGACAGATACGCGGCCAGGTACTTGTCCAGGCACGCGTTCCCGCTCAGCGTGATGCCGTGGTTCCCGCCGCCCTGCTCGACGACCAGGCTGGAGCCCTTCAGCAGGTGGTGGACGGTCACACCGCCCTCGTACGGGGTGGCCGCGTCGTTCGTCGCCTGGAACAGCAGCGTCGGCGGCAGTTGGGAGTTCGCCACGTTCACCGGCTTCAGCGAGCTCGTCGGCCAGAACGCGCACGGCGCGTTGTACCAGGCGTTGTTCCAGGCCATGAACGGAGCCTGGTCGTACACCGCCCAGTTGTCCTTGCGCCACTGGTTCCAGTCGCGCGGCCAGGAGGCGTCACGGCACTGCACCGAGGCGTAGACGCTGAAACCGTTGTCGCCGGAGGCGTCGATCGCCGCGAAGTCCTCGTACGCCTGGACCAGCGGCTCCGCGTTCTTGTCGTTCACGTAGGCCGCGAACGCCTGTGCGAGGTAGGGCCAGTAGCCGTTGTAGTAGCCGCCCGGGATGAAGGTGTCCTCCAGCTCGGAGGCGCCCACCTTGCCGTCGGCCGGCTTCTTGGCGAGCGCGGCCCGCATCGCGTACCACTTGGCCTCGATCGCGGCCGGGTCGGTGCCCAGCTTGTAGGTCGCGTCGTACTTGGCGACCCAGTCCATGAAGGCCAGATGACGGTCGTTGAACGCGTAGTCCTGCTGGATGTTGTCGTCGTACCAGACACCCGTCGGATCCACGATCGAGTCGAGCACCAGCCGTCGTACGCGCTGCGGGTACAGCTTCGCGTAGACGGCGCCCAGGTAGGTGCCGTACGAGTAGCCGAAGTAGTTGATCCTCCGGGCGCCGAGCGCGGCCCGGATCGAGTCCATGTCGCGCACCGCGCTGATTGTGTTGATGTACGGCAGTACGCTCGCGTACTTCTTGCCGCACGCCCGCGCGAAGCCCTTCGCGCGCGTGAGGTTCGCCTTTTCGATCGCGGGGGTGCTGGGCACGGTGTCCGGGCGCACCGGGTCCCAGTAGCCCGGCTTGCAGTCCAGCGCGGGCGTGCTCGCGCCCACGCCGCGCGGGTCGAAGCCGATGACGTCGTACTGCGAGGCGACCGCCTTCGGCAGCGAGGAGGCGACGAAACCGGCGAGGGTCAGGCCGCTGCCGCCCGGTCCGCCCGGGTTGACCAGCAGCGGTCCCTGGTACGTCTTCGCGGTGTGCGGCACGCGGGAGACGGCCAGGGTGATCTTCGTGCCGTTGGGCTTCGCGTGGTCGAGTGGCACCTTCACGGTCGAGCACTGCAGCGTCGGGTAGTCGCTGGTGCCGCACTTCTTCCAGGTGAGCTTGGCCGTTTGAGCGGTGGCCGTGGCGCTCGGTGCGTGCGCGTCGGCCGGGACGGTGGTGAGGGTTCCGGCCACCACGACGGCCGCGCCGCACAGCACGGCTGCACGAGTTCTCATGGGTCAGGTCCTCCCAGGACGGAGGTGCTGGACCGCGGGGCTCACGGTCCTCGCCGCATCGTCCCGGAATCGGCGGGCGGACGAACTCATTCGGCGAAGACTTGACCCGATTGCTCCGCCGGATGCGCCCGGATGCCCTCAGAGCAGCGAGAGTTGGACCGGCCCGGCCTGGGCGTGCTCCGGTTCGGGCTCCGCCTGCCGGATCCTGCGGGGCATCCCCGCGCGCGTGGGCCCGATGCCGTACTCCTGGGCCAGTTCGTGCACCTGACGGGTGATCCGGCGCTGGTACCACTTCGGTGCGTAGGCGCCCTCGGCGTACAGACGCCCGTAGCGGCGCACGAGGTGCGGATGGTGGCGCTCCAGCCACGCCATGAACCACTCGCGCGCCCCGGGGCGCAGATGCAGCACCAGGGGCGTGACGGAGGTGGCGCCGGCCGCGGCGGTCGCCCGCACGGTGGCGCGCAGCTGGTCGGGGTGGTCGCTCAGGAACGGGAGCACGGGGGCCATGAGGACCCCGCAGCCCAGGCCGTGGTCGCCGAGGGCGCGGACGACGTCCAGACGGCGCTCGGGGGCCGGGGTGCCCGGTTCCACCGTGCGCCACAGCTCCGGGTCGGTGAAGCCGACGGAGACGGACAGGCCGACGTCGGTGACCTCGGCGGCCTGCCGCAGCAGGTCGAGGTCGCGCAGGATCAGCGTGCCCTTGGTCAGGATCGAGAAGGGGTTCGCGTGGTCGCGCAGGGCCGCGAGGATGCCGGGCATCAGCCCGTAGCGGCCCTCCGCGCGCTGGTAGCAGTCGACGTTGGTGCCCATCGCGATGTGCTCGCTGTGCCAGCGGGGCGAGGCCAGATGGCGGCGCAGCAGCTCGGGCGCGTTGATCTTGACCACGATCTGGGAGTCGAAGTCGAGGCCCGTGTCGAGGTCCAGGTAACTGTGCGACCTGCGAGCGAAACAGTAGACGCACGCGTGTGTGCAGCCTCGGTACGGATTCACCGTCCACTCGAACGGCATGCGCGAGGCCCCCGGGACCCGGTTGACGATCGAGCGCGCCCGCACCTCGTGGAAGGTGACGCCGGCGAATTCGGGGGTGTCGAAGGTACGGGTGGTCACCGCGTCCGTGCCGAACAGCGCGGCACTGCGGGCTCGGTCCCCGGCGGGGTCCGCTGTGAGGTTCTCCCAGCGCATGACGCCTCCTCGGTAGCACTGACCCCACAATAGAACACATGTTCGCATGATCGTGCGAGGGTCGATTTCACCCACTACGGGACCCGCGCTCGAATGGCGCGACCGCCCCGGCCGGTTCCCGTGGGGACCCCCGATTTGGGCGGCCGGTGCGCTCAATGGTTGGCTGATCTCCAACCCCGAGAACTTCAGGTGCTGGAGGAACGCAATGGCGCAGGTCGAGGCCACTACGGAGCGGATCGTCGCGGCGGACGCGGAGACGGTGTTCGACGCCCTGGCCGACTACAGCGGCACGCGCGCGAAGGTGCTGCCCGAGCAGTTCAGCGAGTACGAGGTGCGCGAGGGCGGCGACGGCGAGGGCACCCTTGTCCACTGGAAGCTCCAGGCCACCAGCAAGCGCGTACGCGACTGCCTCCTGGAGGTCAGCGAGCCCACCGACGGCGAACTCGTCGAGAAGGACCGCAACTCCTCCATGGTCACCACCTGGCGGGTCACCCCGGACGGCGAGGGCAAGTCCCGTGTCGTGGTCACCACCGTCTGGAACGGCGCAGGCGGCATCGGCGGCTTCTTCGAGAAGACCTTCGCGCCCAAGGGACTCGCGCGGATCTACGACGCCGTACTCGCGAAGTTCGCCACCGAGGTCGAGAAGTAGCGTCCGTGGGGCGGCCGTTGCGGCGCGCCCCACGCGAGGGCCGCACCCGGGAAGAGCCAAGGGCCGCTTCCCCGGGGTGTGTTGAGACCCTCGCCGGGTCCGGCCGGTTCCCTCACCGGATCGAGTGGATCTCCCCCTCGCGGGGCCGAACGCCGTAACTCGCCGTACTTGTTCGCAGTTGTCGCCTAATGCGGGAATTGTGTGGCAGGTGCGGCGAGGGGAGCGTTACGTGGGCGGGGTCACTCTGGTGCAGGACGAACCGGTGCTCGCACCTCCGCGCGCCCCCGCTCCGGCGGCGGCCGGCGGACTCGATCCGCGGCGCGTGCGGCTGGTCTTCGCCGGGCTCATGCTCGCGCTGCTGCTCGCGGCGCTGGAGCAGATGATCGTGGCCACCGCGCTCCCGAAGATCGTCGGCGAGCTGCACGGCCTGGACAAGATGTCCTGGGCGATCACCGCGTACCTGCTCACCTCCACCATCGGGCTGCCGGTCTACGGCAAGTGCGGCGACCTCTTCGGCCGCAAGGGCGTCTTCCAGTTCGCGATCGTCGTCTTCGTCATCGGCTCCGCGCTCGCCGGACGGGCGCAGACCATGGACCAGTTGATCGCCTTCCGCGCGGTCCAGGGCGTCGGCGCGGGCGGCCTCATGATCGGCGTCCAGGCGATCATCGCGGACATCGTGCCGCCGCGGCAGCGCGGGCGCTACATGGGCCTCATCGGGGCCGCCTTCGGCCTCGCGTCGGTCGCCGGGCCGCTGCTGGGCGGCTACTTCACCGACCACCTCTCCTGGCGCTGGTGCTTCTACTTCAACGTGCCCTTCGGCCTGCTCACCCTGGCCGTCGTCACCGTCGTACTGAAACTGCCCAAACCCGCCGTCAGGGCCCGGCTCGACGTGCCCGGCGTCCTGCTGCTCGCCACCGTCTCCACCTGCCTCGTCCTGCTGACCAGTTGGGGCGGCAACGACTACGCGTGGGGCTCGCGGGTCATCCTCGGGCTCGGCGCGGGCGCGGTGGCCGCCACCGTGCTCTTCCTGGTCGCCGAGCGGTTCGCCGCCGAACCCCTCATCCCGCTGCGGCTGTTCAGGGACTCGGTCTTCAACGTCACCGCCCTCGTCGGCCTGGTGATCGGTGTCGCGCTCTTCGGCGCCGCCAGCTACCTGCCGACCTTCCTGCAGATGGTCGACGGGGCGAGCGCCACCGAGTCCGGCCTGCTGATGCTGCCCATGATGGCCGGAATCGTCGGCGCCTCCATCGTCTCCGGGCAGCTCATCAGCCACACCGGCCGCTACAAGGTCTACCCCGTCCTCGGCAGCCTCGTCTCCGCCGTCGGCATGTGGCTGCTGTCCCGGCTCGAGACCGACACGCCACGGCTCCACTACAGCGTCTGGATGGCCGTCCTGGGCACCGGCATCGGCATGGTGATGCCGGTGCTCGTCCTCGCCGTGCAGAACGCCGTGCGCCCCGCCGACCTGGGCACGGCGACCAGCGCCAACAACTACTTCCGGCAGATCGGCGGCAGCGTCGGCGCCGCCGTCTTCGGCACGCTCTTCGCCAACCGCCTCGCCGACGCGCTCGCCGAACGCCTCCCCACGCGCGCGGGGTCCCCCCTTCCCGACCCGGAGTCCATCACCCCGCAGACCGTCCACGCGCTGCCCCCGGCACTGCGCGACCTCTACATCGACGCGTACGCCGACGCCATGCCGCGGATCTTCCTCTACCTGGTGCCGGTGCTCGTCCTCGGTCTGCTCATCGCCTTCTTCCTCAAGGAGAAACCGCTGGTGTCCCACAACGCCCCCGTCGAGTCCGCGACCGCCGCCCCGGTGCCCCACGCGCGCGTGCCCCACGTCGCCGGAGTGCCCGTGTGCGGCACGGTCCAGCACCCCGACGGCACCGTCGTGCCGCGCGCCGCGCTCACCCTCATCGACGTGGCCGGGCAGCAGATCGGACGGGGCGCCAGCGGCGAGGACGGACGGTACGCGCTGTCGACGCCCGGCTCCGGGGCGTACGTCCTGATCGCCGCTGCCGGCGGCCACCAGCCCCAGGCGGTCTCGGTGACCGTGGGCGAACGCCCGGTCGAACTGGACGTGGTGCTCGGCGGCGCCGGACGCCTGGCCGGCAGCGTCGTCACGGCCGACGGCACGCCGGTGCGCGAGGCCATCGTCACGCTCACCAACGTGCACGGCGAGGTCGTCGCCACCACCCGCAGCGGACGCGAGGGCGGCTACGTCATGTCCGAGCTGGTGGCCGGGGAGTACACCCTCGCGGCCAGCGCGCCCGCCCCCCCCCCCGCCGCGCTGCCCGTCACCGTGCAGGCCGCCCGCGAGACCCGCCAGGACGTCGAGCTCGCGGGCGGCGCCGTGCTGCGGGGCACCGTGCGCGCCGGGGGCGGACGGCCCGTGGAGGACGCGCGCGTGACGCTGCTGGACGCCGCGGGCAACGTGGTCGACACGCTGACCACGGGGGCCGACGGGACGTTCCGGTTCGTGGACCTCTCCTCCGGCGAGTACACGGTCATCGCGGCCGGATACCCGCCGGTGGCCACGGTGTTGCAGGTCGCCGGGGGCGGCAGGACCGAGCGCGATCTCCAACTGGGGCACGAGGACTGACGGCGCCGGGGGCCGGCCGCGGCCGGAGGGGGAGTGCCGCGTGGTTCCCCGCGCCCCTGAAGAGGCGCCGGAGGCGCCCCCACCCCGGCCAATTCGCGCAATGCCACACATCGCCACCGTCCGGCGCCGTACCGTGGTTTGCGCGGCAGATCTTGCGTAGCTGGGGAGAGAGGGCCTGGGCCATGGACCATGGCATGGACGTGGGCGCGTCCTCCCGCCCGGAGGACGGCACGGCCGATCAGGCCGCGTCCGGGCGCATCCCGCTGGCCGTGGTCGTCGTCGACCGCGACGGGCTGGTCTCGCACTGGAGCACGGGCGCACGGCGGCTGTTCGCCGTCCCCAGGGAAGAGGCCGTCGGCCGGCCCGCCCTCGACCTCCTGCCCGTCTCCGGCGCCCTGCGCCCCGACGATCCCCTCCCGCCCTACGGGGCGTACTCCATGGACGACGGACTCGGCCCCGACCTGGAGTCCTCGCTGGAGACCGGGCTCTCCTACCCGGCCGCGGGCCGCGCCCGGCTCTCCACGCCCGAGGACAACCGGATCGACGTCCTGTGGTGGGCCTACCCCCTGGTCGGCCCGGGCCGGGAACGGCTGCTCGTGCTCGCCGCCGACGTGGCCGCGCTCCAGCCCGGCCCCGACGACCCCGAGGGCGTATCCGGAGAGCACATCGCACCCGCGTTCGCCCGCCACACCGACTTCGACGGCGCCGACGACCTGGCCCGCAGGCTCCCCGAGATCCTGCCCAGCATGAGCGTCCAGGAAAGCGCCCGCATCGTCTCCCAGGTCCTCGAACTGGGCTATCCCGTCCTGGAGTTCAGCCAGAACGAGCGGGTGCCCGTCACCCCCGACTGGGGCGTCTCGCGCCGCGTCGAGCGCAAGGTGCGCCGCGAACGGGCCGCCCGCGCCGTCGCCGCGGGCCAGGCCCTCCCGCAGGACCTGACGGACGACGGCGAGGACCTGGAGTACGTCGCCGTCCGCGAACGCCTGGAGTTCCTCAACGAGGTCAGCGGCAAGATCGGCACCTCGCTCGACCTGGCGCGGACCATCGTCGAGGTCAGCAGGGCCGTCGTCCCCCGCTTCACGGACGTCGCCGGGACCTACCTGCGCGAACAGGTCGTCGCCGGTGAGGGGTTCGCCGACGGCGTGCCCGACACCACCACCCTGTGGCACCGCGTCGCCCTCGAACACACCGACGAACCCGGCCGCTGGGACGACGTCGTACCCGTCGGCGAGTCCATGCCGTTCCCCGCGCACACGCCGTTCTTCCAGTGCATGACCACCGGCGAACCCGTCCTCGTGCCGCGCATCAGCGAGCAGATGGGGCACATGATCGCCGCGCAGTTCGAGAAGCGCGACATCCGGCCGCTCATCACGGGCCGCTCCATGCTGGTCGTGCCCCTGAAGGCGCGCAACGTGGTGCTCGGCTTCATGATCCTGCTGCGCCACCCGGAGCGCGTCGAGTTCAACGACATGGACCGCGTCACCGGCGCCGAACTCGCCGCCCGCGCGGGCCTCGTGCTCGACAACGCGCGCATGTACACCTACCAGGAGAACGTCGCCGAGACGCTCCAGGACAGCATGCTGCCGCACATCGCGCCCCGCATGGCGGGCTGTGACATCGCCACCCGCTACCTCCCCGGCACCCTCCTGGGGCGCGTCGGCGGCGACTGGTTCGACTCCGTGAAACTTCCCGGCGCCCGCACCGCCGTGGTCGTCGGCGACGTCATGGGCCACGGCCTCAACTCGGCCGCCATGATGGGCCAGTTGCGGACGGCCGTACAGACCATGGCCGCGCTCGACCTGCCGCCCGCCCAACTCCTGCGCAACCTCGACGACCTAGCCCAGCGCCTCGGCGACACCTACCTCGCGACCTGCCTGTACGCCATCTACGACCCGATCGAGAGCGAACTGCACATCGCCAACGCGGGCCACATCCCACCGGTGCTCGTCCGCGCCGAGGACGGCCGCAGCGAACTGCTCGACCTGCCCACGGGCGCGCCCATCGGCGTCGGCGGGGTGCCCTTCGAGTCGGCACGCGTGCGCGTGGACCCCGGCGACCGGCTGGTGATGTGCACCGACGGACTGGTCGAGGTGCGCGGCGAGGACATCGGGGTCGGGCTGGCCACGCTGTGCGAGTCCGCTGCCCACCCGGCCGCCTCCATGGACGACGCCTGCGACACCATCATCCGCGCCCTCAACACCCGCGGCGGCCGCAAGGACGACGTGGCCCTGCTGCTGGCCCGCCTGAACGGCATCGAGCCGGACGACGTCGCCGTGTGGCGCCTGACGCCCGACGCGGTGGAGGTCGGACGCGCGCGTGCCGCCGTCCGCGAGCAGCTGCACGAATGGCAGCTCGCCAAGCTGGCGGACACCGCGGAGCTCCTGGTCGGCGAACTGGTCACCAACGCCGTACGGCACTCCCACGGGCGCCCGGTCGAACTGCGCCTGGTGAGAGGCGACAACCTGCTGTGCGAGGTCGATGACGACGACCACGCCCTGCCCTCGCTGCTCAGCGCGGGCCCGACGGACGAGGCCGGGCGCGGCCTGCACGTGGTCAGCACCCTCGCGCGCGAGTGGGGCGCCACCCGGACGGGCGCGGGCAAGACGGTGTGGTTCGAGCTGACACTGCCCCGTACGCGACGCTGACGGCCCCTCGCCGGCACGGCGGGACGGCCCGTCCGTACGGGCCGTACGGTAGGGGCGCGAGGGGCGTACGGGACGCACAACTGCGGCTGGCTGTCGTGTGTTTCGCCCTCGGCGTACGGAGATCGAGTCAGCAGTGAAGGAATGCGTTCTTCGCTTGCCGCCACGACCGCGGCACGGTAAACCGATCTGACCCGTCACCTCCGGCGGGCCGGTGGTCGCGACCTGGGGAGCGGGCATGAGTGTGACGAGTCGGTACCGGGAAGCCTGGGAAGGCTTCTGGCGCGAGGTGCCCGACACACCGGCGGCCGTCTTCTGGGACTCCGAACCGCCGCTCACCTCGGGCGTCCACATCGCCGTCTTCGAGCCGATGCTGACCGACCACGACCTGCCGCTGGTCGACCTCGGCTGCGGCAACGGCACCCAGACACGCTTCCTCGCCGACCGCTTCCCGCGGGTCGTCGGCGCGGACCTGTCGGTCGCCGCCGTCGAGCACGCCCGGCGCGCCGATCCGGGCGGCCTTGCCCCCTACCGGGTCCTCGACGCGGCCGACAAGGACGAGGCGGAGGCGCTGCACACCGAACTCGGCGACGTCAACGTCTACATGCGGGGCGTCCTGCACCAGTGCGAGCCGGACGACCGGCAGGCGCTCGTCGACGGCATCGCGACCCTGCTGGGCGAGCGCGGCCGGGTCTTCCTCGTCGAACTCGCCGAGGAGGCCGGGACCGTCCTGCGCGAGCTGGCACAGAGCGCCGAGGGCCCGCCGCCCAAACTGGCCCCGGTCTTCCGGCACGGCATCGCCCCCGGCGCGGTCGCGGACGCCGCGATCCCCGTCTATCTCGGCGTGGCCGGCCTGACGATCGTGTCCAGCGGCGAACTTCCGCTCGTCACCACCGAGTACCGGCCGGACGGCACCCGCATCGAACTGCCCTCCCGCTGGGTGGTCGCGGGACGCTCCGGCTGACCGGTCCGACTAATTCGGCGGAGGCCGTCGACGGCGTCGAAAGCCCAGGTGGGACCAGTGATCACGGCGGTCCCGAAGGGTGCCGGACGAGGTCCGCTGGGCCGGATCGGTGGGAGTTATCCACAGGGCTGGTCGCGGAGCGTCACGGCCGCGTACGGTTTCCGCATGAAGATCCTGATCAGCGCCGACATGGAGGGCGCCACCGGTGTGACGTGGCCGGCCGACGTGCTGCCGGGCACCCCGCAGTGGGAGCGATGCCGCTCGCTGTTCACGTCCGACGTGAACGCGGCCGTGCTCGGCTTCTACGACGGCGGCGCCGACGAGGTGCTCATCAACGAGGCCCACTGGACGATGCGCAACCTCCTGCTCGAACGGCTCGACGAGCGGGCGGAGATGCTCACGGGCCGGCACAAGACCCTCTCCATGGTGGAAGGCGTGCAGCACGGGGACGTGGACGGCATCGCGTTCGTCGGCTACCACGCGGGCGCCGGCATGGAGGGCGTCCTGGCCCACACCTACCTCGCCAACTCGATCACCGGGGTGTGGCTGAACGACGTACGCGCCAGCGAGGGCCTGCTGAACGCGCACGTGGTCGCCGAGTACGGCGTCCCGGTGGTGCTGGTCACGGGCGACGACGTGGCCTGCGAGGACGCCCTCGGGTACGCGCCCGGGGCGCTGAAAGTGGCCGTCAAGGACCATGTCTCGCGGTACGCGGCGGTGTGCCGCACCCCGGCGAGGACCGCCGCCGACATCCGCGCGGCGGCCAAGGAGGCGGCGGCCCTGGCGGTGCGTCACCCACCGGTACGGGGCGGGCCGTTCACCGTGGCGCTGGAGTTCGACGCCGAACACCTGGCGATGGCCGCCACCGTCGTACCCGGGGTGGACCGTATCGGGGAACGGAGGGCGGCCTACACGAGCGGGACCATGTACGAGGCAATTCGCACCTTCAAGGCGGTCACCACGATCGTCTCGGCCGCGGTGGAGGAGCAGTATGGCTGACAGCACGACACAACAGGCCGGCGGACAGGCCGGACAGGCCGACGAGCGGGCACTGGACGAGGTCGTCCGGTTCACCTCCGAGCTGATCCGCCTCGACACCACCAACCGGGGCGGCGGGGACTGCCGGGAACGGCCGGCCGCCGAGTACGCCGCCGAGCAGCTCGCCGGGGCCGGACTGGAACCCACCCTCCTGGAACGCACCCGGGGCCGCACGAACGTCGTCGCGCGCCTGGCGGGCACCGACCCGGCCGCCGGGGCGCTGCTCCTGCACGGTCACCTCGACGTGGTGCCCGCGCAGGCGGCGGACTGGAGCGTGCACCCGTTCTCCGGAGAGGTGCGCGACGGCGTCGTCTGGGGCCGGGGCGCCGTCGACATGAAGAACATGGACGCGATGATCCTCGCGGTCCTGCGGCTGTGGGCACGCACCGGCGTACGGCCCCGGCGCGACCTGGTGATCGCCTTCACCGCCGACGAGGAGGCGAACGCCGAGGACGGCGCCGGGTTCCTCGCCGACCGGCACCCGGAGCTGTTCGAGGGGTGCACCGAAGGCGTCGGCGAGTCCGGCGCGTTCACCTTCCACGACGGCGGCGGCCGACAGCTCTACCCCATCGCGGCGGGCGAGCGCGGCACCGGCTGGCTCAGGCTCACCGCACACGGCCGCGCGGGCCACGGCTCCAAGGTCAACCACTCCAACGCGGTCACCCGCCTGGCCGCCGCGGTGACCCGCATCGGGGAACACCGGTGGCCGCTGCGGCTGACGCCCACCGTACGGGCCGCCCTGACCGAACTGGCCGCCCTGTACGGCATCGGGACGGCCCCCGGGGACTTCGACGACCCGGAGGCGGTCGACGCCCTGCTCGGCAAGCTCGGCCCGGCGGCCACGCTCGTCGAGGCCACGGTCCGCAACAGCGCCAACCCGACGATGCTGGAGGCCGGTTACAAGGTCAACGTCATCCCCGGCGAGGCCGTCGCGTACGTGGACGGACGGTATCTGCCCGGCTGCGAGGACGAGTTCCGCGCCACCCTCGACCGGCTGACCGGACCGGACGTGGAGTGGGAGTACCACCACCGGTCGGCCGCCCTCACCGCGCCGGTGGACGCGCCGGTCTACGCGAAGATGCGGGCCGCCGTCGAGGAGTTCGCGCCCGAGGGCCACGTGGTGCCGTACTGCATGTCGGGCGGCACGGACGCCAAGCAGTTCTCCCGGCTCGGCATCACCGGCTACGGGTTCGCGCCGCTGAAGCTGCCGGAGGGCTTCGACTACCAGGCGATGTTCCACGGCGTGGACGAGAGGGTCCCCGTCGAGGCACTCCACTTCGGCGTCCGCGTCCTCGACCGATTTCTGCGCACGGCCTAGAGGAGGCGGAGATGACGAAACAGATCCTGCCGTACGGCTCCTGGCCGTCGCCGGTGAGCGCGGAACTGGCCGCCGCGCAGGACGGGGCGCCCGAGTTCGTGGGCTTCGTCGGCGACGAGGCGTGGTGGACCGAACCGCGCCCCACCGAGGGCGGCCGGCGCGCCCTGGTGCGCCGGAGGGCCGACGGCACCGAGCAGTCCGTACTGCCGCCGCCGTGGAACGTGCGCAGCCGCGTCATCGAGTACGGCGGCCGTCCCTGGGCGGGCGTGACGCGGCCCGGCGGCCCCCTGGTGGTGTTCGTGAACTTCGCGGACCAGCGGCTCTACGCGTACGAGCCCGGGGCGCCGGACACCCCGCCACGGCCGCTGACACCGGTGTCGTCCGTGGGCGGCGGACTGCGCTGGGCCGATCCCCGGGTCCGGGCCGAGCGGGACGAAGTGTGGTGCGTCCTGGAGGAGTTCACCGGGGCCGGCGCGACGGACGTGCGGCGCGTCCTGGCCGCCGTGCCGCTGGACGGCTCGGCCGCGCGGGACCGGGGCGCGGTGCGTGAACTCACCGACGGGGCGCACCGGTTCGTCACCGGGCCCCGGCTCTCGCCCGACGGCGGACGGGCCGCCTGGCTCGCCTGGGACCACCCGCGGATGCCCTGGGACGGCACGGAGCTGATCGTCGCCGAGGTGGCCGACGACGGCACGCTCCACCGGGCCCGGACCGTCGCGGGCGGCCCCGAGGAGTCCATCCCCCAGGCGGAGTGGGCCTTCGACGGGTCGCTGCTGTACACCAGCGACCGCGGCGGCTGGTGGAACCTGTACCGGGACGGCGTACCGCTGTGCCCCCGGGAGGAGGAGTTCGGCGGCCCGCTGTGGAAGATCGGGCAGCGGTGGTTCGCACCCCTGGAGGACGGGCGGATCGCCGTCGTGCACGGCCGGGGCGCCACCGCGCTCGGGGTGCTCGACCCGGAGACCGGCGAGGTGACGGACGTGGCCGGGCCGTGGAGCGAGTTCGCGGCCACGGTCGCCGCGCACGGCAGCCGGATCCTCGGCGTTGGGGCCGGACCGTACCGCGCGTTCGAGGTCGTCGAGGCGGACGCGGACACCGGCGGCGGCCGGGTGATCGGCGCCGCGCACCGGGACACCGTGGACCCCGCCCACTACCCCGAACCGCGGGTGCGCACCTTCACCGGACCGGCGGGGCGCGACATCCACGCGCACGTGTATCCGCCGCGCAACCCCGAATGCGCCGCGCCCGCGGGCGCGTTGCCGCCGTACGTGGTCTGGGTGCACGGCGGGCCGACCTCCCGCGCCCCGCTCGTGCTGGACCTGTCGATCGCCTACTTCACCTCGCGGGGCATCGGCGTCGCCGAGGTCAACTACGGCGGGTCGACCGGGTACGGGCGGGAGTACCGCAACCGGCTGCGCGAGCAGTGGGGCGTCGTGGACGTCGAGGACTGCGCGGCCGTCGCCCGGGCCCTCGCCGCCGAGGGCACCGCGGACCCCGACCGGCTCGCCGTACGGGGCGGCAGCGCGGGCGGGTGGACCAGTGCCGTGTCCCTGGTGGCGACCGACGTGTACGCGTGCGGCACGATCAGCTACCCGATCCTGGACCTCGGCGGCTGGCGGACGGGGGAGACCCACGACTTCGAGTCGGAGTACCTGGAGAGCCTGGTCGGGCCGATCGCGGAGGTTCCGCAGCGGTACGCGGAGCGGTCGCCCACCGGGCACGCCGACCGGGTCACCGTGCCCTTCCTGCTCCTCCAGGGACTCGACGACGTGATCTGCCCGCCCGTGCAGTGCGAGCGGTTCCTGTCCCAGATGGAGGGGAGAGGGGTGCCGCACGCGTACCTGACGTTCGCCGGGGAGGGGCACGGGTTCCGGCGGGCCGACACCATGGTCCGGGCGCTGGAGGCCGAACTCTCCCTGTACGCACAGGTCTTCGGGCTGAAACCGCCCGGGGTCCCGACACTGGAGCTGGTCAAGTGACGTGGCGTGGTTCGCCTGTCGGTGCCGTTGGCATGCGGGAGGTTTCCGGTGCTCCCGCACTCGCTCCGCTCGTCCGGCCGCGGCGGCTGCGGCCCGGTGCGCGGGTGGCCGTGGTCGCGCCCAGCGGGCCCGTGCGGGAGGAGCGGCTGAGCGCCGGGCTCGACCTTCTGCGGGGGTGGGACCTGGATCCCGTCGTGGCCCCGCACGTGCTCGACCGGCACCCCGGCTTCCCCTACCTCGCGGGCGGTGACGCCGAGCGGGCCGCCGACTTCCAGGCCGCGTGGTGCGACCCGGACGTCGACGCGGTGCTGTGCGCCCGGGGCGGGTACGGGGCACAGCGGATGGTGGAGCTGCTGGACTGGGAGGCGCTGCGGGCGGCCGGGCCCAAGGTGCTCGTCGGCTTCAGCGACATCACCGCGCTGCACGAGGCGTTCGCGACCCGGCTGGGCCTGGCCACGCTGCACGGGCCGATGGTGGCGGCCGTGGACTTCCTGAAGAACGCGCGGGCGCAGGAGCACCTGCGGGCAACGCTCTTCGCCCCGGAGACCGTCCGCACGATCACGGCACTCGGGGTCCCGGGCACGGCTGCCGGGGCCGAGGGCACGGCTGGTGGGGCTGAAGACACACCTCCCGGGGGCGCGGGCGGCGCACTGGTACCCGGGCGGGCCCGAGGCGTCACCTTCGGCGGGTGTCTGAGCATGCTGGCCAGTGAGCTGGGCACTCCGCACGCCCGTGCGGTCACCCGTGGCGGGCTGCTGTTCATCGAGGACGTCGGGGAGTCGGCGTACCGGGTCGACCGGCTCCTCACCCAGCTGCTGCGGGCCGGCCTGCTCGACGGGGTCGCCGGGATCGGGCTCGGCACCTGGGAGAGGTGCGGGCCCCACGAGGGGCTGCGCGCGGTGTTCGCCGACCGGCTCGGCGGACTGGGGGTACCGGTGGCGGCGGGGTTCCCGTTCGGGCACGGGGAGGGGGCGCTGACGATCCCCTTCGGGGTGGCGGCCGAACTGGACGCGGGGGCGGGGACGTTGACGCTGCTGGAACCGGCGCTGATATGAGGCCGCGCGGGACCGGCACCACTCGCTCACCCGCACGAGCCGATGCTCGTACAAGTAGATGAGGAGGCTGGAGCGGCTCGCGTAGGGTGACGGCGTGCTCGACGACGACAAGCAGGACGGCAAGGACGGCAAGGGCGACGACCGTACCGCCCCGGCTGCCCGCCGCTCACCCGAACCCGCCTCCGCCTCCGTACCCTCCCCCTACCTCGCCGAAGGCCCCCGAGTAGGTATCCGGCCCTTCACCTACGACGACGGTGCCGAGTTCACCGCGCGGGTGTGGGAGAGCAAGGAACTGCACGGGCCGTGGCTGTTCCCGCCGGACGGTGAGCGGGCGTACCGGGCGTACGCGGGGCGGCTGATCGAGGACGGGACGAAGGCCGGGTTCCTGGTGTGCGAGCGGGACGGCGGTGGCATCGCGGGGTTCATCAACATCAACAACATCGTTCAGGGCGCCTTCCGCTGCGGTGCCATGGGCTACGGAGCGTTCGCGCACGCGGCCGGGCGCGGGCTGATGGGCGAGGGGCTCGACCTCGTGGTGGCGCACGCGTTCGGCCCGATGGGGCTGCACCGGCTGGAGATCAACGTCCAGCCGGGCAACACCGGGTCCATCGGGCTGGCCCGGCGCGGCGGGTTCCGGCTGGAGGGGTACTCGCCGGACTTCCTCTTCATCGACGGCGCCTGGCGCGACCACGAGCGGTGGGCCATCACCGCGGAGATGGCCGCGCGCCGGGCGGTCGCGAAGGACGGCAAGGACGGCAAGGACGGCAAGGACGGCAAGGACGGCAAACCCTAGCCAGGAAGCCGCGCGCCGAGCGGGCCCGCGGCCTCACGGCCAGCGGGCCCGCGGCCTCACGGCCCTGTGCCCTCGCGGCCCCGCGCCCTCACGCGTCCGTACGCCGGTCCACGTACTCGAAGACGGTGCCGTCGGGATGCCGGACGATCAGGTTGCGGCCCACCGGAGTCGGCACCGGCCCCGCGATGATCTGCGCGCCCGCCGCGCTCAGCACCCGGTGGGCCTCGTCGACGTCCTTGACGGCGATGGTCGCGGCGACCTTGCGCAGGATGTCCAGTTCTTCCTTCGGCCCGCTCATGAGCAGGAAGAAACCGATCGCGGCGACGTGGACACCGCCACGTTCGAATCGGAGCGCCTGACCTCCCGTCACCTTCTCGTAGAACGGGATCGACGTCTCCAGGTCGTCGACGCAGACGCGCAGGGTGGTTCCCAGAATGTCCATGTGGACGAGCCTAGTTGGAGAAGGAGCCCCCGCCCCGAGCCGGAGTGGGCAGGAGCGCGGGGAGAGGGCTCCTTCGCGCGGCCGGTGGCTCAGGCCGCCGGCTTGCGGCAGAGGATCTCGCCGGACAGCACGGCGAACCAGCCGTCCTCCTGGCGGCCCCATTCCCGCCACGCGTCCGCGATGGCGCCCAGCTGGCCGGCGGTCGCGTGGCCGCCCTCCGTGGCGCGGTCCGCGTAGGAGGAGTCGGTGGTGCGGTCCGCCCACAGGCCGCTCCACCAGGCGCGTTCCTCGGCGGTGGCATAGGTCCAGGTGCTGGAGGTGGCCGTGATGTCCTCGAACCCGGCGGCCAGGGCCCACGCCTTCAGGCGGCGTCCGGCGTCCGGTTCGCCGCCGTTGGCGCGGGCGACCTTCTCGTACAGGTCCAGCCAGTCGTCCAGGCCCGGAGTGAGCGGGTACCAGGTCATCGCCGCGTAGTCCCCGTCGCGGGCCGCGACGAAACCGCCCGGCTTGGTGACCCGGAGCATCTCGCGCAGTGCCTGCACCGGGTCGCCCACGTGCTGGAGCACCTGGTGCGCGTGGACCACGCAGAACGTGTCGTCCGGGTAGTCCAGCGCGTGCACGTCCGCCACCGCGAAGTCGACGTTGGTCAGGCCCCGGCCCTCGGCGGTCGCCCGGGCCCGGTCCAGGATGCCCGGTGCGTAGTCGACGCCGGTGACGTGCCCGTCGGGGACGAGCGCGGCCAGGTCCGCGGTGATGGTGCCCGGGCCGCAGCCGATGTCCAGGATCCTCATGTGCGGCTTGAGCGAACCGAGCAGGTAGGCCGCCGAGTTGGCGGCGGTGCGTGAGGTGTGCGAGCGGAGCACGGACTCGTGGTGGCCGTGCGTGTAGACAGCGGTCTCCTGCGGTTTCGACATGGCTGTCGGCCCCTTCTCGTCGTCTTCCCGTCGTGTTCTCGTCCTTCGGATGCCACGGCGTACGGACCGCGGTGCCCGTGCTCATGACGGTACGCGCGTAACCGAATACTGAGACCATGTGTCTTGGAATATGGACTGACGGGTCGTCGAATCGGGCCCGGGTGCCGGGCGGGCGAAAACGATTTGGTGCTGTCGGGCGGCGCCGCTCAGACTGGCCCCATGGGTCATCTGGAAGTCGCACACGTCGAGTACTACCTCCCCGACGGGAGGGCGCTGCTCGGCGATGTGTCGTTCCGGGTGGGCGAGGGGGCCGTCGCCGCGCTCGTCGGGCCCAACGGGGCCGGGAAGACCACCCTCCTGCGGCTGCTCTCGGGGGAGCTGAAACCGCACGGCGGCACCGTCACCGTGGGCGGCGGGCTCGGTGTCATGCGGCAGTTCGTGGGCTCGGTGCGCGACGAGACGACCGTGCGGGACCTGCTGGTGTCGGTGGCGCCCCCGCGCATCCAGGAGGCCGCCCGCGCGGTCGACGCGGCCGAGCACGCCGTCATGACCGTCGACGACGAGGCCGCCCAGATGCGGTACGCGCAGGCCCTGTCCGACTGGGCCGAGGTCCGCGGCTACGAGTCCGAGACCCTCTGGGACGTCTGCACCACGGCCGCGCTCGGGATGCCGTACGACAAGGCGCAGTGGCGGCAGGTGCGCACGCTCTCCGGCGGTGAGCAGAAGCGGCTGGTCCTGGAGGCGCTGCTGCGCGGCCCGGACGAGGTCCTGCTGCTCGACGAGCCCGACAACTACCTGGACGTGCCCGGCAAGCGCTGGCTGGAGGAGCGGCTCGCCGAGACCCGCAAGACGGTCCTGTTCGTCTCCCACGACCGGGAGCTGCTGGCCCGCGCCGCCCAGCGGATCGTCAGCGTCGAACCGGGCCCCGCGGGCGCCGACGCCTGGGTGCACGGCGGCGGCTTCGCCACGTACCACGAGGCCCGCGGCGCGCGCTTCGAGCGGTTCGAGGAGCTGATCCGTCGCTGGGACGAGCAGCACGCCCAGCTGAAGAAGCTCGTCCTGACGCTCCGTCAGGCGGCCGAGAACAGCCACGCGATGTCCTCCCGCTACCGCGCCGCCCAGACCCGGCTGCGCAAGTTCGAGGAGGCCGGACCGCCGCCCGAGCCGCCGCGCGAGCAGGACATCACGATGCGGCTCAAGGGCGGTCGTACCGGCGTAAGGGCCGTCACCTGCAAGGCAGTCGAACTCACCGGCCTGATGAAACCCTTCGACCTGGAGGTCTTCTACGGCGAACGGGTCGCCGTCCTCGGCTCCAACGGCTCCGGCAAGTCCCACTTCCTGCGGCTGCTCGCGGGCGACGAGGTGGCGCACACGGGGGAGTGGAAGCTCGGCGCGCGCGTCGTGGCCGGACACTTCGCGCAGACCCACGCGCACCCCGAACTGCACGGCCGTACGCTCCTGGACATCCTGTGGAAGGAGCACGCCCAGGACCGCGGCGCCGCGATGTCCCGGCTGCGCCGCTACGAGCTGACCAACCAGGCCGAACAGAACTTCGAGCGGCTCTCCGGCGGCCAGCAGGCCCGCTTCCAGATCCTCCTGCTCGAACTGGAGGGCGTCACGGCCCTGCTGCTCGACGAGCCGACCGACAACCTCGACCTGGAGTCCGCGGAAGCGCTCCAGGAGGGCCTGGAGGCGTTCCAGGGCACGGTGCTCGCGGTCACGCACGACCGCTGGTTCGCCCGTTCGTTCGACCGGTACCTCGTCTTCGGCTCCGACGGCCGCGTACGCGAGACCGCGGAGCCGGTGTGGGACGAGCGGCGGGTGGAGCGGGCGCGGTAGCGAGCGGCAGCGGCAGGAGCGAGTGCGCGGGCGCGCGCCGGGTACCCGATGTGTTCGTAGAGTGGACAAAGGGGCCATTCTCGACGAGCGAGCGGGGTACGACCATGAGCGGAGTCGACCCGGGGCGGCTGGACGACCAGCAGCTCATGCGGGAGCTGGAGACCATCCACCGCACCCGCCACGACACACTGCTGCACGGCTCGAACGTCGCGCTGCGCACGCACAACGAGCGGATGGCGCAGCTGGAGGGGGAGTACCTGCGACGCCACCCCCGCCGCCCCGTCACGCCCGGACGCACCCGCGAAGGGGCCCGGGAGCGGGGCTGACCGCCCCCGTCGCGTTCACCCGGGCGGCCGTGCGCGTAGCGCGAATGGGGTCCGGCCACGGGCGGTGCGGCCGGGCGCGGGCTGTGATGGGACCAGGACGGTGGGCGCGGGACCGTACGCGCCCGCCGCACCCGTACGCCCCTTGCCGCGGCTCCGGCCGTGTCGAAGGCGGTCCGGTCCGTCGAAGGAGTTCCGCTCATGCGCCGCAGTGCCCGTGTCCTGTCCGCCACCGCCCTGGCCGGTGTCGCCCTGGGCGTCACCGCCTCGGCCGCGTCCGCGGATCCGGGCGCGGAGATCAGCCCAGGATCCGTCACCCCCGGCGGCTCCGTCACCGTCTCCGTGCGCTGTGACGCCGTCGACGGGACGCCGCCCGACTTCATCGACGCCCGGTCGGAGGGGTTCGAGGACGGCACCGTAAGACTGGAGCGCGTCGAAGCCGAGGCCGGAGCCACCGGGACGGGGCCGTCGTACCTGGGAACGGCCCGCGTACCGGCGGCGGCCGACGGGAGCGCGCAGAGCGTCCCGGCCGACGGGACCACGGACGGCCTCCCGGCCGACGACGGCGCGCAGAGCGTCCCGGCCGACCCCCAGGCCCCGCGAGCCGTCGACGGCAGCTGCCCCGGCGGGTCCGACGGGCGGGAACGGCCCTGGTCGGCGTCGTTCACCGTGACGCGCCACGACGACGGCGTCGCCCGCGGCGACGCGATGGCCGACCCGTCCGGCGGCGGCACCCGGTACGGGGTGCGGGCGGGCGACGGCGGTGCGTTCACGCCGTCCGTGCCCACGCTGGTGGCGGGCGGGGTACTGGTGGCGGGGGCGCTGGGCGGGGCCGCGTACCGGCTGCGGTACCGGGCCGGTGCCGCCGGGCGGTGAGCCGCGCGGCCCGGCAGGGCGCCCATGACCCGGGGCGCGCCGGGGTACGCGGAGGCAGGAGAGACCGACGACCGGCCGTGCCGGAGTGACCGGCGCCGCGGCCTGCCACCGCACAGAAGGATGAACGGCGGGGCGGACAACACCAGGGCACCACGGACTGCGCGGAGGCACCCATGCGGCGGACCCACCCCGACCGGGGCCACCGGACCCGCCCCGGCGAGGACCACGGCCCCGTCCGCTACGGCCCGCCCCCGCCCGGCCACGGCCTGCCCCCGCTCCCCGCCCTGGTCACGGCCCTGACCGACGCCGCGCGCTCCCAGGACGAGCGGCCGACCGCCCTCCTCCGGGCCGCCGCCGGCTACTACGCCCGGCGCGGCCTCGGCACCGACGCCGGTCTGCTCGCCGCCGCCCCCGGCCTCCCCCCGCTGCTCGTCGCCGTGACCGCCGTGCTCGGGGGCGACGTGCTGGTGCCGCGGCCGTGCGGGGCCTGGTGGGCGCCGCAGGCACGGGCGCTGGGCAGGTCCGTGTTCCACGTGGCCACGGCCGCCGAGAGCGGTGGGGTGCCGGACCCGTACGCCCTGCTGGAGACCGTGCGGCGGGTGCGGGACGAGGGCGGCGACCCGCGGCTGCTCGTGCTGTCCGTGGCCGACGACCCGACCGCCGCCGTGGCGCCGCCCGAGGCCGTGCACGAGGTGGTCGAGGCCGCCGTCGGGGAGGGGCTGCACCTGGTCAGCGACGAGACCTGGCGGGACACCGTGCACCGGCCGCACGAGACGGTCCTGGTCAGCCCCGCCGAGATGGCGCCCGACCGGGTCACCGTCGTCACCGACCTCGCCGGGCCCTTCCTGCTGGCCGGCTGGCCCGCCGCCGTCGCCCGGTTCCCCGCCACCGCCGACGGCGCCGCCCTGCACGCGCGCGTGCTCGACGTGCTCAGCGCGCTCGGCGCCCGCGTCGCCGACCCGGTCGCCGCCGCGGCCGCGTACGCGCTCGCCGAACCCGCCGACGTCACCGAACGGCTCACCGCCTCCGTACGCCTGCACGCGCGCGTGGCCGCCGCCGCGTACGAGACCGTCGTCCGCGCGGGTGTCACGGCCAGGTTCCCTCGGGCCGGCCGTCATCTCTACGTCGATCTCGGGCCGTTGCGCCCCGCGCCGGCCGCCCGCGGGGTCGGCGACGCACAGGAACTGGAGGACCTCCTCACCGCCCGGCTCGGCCTGCCCGTGCCGGGCGGGCACCGCTTCGGGGACGACCTCGAAGCCCTCCGCGTCCGGCTGTCCACCGCACCCCTGCTCGGCGCCACCGACGAGGAACACCAGGAATCCCTCAGTTCGTTGTCGCCGGTGGAACTGCCACACGTGCAACGCGCGTTGATGAATCTTGGATCGGTCTTCGACGATCTACGCGACGACGCTCAGCGATGGGAGCCTCCTCGATGACCCAGCAGACGGAGCAGACGACGGAGCAGGTACAGCCGACGCAGCACTCCGGGTCCACCACCGACTTCGAGTCCCCCACCAGCACAGTGCCGACCACCCAGCCCCTCTCCCCGGCGGTCCCCGACCCCGGGCCGGCCTCCACCACCCCCCTTGCTCCGCCCCTCGCCCCGCTGCCGCTCGGCGGGCGGCGCCACTGGCCGCGCTCCTTCGCCGACCGGCTCACCGCCCCGCTGCCCGGGCTGAAGGCCATGGCCCGCTTCGCCCGGGAGGGCGCGGTCCGGCCCGGCCGCGAGGGGCTCAAGGACATCCCCCTGCTGCCCTACGAGCCGCAGCCGTTGCCCGCGGTCGACGCGCACACCGTCGCCGTCTCCTGGGCGGGGCACGCCAGTTGGGTCGTGCGCATCGGCGGGCTCACCGTCCTGACCGACCCCGTGTGGTCGCGCCGCATCCTCGGCACGCCCGCCCGGATCACCCCCGTCGGCGTGCCCTGGAGCGAACTCCCGCGCATCGACGCGGTCGTCATCAGCCACAACCACTACGACCACCTGGACGCCCCGACCCTGCGCCGGCTCCCGCGCGACACCCCGGTGTTCGTGCCCGCGGGGCTCGGCCGCTGGTTCCGGCGCCGCCGGTTCACCCACGTCACCGAACTCGACTGGTGGGAGGCGGCCGAACTGGGCGGAGTGCGCTTCGACTTCGTCCCCGCCCACCACTGGTCCAAGCGTTCCCTCACCGACAGCTGTCGCACCTTGTGGGGCGGCTGGGTGCTGACCGACAGCGCCGGGCGCCGCGTGTACTTCGCGGGCGACACCGGCTACGGCCACTGGTTCGAGCGGATCGGCCGCCGCTACCCCGGCATCGACCTCGCGCTGCTGCCGATCGGCGCCTACGACCCGCGCTGGTGGCTCAGCGACGTCCACTGCGACCCGGAGGAGGCGGTCCGGGCGGCGATCGACCTCGGCGCGCACCGGATGGCGCCGATGCACTGGGGCACCTTCGTGCTGTCCGCCGAGCCCGTCCTCGAACCGCTCACCCGGGTCCGGGCGGCCTGGGCGAACGCGGGCCTCGCGCGCGAGGACCTGTGGGACCTGCCGGTGGGGGGTGCACGCGTGGTCGAGTGAGCCCCGACGGAACGGCTCAGCGGGCGGCGGTCCCGCGCTCGCGCCGCACCCGGCGCCACAACGTGGGTCCGCCGCTGAGCGCCAGGGTCAGCGCGACCGCCGCCAGCACGCCCTGCCACGCCTCCGGGAACAGCGAGCCGCCCAGGATACCGATCAGCTGGTAGGTCACCGCCCACGCCAGGCACGCGGGGACGTCGCCGCGGGCGAAGTCCCGCAGCGACATCCTGGCCATCAGACACGCCAGCATCACCGGGATACGGCCGGCCGGGACCAGCCGGGACAGGGTGAGCACCGCGACGCCGTGGTCGGCCAGCCGCTCCTGCGCCTGGGCGAGCCGGTCCTCCGGGGCCCGCGCCCGGATCGCCTCCAGCCAGCGCGAACCGTTCTTCGAACCGATGCCGCGGCGGCCGAGCCAGTACAGCGTGACGTCGCCGAGGAACGCGGCCAGGGACGCCACCCCGAACACCGCCAGCAGCGCGAAGGGCGAGGCGTGGTGGAAGGCGACCACCGCCGCCGAACTCACCAGCGCGCCCGTCGGCACCACCGGCACCAGCGCGCCGATCAGCACCAGCAGGAACAGCGTCGGGTAGCCGATCGCCTGCTGCGTGGACTCGGTGGACGTGGACACGGCCGTGGAGGCCACGGCGATCACGATCAGCCGCACGGGGCGCCCCCGGCGGCCCGGCCGACCGGTTCCGGCGCCGTACGGCCGCCGCTCACCGGTTCACCCCCGGCCGTACGCTCTCGCCGTGTGCCAGCAGGTGCACCGCCACCTCCGGCGCCGCCGCCGCGGCCAGGCGGACGAAGTCGGTGCCCGGGTCGTGGAACTCGTGCGGGCGGACGGCGTCCATGCCGATCGGCCAGTACGTGCCGTAGTGCACCGGAACCGCGCTGACCGGCCTCAGCTGGGCCAGCGCCTGGGCGGCGCGGCCCGCGTCCAGGTGCCCCTCGCCGAGGTGCGGGCCCCAGCCGCCGACCGGCAGCAGCGCCACGTCGACCGCCCCGACCTCCTCGGCCATGGTGTCGAACAGCCCGGTGTCCCCGGCGAAGTACGTGCGTGCGGCGCCCTCGACGACGTACCCGAGCGCGGGCGAGCGGTGCGGGCCGACCGGCAGCCGGCGCCCGTCGTGCCGCGCGGACACCACCCGGATCGTCAGCTCGCCGACGGTCACCTCGTCCCCGGGGGCGACCTCCGTGAGCCGCAGCCAGTCCATCCGCCGCAGCCCCGGCACCTGGGCGGGCGCGCCCCGCGGCACCAGCACCCGGGTGCCGGGGGCGAGCCGCCCCAGCGAGGGCACGTGCAGGTGGTCGTAGTGCAGATGCGAGACGAGGACGACGTCGGCGACCGCGGCCGCGGCCGGCGGCGGGGCGCCCCGGCGGCGCCGCAGGTGGGCGAGACGGCGGGCGAACAGGGGGTCGGTCAGCACCCGGGTGCCGGAGTCCTCGACCGTGCAGGTGGCGTGTCCCCACCAGGTGATCTCCACCGGCACTCCCTTTGCCTCCTTCGCGCGACTCCCCAGAGCCTACGTGCAGGAGTATGGTCTGCGGCGAAACCCGGAGGTGAGGGGGCACCATGGGAGAGGCGCGCGACGCGATCGGCACGGTCGTCACGCTGCCGTTGCGGGTCGTGGCCATCGCCATCCTGACGCCCCTGGAGGAGCTGGAGCGCGACCCCTTCCTCGTCGACTCCCGCGGCCAGCACGCGATGTGCGCCCGCTGGGCGGCCGAGCGCGGCTACGTCGTCACCCGCGAACTCCTCGTCCGCGGCCTCAGACCCGACCACGCCGTGCTGTGGACCGACGTCGACGCGGGCCTCGTGGACCTGTTCGTCGCGCCCAGCCGCCGGGTCCTGGAACGCGCGCTCGCCTCGGTGGAGGAGTTCACCGCGCAGTGCGCGCGCCGGGGCGTACGGGTGGAGACCGTGGGGCGCGCGGAACCGGCGTACGACGCGACGATGAAGGCCCGGGTCCACCGGCGCCTGTCGATGCCCACGGCCGGGTACGACGGGCGTTGACGTGACCGGACGGTCACCTGCTGCCGGAATCAACCCGCGCGAACCCGCCCCCCTCGTGTGACAAGGTGGGGGCGCGGGCCCGTGCGAGCGCCGGGCCGTTGCGTGGGACGCGCGAGGTGAGCCGGTCGTGGGGCAGGGGCGTTGGCGGAGTGTGCTGAGCGGGGTGTGGCGGAGCATCGCCGTGTGGGCGGTGTCCACGGTCACCATGCTCGTCCTCGCGGGGCTGCTGCCCGACTTCCGGCTGGAGTCGGCCGACGGCGACAGCGCCACCCGGATCGCGATCACCGCCGGGATCGGCGCCGCCGTCTTCGGCCTGCTGTCCTCCCTCGTATGGCCGCTGCTGGTACGGGCGTTGCTGCTGGTGCCCGCGCTGGTGCTCGGGCTGCTCGTGTTCTTCCTCAACGGCTCCCTGCTGCTCATAGCGCTCCGGGTCAACCCCTCCGGGCGCGGGGAGGCCGCCCCGGAGACCGCCGTCGTGGTCGCCGCCGTGATGTCCGCGGTCGCCTCCGCCACCGGTGCCGCCCTCGCCGTACGGGACGACGACGCCTACCGGCGGCGGCTGTACCGGCTGGCCGACCGGCGCCGCCGGCGCGCCGCCGGGCACGCGCCCGGCAGCCCGGGGGCGGTCTTCCTCCAGCTCGACGGCGTCGGCCACGACGTGCTGCGCGACGCCGTCGCCAAGGGGCTGATGCCGACCGTCGCCGCCTGGCTCGCGCCGCGCGCGGACCGACCCGCGAGCCACCGCCTGACTGCCTGGCGCACCGACTGGTCCAGCCAGACCGGCGCCAGCCAGCTCGGCATCCTGCACGGCTCCAACCACGACGTGCCCGCCTTCCGCTGGTACGAGAAGGACACCCGCGAGGTGATGGTCTGCAACCGGCCCACCAGCGCGGCCGAGTTGCAGCGCCGGGCCGTCGAACGCACCGGTGACGGCGGCCTGTTGACCGTGGACGGGGCCAGCCGCGGCAACCTGTTCAGCGGCGGCGCCGACGAGCAGGCCCTCGTCCTGTCCATCGCAGCGCGCCGCCGCGGCCGGGAGAACCGCTCCCGCGCGGGCTACTTCGCCTACTTCTCCGACCCCGCCAACGCGGTCCGCACCGCCATGTCCTTCGTCGCCGAAGTCGGCCGCGAGATCGGCCAGTCGACCCGGGCCCGGCTGCGCAAACAGCGGCCCCGGGTCGGGCGCGGCGGCCTCTACCCGCTGGTGCGCGCCTTCGCGACCGTCGTCGAACGGGACGTCGTCGTCGCCGCGGTCATCGGCGACATGTTCGCGGGCCGCAACGCCGTCTACGCCGACCTGGTCGCCTACGACGAGGTCGCCCACCACTCCGGTCCGCGCAGCCGGGACGCGGAGAAGGTCCTCCAGCGCCTCGACCGCTCCCTCGCGCTGATCGCCCAGGTCGCCGAGCACGCGCCGCGGCCGTACCGGATCGTCGTCCTGTCCGACCACGGGCAGAGCCCCGGCGAGACCTTCCTGACCCGTTACGGCCTGACGCTCGGTCAACTGGTGCGCGCGGGCTGCGGGTTGCCCGTGCCGCGCAAGGTGCGGCGCACCCACAGCGGCGCGGAGGCGCGGGCCGCCGTCCGGGCCGCGCTGCGCAGGCCCGTCGAGGAGGGCGCCGAGGAGTACCGGCCCGCGCAGGGCTCCGCGCCCGTCGTGCTGGCCTCCGGCAACCTCGGGCTGATCTCCTTCCCGGACGTGCCGCACCGGATGAGCAAGGAGGAGATCGACCGCCGTCACCCGGCGCTGCTGTCCACGCTCGCCAACCACCCCGGCGTCGGCTTCCTCCTGGTGCGCAGCGAGGAGCACGGCGGGGTGGTGCTCGGCCCGTACGGCGCCGAACTCCCGCTGCGCGAACTCGACCGCAGTCCGGGCCCGTTGGCGGACTTCGGCCCCGGTGCCGCCGACGCCGTACGGCGCACGCACTCCTTCGAGCACACCGCCGACGTGATGGTGAACTCCTGGTACGACCCGGCCGAGGGCGAAGTCCTCGCGTTCGAGGAGCAGATCGGGTCGCACGGGGGGCTCGGGGGCGAACAGGGGCGGCCGTTCCTGCTGTCGCCCACGACGTTCTCCGAACCGGTCGCGGACGACGGGGAGTTGGCCGGGGCGGAGGGGATCCACCGGGTGCTGCGGCGGTGGTTGGGGGAGTGCGACGGGCCGCAGGTGCCCCTGCGCGCGGAGCCGCAGGGCGACGAACAGGCGGCATAGCGGGGGGCTTGGGCTGCCCCGGGGTCCCCGGGCGGGCCGTTCCCCAGTACCCCCGGAGGACGGGGGAACGGCCCACCGTCGCGTCCGACCGGCCCCGACCCGCCGGGCCGGTGGGTGCGACCACCCGAGAGGGCTCAACCTGTCACCGGGTCCGGGGGCGGCACAGCGTGTTTTTCGGCCAAAGCGACTGGGCCACCGGCATATCGCGGCGCGTCCCGGCGGTCTCGGTTGTCCGCACCCCCGGCCGGAGTGTGATCGGATGGCGGGTACGGACCCGTACGGGACCCCTCGCGAAAGGAAGAACCGTGGCAACCACGCGCTCCGCACACACCGTCTGGGAAGGCAGTCTGCTTGAGGGCAACGGAGTCGTCACCTTCGACTCCTCCGGCATCGGCGAGCAGGCGGTGTCGTGGCCGTCGCGCGCCGAGCAGGCCAACGGCAAGACCAGCCCCGAGGAGCTGATCGCCGCCGCCCACTCCAGCTGCTTCTCCATGGCCCTCTCGCACGGCCTGGCCGGTGCGGGCACCCCGCCCACCAAGCTGACCACCTCGGCCGACGTCACCTTCCAGCCGGGCACGGGCATCACGGGCATCCACCTCACGGTGGAGGGCACGGTCCCCGGCCTCGACGAGGAGGGCTTCGTCGCCGCGGCCGAGACCGCGAAGACGAACTGCCCGGTCAGCCAGGCGCTGACCGGCACGACGATCACGCTGACGGCGAAGCTGGCCTGACCTCCGCCGTACCGCCGATGCCGCGTCCCCTGCCGTGGGGCGCGGCATCGCCGTTTTCCGGGTACCCGACCGGCGGGGACGGGTGCTCGACCGGCAGGGCCGGGTACCCGATCGGCAGGGATCCGAGGGGTTGACAGCGGGCCGCTCAAGTTTTGTGCTGGAGTCGGTGGAACCCCGTGCACGGTCGGCGGACGGGTCGGCGGACGGCTGAGGGAAGGCGACGACGATGGCACGTGCGGTCGGGATCGATCTCGGTACGACGAACTCGGTGGTGGCCGTCCTGGAGGGCGGTGAACCCGCCGTCGTCGCCAACGCGGAGGGGGCCAGGACCACCCCCTCGGTCGTGGCGTTCGCCAAGAACGGCGAGGTCCTCGTCGGCGAGGTCGCCAAACGGCAGGCCGTGACGAACGTCGAGCGCACCGCGCGCTCGGTCAAACGGCACATGGGCGAGGCGAGTTGGCACTTCCCGGAACAGGGCTCCGTCAACGGCACCCGGTACCGCGCCCAGGAACTGTCCGCGCGCGTCCTGCAGAAACTGAAGCGGGACGCGGAGGCGTACCTCGGCGAGAACGTCACGGACGCGGTGATCACCGTGCCCGCGTACTTCGACGACGTCCAGCGCCAGGCCACCAAGGAGGCCGGGGAGATCGCCGGCCTCAAGGTGCTGAGGATCGTCAACGAGCCGACCGCCGCCGCTCTCGCCTACGGCCTCGACCGCGGCGAGGAACAGACCGTCCTCGTCTTCGACCTCGGCGGCGGCACCTTCGACGTCTCGCTCCTGGACATCGGCGACGGCGTCATCGAGGTCAAGGCCACCAACGGCGACACCCGCCTCGGCGGCGACGACTGGGACCAGCGGATCGTCGAACACCTCGTCACCCGCTTCAAGAACGCGCACGGCGTCGATCTCGGCCGCGACAAGATGGCGCTGCAACGGCTGCGCGAGGGCGCCGAGAAGGCCAAGATCGAGCTGTCCAGCGCGACCGAGACCAGCATCAACCTGCCCTACATCACCGCCTCCGCCGCCGGGCCCCTGCACCTGGAGGAGAAACTGACGCGGGCTCAGTTCCAGGAGCTGACCGCCGACTTGCTGGAGCGCTGCCGGACACCCTTCCAGCAGGCCGTCAAGGACGCGGGCATCAAGGTCGGCGCGATCGACCACGTCATCCTCGTCGGCGGCTCCACCCGCATGCCCGCGGTCACCGGCCTGGTCAAGGACCTCACCGGCAAGGAACCCCACAAGGGCGTCAACCCGGACGAGGTGGTGGCCGTCGGCGCCGCCCTCCAGGCCGGGGTCATCCGCGGCGACGTCAAGGACGTGCTGCTGCTCGACGTCACCCCGCTGTCCCTCGGCATCGAGACCAAGGGCGGCATCATGACCAAGCTGATCGAGCGCAACACGACGATCCCCACCCGCCGTTCGGAGATCTTCACCACCGCCGCCGACAACCAGCCCTCGGTCGGCATCCAGGTCTACCAGGGCGAACGCGAAATCGCCGCGTACAACAAGAAGTTGGGCGTCTTCGACCTCACCGGACTGCCGCCCGCGCCGCGCGGACTGCCGCAGATCGAGGTCGCCTTCGACATCGACGCCAACGGGATCATGCACGTCTCGGCCAAGGACCTGGCGACGGGCCGCGAACAGAAGATGACGGTGACCGGCGGCTCGGCGCTCCCCAAGGACGACATCGACCGCATGATGCGCGACGCCGAACGCTACGCCGAGGAGGACCGCACCCGCCGCGAGGCCGCGGAGACCCGCAACCAGGCCGAGCAACTCGTCTACCAGACCGAGAAGTTCGTCCGCGACAACGCCGAACGGGTGCCGCCCGAAACGCAGTCGGAGGTCGGGGCCGCGGTGACGGAACTGAGGACCCTCCTCGACCGCGACACCGACACGGCCGCCCTCCGCACGGGCATCGAGCAACTCGCCTCGGTCAGCCAGAGGATGGGGCAGGCGATGTACGCCCGGGCGGCCGAGGGACAGCAGCCGTCCGGCGCGACCGGCACCGCCGCCCCGGAGGACGACCCGGCCGCCGCGACGGACGGCGGGGGCGCGGACGACGAGGGAGTGGTGGAGGCGGAGATCGTCGACGAAGAGCGGGACGAACGGGGCGGCTCGGCATAGTTCTTCCCCACGGAACGGCCCGGGTTTTCGCGGCCTTCGCAGAGCGCGGAGGGGAACGGACTTGGACGCCAACAGGACGGCAGGCAGGGCGACTTCGTGGCGTACGCGGGCGACGGCGACGCCGGCCGCGGCACCGTCGGCAACGGCCGCCACGGTGACCGGACTCCAGTCGACGGCCACCCCGGCCGGCCACCCGGATCCGTTCGCGAACACGGCGGGCAACTGCGAGCCCAACGCCGTCGTGCAGCCCCGGGGCGCCGTCGTCACGGCTTGCGGCCGACCGCCACGTACAGCGGGGCGATTCCCTCGCTCGCGGCCACGATGTCCTCGGGTTCCGGGCGCCACTCCAGGACCGGGACGACTCCGGGGGCGAGGAGTTCGAGGCCGTCGAAGAAGCGGGTGATCTCGGCCCGGGTGCGCGGGTGGAAGTGGGTGCCGCTCTGCTCCAGTACCGCGGTGGAGCCAGCCAGTTCCGCGGGGTTCATGTCGGCGGTGACCTGGGACAGCAGGAGGTGGCTGCCGGGGGCGAGGGCGTCGACGTAGCGCTTGATCAGCCCGTAGACGTCCTCGCCGTCCGTGCCGTCGGCCAGATAGTGGGTCATCGAGAGCAGGGACAGCGCGACGGGGCGGTCGAAGTCCAGGGAGTGGGAGGCCAGTTCGAGCAGGGCGTCCGGGTCGTGGACGTCGGCCTGGACGTACTCGGTGCTGCCCTCCGGGGTGCTGTGCATCAGCGCCTCGGCGTGCCGCAGCACGACCGAGTCGTTGTCGGCGTACACGATCCGCGCCCGCGGGTCGACCGTCTGGGCGATCTCGTGGAGGTTGGGTTCCAGGGGCATGCCCGCGCCGATGTCGAGGAACTGCCGCAGGCCGGCGTCCCCGACCGCGCGCACCGCCCGGTGCATGAAGCGGCGGTTGGCCTGGGCGCCGCGCCGGGCGTTGGGGTCCAGGGCGAGGATCTTGCGGCCCATCTCCTCGTCGACGGGGTAGTGGTCCTTGCCGCCGAGCCAGTAGTTGTAGAGGCGGGCCGGATGGGGGTAGCTGGTGTCGATGCGGCTGGGCGCTTCGTCGGGCCCGGTCATGGGGCGTCTCCTGCGGGGGTGCGGCGGGCGGCGGTCCTGCTCCTCCCGAACCCGCCCTGGAGGAAAGGCCGTTCGGAGCTGTCGTGCGGAACCTCGGGTCAGAACTTGTCGCGGTATTCCTGGAGGATCTTCTTCGTGCGCTGCGCGGAGGCCGCGTGCGCGGTGAGGTGGTCGAGCACTTCCAGGTGCAAGGCGACCTCGTCCCGGTCGTCCAAGTAGAGGGCGCCGGTGACCAGTTCACTGTGCACCATGTCGGGCAGCTCCGGTTCCGCGAACCGCAGCAGGGTGAACGGGGCGTTGGTGGCCGGATGCGGGCCGCTCGCGAACTCGGCGACCTGGAGGGTGATCCGTTCGCTCTCGGCGGCTTCGAGGAGCCTGTCCAACTGCTCGCGCATCACCCGGGAGTCGATGCTGACGGGCCGCATCAGCACCGTCTCGTCCATGACGGCCCAGAAGTGGGGCGCCTTCTCGCCGTTGAGCAGCTTCTGCCGGTCCATGCGCAGGGCGACATGGCGGGAGACGGCGTCGGGATGGTCCTGCCCGACGGTGCCTGCGTCCATGACCGCGCGGGCGTACTCCTCGGTCTGGAGCAGCCCCGGCACGAAGTGCGGCTCGTAGGACCGGATCAGCCGGGCCGCGTTCTCCAGGCTGACGTGCAGACTGAACCAGCTGGGCAGCACGTCGTGGTAACGCTGCCACCAGCCGGGCCGGTTGGCTTCCTCGGCCAGCGCGACGAAGGCGGTGACCTCGGCGACGGAGACGCCGTAGGTGGTGAGGAGCACCTCCACGTAGGGGATCTTCAGCCCGACCTCGGCGAGTTCCATGCGCCGTACGGTCGCCGGGGCCACCCGCAGGACGTGCGCGGCCTCCTCGCGCTTGAGCCCGGCGGCCTCCCGCAACTCCTGCAACCGCCGTCCGAGCACCACCTGTGCCACGGTGGGCGCGGCCCGCCGCTCGCTCACCACGCCTCCCCAAGCGCCGAAGTATGCGTGCAGTGTGGCATGTTCGCCGGGAAAGCTCATGTGCTCGGGACGTGTGTGTCCGGACGGTGATCCTGTGACGGACGGTGTGGACGCCTTCGCGGTGAGTCGTGCGGGTGCGCACGGGAGTCGGGGGCGCCGGGGGACCGGTCGGCGCCGGACGCGACAATGACCGTACCGATGACCATCGTTGAGGAGTGGCGCATGTACGACCGGCTGAACCCGTCCTGGGAGGCCACGGCGGTCTACCGGGCGCGGGTCCGCGGCTGTCTGCTCGGGGGCGCGATCGGGGACGCCCTCGGTCATCCCGTCGAGTTCGCCTCGCTGGAGAGCATCCGGGCCCGGCACGGCGCGGCCGGTGTCACCGCGCTCGTACCCCACCGCGGCGGGCCCGTCGCGCAGATCACCGACGACACCCAGATGACCCTGTTCACGGTCGAGGGCCTGAAGCGGGCCCACCACTACGACCGCGCGCGGGGCCCGCGGGCCGCCTGGGGGTGGCAGGTGCGGGAGGCGTACGGCCGCTGGTTCGACACCCAGCGTCAGTCGGGCCCCGCCCCGGACGCCGACCCCGGCCTCGCCTCGCAGGCGTGGCTGTACGCCCGCCGCGCCCCCGGCAACGCCTGCCTGTCCGGGCTCGCGCAGGACTTCCGGCCCGACCCGGAGACCAGGCTCGGCCCGCCCGGACCGGTCAACCCGCAGTCCAAGGGCTGCGGCACCGTCATGCGCTCGGCCCCCTTCGGCCTCACCCGGGACACCCCCGAGACGGCGTTCGGCGTCTCCGCCCGCTGCGCGACGACCACCCACGGCCACCCCACCGGCTACTACGCCGCCGGTGCCCTCGCCGCGATCGTCGCCCACCTCGTCGAGGGGGAGTCCCTGGAGGGAGCCGTCCTGCGTACCCTGCGGCTGCTGGCCCGCCACTCCGGGCACGAGGAGACCACGGCCGCGCTGCACCAGGCCCTCGACCTGGCCGCCGAGGGCCACCCGACCGCCGAGAAGGTCGAGTCCCTCGGCGGCGGCTGGGTCGCGGAGGAGGCCCTGGCGATGGGCGTGTACTGCGCCCTCGTCGAGCCCGACGTCCGCGCCGCCCTCCTGCTGTCCGTCAACCACTCGGGTGACAGCGACTCCACCGGCTCGGTCTGCGGCAACCTCCTCGGCGCCCTGCTGGGCGACCACGGGCTGCCGCAGGACTGGCTGGAACTGGTCGAGGGCCGCGCCGAGATCACCGTCCTCGCCGACGACTTCGCGACGGAGTGCGTACGGCACTGACGGCGGAGTGCGTACGGCACGGACGGCGCCGGCCGCGCACCGGGCGTGGGTACGACGGCCCCGACGGGGGATGTGTCAGGGTGGACCGACATCCCCCGGCACGCGCTCCCCCGGCGCGGCCGGCGTCCCGTTCCGTCCGAGAGGAGCCAGGTCATGTCCGTCGAACCCCTGTCGCAGAAGGAGATCGAGGAACGGCTGGCGGAGCTGCCCGGCTGGTCCGTCGACGGGGGCCGGCTCACCCGCACCTACCGGCTCGCCTCGCACTTCGCGGCGACCGCCATGGTCGTGCATGTCGCCCAGGTCCAGGAGGAGTTGAACCACCACTCCGACCTCACCCTCGGCTACAACACGGTCGCCCTCGCCGTGCGGACACACAGCGCGGGCGGCGCGCTCACCGCACTCGACGTCGAACTGGCCCGCCGGGTGGCCGAGTTGGCGCCGGTGCACGGGGCGAGCTGAACCGGGCCGGCCGCGGATGCTCGACTACGACAAGGAAGCCGACCGCTACGACGCGAGCCGCGGCGGCGAACCCCGGGCCGCGGCGGCGGCCGAGGCCGTGCTCACGCTGGTGCCGGACGGGGCACGGGAGTTGCTCGACGCGGCCTGCGGCACGGGCATCGTGACCCGGCGGCTCCAGGCCGCCCGCCCCGGGCTGCGGGTGACCGGTGTCGACCTGACCGAGGCGATGGTCCGCCCCGTCGCGGCCCGGCTGCCCGGTGCCGTCGTCCGCGCCGACAGCCGCCAACTCCCGTTCCCCGACGGAGTGTTCGACGCCGTCACGAGTGTCTGGCTGCTGCATCTGCTCGACGAAGCAGAGGACACCGCGGCCGTCGTCGCCGAGTGCGCGCGGGTGCTGCGGCCGGGCGGGGTGTGGGTCACCACGGTCGACAAGGCCGCCGCGCACGACGTGGGCAGCGACATCGACGCGGTGCTCGCCCCGCGCCCGCGCCGCACCGCCCGGGACGCGGCCGACACCGTGACCGGGTACGCCGCCCGCCACGGCCTCGCCCCGGCCGGGCACGCCTCGTTCACCGGCCGCGGCCAGGGCCGCCGCCCCCGCAGCACGGTGGCGGACCTGCGGCGCGGCTGGTTCACCCGGATCCCGCCAAAGAGCCCGCTCGCGGCCCGGCTCGCGGCCCGCCTGGCACAGCTCCCGGACCAGCAACGCCCGCGCCCCGACCCGGTGTTCGGCCTGCGGGCGTTCCGCAAGACGTAACGGCCGACCCGGCAACTCCCCGGCGCACGGCGGCGACTGAAGGACGGAACGGAACCCGCACCCGTCCTTCAGGAGGCACCCGTGCACCACCCGCATTTGCACAGACGCCCATTCCGCGCCCGAGCCGTCGCCGGCTCGGCCCTCGCCGCCACCGCCGTCCTCGTCGCCGCCGGACTCACCGCGCTGGGCACCGGCACGGCCCACGCGGCCACCGCCCGCCAGGTCGAGCGGCTCGACCGCGGCCTGGTCAGCGTGCACACCGACAGCGGCAACCTGATCAGCTGGCGCTGGCTCGGCACCGACCCCAACGACGTGTCCTTCAACGTCTACCGGGCGGGCACGAAGCTCAACTCCGCCCCGATCACCGGCTCCACGGACTACTTCCACTCCGGCGCGCCGGACTCGGCCGACTACACGGTCCGCGCGATCGTGGGCGGCGTCGAACAGCCCGACTCCGAGCACGCGCTCCAACTCCGCACCGGCTACAAGGACATCCCCGTCAGCCCGCCCGCCGGCGGCACCACCCCGGACGGCGTCGCCTACACCTACGAGGCCAACGACGCCTCCGTCGGCGACCTCGACGGCGACGGACAACTCGACCTCGTCCTCAAGTGGCAGCCCACCAACGCCAAGGACAACTCCCAGTCCGGCTACACCGGCAACACGATCCTCGACGGCATCAAACTCGACGGCACCCGCCTGTGGCGCATCGACCTGGGCCGCAACATCCGCTCCGGCGCGCACTACACCCAGTTCCAGGTCTACGACTACGACGGCGACGGCAGGGCCGAGATCGCCATGAAGACGGCCGACGCCACGGTCGACGGCACCGGCACCGTGATCGGCAACTCGGCGGCGGACTACCGCAATTCGAGCGGTTACGTGCTCTCGGGCCCCGAGTACCTGACCATGTTCGACGGCCGGACCGGCAAGGCGATGCAGACCGTCGACTACGTCCCGGCCCGCGGCACGGTCTCCTCCTGGGGCGACTCGTACGGCAACCGCGTAGACCGGTTCCTCGCCGGGACGGCCTACTTGGACGGCGCCCGCCCCTCCCTCATCATGGCCCGCGGCTACTACACCCGCACGGTGATCGCCGCCTGGGACTGGCGCGACGGCGCCTTCACCCGCCGCTGGACCTTCGACACCAACTCCTCCACCAACTCCGGCCAGGGCTACGACGGTCAGGGCAACCACCAGCTCTCGGTCGCGGACGTGGACGGCGACGGCAAGGACGAGATCGTGTACGGCTCGATGGCCGTGGACGACAACGGCTACGCCCTGTGGACCACCAAGAACGGCCACGGCGACGCCATGCACGTGGGGGACCTGGACCCGTCCCGGGCGGGCCTGGAGGAGTTCAAGGTGGACGAGGACAGCTCCAGACCCTCGTCCTGGCTGGCGGACGCGAAGACCGGCCAGGTCATCTGGTCCACCCCCGCCAACGGCGACAACGGCCGGGGCGTCGCCGGGGACATCTGGGCGGGCAGCGCGGGCGCCGAGTCCTGGTCGTCGGCGGAGAGCGGCATCCGCAGCCCGCAGGGCACGGTGGTGGCCACCCGCAAGCCCGCCGGTACCAACTTCCTTTCCTGGTGGGACGGTGACCCGGTTCGCGAGCTCCTCGACGGCACCCACATCGACAAGTACGGCACCGCCGCCGACACCCGCCTGCTGACCGGCGCCTCGGTCCACTCCAACAACAGCACCAAGGCGACCCCGTCCCTGTCCGGCGACATCCTCGGCGACTGGCGCGAGGAGGTCGTCTGGCCCACAACCGACAACACGGCGCTGCGGATCTACTCGACCCCGTACGAGACGAGCACGCGGATCACCACCCTGCTCCACGACACCCAGTACCGCACCGCCCTGGCCTGGCAGAACACCGCCTACAACCAGCCACCGCACCCGAGCTTCTTCATCGGGAACGGCATGGCGACGGCGCCGAGGCCCACGGTGTACACCCCGTAAGGCAGTTGGGGGCACGGGCCGACGTGGCCCGTGCCCCCGGCACCCCCGGCTACGCCGCCGGATCGCCGTACACGACCCCCCGCCCGTTCGTCGACACGTACACCCGCCCGTACACCCGCGGATCCCCCGTGATGGCCGCGCCGGTCCAACCCCACTGGTGGGTGTCGTCGTTGATCCGGGTCCAGGTCGCGCCCTTGTCCGTGGAGCGGAAGATGCCGCGGACGCCGCCGATCTTCGCGCTCGTGTAGAGCGTCTGGTACGTGGCCGACGGGGCCGCCCTGCCGAAGCCGATCGTGTCGGCCTGGTCGACGCCCGCCAGTTTGGTGAAGGTCGTCCCGCCGTCGGTCGAATGCCACAGGCCGTACGCGGAGTTGGTGGCGCCGCCCGCGAGCCAGATGTCGCCCTTGGTGCCCGGCAGCGCCTTGAAGCGGATGCTGTCACCGCTGGGCAGACCCGTGGCCGACGACGCGGTGAAGGTCGCGCCGCCGTCCGAACTGACGTAGAACTTGCCCGACTTGAAGCCGTAGAAGGTCTTCGGGTCGACCCGGTCGGACTCCACGACCGCGCCCGCCGGGATGCCGCTGGACGCCGTCCAGGACGTGCCGAAGCCCGTCGTGTACTGCACGCCCGTGCCCGCCGGACTCCACACGAAGCGGCTGCCGTCGGCCGCGGCCGCCACCGTGCCGCCGCCGCTGACGCCCGAAGGCTCGCTGCCCGCCCACCAGTTGGCGCCGTTGTCGGTCGAGAACGCGATGCGCGGGCCGGTGTCCAGGTCGCCGACGCGGACCACGACGTTCGGGTTGGTCTCGGCGTAGTCGAGGCTCGTGGTCGAGGTGAAGGTCGGTGAAGTGAACATCATCGGGGGGACCTTGGTGAGGTCGGTGTGCCGGAAGCCGCCGATGTCACCGAGGGCGCTGAGGAGTTGGGCGCCGCCGGACGGGGGCGCGGCGAGGTCGTTGACGGCCGTCTCCTCCAGCCCCCGCACCATCGGCCTGACGGTGAACTGGCCGCCGCTGTCCCAGTTCGTCAGGTTCTCGGTGCCGTAGAGCGTCGCGCCCGTCCCGTACATCATCCGGGCCGAGTCGAACGGGTCGATCTCCAACGCCTCGGTCATCCAGCCGAGTTTGGGCGTCTGCTCGGGCGGGCTCGGATAGGTGTTCCAGGTCAGCCACGGCGACGACGAGACGTCCATCGTGTAGCGGTCGGCGCGGTTCGGGTACGACGTGTAGTCCCATGCCTTGGTCCAGGTGCCGCCGCTGTCCGTCGAGCGGAAGATCTGCGTGTCGGGCCACCAGGAGCTGTACGCGGTCGCCATCACCGTGCCCGGATGCTGCCGGTCGACGGTCAGTCCGCTGAAGCCGTAGTAGGTGTCGGCCTCCGCGACCGGGCTGATGTTCGTCCAGGTTCCGGTCGCGGTCGCGTACCGCCACAACTGGCCCTTGCCGCCGTCGTAGGGGCCGCCCTTGTCGCTGTAACTCAGGTACAGGTAGCCGTTCTTGGCGTCCAGGACACCCTTGTGCGCGAGGTAGCCGGTGGGCTGCCCGGCCAGCCGCTGCCAGGTCGCGCCCGCGTCCGTCGAGCGGTACACCGCGTTGTCCTTGTCGGCGACCCCGACGTAGACGGTCTTCGTCGCGCTGCCCGCGGTGCCGGTGGACTCGTCGAAGGTGACCCAGACGATGCCCTGGTTGTCACTGGCGTAGCCGCTCGTGTCGCTCGGATCCTGTTGGTAGTCGCCGACGTTGGGGAAGTTGCCGACCTGCGACCAGGTCACCCCCGAGTCCGTCGACCGCCACAGCCCCTTGCCGCTGGGCGCGCCCAGGTACAGCACGCTGTCCTTGTTCGGGTCGACGGCCAGACGCTCGCCCATGCCGCGGCCGGGCATGTTGCCGCCCAACTTGAAGGGCAGATCGGTCTTCTGCCAGGTCGCCCCCTTGTCCGCGGACCTGAGCACGGCCCCGTTCCCGGGGTCCCAGCTGTTGGTGTACATGCCGACGGCCGCGTACACCTTGTTCGGATCGACCGCGTCGGAGGCCAGGCTCACCACGCCCGTGTGCCCCCAGTCGTCCCAGCCGACCGAGTCCAGCAGCGGCGTCCACGTCTTCGTCGACTCCTGCCAGCGGTAGGCGCCGCCGATGTCGGTACGGGCGTAGGCCAGGTTCTTCTCGGACCGGTTGAAGACGATGCCGGGGACGAAGCCGCCGCCGTCGATCCGGGCGTTCTTCCAGGTGTACGGGGTGGCGGCGAGGGTGGTTTCGGCGGCGGCCGGGGACGAGGGCACCGCCCCCGCCAACAGCCCTGCGGTGAGGGCGAGTACGGCCGTGAGGATGCGTGTTCTTCGCACGACATTTCCTCTCTGTGGTGAGAAAGGCACAACGACCGGGCGACCCCCAGTGCGGGTGGGGGCCGCCCGGCGAGGTGGCCTCGTCGCCCGATGACGAGACCGCGTCCGCGGAGCTTTCAAGCACTCCACCGAAGGAGGGCGGAAGCCCCGTAAGGGGCGCGGGGAACTGCGCGACCAGCCACAAACGGCCCGCAGCCGCAGAACGACCCGCAGTGATAAACCGCCCAACCCGCAGAGCGCTTGGCGGGGACTATTCGAGTAGCTCCGCGTACGAACCCATGGCAAGCGCGATGTCCGCCTGGGCCCAGAACCGGTGGTACGTGAAGGACGGCACCGCGCCGCCCGCCAGATAGCTCTGGATCTTCGACCAGGCCGGGTCGTTCTGGTAGAAGGACCTCAACGACGCGAACGTGGAAGAGGAGTTGATCGCGTCGTCGTTCGGCATCGTGCCCGTCCAGCCGCTCGGCACGTACACGCTGTCGTCGAAGCGGTTGTAGTCGGCGCGGTTCTCCGGGACGGCGATGCCCAGCCCGTCCTGGTAGTTGTCCCACATGCCGTCCAGCAGCGCCTTCGCCGTCGTCGCGGCGGCGGTGTCACCCGAGCGGTCGGCGTAGTACGTCAGGGTCTTGGCGTACGCGGCCGCCACCCCGACGTCGTTGGTGTAGTCGGCGACGGTGACGTGAAGTGAGCTGTTGGCACCGGGACTTGAAGCGTTCCAGGTGTCCGGCTGGCCCGACCACTGGAGGGTGGAGGGGATCAGATAAGTGCCGTCCGGGTTGACCGTGGTCTTGGACAGCGCCCAGTCCACCCACTTGTCGAGCACCGCCTTGGCGCTCGCGTTGCCCGTCTGCTGGTAGTACTCGGCGACCCGTTCCATCGACCACGCCTGGAAGCCGAACCACTGGTTGGACGGCGGGTCGTGGTAGACGGGCTGGGGGTCGTAGTACATGCCGTAGAAGGTGGACGTCCCCGAAGGCGGGGTCGCGTACCGGCCCGCCCAGCTGTTGGTCGCGCCGCCCGCGATGGCGCCCTCGTCGGACTGCAGCCAGCGGTAGAACTCCAGCTGCCGGGTGAGCGAGGTGCCCCAGTCGGCCGCGCCCGTCGTCGACTTGGGCTTCAGGTCGGCGTAACTGCTCAGCGCGTAGGCGGCCAGCGGGTTCTGGTAGCCGCCGTGGACATGGCTGGAGCCGATGCGCCAGGCCCAGCCCGCGCTGGTGTCGGTGGCGCCGCCCCAGGCGTAGTACCAGGACAGCAGGTAGTCGGAGGCGTCCTTGCCGGTGCCCGCGGGGCAGGTCGTAGGACCGACGCAACTGCCTATTTTCTTGAAGTACTTGTCGTACATCGCGTACCGCAGGTAGTCGCCCATCTTCGCGGCCTTGCCCACGGTCGCCGACACATCGGCGCCCTTGCCCTGCTCCTTGGCCCACACGTCGGCCCAGTAGGCGGCCTGCACCGCACGGGCGTCGGCGTCCGGGGCATCCGTGTACTTCCACTGCTTCGCGTACGAGGAGTCGCCGGTGAACAGGTCCAAGTACCCGTTCTTTCCGCCGTACTTGAAGGCGTCACAGGTCGGCTGCGGCACGGTCTCCCACACCGACTCCTGCGCCCCGCGCTGGAAGGTGTTGATGTACGAGGGACCGGTCGCGGTCGGGCCCGCCTCGCACTGGCCGGGCTCGTTGCCGTAGCCGTAGGTGTTGTCGACGTCCTGGAGCCAGTGCATGCCGTAGACGTCGTCCGTGCCGTAGGCGCTCTTCAGCTCGGCCGCGATCGGGTCCGAGCCGACCGGAACGGAGGTGTCGAGTGCCGCCGGATACTGGTTGGGGGTGTCCAACTCCGGTGCGTACGTGGCCGGTTTGGACGCGTTGTAGAAGGAATTGGTCGGCTGGTCGGCGTGCGTGGGGATCATGTACTTCTCCATGAGGGACCACGCGCCGTTGAACTTCGACCAGTCGCCGGTCACCTTGCCGTACATGGCCTGGAGCCACAGCAGATAGCTGTACGCCTCCGACGTCGTCTCGTGCCCCTGGTCGGGCGCCTCGACGATCAGCGTCTCCACCGAGTGGTACGGGATGCCCTCGGGCGAGAAGTAGCCGCTGGCCGGGTCGGTGATCTTCCCGTACAGGTCCAGGAAGCGGGCGTCGTACTCCTTCGACGCGGCCAGCTGGGTCACCGTGACCGTGGCCTTCGCCAGGGCGGGGGCCGTCGACTCGAAGGTCGCCGCACCCGTGCCGGTGGCGTCCGCGGTGACGGTCACCTGCTGCGTGGTGTTCCAGTTCGACGGCGTGAAGGTGAGTGAGGCGCCACCGGTGACCGACAGCCCCGTGTTGCCGCCCGTCCGGGCCGTCGTGACCGTCACGTTGGCGGCCGGCTGGGTCGACAGCTTCACCGCGTAGGTCCCCGACTTGCCCTGCTGGACGCCCAGTTGGGCCGGGGTGGCGACCACGGCGGGACCCGAGGCGACCGTGATGCCCACCGGGGTGGACTCCGCGGACGCGCCCAGACTGTCGTACGCCTTCGCCAGCAGCGAGTGGCTGCCCACGGCCAGGCCGGTGGCCGAGAGCGAGTACGGCGAGGTCGTGTCGGTGCCCAGCAGGGTCGTGTCGTCGTAGAACTCGACCTTGCTGACGGTGGCGTTGTCGGCCGCCGCCGCGGTGGCCGCGAGCGGGACCGGGTCGCCCTGCGTGTACACCGCGCCCGGGGCCGGGCTGGTCAGCACGGTGATCGGCGGCTGGTGCGCGCCCACACAACTGGTGCCGTTGACCGCGAAGTTGGCGGGCGCGGTGTTGGTGCCGGTGTAGGTGAACTGGGCGCCCGTGGAGACCGCGGCGCCGACGGCGATGGTCGCGTTGTAGGTGGCGTTTGCCACCGTGACCGCCTGGCCGGACTGCGACCAGGTGCCGTTCCAGCCGCTGGTGAGCTTCTGGTTGCCGGCGTAGGAGTACGTCAGCGTCCAGCCGGCGATGGGGTCGCTGCCACGGTTGGTGATCGTGAGGTCCGCCGTGAAGCCGGTTCCCCAGTCGTTCGTCTTGTAGTCCACGCTGCACTGAACTGCCGCCGCGTGTGCGGGAGTCGAAGCGTTCGCGAGCATGGCCAGGGGTAGTGCGAGGGCCGCCGCGACGGCGGTCCACCACCGCCGTACGGGTCTTGATCTGTGCGCGGGTGCCATGTGCTGGTTCCTCCTTGCGCCGCGGAGAAGTGGGGGAGGAGCGACAAGCTGTGAACCAGTGGGAGCGCTCCCATATTGGGGAGAGGGGCGAAAGAGGTCAAGGTGCTCGGAGAGTCGAAAAGATTCGACGAGCGCAAGAGGGCGACACCTCTGGTCTTTACCGTCACTTGGCGCTACGTTGCCCTGCACCAGTGGGAGCGATTCCATCAGTCGACGCGCCTGTCACGGCGCGCCCGAGCTGCAAGGAGTCGCTCATGCGACACCCCCCGCGTTTGCTTCTTTTAACCGTCGCCGGTGCGGTCGCCCTCGTCGGGTCCGTCACGGCGCCGGTGTTCACGGCCTCCGGAGCCGCCCCCGCCTGCACGGTGGAGTACAGCGTCACCAGTCAGTGGTCCGGCGGTTTCCAGGGCTCCGTGAACATCACCAACAACACGGCCGCCGTGAGCAGTTGGAGCCTGAGCTTCGACTTCGCCGGTGGCCAGAAGGTCACCCAGGGCTGGAACGCCAAGTGGTCCCAGTCCGGTTCGACGGTGACCGCCGTCAACGAGAGCTACAACGGCTCGCTCGGCACCGGCGCGAGCGTCACCGCCGGGTTCCTCGCCTCGTGGTCGGGGAGCAACGCCGTACCGACGTCGTTCAAGCTCAACGGCACCACCTGCAACGTCGAATCGGAGCCGACACCACCGCCGACGGATCCGCCGGCGAGCGGCACGGCACCGGCCCTGCACGTGTCGGGGAACAAGTTCGTCGACGCCGACGGGAACGACCACCGGCTGCTCGGGGTCAACCGCTCCGGCGGCGAGTTCATGTGCGTGCAGGGCTACGGCATCTGGGACGGGCCCGTCGACGACGCCGCGATCCAGGCGATCGCCGACTGGAAGGCCAACGCGGTCCGCGTTCCGCTCAACGAGGAGTGCTGGCTGGGCCTTTCGAACATCAAGCCCGAGTACGGCGGCAGCAACTACATCGACGCCGTCAAGGACCTGGTGGCCCGGCTTGAGGCGCACGGCATCACACCGATCCTCGAACTGCACTGGAACTACGGCCAGTACACCGGCAACTCGGCGGGCTGCGCCGACGTGCACGCCACCTGCCAGAAGCCGATGCCCGACGCGCAGTACACCCCGTCGTTCTGGTCCTCGGTGGCCGGCACCTTCAAGAGCGACCCGGCCGTCGTGTTCGACCTGTTCAACGAGCCCTACCCGGACCGCGCGACGGCCACGACCACCCAGGCGTGGGAGTGCTGGCGGGACGGCGGCACCTGCTCCGGCATCGGCTACGAGGTGGCCGGCATGCAGGACCTGGTCGACGCGATCCGCGCCACCGGAGCGGGCAACCCGATCCTCGTGGGCGGGCTCGCCTACTCCAACGACCTCAGCCAGTGGCTGACGTACCGACCGACCGACCCCAAGGGCAATCTCGCCGCCGCCTACCACGTCTACAACTTCAACACCTGCTCGACCGAGACGTGCTGGAACTCCACGCTTGCCCCGGTGGCCGCCCAAGTGCCGCTGGTGGCCGGGGAGATCGGCGAGAACACCTGCTCGCACGCGTTCGTCGACCAGGTCGTGAAGTGGTTCGACGACCGCCAACTGTCCTACCTGGGCTGGACCTGGAACACCTGGGACTGCTCCGCGGGTCCGTCCCTGATCTCCGCCTACGACGGTACGCCGACGGCGTACGGCATCGGGCTGCGTGACCATCTGCGCGCCCTGAACGGCTGACACCGGCACGCCGGCATGTCGGCCATCGACACCCGCAACCGACAACTTCCTTACCAGAGAAGGAAACCCGCACTCATGAGCCGTACCAGAACAGCGCTGCTCGCTGCCTTGGTGCTTGTCGCCGGGGCCTCGGGGACGGCGGTCGCCGCCACCCCCGGGGACGACGTCGGTATCGCCGCCGTCCCCTGCACCGTGGCCTACACGGTGCAGAACCAGTGGGACACCGGCTTCACCGCCAACGTCACCATCACCAACAACTCGGCTGCCAAGAGCAGTTGGGCGGTGAAGTGGTCGTACGCCGGAAACCAGAAGGTCACCAGCGGCTGGAACGCGAAGTTCAGCCAGAGCGGCACGGCCGTCACCGCCACCAACGAGACCTACAACGGGACGCTCGCGACCGGCGCTTCGACCAGCTTCGGCTTCAACGGCACCTACAGCGGCTCCAATCCGGCGCCGACCGCCTTCACCCTCGACGGGGTGGCCTGCAACGTCGACGACGGCAGCGGCGGGGGCGGCGGTGGCACGGATCCCTCCGGCCGCGTCGACAACCCGTACACCGGGGCCAAGGTGTACGTGAACCCCGAGTGGTCCGCGAAGGCCGCCGCCGAGACCGGTGGCAGCCGCATCTCCAGCCAGCCCACCGGGGTGTGGCTCGACCGGATCGCCGCGATCAACGGCGTGAACGGCGGCATGGGCCTGCGCGACCACCTCGACGCGGCGCTCGCCCAGAAGGGCACCGGCGAGGAAGTCGTCCAACTCGTCGTCTACGACCTGCCCGGACGCGACTGCGCGGCCCTCGCCTCCAACGGTGAACTGGGCCCGACGGAGATCGACCGGTACAAGACGGAGTTCATCGACCCGATCGCGACCATCCTCGCCGACCCGAAGTACGCGGCGCTGCGGATCGTCACGACCATCGAGATCGACTCCCTGCCGAACCTGATCACCAACACCGGCAGCCGCGCCACGGCCACCCCGCAGTGCGACACCATGCTGGCCAACGGCAACTACGTGAAGGGCGTCGGCTACGCGCTCGCCAAGCTCGGCGCGATCCCCAACGTCTACAACTACCTCGACGCCGGACACCACGGCTGGATCGGCTGGGACGACAACTTCGCCCCGTCCGCGACCCTGTTCAAGCAGGCCGCGACCAGCGAGGGCGCGACCGTCGCCGACGTGCACGGCTTCATCACCAACACGGCGAACTACAGCGCCCTGAAGGAGAACAACTTCACCATCAACGACACGGTGAACGGCACCTCCGTACGCCTGTCGAAGTGGATCGACTACAACCGGTACGTCGACGAACTCTCCTTCGCGCAGGCATTCCGCACCCAACTGGTCTCGGTCGGCTTCGACTCCGGCATCGGCATGCTGATCGACACCTCCCGCAATGGCTGGGGCGGCACCGCCCGGCCCAGCGGACCCGGCGCCACGACCAGCGTCGACACCTACGTCGACGGCGGCCGTTACGACCGACGGATCCACGTCGGCAACTGGTGCAACCAGGCCGGTGCCGGACTCGGTGAACGCCCGCAGGCCAACCCGGCGGCCGGGATCGACGCGTACGTGTGGATGAAGCCGCCGGGTGAGTCCGACGGGTCCAGCACCGCGATCCCGAACGACGAGGGCAAGGGCTTCGACCGCATGTGCGACCCGACGTACACGGGCAACCCGCGGAACAACAACAACATGTCCGGCGCGCTCGCCAATGCCCCGCTGTCCGGGCACTGGTTCTCGGCGCAGTTCCAGCAGCTGATGCAGAACGCGTACCCGCCGCTGTAGGAAGCGGGCGCACCCGCACCCGGAGCGGTGATCCGCCGGGGACCGGCCACGAGCGGTCCCCGGCGGAGCCGTGCGCCCACGCGGCCGTCCCGTTTTGCCGTTCCCGCAACAGAACTGGCCGTCGCGGACCCGTGCGGCGCAGGCTGGACGCATCGGGAAACGAGGGAAGGGCTCACGACATGGCACGGCACGAGCACGATCACGACGGGCACCACGATCACGACGGGCAGCACGCGCAGCACGGGCACGGTGGGCAGCACGGCCACCACCACGGCTACACCGACCTCGACTGGGGCGCGCTCGCCGACCACCTGGAGGGGCAGGCCGAGGTGTTCGCCCCGCTGTACCGGCAGATCGCCGGCTGGCTGGCGGCCCGCGGCGCCGAGCCGGGGCTGATCGTGGACGCGGGCAGTGGCCCCGGCGTCATCTCGGGCCTGTTCGCCGAGACCTTCCCGGGCGCCCGGGTGGTGGCCGCCGACGGCTCCGAGCCGCTCCTGGCGCGGGCCCGCGAACGGGCCGACCGGCTCGGCATCGCCGACCGGTTCTCCACCCTGACCGGTGAACTCCCGGACGTCCTGGGCGACTTGGACTACCCCGCGGACCTGCTGTGGGCCAGCCGCAGCCTGCACCACGTCGGCGACCAGCAGGCGGCGCTCACCGCCTTCGCCGACCGCCTCGCCCCCGGCGGGATGCTCGCCCTGCTCGAAGGCGGCCTGCCCGTGCGCTGTCTGCCCCGGGACATCGGCATCGGCCGCCCCGGTCTGGAGAGCCGGATCGACGCGGTGGAGACGGTCGCGTTCGCCGAGATGCGGGCCGCCCTGCCGGGCGCCGAGTCCGTGACCGAGGACTGGCCGGGCCTGCTGGCCTCGGCCGGGCTGGTCGACCGGGTGACCCGGTCCTTCCTCTTCGACCTGCCCGCCCCGCTCGACGACGCGGCCCGCGCCTACGTCGTGGACGAGTTCCGCCGCCGCGCGGACGCCCTGTCCCCGTACCTCGACGCGGACGACCGCGCCACGCAGGACCGGCTGCTCGACCCGGACGACAAGGCGAGCCTGTACCACCGGACCGACCTGTTCCTGCTGACGGCGGTCACGGTGTACACGGGCCGCGCCGCCGCCTGAGACGGGCACGCGTACGGCCCGGCCCTCGCGGTACCGGAGGGCCGGGCCGTACGTGTGAAACCGTGCTTGCTCAGGCGGCGTTGAACTCCGCCGGGTCCGGGCCGAGGCGGCGGTCCTCGTTCAGCGCCCTGATCGCGCCGAGGTCCTCCTCGTCCAGGGAGAAGTCGAAGACCTCGATGTTCTCCTTGATCCGGGAGGGCGTCACGGACTTCGGGATCACCACGTTGCCCAGCTGGAGGTGCCAGCGCAGCACCACCTGGGCCGGGGTGCGGCCGTGCTTCTGGGCGATGGCGACGATCGCCGGGACCTCCAGCAGGCCCTTGCCGGAGCCGAGCGGGGACCACGCCTCGGTGGCGATGCCCTGCTCCGCGTGGTACTCCCGGCTCGCGTGCTGCTGGAGGTGCGGGTGCAGCTCGATCTGGTTGACGGCGGGGATGACCGAGGTCTCCCCGATCAGCTTCTCCAGGTGCGGGACAAGGAAGTTGGAGACACCGACGGCCTTGCGGCGGCCGTCCGCGTACAGCTTCTCGAACGCCTTGTAGGTGTCGGTGGACAGGCCCCGGGCCGGCGTCGGCCAGTGGATCAGGTACAGGTCCACGTAGTCCAGGCCGAGCTTGGCGAGGGAGTCGTCGAAGGCGCGCAGCGTGCTGTCGTACCCCTGGTCGCTGTTCCAGAGCTTGGTGGTGACGAAGAGGTCCTCGCGCGGCACACCGGAGGCGGCGACGGCCTTGCCGGTGCCCTCTTCGTTGCCGTAGATCGCGGCGGTGTCGATGCTGCGGTAGCCGGCCTCCAGGGCGGTGGCGACGGCGCGCTCCGCCTCGTCGTCCGGCACCTGCCAGACGCCGAAGCCCAGCTGGGGCATCTCGACGCCGTTGTTCAGGATGATCGGGGGGACCTTGCTGCTCACTAGCTCTCGATCCTTCGGTCGGCGGGTGGTACTCCCATCGTCAACGATCACGGCCGGGGATGCATTCCTGACCGGGGGATCCGCGCGGGATTCACACCGCCTCCCGAAGAATGGCCGAAAAGGCGTGGGGGCGGCCCCGGAACGCCCGTTCAGCTCTGGTACAGCGCCTCGACCTCCCGGGCGTACGCCGTCTCGATCGCCTTGCGTTTCAGCTTCAGGGACGGCGTCAGCAGGCCGTGCTCCTCGGTGAACTGGTGGGCCAGGATGCGGAAGGTGCGGATCGACTCCGCCTGCGAGACCAGCGTGTTCGCGGCGACCACGGCCCGGCGGACCTCGGTCTCCAGATCGGCGTCGCGCACCAGTTCGGCCGGGGCGAGCGGCCGTTTGTCGTGCATCTGCAACCAGTGCTCGACGGCCTCCGCGTCCAGCGTGATCAGCGCGGCCACGTACGGGCGGTCGTTGCCGACGACGATGCACTGGGCGATCAGCGGATGGTCGCGCACCCGCTCCTCCAGCGGCCCCGGCGAGACGCTCTTGCCGCCGGAGGTCACCAGGATCTCCTTCTTGCGCCCGGTGATGGTGAGGTAGCCGTCCTCGTCGAGGATGCCCAGGTCACCGGTTGCCAGCCAGCCGTCGTGCAGGGTCGCGTCGGTGGCCTTCTGGTTGTTGAGGTAGCCCTGGAAGACGTTGTCGCCGCGCAGCCAGATCTCGCCGTCGTCCGCGATGTGCACGGTCATGCCGGGGATGGCCTGGCCGACGCTGCCGTACCGGGTCAACTCGGGCGGGTTGGCGGTGGCCGCCGCGGTCGTCTCGGTCAGCCCGTACCCCTCGTACACGTGGACGCCGGCGCCCGCGAAGAACAGGCCGAGCCGCCGGTCCATCGCCGAGCCGCCCGACACCGCGTGCCGGACCCGGCCGCCCATCGCCGCGCGGATCTTGGAGTAGACGACCTTGTCGAAGAACTGGTGCTGCACGCGCAGCGCGGGCGAGGGTCCGGGGCCGATGTCCCACGCCCTGGCCTCGACGGCGTCGGCGTAGTTCACGGCCACCTCGACGGCCTTCTCGAACGGCCCCGCCTTCCCCTCGCGTTCGGCCTTGCGGCGGGCGGAGTTGAAGACCTTCTCGAAGATGTACGGCACCGCGAGGATGAACGTCGGCCGGAACGCGGCCAGGTCGGGCAGCAGCACCGCCGAGTTGAGCTGCGGCTGGTGGCCGAACTTGACCTTGCCGCGGATCGCGGCCACCTGCACCATCCGCCCGAAGACGTGCGCGAGCGGCAGGAACAGCAGCGTGGACGCCTCGTCGCCCTTCCTGGAGTGGAACACCGGCTCCCAGCGCTGCCGGACGGTGTCTGTCTCGAAGATCAGGTTGGCGTGCGTGATGACACAGCCCTTGGGGCGCCCGGTGGTGCCGGAGGTGTAGATGACGGTCGCGACGGTGTCGGGCGTGACCGCCGTACGGTGCCGGTGCACGACCTCGTCCTCGACGGCGGCGCCCGCGTCGTACAGCTCCTGGAGGGCGCCCGCGTCCAGCTGCCACAGCCGGGTCAGCCCCGGGAGCCGGTCGATGACGGTGGCGATGGTCATCGCGTGGTCCTCGTGCTCGACCATGGCGGCCGTGACCTGCGCGTCGTGCAGCATCCAGAAGACCTGCTCGGCGGAGGAGGTCGGGTACACGGGCACGACCTGGGCGCCGATCGTCCACAGGGCGAAGTCGAACAGGGTCCACTCGTAGCGGGTGCGGCACATGATGGCGACCCGGTCGCCGAACCGGACGCCGTGCGCGATGAGGCCCTTGGCGAGCGCGAGCACCTCGTCGCGGAACTCGGCGGCGGTCACGTCGCGCCACTCGCCCGCGGTGTTCTTGCGGCCGAGGGCGACGCGCCCGTGGTCGTCGCGGGCATGCTCGAAGACGACGTCGGCCAGGCCGCCCACCGGTGGCACCGACGCCAATGGAGGGTTGGTGAACTCGCGCAATCCCCGCTCCTCTGGCGCTCCGCACAGCGCCGTGAAAGCTACCCCACGCGAGAGCGGGGCGGGAGGGGGTCCGAAAGCGAGCGGTGTTCGTATCCGTCCCGTTTCGACGTCGGAAAATGCCCTCACATGGGGAAGGGGCGGACAGAACCCTGACGGGCCGGTAAGTTCCGGCCCCGTAATCTCCACCGAATCTGTACCGCGCGATTACGGCCGCCGCAAAGGTTGCCGATGGCACATGCGGGGCCGTGCGCCGGGCCTTCACGGCGGCCCGGACGGCCCCGGCGCGAGCCGGTCGCCGCCCGGGCCGGACGCTCAACTCCGCGCGGTTTCCGCCTCGTCGAGCGGGCGCACAGCCTTCTGCGGCGCCGCCTGCCGAGGCGTCCGCACCAGTACGAGGACCAGGGCGCCGCCCGCCATCGCCACCACGCCCGCCGCCGTCGACGCCGTGTTCAGGCCGGAGGCGAACGCCGCCCGCAGCGCGTGTTCCGGGTACGCGCCGCGCAGGGCCGCCGCACCCCCGCCCGCCAGCGTGTGCGCCGCGTCGTGCGGCAGCGTGGCCGCCATGCGGGTGGTGAGCACCGTGCCGAACACGGCCGTGCCGAGCGCGAACCCCAGCTGCCGGAAGGTGTTGACCGCACCGCCCGCCATCCCCGCCCGCTCCCCCGGTACGACGGCCAGGGCGGCGCCGCCGAGCGCGGGCGAGACCAGGCCCACCCCGACGCCGACCAGGACCAGGCCCGGCGCCAGCGCGGTCGCCGTCGACCCCGCGTCCAGCACCGTCTGGCAGAACGCGCCCGAGCCGATCAGCAGCAGCCCGCCCCCGATGGTCAGCCGGGCCGGCACCCCGTGCAGCAGCCTGCCGGTCGCCCCGGCCACCACGAACGCGGCCACCGACATCCACAGCAGCACCAGACCGCCCCGGATCGAACTCATCCCCAGCACCGACTGCAGCCAGATCGACGTGTACGCCATCACCCCGTACGCCGCCCCGTTGAACGCGAGGCCCCCGGCCATCACCGCCACGAACGCGGGCGTGCGGAACAGCCGCAGGTCAAGCATCGGATCCGGACCGCGCCACTCCACGGCCACGAAGACCCCGAGCGCGACGACCGCCACCGCGAACGCCGCCGCCGTCCCCGCGTCCGTCCAGCCGTCCGTACCGGCCCGCACCGCCCCGTACGTCACCGCGCCCGCGAACACCGCGAACACCGCCGTGCCCGCCCAGTCGAGCCGGCGTTCGCGCGGGCCCCGGGACTCCGGCACCGCCCGCAGGGTCAGCCACACGGCCACCACGCTCACCGGCAGGTTGACGTAGAAGATCCACCGCCAGCCCGGCCCGTCGGTCAGCAGCCCGCCGAGCACCGGACCGGCCGCGGCCGCCGCCCCGCTGACCGCGCCCCACACGCCGAGCGCCACCGAGCGCTGCCGCCCCCGGTACACCGTGCCCAGCAGCGGCAGCGTCGTCGCGAACACGGCCGCCGCGCCCATGCCCTGCACCACACGGGCGGCCACCAGCGTGCCCGGACCCGGCGCGAGCCCGCACAGCAGCGACGCCGACGCGAACACCACGATGCCCGCCACGTGCACCCGGCGGCGCCCCAGCACGTCCGCGGCGGCCCCCAGACCCAGCAGCAGCGCGGCGAGCGCCAGCGCATAGGCGTCCATCACCCACTGCAAATCGCTCAACGAGGCATGCAGCGACCCCGCCATGGACGGCAGGGCCACGATGGCGATCGTCACGTCCAGCAGCAGCATGAACGTGCCCAGACAGACCGCGACCAGCGGTCCCCAAACGCGCATGACGTCCCCGATTCCCCGGTGTTCCGATTAATTCCCGCGGCTGCTTCCCGCGGCCCGGACCGCCCTGTACGACGACCCGGCCCGCCTCGTACGATCGGCCATCGGCGGACGAAGACAGCGGTGCGATGCGGGGTTCCGCCGGAATCCGACACGGGAGCAGCGGATGCGGACGGAAAACCACACCTACGACGAGCTGGACCTACGGGTGCTGCGCGCCCTGGAGATCGACGGGCGGGCCTCCTTCAGCCGGATCGGCGCCGTGCTCGGCGTCTCCGACCAGACCGTCGCCCGGCGCTTCCGGGGCCTCAGCGAGGACGGCGGGGTACGGGTCGTCGCCGTGACCGACTTCGAGGCGCTGGGCCGGGACCAGTGGCTGCTGCGGCTGCGCTGCGCCCCGGACGGTGCCGAGGCCATCGCCGCCGCGCTGGCCCGGCGGCCCGACACGCTGTGGGTCGGGCTCATGGCCGGCGGCACCGAGGTCTTCACCGTGACCCGGCCGCGCAGCCGGGACGACCACGACGAACTGCTCCTCGGCAAGCTGCCGCGCACCCCCAGCGTCCTGGAGATCCGCGTCCACCAGGTGCTGCACCGCTTCTACGGCGGCCCCGAGTCCTGGCTGAGCAAACGCGTCGTGCTGACGGAGGCCGAGGAGGAGGCCCTGCGCCCGCCGCCACGCGGTCCTGGCCCCGCCCGCATCGACCCCGAGGACGAGCCGCTCGTCGCCCTGCTGGAACGGGACGGCCGCGCCACCTACCCGGAGCTGGCGCGGGCCACCGGCCGCTCCGAGTCGGCCGTCAAACGCCGTCTGGCCGCGCTGCTCTCCTCCGGCGCGGTCTACTTCGACATCGACTACCCGCCCGAACTCGTGGGCCACGGCGTGCTCGCGGCCCTGTGGATCACCGCGGCCCCGTCGGCGCTGCACTCCGTGGGCGAGGCCCTCGCCGCCCATCCGGAGGTGGCGTACGCGACGGCGACCTCCGGGGTGTCCAACCTGACGGCCACCGCCGTCGCCCGCGACACACCCGGGCTGTACGCCTACCTGAGCCGGCGGCTGGGGACGCTGGAGGGGGTCCAGCACGTGGAGACGGCGCCGATCGTGCGGCGGGTCAAGCAACTCACGTATCCGAAGCCGCGGTTCTGACCCCTCGGCCGGGTCAGCCGTGCAGCCGCACCACGCCCGCCAGGACCGCCGACGCCAGCGCCCGCGCCGCCTCCCGGGCGCCGCCCGGCCGGGTGCCGTGCACGAGGACGAAGTCGACGCCGCCCAGTTCCGGCAGCCCCGCCCGGTCCGGCACCCGGACCAGGCCCGGCGGAATCAGCCCCCGGGAGTGCGCCATCACGCCCAGGCCCGCGCGCGCCGCCGCGATCAGGCCGTTGAGGCTGCCGCTCGTGCACGTGACGCGCCAGGCGCGGCCCTGCCGTTCCAGCGCCTCGAAGGCCAGGACGCGGGTGATGCCCGGTGGCGGGTAGACGATCAGCGGGACCGGGCGGTCGGGGTCCAGGCGCAGCCGGTCCGCGCCGATCCAGACCAGGCGGTCGTGCCAGACGGGCTCGCCGCGCGGGTCCTCCGGGCGGCGCTTGGCCAGCACCAGGTCGAGTTTCCCGGCGGCCAGCTGCTCGTGCAGGGTGCCGGACAACTCGACCGTCAGCTCCAGGTCGACCTCGGGATGGTCGTAGCGGAAGCCCTCCAGGATCTCCGGCAGCCGGGTGAGCACGAAGTCCTCCGAGGCGCCGAAACGCAGCCGGCCGCGCGGCCTGGACCCGGTGAAGAACGCGGTCGCCTGCTCGTGCACCTGGAGGATGCGGCGCGCGAAGCCCAGCATCGCCTCGCCATCCTCCGTCAGCTCCACCGAGTGGGTGTCGCGGGCGAACAGCTGCCGTCCGGTGGCGTCCTCCAGCCGGCGCACGTGCTGGCTCACCGTCGACTGGCGCAGCCCGAGCCGCCGGGCGGCCTGCGTGAAACTCAGCGTCTGGGCCACCGCGAGGAACGTGCGCAGCTGCGCGGGGTCGTACATCGCCCCAGGTTATCGCGGAACATGATGACAGTCAGAGTGGTATGCCGGATTCCCGATCAAGACGCGGAGGAGCACGATGGGGAGGGCACGAACGTGCCCGCACCACGACACCGAGCACATGAAGTGATGGAGCACAGTGAAACGCCTGCGTTGGCCGCGTTGGATGCCCTTCGACCCGTTCATCGTCCTGCTGCTGGGCACGGTCGGGCTCGCGGCCCTCTTCCCCGCCCGCGACACCGCCGCCGACGTCTCCTCCGGCGCCTCCACCGCCGCGATCGCCCTCCTCTTCTTCCTCTACGGGACGCGCCTGTCCACCCGTGAGGCGGTCGAGGGCATGAAGCACTGGCGGCTCCACGGCACCGTCCTGGCCTGCACCTTCGTGGTGTTCCCGCTGCTCGGGCTGGCCGCCCGCGGCCTGGTGCCGGTGCTGCTGACCCAGCCCCTCTACAACGGCCTGCTCTTCCTCACCCTGGTCCCCTCCACGGTCCAGTCGTCGATCGCCTTCACCTCGATCGCGCGCGGCAACGTCCCCGCCGCGATTGCCGCGGGTTCCTTCTCCTCGCTCATCGGCATCGTCGTCACCCCGCTGCTCGCCGCCTCCCTGCTGGGCAGCAGCGGCGGCTTCTCCGCCCACTCGCTCGTCGAGATCGTGCTGCAACTGCTCGTGCCGTTCGTCGCGGGGCAGGTGCTACGACGCTGGATCGGGGCCTTCGTCACCCGGCACAAGAAGGTGCTCTCGCTCGTCGACCGCGGCTCGATCCTGCTCGTCGTCTACACCGCGTTCAGCGAGGGCATGGTCCAGGGCATCTGGCACCAGGTCAGCGTGGCCCGGCTCGGCGCGCTGCTCGCCGTCGAGGCCGTACTCCTCGCCGTGCTGCTCACGCTCACCTGGTACGGCGCCCGGGCGCTCGGCTTCGGCCGCGAGGACCGCATCGCGATCCAGTTCGCGGGCTCGAAGAAGTCCCTCGCCTCCGGACTGCCCATGGCCGGCGTCCTGTTCGGCACGCACGCCTCCCTCGCCGTGCTCCCGCTGATGCTCTTCCACCAGATGCAGCTCATGGTGTGCGCGGTCATCGCCAAGCGGCGCGCCCGCGACCCGGAGGCGGCTGGGGAGACTGCTGAGGAGTCCGAGGTCACTCGTCCGTCAGCCGGAGCGACACGAACCGCGGTCGGTACAGCGACACATTCCGGTTGAGGTTCACCGCGGCCGAAGTCCCGTCCGTGTCCAGCCAGTTCACGTCGTAGCTGAGTACGAGCCCGCCGTAGCCGCCGAGTTCGGGGTGGGCCTGCGGGTTGTACGCGGCCACCTCGCCCTGCGGCAGCGGCGCCGTGAAGGCCCGGGCGGGCCCGTGCCAGGGCCCGGTGGGCGAACAGGCCCAGTACGAGGTCACGTTGGTCAGACCCTGGGCCCCGGCGGCCATGGTGAACAGGACATAGGCGCCCCCGTCCGGTACGACGGTGAAGGCGCTGCCGACCCCGGTGGTGCGCCCGTCGCCCAGAACCGCCTTCGGCTGTACGCCCGTTGCCCACCGGCCGCCGTCCCAGTACTGCCACGCCGCCGGATCCGCCAGCCCGCCGCGCGGCACCCGGGCCACGTACGCCCGCGAGGACGGCTGCCCGGCGGCCCGGGCGTCGTCGCCGCCGAAGACGTAGGTCCAACCCCCCTTGCCGGACACGGCCGTTGTGCCGAACAGCACCCGCTGGGCCGGGTCCGTCACCGGCCGCTGGTCCAGGACCGTGGTGACCGACTCGACCCGCAGGTCCGGCAGCGAGAGCGTGGCGACCTCGGTGGCGGTGGGGACGCCGTAGATCCACGGGTAGGCGCCCGTCGTGCGGGTCCACAGCAGGACGCGGACGACCTGCTCGGACGAGCCGGGGGAGCGGGGCTCGACCTCGGCCGCCACCGGCCAGCGCCACTCGTTGGCCGCCGGGTCGGCGAAGAGCGGGGCGGGCAGGGTGGATTCCAGGCGGCCCGAACGGGACATCACCACCGCCGAGTTGCGCACCAGGGGCGCGGTGGCGTCCCGCCAGACGTGGGACTCGCCGACCGGGTTGGGCGGCGCGTACACCTGGCCGAGGTAGGTGTCCGAGAACAGCCACAGGACGCGGCCGTCGGGCAGCCGCACCGAGTGGGTGCCGTCGCCGCCGGTCCAGTCGTCGGTACGGGAGGTGTCGTCGCCGTAGCGGTCGAACTCGCCGGTCAGCGTGGTGTCCGAGGACCAGGAGCCGACCGTACGGGCGGCGCACGACGCGGCGCCCCGCCGGTGGGGCTGGTCCGGCAGGGCGGTGAGCAGGACGGCGGCGCAGACCAGGGCCAGGATCAGCCCGAGCCCGGCCGCCGCCTCCCGGTGCGCTCGGGTGTGCGAGGGCACGGGCGGGACGCTAGGGCCTGTCCGGCGGATCATGCCGGAGACGCGGGGCTTGGCACGCACATCTGCGGCGTTGTCGTCGGTCAACGACGCTCCGCGTCGCTTCCCTCCCCCGCCTTGCAGCTGCACGCACCAAGCCCCGCTCCTCTCTTGTCGCAAGGCATCCGCGGATCCCTCCGACCTGATCCGCCGGACAGACCCTAGTGGCTCACGCGCACCCGGTCCATGGGCAGCCACAGCACCGTGCCGTCCGTCGGCGCGGCCGAGGCGATCTCCTCGTCGCTCAACGCCCGGTCGTAGACCCGGACATCGTCGATCGAACCCGTGAAGAACGCCCGGGCGTCCATGCGTTGGCCGACGTGCACGCCGAACGACGAGTCGCGGCTGACCGATCCGGTGACGTCCGCGGCGGTGGCGACCTGGGCGCCGTCGAGGAAGAGGGCGAGTTGCCCGCCGCCCCGGCGCAGCACGAGGTGGTGCCAGGTGTCGTCGTTGTACGCGCCGGTGGTCGCAACCGACGCCGTGCTCACGGTGGCTTTGCCCTGCTTGGCCGTGATCAGCCCCCGTACCCGGTTCGCGTCCGGCTCCGCGCGCAGCCAGACCTGGGGCTGTGTGGTCCCGGTCCCGCCCATCCACAGCAACGGCTGCTCGCCGGTCGTGGCCGTATACCTGAACCAGAGCGACGCGGTGAAGTCCTTCGTGCCCAGGGCGAGTTGGGGCTGGTACGGCAGCCGGACCGCGTCGTCGACGCCGTCGAATGCCATGGCGCCGCCCCCCACGCCGTCCGTCGGCGCGGGGTCGCCCAGGACCGAGGCGGGGAGCGTGCGCGGGGCCAGGTCGGGGGTGGTCGGGTAGGGGCCCAGCCGTGGGGTGAGGGCGTCCTCGGTGAAGCGGGCGAAGCGGATCTCGTCCGTGGCGGCGACCGCGCCGCCCTCGTACATCAGGCCGATCGTCTGCCGGTCGGCCTGCACCAGGTCCGAGTAGCCCGACCAGTCGGCGGTGACGGCCGTGCCCCGGTCCAGTCCCTGCCAGGTGCGGCCGCCGTCGAAGGAGGAGCGGATCATCATGGACCGGCGGCGGTCCGGGTCGCCGGGGCAGGCCAACAGGATGCGGTCGCCCGGGTTCAGCACGGAGCACTGGACCTCGGGCGTGTACACGTCCGGCAGCGCACGGAAGGGCCCGCTGAAGCTCGTGCCGCCGTCGCGGCTGACGGCCTGGGTGCGCTGGCCGAGGTCGATGCCGTCCTGTTCGCGCGCGCTGACCAGCAGCGTGCCGTCCTGACGCTCCGTCACCGACAGTTCCTGGGGCTTCTGCGGGAAGGTCCCGTCGTCCGAGACCGGCCACGACTGGGTCGCGCCGAGGTGCCAGTGCTCGCCCCCGTCGTCGCTGTAGACCAGCGCGGCGTGCGCGGCCGAGACCTTGGACCCGTCCCAGGACTCGGCGTTGACCCCGAAGACCAGTCGCCCGGCGTGCTTGCCGCGGGTGAGCTGGATGCCGTGGCCGGGGCCCGTGCCGTCCCAGGAATTCCAGCTCGACGGCCGGATCTCATCCGTCAGATCGCGTGGCTGCGACCAGGTCAGACCGTCGTCGTCGCTGTACTGGAGGTGTGGGGTGCGGTCGCAGGGCGAACCACAACCCGAGCTGTCCGTACGGCCCTTGTTGTAGGTTTCGGCCAGCAGGATCCGCCCCGTCCGGCGGTCGACCATCGCGGTGGGGTTGCCGTGGGTGTCGCCCCCTCCGTCGTTGACCACCTGGAGCGGGCCCCAGGTGCGGCCGCCGTCGGTGGAACGTTTCATCACGATGTCGATGTCGTTCGCGTCGCCGCAGTTGAGTACGCGGCCCTCGGCAAACGCGAGCAGAGTGCCGTCGTTCGTCCGGACGATGGAGGGGATCCGGAAGCAGGCGTAACCCGGGTCCTGGGAGGCGCGGAACAGCACTTGTTGGTCGAACGTGCCGGTGGCAGACGTTTGTTGGGCGACCGCCGGGCTCGACAGCGCGAGCGGAGCGGCAGTGGCGACGACGGTGATCGCAACCGGGAGCAGCGTGGATCCGAGACGTGTGCGGAGACCTGGCGACATGGCGCGGCTCGCCCTTCATGCGTCCTTGAGGGCCTCCGGACCTTCCGGGGTCCCACAGCCGAGTACACGAGCCACAAAAGTTACTTTGGCTCTCAACAACCTCATAGGGAGCATACATCGGCAATGATCATGCGCTTCGGCCCACCCAACTCGCCGTGCCATGCGCCTCCTTGCCCGGTTTCTCGTGCGGCGGGTCGGCGGCAACGGCGGCAGGGGCAGCGGCAGGACGACGAACCCGGCACTCGGCGAGGCGGCCGGCGACGGGGCCGAGGAGGAGGCGGCGGCGGTCTTCCGACGGCACACCAGCGCGTCCGGGTCACCGGCCGGCACCTGGAGGCTGTAACCGTCCGGACAGGTGGGCCCGGGGTCGCCCTTCGGCCCCTGGAGCCCCGAGTCCCCCCGCTGCCCGGCATCGCCCCGGCTCCCCGCGGCACCCGGCGAGCCGGGCGCCCCCTGAGTGCCCTGGGCGCCGGGAGGACCAACGGGTCCCGCGGGACCCGCCGGCCCGCTCGGCCCCACCGGCCCGACCACGCCGTCCGCACCATTCGCACCGTCCGCGCCGTTGGCCCCGGTCGCCCCAGGGGGCCCCGGCGAGCCCGCCGCCCCGGTCGCGCCCGGTTCACCGCGCGGCCCGCGCGCCCCGGCCGCACCCGCCTTGCCCCCGGCACCCGGGGCACCCGGATCACCCCGGTCGCCCTTCGCGCCGGGCGTGCCCGCGGGCACCCGGACCCCGGCGAGCAGGTTGTCCACCGCCTCGGACGGGTCGGGCGCGGCCGGGGTGCCGCCACCGGCCTCGACCTGGGCGCGCAGCGTACGGACGTCGTCGGCGAGCGTGGACAGCGCCTTGCCGCGCCGGTCCGCCTCGACGCGCAGCGCGTCCGCACGGCGGTCCCCGGCGTCGATGCGCGCCCACAGGATCACCGCGACACCGGCGAGCGCGATCAGGACGCAGACGAGGCTGATGCTCCGCCAGCGCAGCGTGAGGGCGTGGTGCAGCCGGGTCACGGTGAGCCTCCCAGTCGGGTGATGTCGACCCTGAGCCGGGCGATCTCCGTCTGGTCGACGGTCCGCATCAGGGTCAACTCGTCGATACGGGAGTCGCGTTCGGCGACCTGGCGTTCGAGCCGGTCCCGCTCCGACTGCAACTTCTCGGTCAGGCTGGAATAACCGCTCAACGCGTTCTCGCCGCGCTTGCCCAGATACGCCACGACGGCCGCGGCCAGAGCACCCGCACAGGCCAGTAACGAGCCGAGCAGGGTCGTGCCGGCATCCAAGTAACCGCCTCCTACTCGGACAACGGGCCGCGCCCGGCGCGACCCGTCCAACTCGTGCTGTACCAACGAGCGAACGGGGGAGGGGATGTGCGCGGGGCGGGAGGTGCCGGTGGGGCGTACTCCTGAAGGGTGGCGGCAGGGCGGCGAGTTGTCGTCGGCGGCACGGGCGTGCGGGCCCACGGCGGAGCCACCGGTGCCGGTGCCAGTGCCAGTGCCAGTGCCGGTGCCGGGCACCGGGGGCCGGGGGCCGACGACGGCGGGTGGCCGGGCGGCCCTGCGGCCGCAGCGATGGCCGGGCGTCCCTACGGCCGCAGTACCACCTTCCCCAGGTTCCCCCGCGACTCGATCGCCTCGTGCGCCTTCGCCGCGTCCGCCAGGTCGAACTCCCGGTGCACGGCGGGCCGTAGCGCACCCTCCGCGAACAGCTGCCACAACTCCCGCCGCCACCGCTCGTAGGTCTCCGGCCGGTCCCGCGCGATCCGCCCCAGCTGGAAACCGGTCACCGTCTTCGCGCCCACCAGCAGGTCGTACGCCCGGATCGTGCCGCCGCCCGAGCTGTACGCCACGAGACGCCCACCGGGGGCCAGCGCGGCGAGAGCCGGGGCGAGCACGTCGCCGCCCACCGCGTCGAGGGCGTAGCCGACCGGCTCGCCCCAGCCGTCCGCGTCGTACCCGACGACCTCGTCGGCGCCGCAGTCCCGCACGAAGCCGGCCTTGCGGGTGTCCGACACGGCGGCCACGACCCGCGACGCCCCACGCAGCCGGGCGAGCCGGAGCGCCAGATGCCCGACCCCGCTCGCGGCAGCCGTCACCAGCGCCGCCTCGCCGCGCTCGGTCCCGGCGGCCTCCAGCGCGCCGAGCGCGACCAGGCCGCTGCGGACCAGGGCAACCGCGTCGACGGCGGTCGCGGCGGCGGGCACCGGCGAGGCCATCGACGCGTGCAGGGGGACGACGTCGGCGTAACCGTGCCCGAAGCAGAGGCCGGTGACGCGGTCGCCCACCGCGAAACCCGTGCCGCCCGCGCCGACGGCGGTCACCTCGCCCGCGACCTCACCGCCGAGCGGCACCGGCTCGGCGGACTCGGACACCTTGCGCACCATCGGCAGGGTCACCCCGATCGCCTCGGCGCGGACGAGGAGTTCACCCGGGCCGGGCACGGGCACGGGGACCTCCTCCACGAACAGGGGGCCGCCGGGACGGTCGTAGCGGACGCGGCGCATCGCACCTCCGGGAGAGCGGGGAAAGTCATTGGGATCCCCAACGGTATCGGTGAGGTCGTTGGGGAGTCCAATGGAATTTCGCTACGCTGCCGCCATGCCCGAAGCCGGATCCGAACCCGCCGTCGCCCCCGCCCCCGCCACAGCCCCCGCTTCCGCGCCCGAACCCCCACTCCTCGAGATCCGAGCTCTGCCCAGCTGGATCCTCGGCCGGGCCGCCGCCCGCGGGCGCGCGCTGGTCGCCGAGGCGCTCGCCGTCGAGGGGCTGCGGATGTGGCACCACGTGGTGCTCTCCGCCGTCCGCGACCTCGCTCCGGTCGCCCAGGCCGACCTCGGCCGCGGGGTGGCGCTCGACCCCAAGGACGTCGTCGGCATCCTCAACGACCTCCAGGGCGCCGGTCTCGTCGTCCGGCGGCCGGACCCGAAGGACCGGCGCAAGAACGCGGTGTCGCTCACCGAGGAGGGCGCCCGGCTCCTCGTGCGCTGCGAACGGGTGGCCCGGGAGGCCAACGACACGCTCCTGGCGCCGCTGTCGGCTGCCGAGCGGGAGCAGCTCATGGGTCTGCTGCGGCGGATCTCCGGGACGACCGAAAGCTGACGCACCGTCAACAGGCGTGCTGGCTGCCTGAGTTCGGCAACCGACGGCCGTCAGACGAGCACACTTCCCCCGTCCACCCGCACCACGGTCCCCGTGCTGTACCCGCCCCGCATCAGGTACAGGTACGCCTCCGCGACGTCCTCCGGTTCGCCGATCCTGCCGACCGGCAAGGTCTCCGTGGCCGTCTTGACGAGGCGGTCGCGGAGGTCGGCGGGCAGGTTCAGCAGCAGGTCGGTGCGGACGAGGCCGGGCTGAACCGCGTTGACGCGGAGCGGGGCCAACTCCACTGCCAGGGCGCGGGTGAGGGTCTCCACCGCTCCGGCCAGGCCCACCACCGTGCTGCTGCCGGGGGACGGGCGGAGGGAGAGGACACCCGTGGTGAACGTGATCGAACCGGCCGCGCGCAGGTACGGGGTGGCGTACTTGACCGTCGCGTACACGCTTAACAGGCGGGTGTTGAACAGCTGTTGGATGTCGGCCAGGTCCGTGGTGGCCAGCGCGCCGAACGCGGGGGACTCGCCGGCCGTGTACACGAGGTGGTCGAAGGCGCCGACCGTCGCGAAGAAGTCCCGCACCGCCGTCTCGTCCGTCACGTCGAGCACGTGTCCCTCCGCGCCCTCCGGCAGTCGTCGTACCGCCGCGTCCACCTTCGCCCGCCGCCGTGAGGCGACCACCACCGCGGCGCCGTCCCGGGCCGCCGCCTCCGCCACCGCGAACCCGATCCCCGTCGTGCCGCCGACCACCACGACACGCTGTCCCCGCAGGCTCATACCGCTTCCCTTCGCCGTTTCTCCGAGGGGGCCAAGCCTGCTGTCGTCGTCGGTGAGCCGTCCAAGGCTTGTTCCGCATGCGGTGATACGGCACCGGCATCACCGCAGGCGGACGGGGTCGCCGAGGTGGACCCCGGCGGCGCAGGGGGCGCCCTCCCACCGCCGGGGTCCGTCGCCGTGCCGTGGGCGGTACCGCCGCCCCGGCGGGATCAGCCCGGGGTGGCCCCGGCCCGCAGGGCGATGCGGTGCTCGCCCGCGTACACGTTCATGGAGGTGCCTCTCAGGAAGCCGACCAGGGTCAGACCGCTCTCCGCGGCCAGGTCCACGGCCAGCGACGAGGGCGCCGAGACCGCCGCGAGCACCGGGATCCCGGCCATGACCGCCTTCTGCGCCAACTCGAAGGAGGCGCGGCCCGACACCAGCAGGATGGTGCGGGACAGCGGCAGGCCGTCGTTCCGCAGCGCCCGGCCCACCAGCTTGTCCACCGCGTTGTGCCGCCCCACGTCCTCGCCGATGTCGAGCAGCTCGCCGTCCTCGCCGAACAGGGCCGCCGCGTGCAGGCCCCCGGTCCGGTCGAAGACCCGCTGGGCCGCGCGCAACCGGTCGGGCAGGCTCGCGAGGAACTCCGGCTCGACGCGCAGGGGCGCCTGCCCGCCGTCGTCGATCGCCCAGCGCGCCGTCGTGCGCACCGCGTCCAGGCTCGCCTTGCCGCACAGGCCGCACGACGACGTCGTATAGACGTTGCGTTCGAGGGTGATGTCTGGCAGGACGACGTCCGGCGCGGTCACCACGTCCACCACGTTGTAGGAGTTGGAGCCGTCGACCGTCGCGCCCGCGCAGTAGACGATGGTGCGGAGTTCGGACGCGGCGCCCAGTACCCCCTCGCTGACCAGGAAGCCCGCGGCCAGTGCGAAGTCGTCGCCGGGGGTGCGCATCGTGATCGCCAGGGGCTTGCCGTTGAGCCGGATCTCCAGCGGTTCCTCGGCCACCAGGGTGTCCGGACGGGCGGAGACCGCGCCGTCGCGGATCCGGATCACCTTGCGTCGTTCCGTGACACGTCCCATGTGCTGATCAGCCCCGGTTCTGTCCGTACGGGTGGCCGAAACGGCCCTCGCCCCATTGTCCGACACCCGCGGACACGGGTACGGGGGCGGCGACTCGTATCGATCCGCATACTGTCTACAGTATGGAAGTTGACGGCGGCAAGAGGTGTGGCGGAGGAGGTGGCGGAACCGCTGGTCGGGCCCCGGTGACCGTTCGGCGCGCCCCGCATACCGTTCACCGCATACGGTCCGCCCTTTGCCGTCCGGCGGCTTCCCATCGACCCGGCGCATTCTTATCGTGCGGGATCATGAGCGCCCCCGTCGCACCACCCGGCTGGAGTCGTTGGCTGGTTCCCCCCGCCGCCCTGTCCGTCCATCTCGCCATCGGGCAGGCATACGCCTGGAGCGTGTTCAAGCCGCCCCTCGAAGCCGCGCTGAACCTCAGCGGCACCGAGAGCGCGCTGCCCTTCCAACTCGCCATCGTCATGCTGGGGCTGTCGGCCGCGTTCGGCGGCACCCTGGTCGAACGCAACGGGCCGCGCTGGGCGATGACCGTCGCCCTGGTCTGCTTCTCCTCCGGCTTCCTGATCGCCGCGCTGGGTGCGGAGACCAAGCAGTTCTGGCTGATCGTCCTCGGCTACGGCTTCGTCGGCGGGATCGGCCTCGGCATCGGCTACATCTCGCCCGTCTCCACACTGATCAAGTGGTTCCCCGACCGGCCCGGCATGGCCACCGGCATCGCCATCATGGGCTTCGGCGGCGGCGCGCTGATCGCCTCGCCCTGGTCGGCGCAGATGCTGGCGTCCTTCGGCTCCGACCACTCCGGGATCGCGCTCGCCTTCCTCGTGCACGGCCTGGTGTACGCCGCGTTCATGACGCTCGGCGTGCTCCTGGTCCGGGTGCCGCGCACCGCGAAGCCGGTCGCGAACGCCCCCGCCGCCGCCCTCCGGGGCGTCCCGGTCTCGGCCAACACGGCCGTCCGCACCCCGCAGTTCTGGTGCCTGTGGGTGGTCCTGTGCATGAACGTGACCGCGGGCATCGGCATCCTGGAGAAGGCCGCCCCGATGATCACGGACTTCTTCGCGGGCACCTCCGACGCCGTCTCGGCCTCCGCCGCGGCCGGTTTCGTCGCCCTGCTGTCCGCCGCGAACATGGCGGGCCGCATCGGCTGGTCCTCCACCTCCGACCTCGTCGGCCGCAAGAACATCTACCGCCTCTACCTCGGCGTCGGCGCGGTCATGTACCTCCTGATCTCCCAGTTCGGCGACTCCTCCAAGCCCCTCTTCGTCTGCTGCGCACTCGTCATCCTCTCCTTCTACGGCGGCGGGTTCGCGACCGTACCGGCGTACCTGAAGGACCTGTTCGGGACCTACCAGGTCGGCGCGATCCACGGCCGGCTGCTCACCGCCTGGTCGCTGGCCGGGGTGCTCGGTCCGCTCATCGTGAACCGGATCGCCGACCACCAGAAGGCAGACGGCAAGACGGGCTCGTCGCTCTACGGCCTGTCCTTCATGATCATGATCGGGCTGCTCGTCGTCGGCTTCGTCGCCAACGAACTCGTCCGCCCCGTCCACCCCCGGCACCACTTGCCCGTAGCGAAGGAGGCGGCAGAAGATGGCCGACGAGAGCAGCCAGCCTGAGTCCCTGCCCGACCGGCGGCCCCTGATCGCCTTCGCCTGGCTGTGGGTGACGGCGCCGCTCGCCTACGGCCTGTACGAGCTGGTCCAGAAGGCGCGGCAGCTGTTCACGGGCTGAGCCGAAGGGGGCGGGCGGGTCGCGTTCGTGCCCGGTGTCCCGGGCCCGGAAGGGGCCGTCCGCGCCCCGTCCGTGCCCGGTGCGCCGCCCGGTGCGCCGGGTGACCTGCGGGGCCGTCCGGCGGTCGTCAGTGTCAGGGACGCATGTTCGGACGTCCGAGGTACTGCGGGAAGCCGACAACGAGGACGCCTCAATCCTGTCTCTGCACACGCCCCCGTACCGGTGAGTCACTGTTCAGACTGGTGGATCCCGCTACCGAGGCATAAGGGGAACCACCGCCCATGAACGGCTCTCGCATCGCCGCCGTCGGTCACTACCAGCCAGCCAAGGTGCTCACCAACGAGGACCTGGCGGGCCTGGTCGACACCAGTGACGAGTGGATCACCAGCCGCGTGGGCATCCGCACACGCCACATCGCCGGCCCCGACGAACCCGTCGACGAGCTGGCCGCCCACGCCGCCGCCAAGGCGCTCGCCGCCGCGGGCCTGAACGCGGCCGACATCGACCTGGTCCTGGTGGCCACCTCCACGGCCGTCGACCGTTCCCCGAACATGGCCGCCCGGGTCGCCCACCGCCTCGGCATGCCCTCCCCGGCCGTCATGGACCTCAACGTCGTGTGCGCCGGGTTCACCCATGCCCTGGCCACCGCCGACCACGCGGTGCGCGCCGGCGGGGCCGCCCGGGTGCTGGTCATCGGCGCCGACAAGATGTCCGAGGTCACCGACTGGAACGACCGCACGACCTGCGTGCTCGTCGGGGACGGCGCCGGCGCCGCCGTCGTCGAGGCGGCGGAGGAGTCCGGGATCGGGCCCGTGCTGTGGGGGTCGGTGCCCGAGATGGGGCACGCGGTGCGCATCGAGGGCACGCCCGCGCGGTTCGCGCAGGAGGGGCAGAGCGTCTACCGGTGGGCCACCACCCAGCTGCCCGCCATCGCCCGCAGGGCCTGCGAGCAGGCCGGGCTCACCCCCGCCGACCTCGCCGGGCTGGTCCTGCACCAGGCGAACCTGCGCATCATCGAACCGCTCGCGGAGAAGATCGGCGCCGTGAACGCGGTCGTCGCGCGCGATGTCGTCGAGTCCGGCAACACCTCCGCCGCGAGCATCCCGCTGGCCCTGTCCAAACTGGTGGAACGCGGCGAACTGGCCACCGGCGACCCGGTGTTGCTCTTCGGCTTCGGTGGGAACCTGTCGTACGCGGGGCAGGTCGTGCGCTGCCCGTGAGACGGCGGACGGGGGACGAACGGCCGGGGGACGGCAGTGCGGGTGCCGGTGCGGTACGGCGTGGGTGTCGTGCGCACCATGTGACACGCGGGGCGGCCTTTTCCATGGTCTTTACGCACCGTAGACTGTAGACGAAAGCCAATTCATACTGGCCGTACGGCCGGTGTGCCGCTGCCGTTGCGGTTGCGGTTGCCGTCGTCACCGTCGACCGGAGGGGGACCGCGATGTTGTCCGCAGGACTGCCACAGGGGTCGGTGCCCCGGCTCGAACGCCCCGGCCCGCTGCGCGACCGCGTCTACGAGGCGCTGCTCGAACTGATCACCACCCGCGCCCTCCAGCCCGGCCAGCACCTCGTCGAGAGCGAACTGGCCGGTCACCTCGGCGTCTCCCGTCAGCCGGTGCGCGAGGCGCTGCAACGCCTCAACACCGAGGGCTGGGTGGACCTGCGGCCCGCCCAGGGCGCGTTCGTGCACGAGCCGACGGAGCACGAGGCCGACCAACTCCTCACCGTCCGTACGCTGTTGGAGGCCGAGGCGGCCCGCCTGGCCGCCGCGAACGCCGGTACGGCCGGGGTGGCGGCCCTGGAGGAACTGTGCGCGGAGGGGGAGCGCGCGGTCGCCGCGGACGACGTGGACGGCGCGGTCGCGCTCAACGCCCGCTTCCACACCAAGGTCATGGAACTGGCGGGCAACGCCGTCCTCGCGGAACTCGCCGCCCAGGTGGACCGCCGGGTGCGCTGGTACTACACGCCGGTCGCCCGGCAGCGCGGCCACCAGTCCTGGATCGAACACCGGGCCCTGATCGCCGCGATCACCTCCCGCGACGAGAAGCGCGCCACGGAGGTCATGCGCGAGCACACGGAGCACACGCGGCGGACGTACCACGAGCGGGTGAAGTAGGGCGGACCGTGCGGGGACGGTCGTACGGAGGCGGGGCGGGGCCGTGCGGGGACGGTCGTACGGCGGCGGGGCGGGGCCGTGCCGGGACGGGCGTACGGCGGCGGGGCGGTGCCTCCGTCGAGGAAGCACCGCCCCGATCGTTTCGCTCGTCCGACCGCTCAGCCCGCCGCGGTCCCGGCCTGCTCGGCGGCCGTCGTACGGCGTGGCGTGCCCGTCCGGCCCGGCTGCCGCAGCAGCAGCGCGATGGCCGCCGCCACCATCGAGACGCCCCCGGCGAGCGCGTACGCGCCGTCGTAGCCCCAGGAGTCGACCACCATCGAGCCGAGGCCGCCGCCGAACAGGCCGCTGACCAGCTTGCCGCTGTAGACCAGGCCGTAGTTGGTGGCGTTGTAGTTCTCGCCGAAGTAGTCCGGCGTCAGTGCCGCGAACATCGGGTAGAACGCGCCGCCCCCGAAGCCCGACAGGAACGCGAAGAACAGGAACAGCCACTCGTCGCGGGTGTTGCCCGCCCAGATCACCCCGAACTGGGCGAGCCCGAGCACCACGATGACGAACACCAGGGTGAGCTTGCGGCCCCAGTGGTCGGACAGCACGCCCACCACACCGCGGCCGACGCCGTTGACGACGGCCAGGACGCCCATCGACGAGGCCGCCACCAGCGGGCCGAACCCGACCTCCTTCGCGTAGTCGACCTGGAACGAGATCCCGAAGATCGACACCCCGGCCGTCAGCACGATGGACACCCACATCAGCGGCAGCATCCCCGTCCTGACGGCCTCCCTGGGCGTGAACTGCCGTACCGCGGGCGGGTTCTTGGCCAGGCTCGTGGCACCCTTGCGGCTGCTCGCCGCGTACGTCAGCGGGTCGATGTCCGCGGGCCACCAGTTCTTCGGCGGGTCCCGGAAGTAGAACGCCGACGCCAGCACCACGGCCAGCACGTAGCAGCCGATGAGGTCGAGCACGACGTGGTAGTTCTTCGTGTCGAAGGCGTAGTTGAAGATGAAGATGAACGGCAGCGAACCGTACGCGAAGCCGCCGTTGACGAACCCGGTCTTGCCGCCCCGCCGTTCGGGGAACCACTTGCCGACCATGTTGATGCAGGTCGCGTAGACCAGACCGGAACCGACACCGCCGAAGACCCCGAACCCGAGGATCGCCAGCCACACGTTGTGCAGATGGGACAGCGCCAGGAACCCGGCCAGGCACAGGCCCGAGCCGATGAGCATCGCCCGGCGCGCGGTCAGGATCCCCTTCTCCCGCAGCCAGCCCGCCGGGAAGGCGATGCCCGCCTGGAAGAAGACCCAAATGCTCAGGATCCAGAAGGTGTTGGTCTGCGACCAGCCGTGCGCGGAGGACAGCGTGTCCTCCGCCGAGCCGTACGCGTACTCGAAGACGCTGATGGCCATCATCGCCGCCCACGGCAGGTACACCATGAGCTTGCGCGAGTGGCCGAGGATGTCGCGGTCGGTCTCTCCGACGCGGTAGACGCGGCCGTGGGCGTCGGTCACTTCACGGTAGGGGCGGTGCGTGCCGCCGGGGCCGTCGGAGGGGCTTTCCGCCGGTTGTGGGGGTGCCGGTTGTTGCCGTTGTTCCGGTTGCGTTGATCGTGCCGAATTCGCTGGTACGGGGTCCGCCGTCATGTCACGCCATCTCCTCGCCGAGCGGGTGGGGATTGGGGAGGATGTCGCGGACCCTCGGCCGCCCGGGAGCCCTCAGCAGGAGGGCGAGAACCGCGCAGACCAGGCCGATGGAGCCCGCCAGGAGGTACGCGCCGCCGTGGTCCGTCCCGCGGACCACCGACGCGCCCAGGAAACAGCCGACCGGTGCGGAGAGGATCCCCGAGGTGAGGACGGTTCCGTGGTGGACGGCGTTGTGGTTCTCACCGAAGAAGTCCGCGGTCAGGGCGGCGGTGAGGGGGAGGGTTGCGCCCGCGGCGAGGCCGGCCGTGGTGCCGTGGATCAGCATCGCCGTGGAGTTGGGGGTGGCGGCCGTGGCCAGGAGGGCGAACGCCAGCACTGCGTTGGCTGTGGCGAGGGTGGTGCGGGGGGTGTGGCGGTCGGAGAGGTGACCGCCTACGTAGGCGCCCGCGCTGAAGGCCAGTGCTGTGCAGCCGGGGGTGGTGTGTAGGTGTACTTGGGCTGCGAAGGTGAACACTGCGGTTGTGCCGGTTAGCAGGAGCAGGGTCCAGGTGAGCCACAGCTGTGGTGTTCTGCGGGACTGGCGTGGGGTCAAGTGCCTTGCGGCCGGGGGGTTTGTGCGGGTGTGTGGGGGCTGGTCGCGCAGTTCCCCGCGCCCCTTAAAGGGCGCGGGTGCCCGAGTTCGGTGAGTCGTTGCCCCACGTGGATCCAGGTGTGGTGGCCACCAGTTGCGTGGTGGGTCCCGTAGTGGCCGCCCTGCCGCCGCAACCGCCACGCACAACAGTGCGCCCGCCGCCACGAGTTCGGGCCTGTACGCGCTCAACTCCCGTGACAGGAACACGAACGGGGTCGCTCCGAGCGCTAACCCCCCTGCCACCAGGCCCGTTCCGCTGCCCTTTCGGTCCGGGTGCCACTTGATCGTCGTGTGGACGCAGCTTGTCCAGATCAGGGCTGTGCCCGCTCCGCTGAGCAGGGCGAACAGGGTGCGGGCTGCTGCCGGGTTGGGGAAGTAGGCCAAGAAGGGCCAGCTCAGCAGGATCGCTGTCGCGCCCAGGGCTACCGCTGTGCGCGCGGGGACTTGGCCTGTCTCGCGGAGGTGGCCGGTCGGTAGGGCCACGGTGGCCTGGCTGGCGGTCCAGATGGCCAGTAGGGGCAGCAGGGCGCCGCCCAGTCTGTGGCGTTCCGCCGTCGCGAACGCCAGCGTTGCCGCTCCGGTGGCCGTCGTGGCCAGCCAGGGCAGGACGGTCATCCAGGTGCGGGTGCGGCCGTCGAGGAGATCGGTGTCCCGCTCGCCGATCCGGTACGTGCGGCCGGTGCGGTCCGTCACCTCCCTCCAGGGGACGGACGTCCACGGCTCGGTCATGGTCATCGTGCGAAAGCACCCCTTGCGTCGAAAGAACTGGCCAGCGCCCCCTGTCCGTTGCCTTTCGTGCGCGCGCGGGTCCCGGGCACGGCCGACGCGCACCGCCGGCCGTGCCCCGGTTCACTCCCGTCTCATGAACCGCCTCCCAGAAGCCCCGCGGCCCGCGCCCACCGGGCTGTGTTTCGCCCGGGGGACAACCCCCGGACCCCCGGCCGACGGCGTACGTGTCCGAGCATCAGAGCAACCCCGCGGCCCGTGCCCACCGGTACTTGGCACCGAGCACCGCCACCGGTTTCTCGGTCGTGTACGGGTAGGCCACCACGCCGCGCTCGTACAGGTACTGGCTGGCCTCCTCGACCTCGACGTCGCCCGCGAGCGAGGCCACCACCGGCTTGTGGATGCCGCGTTCGCGGAACTCGGCGACCACCCGCGCGGTCAACTCGGCGAAGACCATGGGCGGGGTGACGATGGTGTGCCAGTAGCCGAGGACGAGCGCGTGGATGCGCGGGTCCTCCAGACCGAGGCGGATCGTGGCCTCGTACGTCGACGGGGGTTCGCCGCCGGTGATGTCGACCGGGTTGCCCGCGGCGCCGAACGGCGGGATGAACTCCCGGAAGGCGGCGTCCAGATCGGGCGGGATCTCCATCAGGGTGAGGCCGTTGTCGGTCACCGCGTCCGAGAGCAGGACACCGCTGCCGCCCGCGCCCGTGATGATGACGACGTTGTCCCCCTGGGGAGTTGGGAGCACCGGCAGGCCGCGCGCGTACTCCAGCATGTCGTTGAGGCCCGGTGCCCGGATGACGCCCGCCTGGCGGAGGATGTCGTCGTAGACGGCGTCGTCGCCCGCGAGCGCGCCGGTGTGCGAACCGGCCGCCTTCGCGCCCGCCGCCGTACCGCCCGCCTTCAGCACCACAACGGGCTTGCGCGGCACGGTCTTTCGGGCCGCCTCGACGAAGGCGCGGCCGTCCTTGAGGTCCTCCAGGTGCATCGCGATGCACTCGGTGTGCGGGTCCTCGCCGAACCAGGTCAACAGGTCGTCCTCGTCCAGGTCCGACTTGTTGCCGAGTCCGACGATCGCCGAGACACCCGTCTTCGTACTGCGCGCGAAGCCGAGGATCGCCATGCCGATCCCGCCGGACTGGGAGGTCAGCGCGACGCCGCCCTTGACGTCGTAGGGCGTGCAGAACGTGGCGCACAGGTCGTGCCACGTCGAGTAGTAGCCGTAGATGTTCGGGCCGAGCAGCCGTACGCCGTGGCGTTCGGCGATGGCCACGATCTCCGCCTGGAGTGCGTGCTCACCGGTCTCCGCGAAACCGGAGGGGATCAGGACGGCGTTGGGGATGCCCTTGCGCCCGACCTCCTCCAGGGCGGCGGCCACGAACTTGGCGGGGATCGCGAAGACCGCCACGTCGACGTCGCCGGGCACGTCCAGGACGCTCTTGTACGCCTTGCGGCCCAGGATGTCGTCGGCCTTCGGGTTCACCGGGTGGATCTCGCCGGAGAAACCGCCGTCGACGAGGTTGCGCATCACCGAATTGCCGATCTTGCCCGCCTCGTTGGAGGCGCCGATCACGGCGACCGACGACGGCTGCATCAACCTCCGCATGGAGGTGAGGATTTCGTCGCGCGTGTACTTCCTGCGGGGCGGCGGCTGTGACTCGGCGAGGATCACCCGGATGTCGGCCGCCGTCGCGCCCTCCGCGGTGGCGATCACCGGATTGAGGTCCACCTCGGCGATCTCCGGGAAGTCCGCGACGAGTTGGGAGACCCGGCGGATCTGCTCGGCAATCGCCCACCGGTCCACCGCGGCCTGCCCGCGCACCCCGCGCAGGACCTCCGCCGCCCGGATCGAGTCCAGCATGGACAGCGCCTCGTCGGCGGTCACGGGCGCGAGCCGGAACGTCACGTCCTTCAGCACCTCGACGAGCACCCCGCCGAGCCCGAAGGCGACGACCTTCCCGAACGTCGGGTCGGTGACCGCGCCGACGATCACCTCCTGGCCCCGGGGGAGGAGTTCCTGGATCTGCACGCCCTCGATGCGGGCGCCGGGCGCGTGGGCGCGGGCGTTCTCGACGATGCTGTGGAACGCGGCCCGTACGTTCGGGGCACCCTCGACACCGACGACCACACCGCCCGCCTCGGTCTTGTGCAGGATGTCCGGCGACACGATCTTCATCACGACCGGTCCGCCGAACCGGGCCGCGTGCGCCACCGCCTCCTCGACGTCGCCCGCCAACTCCTCGCCCGGCACGGCGATTCCGTACGCGTCGGCGAGCACCTTGCCCTCCGGCGCGGTCAGGGCGGCGCGCCCCTCGGCCCGGACTGCGTCCAGCAGCGCCCGGACCCGCAGTACCCGGTCCTCGGCCATCACGTCAGATCACCCCGTTCGACTTGAGAAGGGCCAACTCGTCGGCTTCCAGGCCCAGTTCACCGACGTACACATCGGCGTTGTGCTCGCCGAGCAGCGGGGAGGAGGTCACGGCGACGGGGGAGTCGGAGAGCTTGATCGGGCTGCCGACGGTGGTGAACTCGCCGCGCTCGGGGTGCGGGACCCGCACGACCATCTCGTTGGCGACCAGCGACTCGTCCTCGATGATCTCCTGCGTGGACAGGATCGGCCCGCACGGGATGTTGTGGGCGTTGAGCTTCTCAAGTACCTCCCACTTGAGGAGGGTTGAGGACCACTCCTCGATCAACTGGAACATCTTGTTGAGCCGCGGCAGCCGGGCCTCGGGCGTCGACCAGTCGGGATCGGCGGCGAGTTCGGGCCGGCCGATCAGCTCGGTCAGCGGCCCCCAGCCGACGGGCTGCACGATGACGTACACGTAGTCGTTCGGGCCGCCCGGTGCGCACCTGACCGCCCAGCCGGGCTGGCCGCCGCCGGAGGCGTTGCCGGAGCGGGGCACCTCCGCGCCGAAGCTGTCGTTCGGGTACTCCGCCAACGGGCCGTGCGTCAGGCGCTGTTGGTCGCGCAGCTTGACCCGGCACAGGTTGAGCACGGCGTGCTGCATGGCCACGTTGACGCGCTGCCCGCGCCCGGTGCGCTCGCGCTGGAACAGGGCAGCGAGGATGCCCGCGACGGTGTGCACGCCGGTGCCCGAGTCGCCGATCTGGGCGCCGGTCGCCAGCGGCGGCCCGTCCTCGAAACCGGTGGTCGACATCGACCCGCCCATGGCCTGCGCGACGACCTCGTACGCCTTGAAGTTGGTGTACGGGCCGTCCCCGAAGCCCTTGATCGAGGCGTACACGATCCGGGGGTTGATCTCCTGGATCCGCTCCCAGGTGAAGCCCATGCGGTCGACCGCGCCCGGCCCGAAGTTCTCGACCATGACGTCCGAGCGCCGGATCAGCTCGGTGAGGAGCTCCTTGCCGCGCGGGGACTTGGTGTTGAGGGTGATGCTGCGCTTGTTGCAGTTGAGCATCGTGAAGTAGAGCGAGTCGACGTCCGGGAGGTCGCGCAGCTGGCGGCGGGTGATGTCGCCGGTGGGTGCCTCCAGTTTGACGACGTCCGCGCCGAGCCAGGCGAGCAGCTGAGTGGCGGAGGGGCCCGACTGGACGTGGGTCATGTCGAGGACGCGTATGCCCTCAAGTGCCTTGGTGGTCATGGGCGTTCCACCTCACTTGTACATCGTCTGGTTCATGGTTCCGGGGGCGTACGCGTCCGGGTCGACCCAGACGTTGATCAGCGAGGGTTTCCCGGACTCGCGGGCCCGGCGCAGCGCGGGGCCGATGTCGGCGGGGTCGCGCACCTCCTCGCCGTAACCGCCCAGCATCTGGGCGAACTTGTCGTAGTGGACGTCGCCGAGGGTGTTGCCGACCCGCTCGCGCTCCGCGCCGTACTTGGCCTTCTGGCCGTAACGGATCTGGTTCATCGAGGAGTTGTTGCCGACGATGCCGACGAACGGCAGGCCGTAGCGGACCAGGGTCTCGAAGTCCCAGCCGGTGAGGGAGAACGCGCCGTCCCCGAAGAGGGCGACGACCTCCTTGTCGGGGCGGGCCTGTTTGGCGGCGAGCACGAACGGGATCCCGACGCCGAGCGTGCCGAGCGGGCCCGGATCCATCCAGTGGCCCGGCGACTTGGGCTGTACCACCTGCCCGGAGAAGGTGACGATGTCGCCGCCGTCGCCGATGTAGATCGAGTCCTCGGTGAGGAAGTCGTTGATCTCGCTCACCAGCCGGTACGGGTGGATCGGCGCGGAGCCGGAGCGCAGACTCGGCAACCGCTTCTCGATCGCGGCCTGTTCGACGGCGCGCAGCTCGTCGAGCCACTCCTTGCGCCTGCCCGCACCGCCGTTGAGACGCCCGGAGGCGGCCTCGGTCACCGACTTCAGGACCAGCCCGGCGTCGCCGACGATCCCGAGGTCGATGTCGCGGTTCTTGCCGACGGTGCGGTAGTCGAGGTCGATCTGGACGACCGTCGCCTCCGGCGAGAGCCGCTTGCCGTAGCCCATGCGGAAGTCGAAGGGCGTGCCGACGATGACGATGACGTCCGCGTGGGCGAACGCGTACCGGCGGGAGAGCTGGAAGTGGTGGGGGTCGCCGGGCGGCAGGGTGCCGCGTCCGGCGCCGTTCATGTACGCGGGGACGTTGAGGGTCCGCACCATCTCAACGGCCGCTTCGGTGCCGCGTGTTGTCCACACCTGGCTGCCCAACAGGATCGCGGGCTTCTCGGCGTGCACGAGCAGATCGGCGAGCCGCTCGATGCCGGCGGGGTCCCCGGCGGAGCGCGTGGACGCCCGGTACTGCCCGGCGACGGGCACCCGCGCCTTCCCCACCGGGACCTTGGTGTCGAGGACGTCGCGCGGGATCTCCAGGAAGGAGGGTCCGGGCGCGCCGTGGAAGCACTCGCGGAACGCCATCGACACCATGTCCGCCGCGCGCGCCGTGTCCGGCACGGTCGCCGCGAACTTGGTGATCGGGGTCATCATGTCGACGTGCGGCAGGTCCTGGAGGGACCCCATCTTGTGCTGGGTGTGCGCCCCCTGCCCGCCGATGAGCAGCATCGGGGACTCCGCGCGGAACGCGTTGGCGACACCGGTGACGGCATCGGTCGTACCGGGCCCCGCGGTGACGACGGCGCAGCCGGGCTTCCCGGTGACGCGGGCGTAGCCGTCGGCGGCGTGGGCGGCGACCTGCTCGTGCCGTACGTCGACGACCTCGATGCCCTCGTCCACACAGCCGTCGTAGATGTCGATGATGTGGCCGCCGCACAGCGTGTAGATGCGGTCGACCCCTTCCGCTTTGAGTGCCTTGGCAACGAGATGCCCTCCGGAGATGACGTCCTGGCCGTTGTCGTCGGGCATGGCGAAGTCCTGTCCCTTCGTAGGGGGTTGGAACGCCCGCGGTAGCTCGCGGGATATCGCATACAGTCGACGAATACTGTATGAAGATTGTTATCCCGCATGGGGCGGGTGGTGTCCAGAGGGCGTACCGCACTTTCGCGCCGACGAGGGCGCGGACCGGTCCGGGAGAGGCGCCGTGATCATGGCCCCCGCCTGCGGCTTCACCCCCACCGGGGAGCGAACCTGTGAGATGCGGCGAGGCGCCCGGCCGATGCCCCGGGCGCCCCGATACGCAGGTGAAACCCACCCCGAAACCTTGGTATTGTTGTGCCTGTCGCCGCGGGGAACACCTCCCGCAAAGCGGCAGACACCTTGTCCGGGTGGCGGAATGGCAGACGCGCTAGCTTGAGGTGCTAGTGCCCTTTAACGGGCGTGGGGGTTCAAGTCCCCCCTCGGACACACACTTTAGGTCCACGGTTGGTCCTGGCCGGGTTTCGGCCAGGACCAACCGTGTTTCGTGGTCGTACGTCAGGCGCAGCCTGAGTCGGCGATAGAACTCCCCTTTGTGGCTTGGGTCGGCTCGGTGCAGGAGCGTCAGCAGGCCGCCGAAGCTCTCCACGGTGCTGCGGATCTCCTCTCGGTTCATGACAGGGGTCCTCTTCCTGGTGTCGTCCAGTGCTGTTTGAGCGGTGGTGCGCTGTGTCTGTACTTCGCGGGTCCACGTTGCGACGGTGGCGGGATCGCCTCCCGCTTCCAGGACCGCCCGGTACTGCTTGAGCTTGCGGTCGCACTCTTGGATGGTCTGGTGTGCGGTCTCCTGGTGGAGGTCGGCGGCGGATTGCGCCTGTTCCATGGTGGTGAGCGAGTGTTCGATCCGGTCGGGGGCGAAGATCTTGGCGAGCCAGTGATCGACGGGGTCGAGCAGAGCGTCCTCGCGGACGTAGACCGCGCGCGGGTGGTCGATGGTGTTGGCGAGTGCGTATTCCTTGGGGTAGCGGCAGCGGTAATGGGCTCGGCCGTGGTTCCAGTTGCCCTGTATGCGGCGTTCACAGGACTGATGGAAGAGGACGCCCTTGAAGGCGTAGGCATGCTGGGTGGGCTTGACCTCGCGTTGTGACTGCGGACCGCGGAGGGCCAGCTCGTTCTGGACTTCGTTGAACATGGCCAGGCTGACGAGCGGGGTGTGGGTCTGCTGGTCCGAGAAGATCCAGGCGTCCTTTGGGTTCCAGGTCTGCTGGGTGCGGTGGCCGAGTGCGACGTCTTCCACGTCGATCAGCAGTTCTTCCTTGCGCTGGCGGTTCCAGACCTGGTAGCCGGTGTAGCGGGGGTTCATCAGGATGGTCCGTACCGCGCTCCTCGACCAGGCGATTGCGGCCCGGTGCGGGTTGCGTGGTGCGTCATGGGCGGAGGGGCAGAGGATGCCGTCGTTCGTCAGGCGCTGGGCGATGGCCCAGATCCCGAATCCGGCCAGGAACTCCGCGAAGATGCGGCGCACCACCCCGGCGGTCGCGAGATCCGGAACCAGGCGGTGCAGGCGCTTCCCGTCGGCCGCCTTCGCCGGATTGGGGTGGGGGCCGGCATCGGCTAGGCGGTAGCCGTAGGGGGGACGGCCGCCGAGGAAACGCCCTTCGAGCTTGGCCTGTGCCGCCATCGCGGCGCGTACCCGGATCCTGATGCGGGTGCGTTCGCCTTTGCTCACCCCGCCGAAGACCGACATCACCAGGTCGTGCGCCTCGGAGTCGGGGTCGATGGGACCGCCTACCTCGGGTACCCAGAGGGTCACGCCGTAGTGGGTGAAGACGGGGAGGGTGAGGCTGTACTGGTTGCCGTAGAAGGCGCGTTGCGGTTCGCCGATCACTACCGCGTCGAAGCCCCGGTCCGGTTGTTTGAGTGTGGCCAGGAGTTCGGCGGCGCGCTCCGACGTCGGAGGTAATCCGATGTGGTCTGTTCCCAGCGGATCCTTGTCACAGCCCGGGTCTGCGGAGTGCGCCGTCGGTCGGGCCGGTCCCAGCCGGAGCGCGGCGCACGGACCCCGACCGGGCGAAAACCGGCGGCACGCGGACTTGCTCCGCTCTCGCCTTCTTCGGTGTAGGTGACGAGCCGCTGGTAACCCATGGCACGGGCAGCGCGCCATGCCGCCCCGTAGAGCTTGGAGTTCACGTTGGGCGTGCCGTCGGTGCACGAGCGGGTCACCTTGAGCGTCAGGTGGTCGTCGAGATACCGCGTCACCGGACGGCCGACCACCGCCACGCCTACCAGCACCCTGTCGGCGGCCACGCCGAGGGCGAACTTCATGCCTTGGGGCGGACGATGATGCCGGTGATGCCTGGTGATGAAGACGCCGGCCTCGCGCAAGGAAGCCGGAACGATGGCGAGCGTCACCACCCCCACCGTCCTGCGGCGACGCGTGGCTGGACAACTCCGGATGCCGGCATGCCTTCTCCGTCCCTGATGCGCGAACCAGGACAGTTGTTCGACGTCATGAGGAAGGCGGCTTTTCCGGCGCGGTTTGGACACTGGGCCCCGGATCTGTCTTGATTTATCTGCCGAGTCGTATCCTCGGCGGTCGACCGTCCCTCGGGTGAAACCACGGGGCCGCCGCTTGGGCGCGGGTTCGAGTTCCCGGCAGGAGTCGCAATCAAGGGCTGGTCGTGCCGTACCCCCTGTGAGCTGCGGAGATTCGCTCGTCGTGACCATGTCCGCAGATCTTCCGAAGACGCGGGTCGGCTGATACAGCGATCACAGTTCCCCCCCCCGAGCTGTTCTGCGGTGCGCAGGTTGGTGCCCTCGGCGGGGCGCCGACAGCATCTGTACGGTCGCGGAGCCACCGTGAGCTGGTGCTTTCTGGAACTGTGGCTGTGCCGCAACTGCGGCGCCGTCGCAAGGGCGGTCCCCGGTGAGCGCCCTGGACGACACGGCACACTACGAGTTTGTGAACCTGCGAGGCGCCCCCTCGGCGTCCGTGGGTGGTGCTTCCGGTCTTGAAGGTGTGGGTGCGGTGCGGTTGTGCGCTGGTGGTTGCTTCTGTGGCCGCGTACGCCTCCTGCGTTCATCAGCGGGATCTCGCGCTCCAGGGGGCGAATGGGGTGAGCGCGACGCTGTGGCCGTTGTCTGCGGACGGGTTGTTGTCGCTGGCGATGATGAGTTTGTTGAACTCGGCTCGTGGGGTGGGTCGTCGGGCGCGGGCCGTGGTGTGGCTGGCCTTTCTCCTTGGTGTCGCGGTGTCGTTGGCGGCGAACGTTGCGGCTGCACCTGCGTTGGAGTGGAGGCCGGTGTTGGTGGCGGGTTGGCCGCCGGTCGTGCTGTTGCTCTCGGTGGAACTGCTTGCGCATCGTCTCGGTGGTCGAGCGCGGGCCGAGAGCGCGGGCCGTTCGGCAACAGCTGCCGCCGGGACTCGGTACACGGGTGGCCTAAACCCTGTCCGGGCCGAGAGGGAGGACACCTCGCGAGAGGAAGACGCAACGGACCGAGGCGAGACAGTGACGGATCGGCGAGAGACGAGCGAGAGCAGCCCAGAGCCGACAGGCGGTGGCGAGCCGGAGAAGACACACGCCCGGCCACCGGGGAATGGTCCGTCTCGGTCGGCTGAGGAGGTGATGTGGGAGCACCTCCAGGGGCAGTCGGCTGCTGGCCGTGCGCCGAGCGGTGCGGAGTTGGATCGGGTGGCGGGCACGAACAATTACGGGCGGGCCGTTCTTGCCCGCTGGCGCCCGACCGGCCGGATCCCAGAGATGGTGGACCCGACGCGCGTGAATGGAGGCGGTAGTCACTCATGCGCGCGAACCGGGTCCCTGCGTGGGGCTCAGGGGTGTGGGGGCATGCCGATACTTGGGCAGGCGCCCGCCTCCGACTTGGGTCCGGGAGGGCCTATCACCTGAGTTGGCGCCCGACCCCGAGCCAGAAAACGTGCGGGTGCAGTAGGTGTGGACAGTCTGGCGGTGTCGATCTTGAAGCTCAGTTTCCCTCGTCCCTTCGATCCGGTGCCGTGGACCAGCCGATGAGGGCGCCGCGCAGGGCGGCCACGAGGCGGGAAGCGGCTTCGTCCTCGGTGCGTCCGCTCTTGATGAGGTCGAGGATGTCGCGGGGGTCGAATAGCGCGTTCCACAGATACAGGGCTTCGTCGCCGAGGTCGCCGAGGCCGAGGTCCTCGGTAGTCTGGCGGAGCGGTTCGGTGAGCGCTTCTGCTTGCGGAGTGAGGTAGCCGGTGTTCTCGCGCAGCCGTTCCAGATAGCCGCGGTGCGAGCGCATCTGCGCCATGGCGCCGCCGTGTTCGAGGACGAGCGACACCCAGTGGCGGGAGACCGCTTCGAGGCGTTGCATGCCGCGGGTGGTCTGCTGCGTGCTGAAGTCCCGCAGTTCGGAGCCCACTTGGGCGCGGAAGGCGTGCAGGACGTCCTCGACGGAGGCGAAGTGCCGGTAGGCGGTCGCGGTGGACACCTCGGCGCGCTTGGCGATCTCGGTGAGGCTGACCGGCGTCGGCGAGTTCTCGAACAACTCGGCGGCGGCCTTGATGAGTTGCCTGCGGTTGCGCTGGGTGTCACTGCGCATGGGTCGGCTCCCCGTTCGCGTGGCGGCGGTGTTCACCGCAGGGCCGAGAGGCCGCGGGCCAGACGACGGACGCCCTCGGTGATGGACTCCGCGTCGGCAGCGTACGACAGCCGCAGGTGCCCCTCGCCCCGGGCACCGAACTCGCTTCCCGGGCGGACCGCGACGCCGTGGGTGCGCAGCGCCGCCACGACGTCCACCGAGGGCAAGTCGATGTCGTAGCGCGGGAATTGGTAGAACGCTCCCTCGGGTGCGCTCAGGGTGAGGCCCGGCACCTTGGCGAGTTCCGTCCGCATGAGGTCGCCGCGCCGCTCGTACTCCGTGCGCATCCGCGCGATGTCGGCGTCGCAGGTTTGCACCGCGACGAGCGCGGCGTCCTGGACGACCGTGTTCACCGAGCCGTTGAAGGTGTTGTGGATGCGTGCGGCGGCCTGGATCAGTGGTGTTGGGCCCCAGAGGTAGCCGACGCGCCAGCCGGTCATCGCGTAGCTCTTGGAGAAGGTCTGGCAGTAGACCGTACGGTCGCGCAGGCCGTCGAGGGAGATCGTCGAGGTGAACGGGCGGCCGGTGAAGTCGAGGTCGGCGTACGCCTCGTCGGAGACGACGATCGTGGGCGTGCCGTCGAGGAGGTCTGCGAGGGTCTCCAACTCGGCCCGGCTGTGCACGATTCCGGTCGGGTTGCTCGGGTTGCAGAAGACGAAGAGCTTCGCCCCGGCGAGGGCGTCGGCCAGGAGGTCGAGGTCCCAGTGCAGGTCGGCGGCGAGCGGAACGGGGACGACGACTCCGCCGGCCATGCTGACGAGGTCGGCGTAGAGGGAGTAGGTGGGGTCGGGGACGACCACCCTGTCCCCGGGGTCGACGAGGGAGAGGATCGAGGCGGCGAGACCGGCGGTGCCGCCCTGGGTGATCAGGATGTCGGCGGGGGAGACCGGTGCTCCGGCGATGCCGGCGAGTTTGTCGGCGAGCGCCTCGCGCAGGGCCGGTTCGCCCAGGAGCGGTGAGTAGTGGGTACGGCCGCTCCGCAGGGCCGCGAGGGCGGCCTCGGTCACCTGCTCGGGTGTGTCGAAGTCGGGTTCGCCCATGGCGAGGGAGACCAAGTCGCCACTGGACTGCGGTTGTTGGGTCCGGCGGGAGGCTGCGGCGATCCGGGCGACGGCCGCGGCGGGCGCGAGCGACGACAGCGGGGTGGCGGTGACGGTGGAGGGCATGCGGTTCTCCTGGAGTGGCAGGGGCGTCAGACCTGGGGCAAGGCGTCGGCGGGGGCGCCCGCCCAGCGGCTGATCTCCAGGTCGGCCGAGGTGTCGCGTTGCCGGGTCGGGGCGACGACGATCTCTTGGAGGACGACCCGCTGGGGCAGGGTGATCGCGAGATGGATCGCTTCGGCCACGTCCTGCGGCTGCAGCATGTTCGCGCGTTCCCCGACGGCCGGTGGCCGGGCGCGGTTGTCGAGAATGGGGGTGTCCGTCTCGCCGGGCAGCACGGTGATGGCGCGCAGGCCCTGGTTACGGAAGGTGTTGTGCAGAAAGGTCATGAAGTTGCGGACGCCCGCCTTGGCCGCTCCGTAGGCGGCTCCGCCGAGCAGGTTCGGGTTGACGGCGGCGAGCGAGGAGACCGTGACGATCGTCCCGCCGTCACGGTCCAGCATGTCGGGCAGGACGGCCTGGGTGAACTGGAAGACCGCCGTGAGGTTCACGTCGAGAACCTGGCGCCATTCGTCGTGCGGCAGCCACTGCGGGTTGAGCACCGACGACGCGCTTCCCGCGTTGTTGACGAGGATGCCGACCGGGCCGAACTCGGCGTGGACCCGGTCGAGGACACGGGTCACGTCGTCGACGCGGGTGATGTCCGCCGCGAGGGCGAGGGCCGTTCCTCCCTCGGCGTGGATCGTCGCCTCGGCTTTGTAGAGCTCCTCCAGTCGGCGGCCGACGAGGACGACGTTGATGCCGTCCCGGGCGAGGAGGCGGGCCGCTTCGAGCCCGATCCCGCTGCCGGCGCCGGTGATGAGCGCGGTCCGCGTCACCGTTGCTCCTTGAGGTGAGATAGTCGCATCAATTGAGAATAGTTTCTCATCTATTGTGGGATCAAGTACCCCGCGAAACCGAGCGCGCCGAACGCCTCGTCCGTCGCCCGCTCCAGCGCCCGCAGTTCGCGCTCCCGCTCGGCGGACCGGCGGACCGAGGTCTCCCGGTCCACCCACCGGAACCGCAGTTCACGGCCGGGCCCGGCCTGTCCGAGCAGCGGGAGCGACGCCCGCGAGGCGACCCCGACGATCGGGTAGCCGGCCGTCAGACTCCGGTACCGGCCCAGCACGATCAGCTCGTCCGCGTGCGGGATCTGGAGCGCCCCGATCGGCACGCCGTGCGACACGATCTCGGCGTTCGTGTCCGGGTGCCGCACCGCCCCGTCGAGGCGTAGGCCGACGTGGTTCGAGCGGGTGGTGACGGTGTACGGCGACCGCGCGATCAGCTCTCGGACCCCGGGGATCGACCGGGCGCCGTAGCTCTCGACGACGTCGATGACCCAGGGCCCCTCCGGGCAGCGCAGGACGGGAACGGGAAGCCGGAAGAGCGGGGGAGTGAAGTGGCTGTGCCTGAATCCGCGGAATCCGGACTCCAGCAGCACTCGCGCCCCGAGCTCCTGCGTGAATCCCATCCGCGGATCCGGTGCGGCGCTGCCCAGCAGGGTCTTCGCGGCGAGCACACCGCTCACGGCGAGGTAGTTCCGGGCGCCGCGAGCCATGTCGGCGCGCACACGGATCTCTTGGCCCGCCGGCACGACCACCGGCGACCAACTGCCGTCGGGCGCGCCGCCGATGGTGACCCGGCAGGGGGCACCGGTCACCGCGACCAGGACATCGGCATCCGGCACGAAGGCCAGTTCGCCTCCGAGGTTCTCGACGAGGGTGGCGCCGCGAGGGTTGCCGACGAGGATGTTCGCCACGGCCGCCGAGTGCTGGTCGGCGGCGCCGCCGGTGGGGACGCCACGGCGCTCGGTGTCGCGTCGGCCGAGGTCCTGGAAGGTCGTGACCCAGCCCGTGCGGGTGATGTCGAGGCCCACGGTTGTCATGCGGACACCTCCACCGGCAGCAGGAAGCCCGCGTCCAGTGCCGCCGCCTCGTCCCGGGTGACCGGCACGAACCGCACGATGTCACCCGTGCCGAACGCGACCGGCTCGGCACGGGAGATGTCGACGATGGTGTGAGGCGTACGTCCGACCACCCGCCAGCCGGTCGGGCCGGGGAACGGCTGGATGATCGCGTTGGTGCCCGCGATCATGATCGCCCCGGGCGGGACATCGGTCCGCGGCTCGGCGCGCCGCCGTACCGGCCTCGGCACCCGGAGTCCGTCCATCATCGGGGCCATCGCCGCGCCCAGCAGGGAGATCGTGAACGTGGACTCCGCGATCGCCTCGACGACCTCGGCGGGGGCCAGCCCCACCTCCTCGGCGACGGACAGCAGATCCGGCCCGGTCTCCTCGTCGAACACGACGGGAATGTCGAACCGCAGCGCTGTACGCGACAGCGGCTGTTCGTGGACCGGGAGGCGCTCCGCGAGCAGGTGTATGGCGTACTCGACGTGCGGCAGCGCGGTCTCCAGCGGGTCGAACTCGACAAGCAGCGACTCCAGACCGGAGACCACGTCGAGCACCCCCGGCGGGCGGTGCGCCAGGAACCGTTCGCGGAAGGCGACGATCGCGGTGCGGCGGATCACCGGGTCGGGGCGGGGGACGGTCACCATCACCGCCGAGTCCCCGAAGGGCTCGACGGCGATGGCGGGGAACTGTGCGGCGGTCATGGGGAGTTCAGACCGATGCCTTGGCCTTCTCGGCCAACACGTCTTTCAGCCCGGTGACGTTGACGTCGGCCTTCTCCAACGAGGCTCGCAGCGCTGTGCCGTTGGCGAGCACGGTGGGGTGGTCGCCGTGCAGCAGCAGTACGTCGACGTCGTGGCCGAGCGGTACGACGTCGCCGTCCACCGAGCGCACGGTGCCCTCCCGGACGACCTGGACGCAGCGCTCCCCGATGAGTTCGGGGTCGTAGATCAGGCCCTGCGGGTGCGAGCGGGGGACAGGCATGCCGTCGTCGCCGTAGCCGCGGTCGGCGAGGAAGACGTAGCCCACGTCGAGGCCGCGCTTGCGTGACTCCTCGGCGAGCAGGCCGCGTTGACAGATGACGATGTACTCCCTGTTGTACGCGGCGATCGCGTCGGTGATGGCGCGGGCGTGCTTGGCGTCGGTCTGCGCGATCGAGCCCATCCGGCCGTGCGGGGCGACATGGCTGATCGTGCCGCCGTGCACGCGGGCGAAGGCGTCGAGCGCCCCGAGCTGGTAGAGGACGTCGGTGCGGATCTCCTCCTCCGAAGCCTCGATCAGCCGACGGCCGAAGCCGACGAGGTCGGGGTAGCCGGGGTGTGCGCCCAGTTCGATGCCGCGCTCGACGCAGTCGGCGACGGTCCGGTCCATGATGCGCGGGTCGCCGGCGTGGAAGCCGCAGGCGATGTTCGACGCGGTGACCAGGCCGAGCAGGGCCGCGTCGTCACCGATCGTGTAGTTGCCGAAGCTCTCGCCGAGGTCGGCGACGACGGCCACCGAGTTGATTCCGGATGTCATGAGGTGTCTCCCGAAGTGCGGTTCGGTTCAGTGGGATGCGAGGGGCTGACCCTTGGTCTCCCGCACGAACGCTACGGAGACCAGGGTGATTACGGCGGTGATGATCGAGGCGAACGCGGGGATCAGGTTGGACCCGGTCGACTCGATCAGGTCGGTCATCACGAGCGGCGCGCTGCCGCCGAAGACGACGGTCGAGAGGCTGAAGCCGATGCTGTACGCCGAGTAGCGCACGCTGGTCGGGAACATCTCGGCGAGCACGGTGTGCACGACCGCCGCGTGCCCGGAGAAGGCCACGGCGAGGACGACCGTGCCGATACAGGCGAGTCCGAACCGGCCGGTGGTGATGAGCAGGAACATGGGGTACGACACCACGGCCATCGCGATCGCGGAGAAGGCGAGGACGGGCTTGCGGCCGATCCGGTCCGAGAGCCGTGCCATGAGCGGGATGCAGATCACGATGGCGACCAGACTGCACGCGGTGACCATGAGCGCCCGCACCATCGAGAAGTTGTGGTCGCCGAGCGAGGTCTTCAGGTACGTCGGCATGTAGACGAACAGCAGGTAGTAGCCGGGGCCGTTGAGCGCGGGCAGGAAGATCGTGAGCGCGATCGCCTTCAGGTGCCGCCTGGAGGTCAGTGCCTCTCTCAGCGGGTTGTGGGCGACGGTCCGCTGCTCGCGCAGGGCCGTGAAGTGCGGGGTCTCCTCCAGCTTGCTGCGGATGTAGAAACCGACGTAGCCGAGCGGTACGGCGAGCAGGAACGGCACTCGCCAGGCCCAGGAGGTCATCGCGTCGACGCCGAGGGCCGTGATGAGGACGGCGGAGAAGGCGCTGCCGAACATGAGGGCCACGAACGAGCCGACCGCGATGAAGCTCATCATGAAGTTGCGGCGCGCGTCCGGCGCGTACTCGCCGACGAACGACATCGCACCGGCCACCTCGCCGCCCGCGGAGAAGCCCTGCAACACCCGGAGCAGGACCAGCAGGATGGGCGCGCCCACCCCGATCGCGGCGTGGGCGGGGATGAGGCCGAGGGCGGCGGTCGCCCCGGAGATGAGCACCAGGAGGGTGGCCAGGAGCTTCTTGCGGCCGAGCCTGTCGCCGAGGTATCCACAGATCACGCTGCCGAAGGGCCGGGCGAGGAAGCTGACCAGGAAGCCGACGTTGGTGAGGAAGAGCCCGCCGGCGCCGGCGTCGCCCATGATGTTGACCGCGAGATAGGTGACGAGCAGGCCGTAGATGCCGTAGTCGTACCACTCCACGAACGAGCCGATGGCGCCCGCGACGGTGGCCTTGCGGACCACCCCGTCCTGAGCGGTGACGGGGACGATGACCGGTACCTCTGGCTGGTTTGCTGCGGAGTGGAGCCGATCTGACGTTGCCATAGCTTCAACTTTCGGTGTCGCGGACGGCCGAAGCGGTGTCCTGGGGACCGGCGGAGAGGTACTGCTCCAAGCTGCGACTCGAATCGCGAATGAGAATAGGTTCGCATTCTCGGGGCGGTCAAGGGCTGGAGTTGCATCGATGTCAACCTTGCGATTCCGCCATGTTTCCGTGGTCGTTGCAGCTGATCCGGTGGTCGTCCCCCCTTGTTCGGCCGTGTGGAGCGATGCACACTGGCTCAGTGAAACGCGAAGTACTTCTCATTTTCTGAAAGGGGATCTTTGATGACCCAGGACAACGTGCGTGTTCGCACGGGGTGGGAACGTGTCGACCCGCAGGTGCTCGACCAGTTCCGCGAGCACTCCGTGGCCAACCTCGGCGACGCCCTCGACCGGCTGAATATCGTCGACGGAGGCATCGCGCCCGTCTGGAACGGGGCCAGGGCCGTCGGTACCGCGCTCCCGGTGCTCACGGTCGCCGGCGACAACAAGGCCGTGATCGCCGCGCTGGAGCACATCCGCCCCGGGGACATCCTCGCCATCAACGCCTTCGGCTTCGAAGGACGCGCCATCATCGGCGACAACCTCGCCCAGCGGTTTGACGTGTTCGGTGCGGTGGGTGCGGTCGTCGACGGCTATGTGCGCGACGGCGCGATCATCGAGCAGCTCGGGATCCCGGTGTTCGCGCGGGGGCTGACTCCGGCCGGCCCGTTCAAGAACGGGCCGGGCACGATCCGCGAGTCCGTCGCCATCGGCGGGGTGGTCGTCGAACCCGGGGACATCGTCGTCGCCGACGCCGACGGGGTGATCGTGATTCCCCCGCACCGCGCCGAGGAGGCCCTCGCCGCGGTCAAGGAGATCGTCGCGCACGAGGCGGACCTCGACGCCGAGGTTGAGACGCTCCGGAGGAAGGCCGCCTGATGGCAGCGGAACGGATCACGGACCGGCTCCGGGTCGCGGTCGCCGCGCCGCTGTCGGAGGAGAACCGCGCCCGCGTAAGGGAGTCGGAACCCCGGATCGACCTCGTCGTCGACCAGTCACTCCTCCCGCCGATGCGCTGGCCCGCCGACTTCGCGGGCGATCCGGCCTGGCGTCGCACGCCCCGGCAGCAACACTCCTACGAAGCGCTCCTCGACTCCGCCGACGCGCTGTACGGGATCCCCGACGTCGACCCGTCCGCGCTGGCCCGCACGGTCCGGGCCAACGCGCGGCTGCGCTGGGTGCACACCATGGCGGCCGGCGGCGGCAGTCAGGTCAAGGCGGCGGGACTCGGCGCCGCGGAACTCGACCGGGTCGCCTTCACCACCTCGGCCGGTGTCCACGGGCGGCCGCTCGCCGAGTTCGCCCTCTTCGGAGTCCTGGCGGGAGCCAAGGACCTGCCCCGGCTGAGCCGCCGGCAGCGCGCCCACGAATGGAGCGGCCGCTGGACGATGAAGCAGGTGGGCGAACAGACCGTGCTCGTCCTCGGACTCGGCGGGATCGGTCGGGTCGTCGCCGCGAAACTGCACGCGCTGGGCGCACGGGTCGTCGGCACGAGCAGACGGGAGATCATCGTCCCCGGTGTGTCCGAGGCGGTGAGCCCCGACCGGCTCGTCGAGGTCGCGCCAGCCGTGGACGCGGTAGTCAACACGCTCCCCGGGACCGAGGCAACCGAACACCTGCTGGACAAGCGGTTCTTCGACGCTCTGCGCCCCGGCGCGACCCTCGTCAACGTCGGGCGCGGAAACGTCGTCGACGAAGCCGCCCTGATCGAAGCCCTCGACAGCGGACAAGTGGGTTTCGCCGCGCTGGACGTCTTCGAGACGGAGCCGCTGCCCGCCGCCAGCCCGCTCTGGGCTTACGACCAGGTGCTCGTGAGCCCGCACACGGCCGCGCTCAACGCGGCGGAAGACCGTCTCATCGCTGAACTCTTCGCCGCCAACGCCACCCGCCTCCTGGACGGAGACGGCCTGCTCAACCGGGTGGACACCGTCGAGTTCTACTGACCGACCTGCCAGATTCTGCGACGATCCGCAGCCGGTGGGGCGCCCCCTGCAGCATTTCGGCCGAGCGGAGCAGGTTCCGCGCGTCCTCACGGAGAAGCTCGCCGGGGAGCGTCGGGAACGTTCCCCTCCGTGGCCGCTGGAAGTCTCTCACTTGCTGCGCTCGTTCTATTGATCCGAGACTCGAAGGGTTCTGTTCGAGGGCGTAGCGCGCACGTGGGGCCGCCGAAGTAGCCGCGGGCGATGTGTGGCTGACGTTGACGCGGATGGAAGAACCTGCGGGTTTCGGCGGCGAGTTGGGCCTGGTCACGGGCCCGGTGGCGCATGGGCAGGCTCTGCGGACGCGGTTGTCGGGGCAGTGGTGCAGGTATCGGATCATGCTGTTGAAGACATCGCGCGGTGCGGAGATGTGCCGGTCGCCTTGGGCGCGTCCGCGGTCGTGGTGGGTTCTGGCGCCGGAGGACGATCGCCAGGGTGACGATCACGGCGATCCCCGCGGCGGACACGGCGGTCCAGATCGCCGTGCTGTGGTGCAGCGCGGGGGAGGCGGCCAGCGAGATGACGGCCTTGTCGTTCCGGGGGGTGCGGTCGAACGGGTTGGACGTGCGTATGGTGCCCTTCGCGCCGGGGACCCGGCGGTCGATGCGGATTTTGAACCCGATGACGGTCGTCCCTCCTTCGTGCCGTACTCGTCGGCGCTGTACATCCGGAAGGCCGCTGGGATTTCGACCCGCGGGGAGACCCGGCCCAAGTCGTCGGCCGCCGCGGGGATCGCGGGCGTCGATGGCCATACCCCGGCCCCTGCCGCGCGGACGCTGTCACCGCACGACAGCCGGCACCGGCCGGTGCGTTCGCTGTCCTCGGCCTTCACCACAGGGCCGCCCTTCTCTTCAGTATTCGTCTATTGATCGGCGATGGGGGGAGGGGAAAGCTCTACAGAGCGGGAAGGGGCCGGCCAGGACCCGAGTGGGCCCCGGCCGACGGTGTCGTCAGCCGCTCAGCGGCGCGACTGCTGCCGGACCCGCTATTGCGGGGCCATGCGGAGCCGCTGGTTGGTGCTGGTGCTGCCGTTCCACTGGCCGAGGTCGGAACCGCTCGTGGTGCGGCCGATGCCGTCCAGGTACAGTCCGGTCGCGCGGTTCTTGAACCGGACGTAGTCGCCCGATGCCACCTCCATCCAGTCCTGGGAGGTGGCGGTGCTGTCGGTCGTCTGGCCGGCGGCCGAGCCGTTGGCGGTGGCGCCCAGGCCGTCGAGGAACAGCCCGGTGGTGTGGTTCTTGAGGCGGATCCAGCTGCCGTCGGGGACGACGGACCACTCCTGATTGGTGGTGGGGCCGAGGGGCCACTGACCGACGGTGGAACCACTGGTCGTGCGCCCGGCGCCGTCGACGTACAGCCCGCTGGTCCTGTTCCGGAGCTTGAGGAACGACGTGTCGGACGAGGCGATGGCCGGGGAGAGCTGGATCTTGTCGAGGTTGGGGGCATAGGCCGACGCGTTGCCGAACTTGATGGTGTTGGTACCGGCGTTCAAACTGACGTCGACCGTCACGGTCCAGTAGTTGGACCAGCCGCCGGTGTTACGGAAGTACACGCGTTGCGGGGTACCGCCGTTGACGGTGATGTCCGCGTACCGGTTGATGATGTTGTAGGTGTTGCCGCCGTCACCGCGGTTGTCGGCGTTGGCATAGGTGACGACCACCCGGTGGACGCCGGCGGTGGCGGCCGTGACGTTGTTGAACTGGAGGGAGTTGGCCGAGCCGTTGCCGAGCCAGTCGACGTACTTGCCTCCCGATGCCGCGGAGTCGGTCTCGATGGCCGCGGTGCCGCCGAAGGTGTTGGCGGAGTCCTCCGCCTCGTAGCTCGCGGTCGAACCGGACGTCGACGTGGTCACGTCGATCGAGTCGACGGCGATGTTGTCGCTGTCGTCACCGGTGTAGGCGCCGTAGTTGATCCGGTTGATGCCCTGGGTGAGGTACATGGTGACCGTCTTGGTCTTCCATGTGTTCCAGTCCGCCGTGCCGGGCAGCGACAGGTCGGTCAGCTTGGACCCGTTCACCGTCACGCGGGTGCCGCGGTCGGTGGGGGCGCCGCTGCTCGGTCCGGCCGCATAGCGCAGTGTCACGTCGTAGTAGCCGTTGTTGGGCGCGGAGACCACGAAGTTGGTGCCGGCGGTGCTCGAACCGGCGTAGCCGTCGACGTAGGAGGTGCCGGAGTAGCCGGTGTTGGAGCCGTAGGTCACCCGGGCGCTGCCGCTGAGGTCGGCGTACTCGGCCTCGTAGCGGGTCGGTACGTCCGCCGGGGAGGCGCTGGTGGCGGGCGTGATGATCATCTGGTATGCGGAGGTCGCGGACATGTTCGGGACCGTGACGCTGATCTGGCCGTTGCTGACCGGGTAGTCGCCCTCCTGCACGACGTACGGCCGCCCGGAGGCGGTGTCCGTTCCGGTGCTGTCCGTACCCTCGACGATGGCGTGGACGGTGCTGCCCAGGTAGGACGCGGAACCGAACCCCTTGACGACCACGTCGGTACCGCCCGACGTGCCGCCGAAGACGACCCGCGCCTGCTTCTTGGCGGAGTCGAGTGTCGCGACGCCCTGGAGCGACCCGTTCTGGGTCGGCGGTGTGACGGTGACGGTGTTGCCGGTCATCTCGCCGTACCAGTTGTACAGCCACCAGGCGCCGGTGGGCTCGCTGTTGTGCGTGGTCAGGCCGTTGAGTGTGCCCTCGGTGACCCAGTAGGCGAGGTCACCGCTCACCTTGGTGTTCTCCAGCCGGGTGATCCACTGGATGAGCTGGCCGGGGATTCCCTCGTCGCCCGAGGAACGGGTGTACTCGTTGATGACGATCGGGATCTGGGAGAGGCCGAGCGAGGTCTCGATGGCGCGGTAGTTGTTGTAGTGGGTGTAGTAGTCGGTGAAGAAGTCGTTCTGGAGCTCGTGCCAGGTGACGACGTCGGGAACGACGTTGTTCGCCTTGGCGTAGGTCATGAAGTCGGTCATGAACTGGTTGTTGTAGACGCTGATGTTCGGGCCGGCGATCTTCGTCGTCGGGTCGAGCGCCCGGATGTGCTGGTAGACCGTCTTCCAGTCCGCGAAGAACTGCTGCTCCGTGGTGGAGTCGGTGAACATCCCGCTGTACCAGATCCAGTCCGGCTCGTTGAACGGGACGTACACGTACTTGCCGTAGTTGGGGTCGGCCTTCACCTTGGCGACCATGTCGTCGATCTTGCTGAGGTAGTCGGTCAGGCCGTTGTCCTCGTAGGGCCAGTACCGGTAGATGTCCTGCATATAGATCTGGATCTGCTTGGTCCCACTGCTCACGTACTCGGGGGCCACATCCAACGCGTCGCCGCTGGGGTGTTGCAGACCCCCCTCGGGTTTCTGCGCGGCCTGCTGGGGGTGCAGTGGCTGGAGCACGTCTTCGGTCGGGACACCGGGGTTGCCCAGACCGTAGAGGAACCCCGACGCGCCGTGGGCGATGGCTCCGGTGCTCTGCGAGAGATCGACGGACAGCTGGGCGTTGGCCGCGTAGCTCACGCTGGGGAACAGGATCCCGCCGAGCGTGAGCATGATGGACAGTAGCCCGATGGTCGCACTGCGTCTCATCTTTCTGAACCTCTTCTCCTTTGAATGGTTCACCGGTTGCCTCGCGGGCCAGGCGATCGGCTGTTCCTCTACTCGGATTGCTGCCGAGCGCGTAGCCACAGCAGCAGGTGCCAGTCCTGGTCGTTGGCGAGCGGGTCAGCGCGGTGCGCGGCCCTGTCGTCGACGGTGGAGGGCATGACGAACGCACAAGTGGCGGAGCCGTCCTCGCGGTAGTTGGCCAGGTTGGCGCGCCAGATCGTCTCGGCCAGCCGATCGGTGCCGGGCGTGCGGAGCGTGGTCGGCAGACGCTGAAGCGTCGCAGCGGTCAGGGTGCTCCAGTAGTGCGGGAAGACGTCGCCCCACAGCCGGTCGGCGCCGAACCAGAAGCCGTCCCAGTGCCGGATCGCGATGCCGTGCAGTCGGACATGTGGCTGCGGGCCGCCGAAGGCCAGCAGCCAGGACAGTCGCTCGGCTACGGCCTCGCGGAAGACGGCATCGCCGGTCACGGTGTAGGCGTCGACGATCAGGTCCAGCAACGGAGCCACGATGGACTGCTCGTAGTTCACCTCGTGGGCGGGTAGCTGCCTGCCCATCCGCACGAACTGCCGTGCGCTGTCGACCAGTTGGGTGCGCAGTTTCTCGGCTCGACCGCTCTGCCCGCCGGCTTCCAGGCTGTCGCACAGGGCCAGCGTTGTGGGCGAAAGGCCGATGGACAGGTGCCTGGCGCCACCGAGTTCGAAGCTGCGCTCGATGATTCCGGCGGCCCGTTCGAGATCCTCGTCGCGACCCTGGACGCGGTACCGGTCGTCGAAGAAGCTCGCCAGCCACGGGGTGTCGTAAAGCCGGACCTGTTGGTCCTGGGAGCCGCGCCGCGGGGCGTTGCTCTCGTCGAGAAGATGGCGGCAGGCGAACCGCGACCAGCCGTCCAGCAACGGGTCCATCTCGTCAGCGTCCGCGAGGCCGTGGGCGGCGGCGGCCTGGAGGAGCAGCGGCATGGCGATGCGTTCGGAGCCGTCCGTCCAGTCCTGCCAGCCGTTGGTCGTCTGGGTCAGGCCGGTGCGGGTGTCGACCGGTACGAAGGCATGGGCGAGCAGGCCGGGGCGTTCACGGGCCCGTTGATGACGAGTGATGTACGCGGCCCGCCGCCGTACGACGTCCTCCAGTGACAGGTGAAACAGGACCTCGGTCCGGGCACCACTGTCGATGTCCAGGGTGTAGGCGCCGTGGCGCGAGGCCCGGACGTGATGGCGGCCGTCAGCCTGTCGCTCCACCGTGACGGCGGAATCCGGACTGCTGACCGAGGCCGCCTCGACCACGATCGGTTCCCCGAGCTCGGCGGCGTACGCGGACAGTGCGGCCGGCGGTGTGGTCGCGGCGATGAAGTCCGCGACGGTGGCATACCAGCTCAACTCCCATTCCAGAGACGTCGATTCGCCGGCCTCCAGGTGGAGCACAGGCTGGCCGCCGAACGCGTCCGGGTTGCGTGCCTGATCGGTGACCAGCAGGACGAGGTGTCCGCGGACGTGGGAGTTGGACTTCAGATTGCGCGACTCCACCGAGTACGCGCGCAGGGCCCCCTCCCGCACGATCAGGCCCAGGCACCGGCCCTGCCCGGACATCGGCTGCGCCAGCGCCCACGCCCACGTCCCCCCGGTGAACAGGTGCGCGTGCACTGCCCGGTCCAGGGAAGCCTCGGCTGTGTCGTACAGGTCGGCGAAGGGAGTCTGGATGCCCAGCCCGGTGATCGTCAACGGCTCCTGTGCCGTGTTCACCACCGTGTACCGCTCGCGGATCCGATCGCCGTCCACCAGGCGTTGCACTTCCAGACGGACCCCGGCGAGCGGCGTGTGCGCCGCCGTGGTCCCCCTGTCCGTCCCCCGCAGTTCGGAAGGTGTGTGCCAGCGAGCACCACCTCGATCCGTCATCAGGTGACCTGACCCCCACTGGTGTTCCACCGAGTGCCACGGGGCGACGTCTGTGTCCAGCAAGAACCGGCGCTCTGGCTGCCGCGCGTCGACGAACCGCGTGGGAGCGCCGGTGAGCGCGTCGAGTGTCGCGTACCCACCGCCGAAGGCGAGGGCATCCGGAATCTCAACATCAACAGGCAGCAACGGATGGGCCTTTCTGCACGGTGCGGACATGCTCAGTGCTCGCCGCGGGACGCCTCGCGCAGGACCGCCGCGCCGAAGGGAGGCAGCCGCAGTGGACCGGTGACCGGTGTCGGGGTGTCGGCGTCCAGGAGGTCGACGGGGCGGCACAGGACGGAACGCGGGTCGACACTCACCTCGTCGGAGGTGTGGTTGAGCAGGAAAAGGTGATCGGTGCCGTCGGCGGAGCGGCGGCGGACGGCCTCAACACCCTCCGCCGTGGCCAGGACGGGAGAGGCCCCGGAGACAGTGGCGCAGTCCAGGACCAGGCGGTGCATGGTCTCCCGGTCGGGCGAGGTGCCGAGGTAGGTCGCGGTGCCGGCGCCGAAACGGTGCCGGGCCGCGGCGGGCCGGCCCTTGAGCGCGCCGTCGTTGTAGACGGCCAGCGCCTCGGCCCCGGACAGGTGGATGACGTCCTGCCAGTCGGTGGCGGTACCCGCCTCTCCGTCGTGGTCCAGGCCACAGGTCTCGCCCGGCGGGAGGGGCGCGAACTCGTCGACGTCGAGGCCGAGCACGTCGCGGAAGGCACCGGGATGGCCCCCGGGGCGTACGCGGTCGTACGGGTCGACGATGCCCGAGAAATACGACATCAGGAGGTGACCGCCCGCCCGCACGTACCCCGTGATGTTGTCGGCGCCGTCGTCGTCGACCAGATAGAGGTTGGGCACGACCACCAGCCGGTAGCCGCTGAGGTCGGTGTGCGGGCGGACGAAGTCGACCGGGATGTTGGCGTTCCACAGGGGCCGGTAGTGGTCGAGGACCTGGTCGGTGAAGTGCAGGTCGTTGGCGGGATGGTCAGGCCCTTCCAGGGCCCACCAGTTCTCCCAGTCCCACACCACGGCCACCTCCGCCGCGTCGGCGCTCCCGCCCGCCAGGTCGCCCAGCCGGCTCACGTCCCTGCCGAGGGCGGTGACTTCGTGCCAGGTGCGGGTACGGGTGCCGCCGTGCGGGACCATGGCGGAGTGGTAGCGCTCGGCGCCGGCCCGGGAGGCGCGCCATTGGAAGAACATCACCGAGTCCGCGCCCCGCGCCACCGCCTGGAGGGAGCGGGCCCTCAACTGCCCGGCCGGACGGGCGTAGTTGCGGCCGTCGGTGAGATTGTTGCCGGTGGCCGACTCCAGCATCAGCCAGGGCTTGCCGCCACGCAGTGACCGCATGAGGTCGAAGTTGTAGGCGGTGAACAGCTGACCCTCCGGATCCCGGGGGCCGGCGTAGATGTCGAGCGAGACGACGTCCTCCTCCGCCGCCCACCGCCAGTAGTCCAGGTGCTTGAAGGACCCCATGAAGTTCGTGGTGACGGGCAGCTCGGCGCTGTAACGGCGGACGATGTCGCGCTCGGCGGTGTAGCACTCCAGCGCGGCGGCGTCGCAGAAACGCTGGAAGTCCAGCAGCTGGCCGGGGTTCGGGCCGGAGACCAGACGGGAGCGTGCCGCAGGCGTCCCGATGTGGTCGAAGGAGTCGTAACGCTGCCCCCAGAAGGCGGTGCCCCAGGCGTCGTTGAGCGCGTCGACGGCACCGTAGCGGTCGGCGAGCCAGCGGCGGAAATGCGCGACAGAGACCGGGCAGTGGCAGCCGAACCCGGTGTACTCGTTGCCGATGTGCCACATGGCCAGCGCGGGGTGAGCGGCGTAGCGCTCGGCGAGACGCTCGGTGATGCGGGCGGCGTAGTGCCGGAAGACCGGTGAGGACAGGCAGTAGTGGCAACGGGAGCCGAAGGCGATCTGGCGGCCCTCGCCGTCCACGGGCAGCGTCTCAGGATGCTCGTGGGCGAGCCAGGAGGGCGGCGCGGCCGTGGGCGTGGCCAGGTCGACGCCCACGCCCGCCTCCGCCAGCAGGTCCAGCACCTCGTCCAGCCACCCGAACTCGTAGTGGCCGGGGCGCGGTTCGAGCAGGCCCCAGGACCACACGCCGACGGTGACCAGGTTCACCCCGGCCTCGCCCATGAGACGTACGTCCTCGCGCCAGACCGCGGCCGGCCACTGCTCGGGGTTGTAGTCGCCGCCGTAGGCCAGGCCGCGCAGTCGTTGTCGCAGACCGGTCAGGCGTTCGGCTGCGGGTTCGGGACGGGACACCGGCTCTCCTTGGGGGTTCGGACCGAGGTTGGACGCGGGCGTACCCGGGTTCGGTGTGGTCATCCGTTGAACCCCGAGCCGACGAAGGTGGGGCGCCAATACCTCTGCAGGGCGAAGAAGCCGGCCGCGAGCGGCACGATGGAGACGAGCGAGCCCATCATCACGACGCTGATCAGGTCCGAGGAGGCACCCACGGTCTGGTTCTGGCCGTTGAGCACGTCCAGACCGAGCGTGACGGGGTAGAGCGAGCTGTTCTTCAGCATGACCAGCGCGAGGAAGAAGTTGTTCCAGATGGCGACGACCTGGAAGAAGAAGATGGTGACCAGGCCCGGTGCGAGGGTGGGCAGCACCATCGACCGGAAGATCCGGAACTCGCCGGCCCCGTCGATCCTCGCCGCGTTGAGCAGATCGTCCGGAACCATGGACTGCACGTAGATACGGGCCAGATACACGCCGAACGGATCGACGATCGAGGGCAGCAGCACCGACCAGTACGTATCCGTCAGGTGAGCCGCGCTCATCATCAGGAACAGCGGCAGCACCAGGGCCGCCTGAGGAACCAGAACTCCGCCCAGGACAAGCGTGAAGAGGAAGGAACGGCCGCGGAAGGAGAACTTGGCGAACGCGTAGCCGGCAGCGGCGGCCAGAAGCGCGGCAACGACACCGCCGATCACCGCGTACCCGATGCTGTTGAGGAGCCAGCGCAGATAGATGCCGTGCTCGTAGGTGAACGTCAGCCGGAGGTTGGCCAGGACCCGGTCAGGTCCGGCGAACCACAGGCTGAAGCTGGAGTACAGGGTGCCCGAGTCTTTGCCGGCCGCCACGATGAGCCACCAGACCGGCAGGATGAAGTACAGGGCGAACAGCCCCATCACCAGTCCGACCGGAATGCGCCCGAGCACCCACTTCGAGCGGGCGGGGGATGCCGCCCGGACGAAAACGCTCATGATCCCTCCTGGGGAGCGGACAGGCCCGCCGCGCGCGAGGTCAGGCGCAGGAAACCGAAGGACAGGACGAAGGCGATCAGCGCCAGAGAGACTGAGATGGCGGCCGCCAGCGGCTGGTCGTTGTTCCCGTAGGCGGCGTTGTAAGCCATCATGTTCGGCGTGTAGTTGCTGTCGATGGCGTTCGAGATGGTCGCCAGGATGACCGGCTCGTTGAACAGCTGCAGCGTGCCGATGATGGTGAACAGCCCCGTCATCACGACAGCCGGCAGGACGATGGGCAACTTGATGCGCAGAGCGATCGTGATCTCGCCGGCCCCGTCGACCCGCGCCGCCTCGACGATGCTGGAGGGAATCGCTTGCAGGGCGGCATAGATGATCAGCATGTTGAACCCCGCCCCGGCCCAGATCATGATGTTGCCGATCGACGGGAGGACCAGGCCGGCGCCGACGAGGTTCACCTCACCGAGCCCCATGGCGCGCGTGGCCGAGTCGATCGGGCTCAGCCCCGGCTGGTACAGGAACCCCCACAACAGCGCCGCGATGACACCCGGCACCGTGTAGGGGAGGACGTAAACCGCCCGGAACAACCGGCTGAAGACAGCCAGCCGGGAATCGAGAAGGAGCGCGAGCACGCTCGCCAGGCCGAGAACGAGGGGAACTTCCACGACGCCGAACGTGAGCAGCCGCAGTACGCCGTGGTAGAAGTCCGGGGTGGTGAACACGGTGACGTAGGTACTCAATCCCACGAACTTGAGCGTGGAGCCGCCGTAGCCGAGGCCGCTGAAGGTCTGCCGGAACAGACTCGTGTATACGGCGTAGCCGATCGGGAAGAAGAACAGACCGGCGAAGACCAGCGCGAACGGTGCGAGGAAGCCGTATGCGGCCCTGCGCTGTCGTCGGTCCTGGCGAATCCGTGGCGACCGGCCTGTCACCGGCTCCTCATGTCCACGAGTGTGAGGAGCACTGTCGACAGTGGTCGTCATCAGGGCGCCTCGACGCTCAGGCCCTGCTCGCGCATGTAGGACACGACCGACTTCTGCGTCTCCTGGAGCGCTTGGGCCATGGTCATCTTGCCGTTCACTGCCTGGCTGAGATAGTCCTGCTCGGTCGTGAACCACTCGTGAGCCACTGGCCCGTAGTTGAAGTCATGGGCGACCGTGTGGTTCGAGGCCGCGATCTGGTCGTAGATCTTCTGCCCCCCCGAAGAAGCTGTCCGGCTTGCTCAGCGCCTTGGACTTCTGAGCTGCCAGGTTCGTCGGGTAGACGCTGATCTTGGGGATCCAGTACGTCGACCACACGTCCTGGTTGGTGGTGAGGAACTTGGCGAACTCCAGGGCTTCCTCGGGATGCTCCGTCTTCTTGAAGACGACCGCCGAGGAACCGCCCCAGCTACCACTCGACGCCACTCCCGGCGTCCACTGCGGCATGGGGGCGACGGCCCACTTGCCCGCGGTCTTCGGCGCGAACGACTTCAGTGGGCCAGGCGCCCAGGCGGCGCTCATCCAGGAGGCGAGCTTGCCGGTGTTGAATGCCTGCGACCACTCGCTGGAGAACTGGGGCAGCGTCATGACGGCCTTCGAGTCGAGGAGCTTCTGCACCGTGTTCGCGACCTTCACCGACTCCGGGCCGGCGATGTCCACCACCCAGCTGTTGCCCTTGACCTTGAACGGCGTAGCTCCGGCCGCCCAGGCCATCGCGGTGAAGACGGACGCGTCGTTGGTGGGGAAGTCCGCCAGATACACCCCGGGGTCCTTCTTGTGCAGCGCCTCCGCCACCTGCACGTACTCGTCCATCGTCGTCGGCACCTTCAGGCCGTACTTGGCGAGCAGGTCCTTGCGGTAGTAGAGGTTGAGCGGGCCCGCGTCGACCGGTAGGCCGTAGAGGCCGTCGCCGACGTGGACCGTGCTCCAGGCCCACGGTTCGAAGTTCTTGCCGAGAGCGGTCGCGTTTCCGCCGTCCACGGTGTCGAGGTCGAGTACGGACCCGGTCGTGACGAACTGCGGCAGGTACTCGGTGTCGAAGGTCGCGACATCGGGTTCCCGGTGTGCCTTGACGTCGAGCAGCAGCTTGGCCTGCGGGATGGTGTTGCCGCTGGCCGACACCACGTCCAGCTTGATGTGGATGTCGGGGTGCTGCTTGTTCCACATGCCGAGCAGGACCTTGCCGTCCGGGAACGGCCCCTTGGTCCAGAACGTCAGCGTGACCGGCCCCTTCGCGCTGGTCGACCCTCCCGAGGAGCTACAGGCGGCGGCTGGCAGAGCGGTGGCCATCGTGAGGGCGATCGCGACCATTCGGCGCCGCCTGGCAACGGACCGCCGTCCGGAGCCGTCGGGCGTGGATGCGAGCGGCTGCCGGGGTGACCGGGACGAGGCTTCGTTGTCGTGGTTGGACACCGGTGGCTCCTTTGCCTTCAGTGCAACGTGGATTTCCTGGCTGGTCCGGATGCGGGCGATGGGTACGCCGGTGCGGGTCGCCGCGCTGACGCGCACGACCGTTTCCGGTGGCCCGATCGTCGATTCGTATCGATGAACGCCGTCGTCGATACGAATCGACGATCGGCGGCCATGTCCTCATGGCGGACGGGTATTCGAGTCGGGAGGATGGCCCCGTGGTTCAGGGGCGAGGCGTGGTGACGGTCGTTTCGCGGCGGGTCAGCCGGGAGGGGACAAGTTCGACGCCGTACGGCGGCGGGTTGCCGCCTTCGTCGTCCAGTAAGGCGAACAGGGTGCGCATCGCCCGACGGGAGATCTCGCGGGGCGCGTGCGAGACGTTGGTCACCGTCGGCTCCATGTCCTCCGCCGCCGAGTCGGTGCAGTGCCCGACGACCGAGATGTCGCGACCGGGCGTCAACCCCTGTTGGAGCAGGGCCCCGAGCACATGCGGGATGGCCGAGGTGTGCGGCACGATCAGCCCGTCGGGCCGCTCACGGCGGCTCAGTACCTGGTCCACTACGACGCGGGCGCCGGCCGGTGTGGATTCCGGCAGTTGAACGAGTTCCGTGCGGATGCCGGCGGCGGTTGCCGCCTCGTCGACGCCGCGCTGGAACTGTCCCACGAAGCTGAGGCCGCGGGCCACGGTGTGCGGCGGGTGTCCGATCACTACGATGCGCCGGTGGCCCGTGCTGACCAACTCCTCCACGGCCAGTCGGCCGGCCTGCGTGAAGTCGATCTCCACGCAGTGGAGGCCGGAGGGGTCGTCGGGGACGCCGATCAGGACCACCGGAACCCGCAGTGAGGGGATGACCGGGACCCGCTCGTCGTGGGCTGTGATCACCATCAGGACGATCGCATCGCACAGCGACCGGCCGTCGAGCCGGGTGAGGCCCGCGGCACCCTCGTCCGCGGTTACGAGCAGCACGTCGTAGTCGGCCTCCCGAGCACACTGTGTGATCGTCTCCAGAAACGGCACGACACCTGTGCTGCCCAGGTCGCCGCCGACCGGGACCACCAGACCGATGACCCGCGTGCGACGGCTGGCCAGGGCCTGCGCCCCCGCGTTCGGCTGGTAGGAGAGCAGAGCGATCGCGGCCTGGACCCGCTTGCGGGTCTCTTCCGAGATCGGGCGCTTGCCCGTCATGACGTAGGAGACAGTGCTCTGCGAAACGCCGGCGAGGCGGGCCACGTCCTTGCTGGTGAACACGGGCTGGAGTCTCCTTTCGTCTTCGTCTTCGTCGATGCGTATCGATTCGGTTTGGCGAACGTAGACACGGTCCACTGGGGGAGCAAGACCCCGCGTCACATGTCGCCGCGACCGGTCGTGCCTGAGCCATCGCCCGCGGTGTCACGTGCCGACTGTCGGCTCTGTGCCGGAGGGCCGGGGGCCGATCGTGCTGTCGGGGTCATGAGTCCTTTTCCCCCCCCCGAGCTCTCGCGGATGACGAGTTCGGTACCGGCGAAGGTCGGCGCGGGAGGCTCGTAGTCGCTCTCCAACTGGCCACGCAGGAGGGCGAAGGCGTCGCGGCCCAGCCCCTGGAAGTCCATGCGGACCGTGCTCAGGGCCGGCGTCACGAAGCCCGCGTGCGGTGCGTCGTCGAATCCGATGACGCTGACGTCTCCGGGCACGGAACGCCCGGCGTGATGGAGGGCGCGGAGCACGCCCAGAGCCAGGTCGTCGTTGCCGCACAGGATCGCCGTGACGCCCGGGTCGCGGGCGAGCTGATCTCCCTGGTCGTAACCCGCCTGTGCATCCCAGCCCTTGCCGCCGTGGGGCTCTGGAGGGGCGATACCTGCCTGTCGCAGGGCCTTGCGCCACCCCTGGGCGCGCGGCCCTTCGGAGCGTCGGGTGGTCGTCGAGGTGGGGATCGCGACGTAGTGAACGGTCTTGTGTCCGAGGCGAAGGAGGTACGCGGTGGCCGCGCGGGCCGCCTCACGGTCGTCGGCCCACACGGCCGGGCGGGGAGGCTTCCGGCCGTGCAGGGGCGCTTCGACGATCGCGGCGCACGGCACATCCGCCGGTACCCGGCGCAGAGCCGACGCACCGAGCTGGTCGAAGCCGATGACCATCAGGCCGCCGCCGCCCGCGGCCGAGGAAATCGTGCGGTCCAGGTCGTCCTCGGGTGTCAGCACCTTGACGCCGAGTGCGTAGCCCGCGGTGCGGGCCTCTTCCTCCACGCCCTGAAGGGTGGCGGCGTAGCCGTAGAGGGTCGTGTTCGACGTCAGTACGGTGACGGCCCGGGTCACGCCGCTGGCGAGTGCCAACGCGGTGGCGTTGCGCCGGAATCCCAGCGATTCGATGGCTGCCTCGACCCGCTTGCGCGTCTCTTCGCGGACGTTCGGGTGGCCGTTGATAACCCGCGAAACGGTCTGGTAGGAGACGCCCGCCGCCTGCGCGACGTCGCGAATGCTGGGGGCCTTCCGGGGGTCCTGTCCAGGGTCCGGATGACCGCCCGAGCTTGTGTGACCGGTCACATCCATGTGAGGATTGTGAGCGGTCACAACGCCGCCGTCAAGAGATGGAAACTGGGGATTTACCCGGCGATCACATCGAGGGCGCACCGAGGAGACCGTCCGTGCCGCACGGGACGGCGGCTGACAAGAGGTCTGTGAAAGGCCGAACACCACAGAGAGGGAACCGAGTTGACCACTGCTGCCGAAGCAACTGAGGGGTCGCTCATCTGGTCCCATGAGGTCCTCGGACTGCATGTCGTCGTGGATTCCGCCGGGTCGGTCAGGCTGGGAGAGCCGGGCCAGGACTGGAACGCCTTGCTGCCTCTGGTCGAGGTCACCGCCACCGGCCACGGTCGAACCTGGTCGGGGGAACGGTTCATCGACACCGCCATCGGCGACCGCTTGACCTACCGTGGCCACGAGACCAGCCGGGACGGGAACGGGCAGCGCACCACCATCGAACTGGCGGACCCGGAGACTTGCCTTGTCGCCTCGATCACCCTGCGGACCTGGCCCGGTGCCGGCCTGGTCCGCTCGCAGGTGCGCCTGGTCAACGAAGGAAGCGTCGCGCTTCAGCTGGAGAGTGTGTCGGCCCTGGCCGTGGGCGGCATTGCGGGCGGGGCGGACGATCTGGACGGGCTGACCCTCCACTGGGCTGACAACGAATGGCTTGCCGAGTGCCGTTGGCACAACGCGGCGTTCCGTGACCACGTGGTCCCGCTGAACCGGTCGGCACACGGTCACGAAGGACGCGGGTGCTTCGAGCGGTACTCGCAGGGCAGCTGGTCCACCGGACGGCACCTGCCGATCGCCGCGCTCACCGATGAGACGGGTCGCACCTGGCTGTGGCAGATCGAGTCCAGCGCCGGCTGGCGGTACGAGACCGGCGAACGGGAAGGCTCCGCCTACCTCGCTCTGTTCGGGCCCGACGACGCCCATCACCAGTGGCGCGAGACCCTGGAACCCGGCCAGGAGTTCACCACCGTTCCGGCTGTCCTCGTCGTGGCCGAGACCGGCGGCCTGGACGCCGCGTTCGGCGAACTCACCGCCTATCGCCGCCGCATACGCCGGAGCCACCCGGACCATGCGGCACTCCCGGTGATCTACAACGACTACATGAACACCCTGATGGGCGACCCGACCACCGACAAGCTCATGCCGCTCATCGAAGCGGCCGCCGCGGCCGGCGCCGAGGTCTTCGTCATCGATGCCGGCTGGTACGACGACGATGCTCAGGGCTGGTGGGACGCCGTGGGCGCCTGGGACGCCTCGGCCCGCCGCTTTCCGGGCGGCATCCAGCAGGTTCTGGACGCCATCAGGGACCGCGGGATGACACCGGGACTCTGGCTGGAGCCCGAAGTGGTCGGTGTGCGCAGCCCTCTGGCCCGTACGCTTCCGCCGGATGCGTTCTTCAGCCGGGGCGGCATCCGCGTCAGCGAACACGGCCGCCATCACTTGGATCTACGCCATCCTGCTGCCCGCGCCCACCTGGACCGGGTCGTCGACCGGCTGGTCGGCGAATGGGGGGTGGGCTACCTGAAGCTCGACTACAACATCAACATCGGTCCCGGTACCGAGAACGGCGACGAAAGCGCGGGCGCCGGCCTGCTCGGCCACCACCGCGCCCACCTCGACTGGCTCGGCGCCCTGCTCGACCGGCACCCCGGTCTCGTGCTGGAGAACTGCGCATCGGGCGGTCTGCGCATGGACTACGCGCAGCTTGCCGCTGTCCAGCTCCAGTCGACCAGCGATCAGCAGGACCCCTTGCGTTATCCGCCGATCGCAGCCGCGGCGGCCACCGCGGTGACCCCTGAGCAGGGGGCCGTCTGGGCTTATCCCCAGCCGCACTTCAGCTTCGACGAGACCGCGTTCGCTCTCTCCGGCGCACTGCTCGGCCGAATCCATCTGTCCGGGTTCCTTGACCGAATGAGCCCGGAGCAATTCGAACTCGTCCGCGCGGGCATCTCCGTCTACAAGGCCATGCGATCGGAGATCCCGGACAGCCTGCCCTTCTGGCCGCTGGGGCTTCCCTCTTGGGAGGACAGCTGGATCGCCTCCGGCCTTCGCTCCCACGCCGCTACGTGGCTCACGCTCTGGCGACGGGAATCGGCCGCGGGAGACCAAGGGGGAGGTGTCCCACACCCGCGTGACGACTACGCCGCACACGACAGTGTCCGTACCGTCACCATCCCTCACCTGTCCGGTACCCACCTTGAGCCGACGCTGTCGTACCCCGCCACCGCGGACGCCACCGCAGTATGGGACGCCGCCCGCGCGGAACTCACGGTTTCCCTCCCCCGCCCCAACACCGCCGTACTCCTGCGCCTTGATGCGACATCGCCGACGCCGGGCCTTGATCTGTGACGGAGTGGGGCTGGTCGTTCGGGATGGGTGGGCATGCCCGCCCATGGCGTTCCGTGGGCCTGCCAGTGACAGCGTATGACCGCTGGCAGCGGGCCCCTGTGTCAGTCGGCGGATCCTCGCTCAACCGCTCGTTGCGGCCGAGGCATCGGAATATGTTCGCGCCTGCGGAAGGCGAGGGGAGTGACCCCGACGTACTGCTTGAAGAAGCGGGCGAAGTCGGCGGTGTCCTCGAAGCCGAGACGTTCGCCGACCCGGCCGACGGTCAGTTCGGTATGGGTTCGGTATGGGTAAGGAGACGCTTGGCCTCCAGCACGACCCTGCGTTTCAGGTACTTCTTGGCCGAGTCGCCCGTCGCCGCCTGCACGGCACGATCGAGGGAGGTCTGGAGGATCGCGGCGTCGGCGGTCAGCCTGCCCGTGGCGAGCTGGTTGTCGATACGAGCATCGTGGTACCTGCTCAGGTCCGTGACCAGGTGCAGCTTCATGTCGGGAAACTGCTTGGTGAAGGCGGAGGACCGTGAGTCCCACTGGCCGGGAGCGTCGCCGCCCATGTGGACGGTGACCTTGCCGCCCTCCGCCTTGGCCGCCTGATAGAGCGCCTGGAGCTGGTCCTGCTCGCTCGCCGCGTTCGGCTGGGATGTCTGGGCGATCGCCGTGGTGGCGCCCGCGGCGAGCACCACGCCCACGGCGATGGCCGCTCCCCGTCGCTTCTTCTCGCTGAGCTTCATCGCGGTAGTGCCTTTCGATGTGCCGACGAACCGTTTGATACTTCAAGCGGCCCGATGGGCCCGCCCTTCAACTCCCTCATCCACCGCGACGACCACACCGGCGAGACGACCTTCTGGGCGCCCGGCGAGCACGAGGCGCCCGAGGAACCGGTCTTCGTGCCGAAGCCGGACGGCGCCGACGAAGGCGGGGGATACCTGCTCGCGCTGATCGGCCGCCGCGACCAGAACCGGCACGACTTGGTCGTCCTCGACGCCCTCGACATCGCCGCCGGCCCATCGCCACCGTGAAAATCCCCTTCCGGCTGAGGTATGGCTTCCACGGCACCTGGGTTCCCGCCGAGGAGTTACAGCGCTGAACCCCCTTCCGTCGGACCTGCGTATCCGGACCAACCGGTCGGTGGCGGCCGGGCTCGACGGACTCGGCCACCGCGTCACCGTCCCGCCGATCCCGGTGGACGCTCCTGGTGCCGACCGTTACGCCCCCCTCCCGTTCCTCGGCTGTGCGATCGAGAGCTGTGCCGAGGCTTCCGGCGCGTGTTCCGGCGCGCCGGAAGCCCCGAGATAGCTGTGTCCCCAAGCACAGCGGTTTCACCTGAGCGGAGTCCTCATGACCCTCACCCGCGAGCTGCTGATCGGCGGCAAGGAAGTGCCCGCACGCTCGGGCCGCACCACCCAGGACCTCACCCCGCACACCGGGCAGGTGTACGCCACGGTGGCGGCCGCCGGCATCGAGGACGTCACGCCCGCCGTGGACGCCGCCGAGGCCGCGTTCGAGAACTGGGCCGAGGTGAGCCCCTACGTTCGCCGGGCGATCCTCCTCGGAGCGGCCGACCTGCTGGAGGCCCGTCGCGAACGTGCCGCCGAGCTGATCGCCGACGAGGTCGCGGGCACCCGGGGATGGGCCTCCTTCAACGTGACGCTGGCCGCGAACACGTTGCGCGAGGCCGCCGCCGCGGTCACCTCGCCGCGCGGCGAGGTACTGGCCGCACAGCAGGAGGGCGCTCTCGGTCTCGCGGTGCGCGAACCGGTCGGTGTGGTCGCCGCCTTCTCGCCGTGGAACGCCCCGATCATCCTCGGCGCGCGCGGTCGGCGGGCCCTTGGCGGCGGGCAACACGGTGGTGCTCAAGCCCAGCGAGGACGCACCGCTGGCCTGCGGTCTGTTCATCGCCGACGTACTGCGGGAAGCGGGGCTGCCCGACGGGGTTCTCAACGTGGTCACGAACGACCCGGCGGACGCCCCCGTGATCGTCGAGACGCTCATCGCCGACCCACGAGTGCGGGCGGTCAACTTCACCGGATCGACCGGAGTCGGCCGGATCATCGGGACCGTCGCCGCGCAGTTCCTCAAACCCGCGGTGCTCGAACTCGGTGGCAAGAACGCGGTCATCGTCCTCGACGACGCCGACATCGACTACGCGGTGGACGCCGCCGCGTTCGCCGCCTTCCTGAACTCCGGACAGATCTGCATGTCCGCCGACCGCATCCTCGTGCACGCCTCGCTTGCCGAGGAGTTCACCGCCTAACTCGTCGCGAAGGCAGCCGCGCTGTCCTCCGGCGACCCTACCGATCCCACCACCGTGATCGGCCCACTGGTCACCGCGAAGGCGGCGCAGCGGGTCGCGACCCTGGTCGGGGACGCCGTGGCCAAGGGCGCCACCGTACTCACCGGCGGCGGCGCACCGCACGGTGCCCTCTACCCGGCCACGGTTCTCACCTGTCTCCCCGACGACGCCCTGCTCCACCACACGGAGCTCTTCGGCCCGGTGTGCGTCATCGACACCTTCACCACCGGCCACGAGGCCGCCGCCAAGGCCAAGGCCAAGGCCAAGGCCAACGACACCGACAACGGCCTGACCTGCGGCATCATCACCGAGAACGGTACCCACGGCCTGACGGTGGCCCGCCGCGTCCGTACCGGCATCGTGCACATCAACGACCAGTCCGTCGCCGACGAACCCCAGGCCCCCTTCGGCGGCTTCAAGTCCTCCGGCTACGGCCGCTTCGGCGGTCGTTGGGGAATCGAATCGTTCACCAACACCCGCCGGATCGCCCTTGCCACCCAGCACGCTCATCACCCGTTCTGAGCCATGGCGCCGATGAACCCCACCGCCTCGGTCTCCGGTGTCGTCCACCTCGGCGGCCTCGTCATCGAGACCAACCGTTTCGCGGCCTCGAACGCGTGGGGGTGCCGCATGCCAGAATGGAGCCGCCGTACGTTCTGCTCCGTTGTTCTCTGATCTGGTCCACCGAGGTTTTCCGTGCCCAAGCCTGTTGGCCGCGTGCCACAGCGACGTAATTCGCGGTCCAACCGGGCGCGCATCCTGGCCACGGCGCGCCAGGAGCTCGGGCGGAACCCGGACATCACCCTGGACGAGCTGGCGCGGGCCTCCGGTGTCGTACGGCGTACCCTCTTCGGTCACTTTCCCGGGCGGGCCGCGCTGCTCGAGGCCCTGGCCGAGGAGGCATCCGAGACACTCCGAGCGGTGGCGAACGGAATGAGGCCGACGGAGCCGGCCGAGCGGGCGCTCGCTCGCTTCGCGTTGTCGATCTGGCCCGTGGGGGACCGTTACCGGATGCTCCTGGCGCTGGCCCGCCACGACCTGGGCGCGGAACGCGTCGCCGAGATCCTCAAGCCGGCCCATGGCGAGGTCACGGCCATCCTGGAGCGAGGGCAGCGCGACGGCGTCTTCCACGCCCAACTGCCGCCCGCAGTGATGAGTGCGGGCCTGGAGGCGATGACGATCACTCTCCTGGAGGAGGTCAACGCCGGGGCGCTGGAGGACGACGGGACCCGGACGGCCGTAGCCATCCTCATCGCGGCGGGCGTGCCGGAGGAGCAGGCGCGCGGCGTCGTCGACGACGTCGCACCCACGGTCGCCGCGGAGGCCGCCGGCGACGACTGAGCCGCCGCACAGTGTTGATGGAGCCTTGAGCAGACCCCGGTGCCGGCGCCGGGGTTTCGTCGTGTGTGGCCTGGTTGCTCTCACCCGGTTCCCTGTCCGGATAGGGCAGGTGAGGAGCCTCTCACCCGGGCCCGGCAGGCCATTGATGATAATTGCTCTTCGATGTGCAATTATCTTGCCGTGCTTGTGGGTCCGTCAGGCGGCGCGCTGTCGACCCCCGCCTCGCTCAGACTTCCGACCCGTAGTGGAGAAGCGCAGTGAACCTCGGTGGACCAGACGACCTGACCTTCTCTCGCCCGAGTCCGGTGGTTGTCCTGGGCGGTCGGTACGAGTTGCGCGTGCTGCTCGGCTCCGGCGGCATGGCCGAGGTGCACCTCGCGCACGATCTCCGGCTCGACCGGACGGTCGCCGTGAAGACACTGCGGGCGGACCTTGCCTATGACTCGGGGTTCCAAGAGCGGTTTCGCCGCGAGGCGCAGTCCACGGCGTCGCTCAACCACCCGGCCATCGCCGCGGTGTACGACACGGGCGAGGACGAGTACCTGCCGTACGACGGCACCTGGGGCGGTGCCGGAGTCGCCCTGCCGTACCTCGTGATGGAGTACGTCGACGGAACGACCCTGCGCGACGTCCTGTACTCCGGGCCGCCGCTGACCGTCGAACGCGCCCTGGGAGTGACGGCCGGCATACTGCACGCCCTCGCCCACTCGCACCAGCACGGCATCGTGCACCGGGACATCAAGCCGGCCAACGTCATGCAGACCAGCGTCGGCCAGGTCAAGGTCATGGACTTCGGGATCGCCCGCGACGAACGGGACGCCGGTATGACGCAGACGTCCGTCGTCATCGGAACCGCGCAGTACCTCTCGCCGGAACAGGCGCTGGGTCATGAGGTCGACGCCCGGTCCGACCTGTACTCCGTGGGCTGCCTGCTGTACGAACTGCTCACCTTCCGGACACCGTTCACCGGTGATTCACCGATGGCGGTGATGTACCAGCATCTCCAGCAGGATCCGCAACCGCCGAGTCTGTACAACCCCGACATCGGGCCCGAGGTGGACGCGATCGTCCTGCGTGCTCTGACGAAGGACCCCGCGTACCGCTACCAGTCCGCCGAGCAGATGCTCACTGACGTGGAGGTGTGTCTCGGGAGCCGATTGCCCGAGGCGAGGCCGGGGAGCGTCGACACTGCGGAGGACGACGGTGATGAGAAGGCCGGGAGCGGCGGTCGGGGGGGCGGCGTCGCGCTGATCGCGGCGGGCGTCGCCGTCGTCGTCGCGGCCCTGGTGCTCGGCTGGTTCATGTTCGGGCGCGGTACGGCCGGCGACGGCAGGGTGGACGTACCGGATCTGGTCGGCCGGACTCTCGGCGAAGCGCGGCGCACGGCGGACAACGTCGGCTTGACGCTCACGGTCGACAAGCGGGAACCCTGCGCCGACCAGCCGAAGGGTCACGTCTGCGAGCAGAGTCCGGTGGAGGGGGAACTGGCCAAGGGGGAGGCCGTCTCGGTGACTGTCTCCACCGGCTCGCCGAAGGTCGAGGTGCCGGATGTCACGGACAAGGACGAGGACGACGCGGCCAGGATCCTGGAGGAGAAGGGGTTCAAGGTGACGGCCCGGCACAAGGAGTCCACCGCGGATGCCGGAACCGTGCTGAAGCAGGTCCCGGACGGCGGCGAGGAGGTGGAGAAGGGCACGGAGATCACCCTCACCGTCGCCAAGGAGGCCGAGAAGGCCACGGTTCCGGACCTCACCGGCAGCACGCTGGACAAGGCCCGGGAGCTGCTGGCCGAGCACGATCTGAAACTGGGCGACACGACCGAGGCCGAGAGCGGCGGCGCCGCGTCCGGGACCGTGATCGGGCAGAGCGTCACCTCCGGCGAGGAGGTCGAGCCGGGTACGGCGATTGACGTCCAGGTCGCCAAAGCGGTGGAGACCGTGCAGATACCTACTGACATCGTCGGTGAGACGCTCGCCGAGGTCCAGGACGAACTGGACGGCCTCGGTCTCCAGGTCAGTGTCGCCTCCGGCAGTTCTCAGGCGTCCGACGCTGTCGTGACGTCGAGTACCCCGGAGGCGGGGAGCGAGGTCGAGGCGGGAAGCACCGTCATCGTCGTCACCGAGGAAGCGAGTGACGAGCCGTCGGACGGCGCGACGCCGACCGACGACACATCGACCGGTGCCACGTCGACAGCGTCGCCGCTGACGACCGGCGGCTCGTGAGGCCACACTCGCGCCGGACGTCACGGAGCCCTCAACCGACCGCGGTCGGTTGAGGGCTCCGTGATCATCGTCCTCAGACGTTCCGATACGACGAGTCGTCCGGCGTCCCGCTCTGCCCGGTGCCGTTCTGCGAGGCGCTGCCGTCCGGGCGGAACGTCACCGACTCGCCCGAGAAGCGGGCGTCCACGCCGCTCGCCGTGGTGGTGACCGAGCGCAGACGCAGGCCCTCGGGGATGTTCCGCAACTGGATCGGCTCGCTGAAGACCTTCTCGATCAGTTTCTGGCCGACGGCGGGCAGGGCGCCGCCTGTGACCTCGAAGTCCTTGAAGGCGATGCGGTTGCCGGAGGCCGCCGAGACGGTCGTCGTCACGGAGACCTCGTCGCCGAAGGGCATCGGGATGCTTGCCCTGATCCTGTCGGGGCCCTTGCCCTGCGAGACCTCGATGCCCAGAGCGTTCGACAGGTCCGGGTAGGACAGGTGGGCGGTTGCCTTGGCGGTGCGGGCCTGCGCCTCGCTGTCGTCGTCGGAATGTGTCAACCCTTTGAGCTGGAGGGTGAGTTCGGTCACCGGTAGCGGGCGCGTGTACCCGTAGGCGGGTATGTCGTGGGCGGTGATGTCCACCTCGCGCAAGGCACCGGAGGCCATCTGGGTCAGTACCGGAAACCCGCGTACGTGGACCTCGGGCGGCGCAGGTGTGTCCATGCCCTCCTGGAACGCCTTGGCCGTGCGCGCCTCCGCCCAGGCCGCCGCGGCACGGTCGACGGTTACGGGGACGAGGGCCAACGCAAGCAGCGCGCCGGTGGCGACGGAGACCGGTCGTTGCCACCAGGAGATGTGCGGCGCGTACGGGGCGTCCGTGTAGCTGCCGTACTGGTCGTAAGGGGGAAAGTTCGGCTCGTACGGCTGGTACGCCGAGTCGTCGACGTACTCGTGGCGAGGCTCGTGCATGAGTTCTCCGTAAGTTGTTGGGTGGCCCGGGAGGGCCGGATGGGGCGGATGGGGCGGATCGGGTCTCGCGTTCCGCCGCAGACGTCAGCGGAACCAGTCCGAACTGCGGGGTTGGGGGACTTTCGGATCGGACCCCTTCAGCGGGGTGGTCGTGTCGGCCCGCTGCCGTGCGGCCGGTGGACCGTGGCGGCCGCGACGTGTTTGTCGACGCCCGCAGCGATCAGGGTGGCGGTAGCGGCGCCGTCATCGGCCCGGATGCCGGAGCTGACGCTGTCGAGGAGGGCCAACAGGAGTGCTTCGAGGGCGGTGCTGAGCGGGCCGGGCGGGATGCTGGTGTGGAAGGCGCCCTGGCGTTGGCCGCGGGAGAGGACCGCGGCGGTCGTGTCGCGTGCGGGGGAAAGGAGTTCCCCCAACCGGTCGGGGCCGAGGTCCTGGCGGGCGAGGGCGATGGGCGTGCGGTAGCGGTCGCCGACCGGCCAGACGGTGAGGATGAGGCGGGCCAGGGCTGAGGCGGCGTCCCCGCTCGGTGTGCGGGTGACGTCGATCGCCGGCCGTATCGCGTCTGCGGGGTCTACGGCGAGGCCGTCGACGAGCGCGGGCCGACCGGCGAAGTGGGCGTAGACGGTGCGACGGGTCACTCCGGCGGCCTCGGCGATGTCGGCGAGGCCGCGGTCGGGGCTGCGGCTCAGTTCGCGCCGGGCCGCTTCCAGAATGCGGGCGCGGGTGGCGCGCGTCGTACGGCTATGGAGTGCTTGCCGAACGGGGCGGCCAGTCACATCGGCACCTCCGGTGCGGAGAGGAAGGGGGCTCCCGATAATTGCACATAGATGAGCAATAAACTAGTATCTACTCGCCGATGTGCAATTACTTGTCTCTTGGGAGTCCCGATGTCATTGGTCGCCAACACGCCCGTCGAGAAGATGACCGGCCCGTATCCGCGGCGCTGGTTCGCCCTGGTCGTGCTCTGCCTGAGCCTGCTGATCGTGGTCATGGCGAACACGTCGCTGATCGTGGCGGCTCCGGACATGACCCGTGACCTGGGCCTGAGCAGCAGCGATCTGCAATGGGTCATCGACGGCTACACCGTCCCCTACGCCGCGCTGATGCTCGTCCTGGGTTCGATCGGCGACAAGTACAGCCGCCGCGGTGCGCTGATCACCGGCCTGGTGATCTTCGCCGGGGGATCGGTGATGGGCAGCCTGGTTCACGAGACGGGCCTGGTCATCACGGCCCGAGCGGTCATGGGCGTGGGCGCCGCGGTGGTCATGCCGGCCACGCTGTCCCTGCTGGTCGCGACCTTCCCGAAGCACGAGCGGGTGCGGGCCATCACCGCCTGGACCGCGACCTCGGGCCTCGCCATCGCCGTCGGCCCGCTGATCGCCGGCTGGCTCCTTGAGGACCACGCCTGGGGCTCGACCTTCCTGATCAACGTGCCCATCGCCGTCGTCGCCGTCCTCGGCGCGCTGATCCTCATCCCGCCGTCCAAGGCGGAGGGCATGGGCCGGATCGACTACGTGGGCGGCCTGCTGTCCATCGTCTCCGTCGGCTCCCTGGTCTACGCGACCATCGAGGGCCCGCACTTCGGCTGGGGCACCGCCCCCATCACTGCGGCCGTCGCCGCCGGTGTCGGCCTGCTCGCCTTCGTCGCCTGGGAACTGAGCCACCCGCACCCCATGCTGGACGTGCGCAAGTTCAGGCTGCGTCCCTTCGGCGGCTCCATGCTCGCGGTGCTGTTCTTCTTCTTCGGCACCTTCGGCGCGATCTACTACTCCACCCAGTTCCTCCAGTTCATCCTCGGCTACACCCCGCTGGAGACCGGCGTACGACTGCTTCCGCTGGCCGGTGCCGTCTTCGCCGGAGCCGCGGTCACCGGGCGGCTGACCCCGAAGCTCGGCGTGAAGGCGATGGTGGTGACCGGCATGGTGATCGGCACCGCGGGCGTCTTCCTGCTCACGCTGGTCGACAAGGGGTCGACGTACACCGACTTCCTGGCCCCGATGGTGATGCTGGGCTTCGCGATCGGCCTGAGCGTCTCCCCGGCCACCGACACCATCATGGGCTCCTTCCCCGAGGCCGAGCTGGGCGTCGGCGGCGGCGCCAACGACACCTCCATGGAACTCGGTGGCTCCCTGGGGATCGCCATCCTCGGCTCCCTGCTCGCCACGTCCTAGAAGGACAAGCTGACCGACCTGGTCGGCGGCCACCTCCCGGCCGCCGCGATGGACACCGCCAAGGACTCCGTGGGCGGCGGTCTCGCCGTCGCCGAGCAGATCGCGAAGGACCCGTCCGGCGGACCTCAGCAGGCGCAGGCCCTGGTCGACGCGGTGCACGAGTCCTTCGCCCAGGCCATCGCCCACACCAGCCTCTTCGGCGGCATCATCATGGCGGCCGGCACCCTGATCGTCCTCGCGGTCCTGCCCGGCCGACACGCCACGGTCAAGCCCGAGCCGGAGCAGCCGTCCGAAGAAGAGTGGGACGCGGAGTACAGCGACTCCGAGTGGTGATCCCTGTCGGCCCTGTCGGCCGAGGGCGAGCAGCAGCCGGCGCGCGGCGCCTCTGCCGGCGGCAGGGCGGTCATCACAGCCGACCCGCCGGTCGACCACGCACCGCGGAGAGGCCGCGCTCCGGGGCGCGGCGGGCACACGTCCTGTGCCGACCCGCCAGTCACCACGCCCTGGCGTGCGGGTGTTCATTCGGCCAACTACCGGAGCCACGCCCGAGTCGGGCCTCGCGACGGGAGTTCCCTGCACCACCTCGGTGCCGTCGGCGAGGAGGTGGGCCGACATCCGATTGTCGTCGTCGAGTCGACTTGCCGGCTCACCACCCTTCAGGGCATCGGCACCTGGACGCATACGCGTCGGCCAGGCCATTGTCGGTGGACTCAACAAGTCTCCGCTCGGCGCCCAACTCGGAGAACGCCGTCCCCGTGCTCAGCGGGGTCGATTTCCCACGGCCGATGGGTCAAAGCGTGCTCCTCGCCCGGATGTCCAGGTCGAGCGCGAAGCCGGTGATCACGTCTTCTTGGCGCCGACCGCGTTCCGTGTCGGTGGCGCCGGTCCTTGATCGGCATCGCCGAGGTGTCCTTCGGACACGCCGTCCGTGCCGTCCCGGCCGGGAGCCACGGCCCCCGGGCGGTTGACGTCCGCCGGTGCCACAGAGGGGTCGCCCGGCCTCGCCGTGCCGTGGTTGTCCGCGTTCGGCGACCACGACGATTCCGTCGCCGGCTTGCCGGCCGGCATGCCCGAAGGATGCGTGGTACACCGGCCGGTGGAAGGTCATGGGCCGGGACGAGACCGAGACGCGATCCATCGCGTGGACCATGTGCCCCCCTGTCGTTCGGTGCGCTGGGGAGCGCTCGCGTCATGCGGGAGATCACGCTCGACGGGAGTGCGCGCCGACGATCGAGACCTGCCTCGGTGGAGTGTGTACCGATCGCGTTCACCGCGCCGCTTTGGCGATGGTGGCCGCGGGGCTTGGGTCGTCGCTGAACGGGACGCCCCGGCAGCCGCGGTGGCGGCGCCGGGGCGGCCGGGTGAGTCAGTCCGAGGTGGGCGGTGTCTTCGGTGCGCGGAAGAGGCAGCCGATGGCGGCGGCGAGGACGACCGCGCTCACGGCGATCAGGGAGGCGGACAGGCCGTCCATGAACGCGGACTTGACGCCGTCGGCGAGGGCATTGCCCTGGGCGCCGAGGCGGTCGGCGACGTAGAGGCCGGCGGCGGCCGAGTGTTCCACGGACTCGGCCGCCTCGGCGGGGAGCTGGTGGACGGAGTCGGGGAGGCTGGAGCGGTAGTGGCTGCCGTAGATCGAGCCCATGAGGGCGATGCCGACCGCTGAACCGACCTCGCGGGTGGTGTCGTTCATGGCGGAGGCGACGCCCTGCTGCCCCCGGCCGAGTGAACCGGTGATGGCCGCGGTGCCCACCGCGCCGGTCAGGCCGATACCGAAGCCGCACAGGACGAGGCCGCCGAGGAAGGGAAGGTAGCCGGAGCCGACGTCGAGGCGCGAGATGGTGAACAGGCCGGAGCCGAGCAGGAGCAGGCCGACCACCATGACGGCCTTCATGCCGACGCGGCGCACCAGGTGCGGGGTGACCTGGGAGGTGGGCAGGACGACCACGGCGACGGGGAGCAGGGCGGCGGCGGCCTTGAACGGGCTGTAGTCGAGGATGAGTTGGAGGTACTGCAGGCCCACGAAGAAGAACCCGAAGACGGCCATGAACTGCACCAGGACGGTGATGGCACCCGCGCGGAAGCCGCGGATGCCGAACAGCGCGGGGTCGAGCAGGGGGTGTTCGGTGCGTCGGCCGAGGTAGGCGTAGGCGGCGAAGGACAGCACGGTGACGACGAGTGCGCCGATGACGACGGGTTCGGTCCAGCCCTTCTCGTTGCCCTCGATGATGGCGAACACCAGTGTGCCGATGGCCACCGCGGTGGTCACGGCTCCGTGGACGTCGGGCGGGCCGGGGTGGTCGTCCTTGGTGTTCGGCGCGAGCAGGACGGCGGCGAGCGCGGCGCCCAGGGCGGCCGCGGCGCTGGTGGCGAAGATCGACCGCCAGGAGAACTGCTCCAGCAGGGCGCCCGCGGCGAGCATGCCGATGATGGCGCCGGCTGCCGCGAACCCGGACCAGGTGGCCACGCCCTTGGTGCGCTGCTCGGGTGGGAAGGCGGCGGTGATGGTGGAGAGCGTCCCGGGCATGATCATCGCGGCACCGAGGCCCATGACGGCCCGCCAGGCGATCAGGGTGGTGGTGGAGTCGGCGAAGGAGGCGGCCAGGGACGCCGCGCCGAAGACGACGGTGCCGGCGATGAGGACGTTGCGGCGTCCGAGGCGGTCACCGATCGCGCCGAGCGGCAGCACGAGGGCGGCCAGGGTGACGGTGTAGGCGTCGGCGATCCAGGTCAGGGCGCTGTTGGACGCCGACAGGTCGATGGCCAGGTCGGGCAGGGCGAGGTTGAGCGCGGAGACGGAGGCGACGACCAGGACGAGTGCGAGGCACATCGCGAAGAGCACGCCGCGGTGTCCGGCTCGGCCCGTGGCGACCGTCGCTTCGGTTTCCTGGGGTGCCCCGGTCTGCGGGTGGGGGGTGGTGGGCATGGAGATGTCCTCAGTCGGTGCCGGGTTGGACGAGCTTGAAGAGCAGGCGGGCGGCGGCCCGTTGGGCGGTGTGGCGCAGACGTACCGCGGCCGGAGGGGACGGCGTCGGTGCGGGCGTGGCGGCCAGGCGGGGGAGGAGCGCTTCGGCGCCCGCGCGGTTGACGGCCTGGAGGGTGTCGGGTTCGACGCCGGTGTCGAGGCCGCCTGCGAAGTACTGGCCGGCGGGCGTGGGGGCGAAGGGCCAGTCGCTGCCGAACAGGACGTGGCCGGGGCGGGCGAAGGCGAGCAGGGTGGGCAGGGCGGCGGGGCTGGAGGACAGGGCGGTGTCGAAATAGAAGCCGCGGAAGTCGTCCAGCGTGTCCAGGGGGCTGCGCCCGGTGTCACCCGCCAGTGCTACGGCCATGCGGTGGGAGGCGTACGGGACGAAGCCGCCGGCGTGGCTGAGGATGAACCGGATGTTCGGGTACCTGCGCACGACGCCGTTGCGGACCAGGAGGTAGGCGGCGCGGGTGGTGTCGAGAAGGAAGTCGGCGGCGAACGGTGGGATGCCGTCGACGGCGGGTCCCGGAAGGTCGGCGGGGTGGACGAAGACGATGGCGCCGCGCTCGTCCAGGGTCTGCCACAGCGGTTCCTGACTGTCCGTGCCGAGGTAGGTGCCCTGGTTGTTGGCCAGGAGGGTGACACCGTCGGCGCCCAGTTCGTCCAGGGCTCGGGCGGCCTCGGTCGCGGAGGCGGTGGCGTCGGGCATGGGTACGGTGGCGAAGTACCCGAAGCGGCCGGGATGGTCGGCGGTGAGGGACGCGGAGAAGTCGTTGAGCCGGCGGGCCAGTGCGCCGGCCTCGCCCGGGTCGGACAGGAAGCCGGTGCCGGGAGTGGAGACGGACACGATCGCCGTGGCGGTGCCCAGCAGGTCCATCAGCTCCAGCGCCGACTCGGGGCTCCAGTCGGGCAGGGCGCGGCCTCCGGCCTCGGCGATGCCGGCTTTGGCGAGGAGGTCGCGGTAGAAGGGCGGGACGATGTGCTGGTGGACGTCGACGCGGTGTGGTGCGGTGGTCATGCGGCGGTCTCCTGAGTTTCCTGATGCTCCTGTGTGGTGAGCGGGGCGAAGCCCGCGTCGGTGGTCAAGCCGTCCCTGCCGCCGCCCGTCCGTGCCGGCCTGCTTCGACGAGCACGCTACGGGTGCCGCTGTCGTGGCGGGCCGAGCCGGCTTCGGCGTGTTGGAGGAAGCCGGAGTGGACATCGGCGAGGACGAGGGTGACGGTCTCGCGGCCGACCTGGGGTGCTGCGGTCGCACGGCCGTGGTACGAGATCGTCGGCGACCGCGAACGCCGCCGACGGCGCATTGCCGGAGTCGAAGGCAGTGTCCGGCGAGGGGCAGGAGACATGGGCGGCTCTGTTTTCGGACGTTTCAGACGAAGGCCACCGACACCGGGCCGAGACCGCCGCTGAAATGTGCCTCGATCTTCTGGCCGGCGTGGACGAAGGGGGCGGTGGTCATGGCGCCGGGCAGTGCCACGTGTCCGGGCTCCAGGAAGGTCCCGAAGGCGGCGAGGGTGTTGGCGAGCCAGGCGACCGCGGCGGCGGGATGGCCCAGGACCTCCTTGCCGCTGCCCGAGGCGACGTGCTCGCCGTCGACGACCAGATCGACGGTGACGGCGGCGAGATCGGGCACCTCGCGCAGGGGCGTCCAGGCCCCGTGGACCAGACCGGCGGAGCTGGCGTTGTCGGCGACCGTGTCGACCAGGGTGATCTTCCAGTCGCGGATCCGGCTGTCGACGATCTCCAGCGCGGGCGCGACCGCTTCGGTGGCGTCCAGGACGTCCTCGACGGTGACGCCGGGGCCGTGCAGGGGCCGGGCGAACAGGAAGCAGATCTCCGGTTCGATGCGCGGTTGGCAGTAGTGCCCCGCGAGGACGGTGCTGCCGTCACGGTGCACCATGTCGTCGAGCAGATGGCCGAAGTCGGGCTCGTCCACACCGAGGAGCTTCTGCATCGCGGCTGCGGTCAGGCCGACCTTGTGGCCCACGACACTGGCCCCGTCGGCCAGGCGCCAGCCGATGTTGTCCCGCTGGACGGCGTAGGCGTCGGCCAGATCCAGGCCGGGCAGCAGGGCCGACAGCGGGTCGATCGGTGCCGCGTGGTGCTCGGATTCACGCAGCAGCAGGCCGGCTTCCTCGCGCTGCCGGTCGGACAGGGTCATCCCGTGCTCCTTGCTGCCATGCGGGTCGCCGCGCCGTAGACGAGCTGTGCGTGCAGATCGAACAGACCCACCAGGTCGACGGCGTCGCCGGTGACCTCTCGATGGATGAACAGGCCGTCGGCGACCGCGACGGCGTACGTGGTGAGGGTGTGTACCTCGTCCTCGTCCAGATCGGGGAACAGGATCTTGACCACTTCGGCGATCCTCTGTCCGGCGATGTCGCGGACCTGGAGGAACACGGTCCGGCCACGGGGTTCGGTGGGGCGCCGTTCCAGGGCGAGCATCAGGCCGAGGCGCAGGAAGTCCGGTGCGTCCACCAGTGATTTCGCCACGTTGGCCGCCATGGCAGCCACGCGCTCCATCGGCGTGCCGGTCTCCTCGTCGGGCAGTTCGACGGTCGTGAGCCAGGTCTCGAAGCTGCGCTCGATGACCGCGGCGATGAGGTCGTCCTTGTCCTTGAAGTGCCAGTAGATCGAGCTGGCGGGCAGCCCGCACTTGGCGCTGACCGCGGCGATCGACGTGCCCTCGTACCCGCGCTCGCCCGCGATCTCGACAGTGGCGTCGAGGATGCGGAGTCGCGACTCGACTCCGTTCGCGCGTTTCTTGCGCGTCGTCTGCGCCCTGGCCATGGATGCGCCCTTCCTGCTGTGCCGACTCTTGACCGTCTCCGGCACCCAGATTAGCGTAGCGAGTGTTCCAATTGTAGTAAACACTACAACAAGAGCCGCGAAGACTAGTGAGGTGGCCTGGTGAGTGAGATCAGTGCCAAGATCAGAGCCGAGGAAGATCCCGGAGACGCAGTCGAGGCCGGCGCGTACGACGTGGCGGTGATCGGGTACGGACCCACCGGCGTGACCGCGGCGAACCTGCTCGGGGTCATGGGCCTGAGAGTCGTCGTGCTGGAGCGGGACGCCGAGGTCTACTCCCGGGCCCGAGCCATCTCCACGGACGAGGAGGTCATGCGGATCTGGCAGCGCGCCGGTCTGGCCGACCGGCTCAAGCGCGACATGCTGGCCGAGCGGCCGCTCGACTTCGTCGACGCGCGCGGCCGGGCCTTCCTCAGCGCGAGTCCCACCCCGCGCGGGCACGGCCATCCGCCGCAGATGTTCATCTACCAGCCCGCACTGGAGCAGGTCCTGCGCGACGGCGCAGGCCGCTACCCGAACGTCGAGATCCTGCTGCGCCACGAGTGCCTGCGGCTGCGCCAGTCCATGGACGGCGACGGCGCGGAACTGACCGTGCTCTCCACTGCCGACGACTGCGTACGACGCCTGCGCGCGAAGTACGTGATCGCGGCCGACGGGGGCTCCAGCCTCACCCGTGCCCAGCTGAACGTCGGCTACGAGGGCAGGACGTACGAGGACCGCTGGGTGGTCATCGACACCGAGATGCTCAAACCCTGGCCGGACCACGACCGGCTGCGCTTCCGCTGCGACCCGGCCCGGCCCGCCGTCGACTGCCCGACCCCGCTCGGCCACCACCGCTGGGAGTTCCCGATCCTGCCGGGCGACGACGAGAAGCACCTGACCACCGACGACGCGATCTACTCGATGGTGTCCCGGTACGGGATCAGCCGGGACAGCATCAAGATCCTGCGGGCCACTGTGTACAGCCACCACGTCCGCTTCGCCGCCCGCTTCCGGGTCGGCCGGGTCTTCCTCGCCGGCGACGCCGCCCACGCCATGCCGCCGTGGATCGGCCAGGGCATGGCCGCCGGCGTGCGCGACGCGGCCAACCTGTGCTGGAAACTCGACTCCGTCCTGCGCGGCGAACTGCCCGAGGCGGTGCTCGACTCCTACGAGGCGGAGCGCAAACCGCATGTCAAAGAGGTGACGAAGCGGGCGGTGTTCGTCGGGCGGATCATCACCGAACGACGACTGCCGGTCACCCGAGTCCGTAACACCGTGCTGCCGGTCCTCAACCGCATCCCTGGCTTCGGCGGCTGGCTGCAGGACTCCAACTGGATCCCCGTCGCCCACTATGCCGACGGTCTGCAGGCCCGGCCCCGCACCAAGGCATCAGGGTACCAGATACCCCAGCCCTGGGTCACCGGCTCCGACGGCGACCGGGTGCGCCTGGACGACGTACTCGGCGGTCGCTGGCTCCTCCTGCACAGTGGACCGCCTGCCCCGCAGCCCGCCTGGGACCGCGCCGACGTCCCCTCAGTGACCGTCCTGCCGGCGGGCTCGCGACCGGCCGAGGGCGCGGTCGTCGACAGCGACGGCGTCCTGCTCCCCTGGCTGGCCGCACACCGCGTCGCCACCCTCGCCCTGCGCCCGGACGCCTACGTCTACGCCGCCGCCCCCGCCGATGCCCAACTTCCGCCGCCCCCGGCCGGTTTCGCTCCGGCGCCGCGCACGTCCGCCTCGATCGCCAGCTAAGGAACGCCATGACCACACACACCGAACTGCCGTTGATGCGGGAGTCGTTGCTCGATGTCGCCGACAAGAAGATCTTCGTCGCCGAGACCGGTGACGGCCCGCCCGTCCTGCTGCTGCACGGCGGCGGTCCCGGCGCCTCCGGTGTCGCCAACTACCACCGGAACATCGCGGAGTTGGCCAAGGAGTACCGGGTCATCGTCCCCGACCTGCCCGGCTACGGCCGCAGCACCAAGGGTGTGGACGGCGCCGATCCCTTCGGGCACCTCGCCACCGGCATCCGCGGCCTACTCGACGAACTCGGCCTGGACAAGGCCCACCTGGTCGGCAACTCCTACGGCGGCGCCTGCGCCCTGCGCCTCGCCCTGGACACCCCCGACCGCGTCGACCGCATGGTCCTGATGGGCCCCGGCGGCATCGGCACCACCCGCGCCCTGCCCACGCCCGGACTCAACAGCCTGCTGAACTACTACACCGGGGACGGCCCTTCGCGGCTGAAGCTGGAGAAGTTCATCCGCAACTACCTCGTCTTCAACGCCGCACAGGTACCAGACTCCGTCATCGACGCGCGCTACCGGGACAGCATCGACTCCGAGGTCGTCGCGAACCCGCCGCTGCGCCGTCCGAAGTCGCTCGGCGCCCTGTGGAAGATGGACTTCACCCGCGACAAGCGCCTGTCCCGCCTGCCCGTGCCCACGCTGGTGCTGTGGGGCGCCGCGGACAAGGTCAACCGCCCCTCCGGTGGCCGGATGCTGGCCGACCGCATGCCCAACTGCGACCTTTACGAGGTGGCCAACACCGGCCACTGGATGCAGTGGGAGCGCGCCGACCTCTTCAACCGGCTCTGTGCCGACTTCCTGGCGGGCCGGCGATGAGCACCTCGGTCTTCGGGTCGGTCCACCTGGGCTACCTGGTCATCGAGACCGAGCGGTTCGCCGACTGGCGCCGCTTCGGCACCGACGCGATCGGTATGCACCGCGACGACGTCGACGCCGGCCTGACGCGGTTCCGCCTGGACGACCAGGAGTGCCGTTTCCTGCTCCGGCGCGGCCCGGCCGAGGACGTCGTCGCCACGGGCTGGCACATCGACGACCATGCCACCTTCGAGCAGATCGAGGCCCGGATACGAGCGCACGGCGTACCCGTCGTCGAAGGTTCAAAGGAGGAGGCACAGTTGCGCGGTGTCGAACGCCTGCTGCGCTTCCCCGGCCCCAAGGGCATCACCCAGGAGATCTACACCACGCCCGTCCTGACGCCCGAGCCGCTGCGGATGCTCGCGTCCGGGTTCGTCACGGGCGACTCCGGCATGGGCCACGTCGCGATCACGTCCACCAAGCCGGCTCAGCTGCGCGGCTACTTCAACACGGTCTTCGACGCCCGGTTGACCGACTACATCGACGAGACGATCAGCGGCGTCAAACTCAAGATCCGCTTCCTGCGGGTCAACGAACGTCACCACTCCATCGCCATCGCCGCCGTGCGCGGCCTGCCCATCGACCCGATCCGCACCCGGGTGCAACACCTCAACGTCCAGGTGACCACGCTCGACGACGTGGCCCAGAGCTACCAGCGGGTGTGCGAACTCGGCTTCGACATGGCCCTGTCCGTGGGCCGGCACACCAACGACAAGGAGCTGTCGTACTACGCCCGAACCCCCTCGGGCTTCGAGTGGGAAGTCGGCTGGAACCCCATCGTCATCGACGAGACGACATGGGAGCCCAGCACCCACCAGGGCATCAGCGTCTGGGGCCACAAGCCCGTCGGTCAGACGATCGTCGACCTGCTCGACCAGTTCCGCTTCGGCGCCAGCTCCCTGGCCCGCGCGGAGGCCACCGTTCCCGCCCTCAGCGGGGCCGGGATCCCCGACGACTGACAGCTCCGACGACTGACGATACCCAGCCGGACCGATCTCCCGGCCGGTCCGGCTCGGCGGTGTCTCCCGCGGACATGCCGTGGCGTGTTTCTGCCATGCCTAGATCATGAAGGTTCCTCGATGTCCCCCTTGCGTCAACCCCCCTCCGGCGGTCCTCACCCCACCGCGCAGCAGTTGCCCCTCGACCTCGCCGACGAGCTGGACGACATCCGCGGTGTCCAGACCGGCCTCAGTCGCCGGTTCCTCGTGGCGAACGGCGGAGGCTTCGTCGTCATGGCCGTCCTGGCAGCCACTGCCGGGAACCTGCTCGGCGCCCGGGTGCTGGGCAGACTGCCCCTCGGCATGCTCCTGTGCCTGCTCCAGCTGATCCTGCTGGTGTTGACGACCTGGCTGTACGACCGCGCGTCCTGCCTCCGCGTCTCACCCCGGACGGACCGCGTACGAGATTGGCCCGCTGTTACGGGGAAGCCTCCGTCAAGCGCATCGTACGGTCCCGTTCCGTCGTTCCGGACAGGCCAGGGGAGGGAGTGGTGAGCGCGCTCGCGACCGTCCCGGCCGTGCCAGGACTCGCCGGAACGGACGACCGGGCGATGATGCTGATCGCCTTCCTGGCCTTCATCGGTCTGTCCCTGTTGTTGTGTGTGCTCGTCGGGCCCGAGACCGACGAGACGTCCGACTTCTACGTCGGCAGTCGTTCGCTGTCGCCCGTGCAGAACGCCCTCGCGCTCGCCGGGGACTACATATCGGCCGCGACCCTCCTGGGCAGCTGCGGTCTGGTGGCACTCGCCGGGTACGACGGCATCTCCGTGGCTGTCAGCAGTTGCCTGGCCGTGGGCGGGTTCCTGTTGCTCGCCCGTCCCCTGCGCAACGCGGGGCGCTACACCCTCGGTGACCTCTTCGCCCTGCGCACGCCGGGGCCGACCGCCCGGATCGCGGCGGCGGTGGCCACTCTGGCCTTCTGTGTGCCCTTTCTGGTGGTGCAGCTCGCAGGTGCCGGCAAGGCTACCGCCCTGCTGCTCGGGCTGGCCGACTTAGGAGCCCAGCAGGTCTGCACGGTCTTCATCGGCGCGGTGATGATCTGCTACGCCGTACTCGGCGGCATGAAGGGCACCAGCCTGGTCCAGATCCTGAAAGTGGCCGTGGTCTTCACCACCATGGCCGTCCTCGCGGCCGTCGTACTCCACCACTATCACTGGAGCGCCGGAGCCCTGCTGGACGCTGCAGCCAAGGGGAGCGGGCGTCCTGGCGGCTACTTCGAAGCCGGACAGGTCATGGGCTCCTCGCTTGTCGGACAGCTTGACTTCCTTGGCTCGCAACTCAGCATCGTGCTGGGCGGAGCCTGCATGCCGCACATTGTGATGCGGATCAACATGGCCGCCGACGGTGCCGCCGCCCGCCGCGCCACGGGGTACACCGTCGTGGTCATCGCGGTCTACAGCCTGTTCGTCGTCATCGCCGGTCTCGGTGCGTCCGGTGTCGTCGGCGGAAGGGTCATCCGGTCTGTCGACAGCAACGGGCAGACGGCACTGATGCTGCTGGCCGGAGCGTTGGAGGGCGACACGTCCGGACTGGGCGGCAGTGTGCTGTTCACGGCGGTCGCGTGCACCGTCTTCGTCACCGTGCTCGCAGTGGTCGCCGGCATGACACTCGCGGCGGCAGCGGCGCTGGCGCACGACATCCACGCTCACGTCGTGCGTCGCGGTGGGCTCTGCGAGGGGGCCGAGATCCGCTCGGCCCGGTGGGCGGCGGCCGTTATAGGCGGTCTCGGCATCGTCCTCGCCGTTGCGGTCCAGGGCCGCAACCTGGAGTCCCTGATCTACCTGTCGCTCACCGCGGCCGGCGGTGCGGTCCTGCCCGCCTGCCTCTACACCCTGTTCTGGAGCCGGTTCAACCGCACCGGTCTACTGTGGACGGTTCACGGCGGCCTGGTCTGCACCCTCGCCCTGTACGTTTCCTCCGCCGCGTTCTCCGGAACCGCCGCCTCACTCCTGCCGGGCTTGGACATCCACTGGATCGCCCTCCAGTCCACCGGACTGATCGCGATCCCGGCAGGCTTCGCCCTGGGCTGGGCGGGCACGGTTTTGGGCCGACCGGAGAGGACGGCCGCGGGGGAGCCCGGCACCGTCGACTGGGACGCACGGGTCATCGCGGGCGTTGGGGCGGACTGACAGCACCCCGGCCGGGTGCACCCGATGCACTCGTCCCTCTGTCCGGGCGGCCCGCCCGGACAGAGGGACGTCGGCGTCAGGCCCCGAGCCGCTTGGCCAGGGCGGGGAACTGGGCCAGAGCGTTGGACCGTTCGACCTTCAACCGATCGCCCGAGGTGAAAGTCTCGTCCAGTTGCGGCGCGGGGTCTCCGGTCGCGGGGAACAGGGCACTGCTGAAGGGCCAGTCGGTGGCGAACAGGATGTGCCGTGTGCCGGCCAGTTCACGCACCGACTTCATGGCCTGCGGCGCCGGCGAGAGCGCGGTGTCGTAGAAGAGCTTGCGGAAGGCGGGGCTGCTGTCGTCCGCGCCCGCGATGCCCAGGGTCTGGGCGATCGCGGGGGTGATGGTCAGCAGGCTGGTGCGGAAGGAGACGTAGGGCAGGGTGCCGCCGGCGTGGGCGGCCAGCCAGCGGATGTTCGGGTACCGCTTGTAGACGCCCTTGTAGAGCATGTTCACCAACGCGCGTGTGGTGTCGAAGGTGAACTCGTACAGGAACGGCGGCAAGTTCAGGTCGGGGTAGTTCTGCGGTGTCGTCGGGTGGATGAACACCATGACCCCGAGGTCGTCGAGCACCTTCATCAGCGGCTCGAAGACAGGGTCGCCGAGGTACACGCCCTTGTAGCTGCTCAAGATGCCGATGCCGTCCAGCCTCAGCTCCTGCACCGCCCGCTTGACCTCGACCACGGCGGCGGCGACGTCCTGCGCGGAGGCCGGGGCGCCGATCGGCAGTATGGCGAAGGCGCCGAAGCGTCCGGCGAGGCGCGCCGCGTCGGTGTGGGCGAGGTCCTTGCTCATGTAGTCGTTCAGACGCCGTGCCATGGCGACGCGGTCGTCGGCGGAGGACAGGTACATCACGCCGGGCTCGGAGACGGACACGACCTGGGTCTGGATGCCGTAGCGGTTCATGAAGTCGACCGCGAGCGTGGGGCTCCATGCGGGGAAGGGCACGCCGCCACTCTCGACGATGCCGTTCGCCGCCAGGGACTTGCGGTAGAAGTCCGGAACGATGTGGCAGTGCACGTCGATTCGGTAACTGCCGCTGGGCAGCGGGGCGTTGTCAGCAGTCGACTGGCTTTGGGCACGTGCCGAGGATACGGAGAGAGCGGTCGCGGCGACGCTCAGGGGCACCGCCGCCTTGAGGACGCGGCGCCGTCGCATGCCGTGGGAAGCGTCGGACTGAGGATCGTTCATTTAGGAGTCTCCAGTGGTGATGGGGGGAGGGCAGGGCTGCGGTCGTCGACGAACCGCACGTCTGCGCAGGAGATGACGCGACGTCACGAGCAGGCGAAAGAACGGGATTCTGCCTCCTGTAGCGGTCACTACAAGATCACCCGTAATGATCGCTACAGTAGGAGGGGGTGGGGCTCCCGTCAATCCCCTGTGCGGTCGTGTCGAGTTGCAGCGCTCAGTGCTCCGAGTCATCGGGGTGGGTCACCCGGACAGCCGTGCCGGAATGGCTCGCCGAAACCGTGGCCATCGGCGTCGGCATCCAGGTGAGCGCGCGGACGTCGGCTTCGGCTTCTTCTGCAACCACTTCGAGTCGAAGCGGAGCTGTGCGCCTCGGCACCGCGTCGTGAGCCCCGGCGATTCGGACGGAACTCGTAGGGAAATGGGCGGAAATCCGCCTCGAAAATCGGCTCCAACACCAGCTTCAAGGACGCCTGAGCCACCCGGTCGCGGATAGTCGCGACGGAGGCGGCATACAGCCACTTCTCCCAGTCAGCACTCGGGATCGCTGGAAGTGGCGCACCCCTTCCACCCTCTCGCCGGACGCGGTGTCGAGGTTCTGTACTCGATGAAGCGGGGCGGCAGGCGGATGTTCGTGGTCGGCACCGGGACCGGGGCGAGTATGACGCTGCCGGTCGAGTGGACGGACCGCGGACCGGCGGCCCAGGATGCGCGGGTCTCGCAAGAGGGGCTCGTCGAACTGCGCGCACTCCTGGATGCGTTGGCCATACGCTGCGTTGACCAGGCTGAAGGCGGAGAGTCCTGATGGGACGCCAACGTGATGTGGGCGACCGCCGCCGGCCGGGAGCGAGGCCCGATGAACATCGAGGGCTGGCACCGTGCGGACGCCGTGATGACGGTCGCGAACATGATCGAGGCGTCGCTGCGGGCGGGAGGTGGCCGGCGTGAACGGCGAGGGGAAGGTAACCGCCTCGCACCGCTCCCGGCCGGCCATCATCTACCTGCGGCAGTCGACGATGCTTCAGGTCCGCGACCACACGGAGTCGACCACACACCAGTACGCGCTGGTGGACCTGGCGGCTGAACTGGGCTGGACACCGGAGAACATCCTGGTCATCGACAAGGACCTGGGCATCTCCGGCCGGTTCGGCACCGAACGCGGAGGCTTCCGCGACGTCGTCGCGAAGGTGTGCCTGGCCGAGGCCGGGGCCGTGTTCGGCCTGGAGGTCTCGCGCCTGGCCCGCTCGTCGGCGGACATCGCCCGGCTGCTGGAACTCGCGCGCCTGACCGACACCCTCGTCGTCGACAGCGACGCCGTCCATGACCTTGCGGACTTCGACGACCGGCTGCTGCTCGGTCTCAAGGGCAGCACGTCGGAGGCCGAGACCCACCTGCTCAACGGCCGCCTCCAGGGCGCCAAGCCGACCGCCGCGGCCCGCGGTGACCTGTGGGTTCCACTGCCCGTCGGGCTGGAGTACGACACGCCGGACCAACGATCCGATGATCTAAACGAAACACCCCAGTCCACCGACAGCCACGTCTGGTGATCCAGTGCGTGGGCCCAGAGTGTGTGTCCCCCCCCTCGGACACATAACTCTCACTGAGCGTTTGGTCCTGTCTCGGTTGAGTTGGTGTCGTTTCCAGAGTCCTGCGGCGGCGGGGCTGGTGTGCTTGATGGGGCAGTCGATGCGCCCGCGACGCCTGGGGATCGTTTCGTTCCGGCTGCTCCTGTCTGCTCCCAACACGCCCCCGAGCGCCGCCTTTTGACCGCCGGCGAGCCCGGCCGCGGTCGACTGCATCGCAAACATGACTCCGCACGGCCCCTGTCCCAGCGGCCTGTCGGACGCCCGCTGGGAACTGATCGAGCCCGCCCTGTACGTGGACCGCACCGGCATCCCCTGGCGCTGCCTCCCGCACGACTTCGCGCCGTGGGCCACGGTGTACGGGTACTTCGCCAAGTGGCAGCAGGACGGCGTCTTCGAGCGGCTCACCGGCCTGCTGCGGCGCCTGGTCCGCGAAGCCGAGGGCCGAGGCGCGGAGCCGTCGGCCTGCGTGCTGGACTCCCAGACCATCAAGACCTCCGCCAACGTACACCTCGCGCCAGGGCACGGACGCCGGGAAACGGATCATCGGGCGCGAACGCCACCTCGGCTGCGACACCCTCGGCCTGCCGCTGACCGCTCTGGTCACGGCCGCCGGCGTCTCCGACACCGCGGTCGGCGTGACCCCGCCGACCCGCGTTCCCGCCGCCCACCCGCGCATCACCAAGGCATGGGTGGACGCCGGCTACCGCACCACCGCCATCGACCACGGCGCTCGCCTCGGCATCGACGTCCACCCCGTCCACCGCCCGCCCGGCGCCCGCGGATTCACGATCATCCCGAGACGGTGGACCATCGGACGCGGCATCGGCCGGCTCATGCACCACCGACGCCTCGCCCGCGACTACGAACGCCACCCGCACCGCTCCGAAGCCATGAGCCACCTCGCGATGATCGACCTCATGGCCCGCGGACTCACCGGCGAAGCCACCCCGAACTGGCGCGGAACCTGACCCGGGACCAAACACGAACCACCGGACCAAACGTGTTTCGTGGTCGTACGTGACGGCGCCCTGGGCGGGACGGTCGCCGCGGCGGACGGTCAGTCGATCGTCAGCGTCGTTCTGCGCGTCGCGAGTGAGCTGTCGCCCACGTAGATGTCGATGTCACCCGCTTCGAGTTCGAAGTGTCCGCCGGTGTCGTGGGTCCAGAAGCCGAGGTCCTCGGCGGCGAGGCGGAAGCGGACGGTGGTGCTCCTGCCCGGGGCCAGGCTCACCCTGCGGAAACCGCGCAGCCTGCGTACCGGCTGGACGATGCTCGCCACCGGATCGTGGAGGTAGAGCTGGACGACCTCGTCGCCCGCCCGCTCGCCGGTGTTGCGCACGGTGACCGTCACCTCGACGGTGTCGCCCTTGCGCAGGGCCCGGGAAGAGATCCGCGGGGTGCTCAGGGCGGGGTCTCCGATGGTGAACGTGGTGTAGCTCAGGCCGTGTCCGAAGGGGAACCGCGGTCCGTCGGGGAGGTCCAGGTACTTGGAGGTGTACTTGTTGGCGGCGTCGTAGGGGCGGCCGGTGTTCTCGTGGTTGTAGTAGATCGGGACCTGTCCGACGGTGCGGGGGAAGGACACCGGGAGTTTGCCGCCCGGGTTGACGGTGCCGAACAGCACGTCCGCGACGGCGTTGCCCGCCTCCATGCCGGGGTGCCACGCCTCCAGGACGGCGGGGGCGGAGTCCAGCCAGCCGCCGACGGTGAGGGGGCGCCCGTTGACCAGGACGACGACGAACGGCTTGCCCGTGGCGGTGATCGCGGTGATCAGATCCTCCTGCGCCCCGGGCAGGGTGATGTCGCTGCGCGAGCCGGCCTCGCCGCTCATGGCCGCGGGCTCGCCGACCACGACGACGGTGACGTCGGCCGCCTGTGCCGCCGCTGCCGCGTCCTTGATTCCCGAGGTGTCGGTGCCGTCCGCGTTCACCCCCGTGACGGCGGTGACCTTCGCCCGGGGAGCCGCCGCCTTGATGCCCGCCAGAAGGGTGACGGCGGGGAAGGTCGCCGCCCCGGGGCCGGCCCACGTCCCTTGCAGGTCTGTGGAGTCGGCGAAGGGGCCGACCACGGCGATGGAGCCGATCCCCGGGTGCAGGGGCAGGGCGCCCTTGTCGTTCTTCAGCAGCACCATGGATCGCGCGGCCGTCGCCCGGGCCGCGGCACGGGCCTGCTTGGTCGGCTCCAGGACCGCCGCGTCCTCGTCGGCGTAGGGGTGGTCGAAGAGCCCGAGCCGGAACTTCAGGCGCAGGATGCGGGCGACCGCGTCGTCCAGCCGGCCGGCCGTGATCCGGCCGCTCTTGAGCAACTGCCTGCCGTGGTCGGCGAGGTTGGTGCTGACCATCTCCATGTCCACCCCGGCGTTCAGGGCGAGCCGGCCGGCGTCGGCCCCGTCGGCGGCGAAGCCGTGGACGATCAGCTCCTGGATGCCGGTGTAGTCGCTGACGACGAACCCGTCGAAGCCCCACTCGTCCTTGAGGACGTCGGTCAGCGTGTGCCGGTTGCCGTGGGCGGGGACCCCGCTGACGGTGTTGAAGGAGGCCATGACGGTGGCCACCCCGGCGTCCAGGGCCGCCTTGAACGGCGGGAGGTAGTGGTTGCGGAGGCGGGCCTCGGAGGTGTCCACGGTGTTGTAGTCACGGCCGCCCTCCGCGCCCCCGTAGGCGACGAAGTGCTTGGCGCAGGCCGCGAGCCGGCCGTCGGCGTCCAGGCGGGTGCCGTCGCCCTGGTAGCCGCGGGTCTTGGCCGCGGCGAAGGCCGCCGCGAGGTAGGGGTCCTCGCCGCTGCCCTCCGCGATACGGCCCCAGCGCGGCTCGTGGGTGACGTCCATCATCGGGGAGAACGTCCAGCGCACCCCGTTGGAGCGCGCCTCCGCGGCGGCGACGTCGGCGTCCGTGCGGGTCACCGCCGGGTCGAAGCTGGACGCCTGGGCGAGCGGGACGGGGAACGTGGTCCAGAAGCCGTGGATGACGTCGAGGCCGAACAGCAGCGGGATGCCCAGCCGCGATTCCTCGACGGCCAGGCGCTGGAGGTCGTTGGTGTGCTTCGCCCCGTAGATGTTGAACACGGACCCGAGCCGGCCCGTGCGGGCGGCCTGCTCCGCCTGTTCCGTCTGCGCGCCGCCGGGACCGGAGTCGCCCGTCCAGGACATCTGCTGCAACTGCCCCAGCTTCTCCTCGACGGTCATCCGGCCCAGCAGGGCCTTGACCTTCGCCTCGTACGGACCGGTCTCGTGCCGTGCGACCGCGACCGGACCGGGCTCCTCGGCCCGTGCGGTCCCCGTGGTGGCCGCTGTGGCCGCGGTGGCGACCGTACCGCCGAGTGCCGTGATGACCGTGCGCCTGCGTACCAAACCCATGCCTTCGCCTTTGATAGGAGGGGCTGATCCCGGGCCCGCCGCGTCAACGGTCGCGGCAGGCCACGAAAGGGGTGCGTCCACGTCAATAACGTCACCTGGGCGGCGCGTGTACACGGAAGCGCGCCGTCAGCTGGTGCTGGTGCCGTGAACTGGGGCCCACGCGCAGTTCGAACTCGCCCGGCTCGACGACGCGTCGGTTGTCGGCGCCGACCAGGGAACAGCGGGAGACGGGGATCTCGATGCCGACGTCGGCGCTCCCGCCCGGAGGGATCTCGGTCCGCACGAACGCCTTCAGTTCGTGTTCGGCCCAGGTGACGCTGGTGGCCAGGTCGCTGACGTACGCCTGGACGGTCTCCAGGGCGGGGCGGCTGCCGGTGTTGGTGAGACGTACGGTCGCGTGGACGGTGCCGTCGACGGGCACGTCCTGGTCCCGCAGGGCGAGCGCGGAGTAGGTGACGGTGGTGTAGCCGAGGCCCTCGCCGAACGCGAACAGCGGATCCTGGGTGAGGTCGGCGTAGCGGGTGCCGTGCTGGCCGCGTACCTGGTTGTAGAAGACGGGCTGCTGGCCGACGTGGCGCGCGAAGGAGATCGGCAGCCGGCCGCCGGGTTCGACGAGCCCGAGGAGGAGCTCGGCGACGGCGCGGCCCCCGCGCATGCCCGGGTTGAACGCCTCGATCAGTGCCGCCGCGTCGAGCGCGGAGCCGGGCAGGGTGCTGGGCTTGGACTGGACGAGGACGACGATCATGGGCGTGCCGGTGGCGGCGACCGCGTCGAGGAGGGCGATCTGGCCGCCCTGGAGGTCCAGGGTCGCCGTCGAGCGGCCCTCGCCGGTGAGGGCGATGGTGTCGCCGACCACGACCACCGCGTAGTCGGCGGCCCGGGCGGCGGCGACCGCTTCCCGCAACTGTGCCTTCTCGACCGGTGCGGAGCTGAAGACGGGCGGTTTCGGCTGGCCGTCGGGCCAGTGGGAGCCGCTGGGGTCGGGGACGAGGACCTCGATGTCGGCTCCCCGGGCGTGGGTGACCGTCCAGTGGGCGGGGGCGACGGCACGGACCCCGTCGAGCACGGTCTCCACCAGCTCGCGGGGGTGCCCGTCCGGCATCCAGTCCACCTGGCCCGAGGCTCCGGCCCAGTCGCCCAACATGGCATGCGGGTCATGGGAGTTGGGGCCGATGACCGCGATGGTGCGGGGCGGGCCCTGATGGGCGGCGCGGCCGTGTCCGTCGTCGGTCAGCCCGCCCGCGAAGGGGAGGGTGCCGTCGTTGCGCAGCAGGACCAGGGAGCGGCGCGCGGTCTCCAGGTTGAGGTCGGAGTGCTCGCGGCAGCCGATGACCGCGTGCTGCCGCTCGGGGTCGGGGGCGCGGGGGTTCTCGAAGAGGCCGAGTTCGAACTTGAGGCGCAGGACCCGTCGTACGGCCTCGTCGATCTGCTTCTGGTCGGTCAGGCCGCGAGCGACCGCCGTCTGGGCCGCCTCGAAGAACTCCGGGGTGGTCATGACGAGGTCGTTGCCGGCGTCGATGGCGCGGGCGGCGGCCTCGACGTGGTCGGCGCAGACCTTCTGTTCCCAGACCATCCGGCCGACGTTGTCCCAGTCGGTCACCAGGGTTCCGGTGAAGCCCCATTCGCCCTTGAGGACGTCGTTGAGCAGCCACTTGCCGGCCGTGATCGGCACGCCGTCCACGGACTGGTAGCCGAGCATGAAGGTGCGGCAGCCGGCCCGGGCCGCCCGTTCGAAGGGCGGCAGGAACCAGGAGCGGAGCCCCCGCGGGGTCAGGTCGGCCTCGCTCGCGTCCCGTCCGCCCCGGGTCTCGGAGTAACCGGCGAAGTGCTTGGCGCAGGCGAGGACCGCGGTCGGGTCGGCCAGGCCGTCGCCCTGGTAGCCGGCCACCATCGCGGCCCCCAACTCGCCGATGAGGTACGGGTCTTCGCCGAAGGTCTCGTCGACCCGGCCCCAGCGCAGGTCGCGGGCGACGCACAGCACCGGGGAGAACGTCCAGTGGATGCCGGTCGCGGAGACCTCGGTCGCGGTGGCCCGGGCGGCTCGCCTCAGCAGCTCGGGGTCCCAGGTGCAGGCCATGGCGAGCTGGGTGGGGAAGATCGTGGCGCCGGGCCAGAAGGAGTGGCCGTGGATGCAGTCGTCGGCCGTGAGCAGGGGGATGCCGAGGCGGGTCCGCCGGGCCAGCGCGATGGCCTCGTGCATCCGCTCGGGCGAGGCGTGCAGGATCGACCCGGCCAGCTTGGCCGACACGATGTCCGCCAGATCGCCGCGGGCGTCGAGTTGCAGCAGCTGCCCGACCTTCTCCGGCAGGGTCATCCGAGCCAGCAGGTCGTCGACCCTGACGTCCGGGGACTCTCCCGGATCCAGGTAGACCGCTGTACGAACCGAGTGCTCCAAAACGAACTCCAAGGAAGATCGATCGTCTGTGTGGGGTGGGATGTGTGCGGCGGACGGTCAGACCGGGGCGGCGTCGTGTTCCACGGTGATCGGGGACAACTCCCATGCCTCGACGGCGTAGTCGAGGTCCCCGCCGGCCTGGATGCGCCAGGGGGTGTCGCCCGTGGGGTAGAAGCGCAGGGTCAGGGTCTGCCCGGTGGACAGGTACAGCTCCGCCACGGAGTGGTCGACGATCAGACGCAGTTCCACGGAGTCGGAATCGGTCGCCGGACAGGGCAGTGCGTACGAGCCGCCGCGCGCCCGCGGATCCAGGGAGGCGTGGCCGCGGTCGACGACGAGCTGACGGTTCGTCAGGTCGAGCCGGATGTCGAGGTGTTCCGTGCCGTCGGCGGACGTGACCAGCCTCAGCACCCCGGATCCGGACGCGGTCAGGCGGGCCGACAGGTCGAAGCGGCGGCCGACCCGGCCGAGGTCGACGGGGTCGTACGAGGTGCTGCGGCCGGCGCACTTGAGCTGCAATCGGCCGCGCAGGGCGAGGAGTTCGCGGGCGGGCCGCTGGCGGATCGTGCCGTCCTCGGCGAGTTCGCATTCGCGCGGGACGGTGAGCAGACCGGCCCAGCCCGATTCCTCCGCCCAGTCGTCGTCGCGTGCCTCCCGGGCCCAACCCCACAGCAGCAGACGGCCGTTGGGGGCGCGCAGCAGGGCGGGGGCGTAGAGGTCGGGTCCGTGGTCCAGGGGCACGGGCTTGCCCTCGGCGGTGAGGACCAGGGTGCCGCGGGGTCCGGTGCGCGGGCTCCAGTCGCTGACGATCAGCGCATGGCCGCGGGGGCCGAAGTCGGCGTACTGGGGGCACTCCCAGCCGGTGTCGGGGCCGCCGCCGACGGCGAACGGGCCCCGGAACGTCCAGCGCTCCAGGTCGTCCGACCCGTACAGGAACGCGGCGCCCCGGCCGTCGTCCAGGGCGGCGCCGACGAGCATCCGCCATCCGCCCTCCTGCCGCCACACGTACGGGTCGCGCCACATCGTGGCGCCGTCCGGCGGCTCGGGGATCACCGGCTCCGGCCGCTTGGCCCAACTCAGGCCCCCGTCACGGGAGTCCGCGGCGGCGATCGGCTGCCACCAGCGGTCGGCGCGGTGCGCGGAGTAGAAGGCCACGAGCCGTTCGCCGTCGCTGACGGCGTTGCCGGAGAAGCAGCCGTCGGCGTCGTAACCGCCGGGAGTGGGGGCGAGGGCGGGCGGAAGGAGCTGCCAGTGGACCAGGTCGGGGCTGCGGCAGTGGCCCCAGTGGATGTTCCCGTGGCGGGGGCCGTCCGGGTTGTACTGGAAGAACACGTGGTAGTGGCCGTCGTGGAAGGACAGGCCGTTGGGGTCGTTGATCCACCCCGTCGGCGGTCGCAGGTGCACGGCGGGCCGGTGGGGGTCGGAGGCGGGGGATACGGACACGGCCGCGGCCTTTCTGGACGGGGGATCTCGTCGTGCACGGCGAGCGGGGCGGGATCGGCCGTGCACGACGAGGACGGGAACCGGAGGGTGTCAGGAACCCTCGGGCTCCCGCGCTGAGGAGCCGCGAACTGCTAGGCGGTGCGGGGCAGTTCGCGGCTGCGGCCGAGGTCGCCGAGCCAGACGGCCGAGGGCTTGGCCGTACGCTCGAAGGTGACCGGGTCGACGGCGATCAGGCCGAAGGTCGGCCGGTAGCTGCCCCACTCGTAGTTGTCCAGGGCGCTCCAGGCCAGATAGCCCTCGACGTTGATCCCGTCCTCGATCGCGGCGGCGACCGCGTCCAACGCCCCCGCGTAGTAGTCGACGCGGCGGGTGTCGTCGGCCGTGGCGATACCGTTCTCGGTGACGATGAGGGCCGTGCCGTCGCCGATGACCTCGGCGGTGTGGCGCAGCGCGTACCCCACGGCGCCGGGGTAGTACTCCCACCCGGTCAGCGTCCGCTCGACGTCCTCGGGGGCCCGGACGGGACCGTCGTCGCCGATCTGGGTGCGGGTGTAGGACTGGACGCCGATGAAGTCGTCGCCGCGGGCGGCCTCGACGAAGACGTCCTCGCGGGGGTGGCTGTAGGCGGCCGTGGCCTCCTCCGCGCCCGGCAGCGCCTGGTAGACCTGGCTGGCGACGGTCCAGCCGACCCGTATGGCGGGGTTGATGCGCCGTACGGCCGCGACGGCCCCGTGGTGTGCGGCGATCAGCGCGTGGGTGGTCTTCTCGTCGGGGGTGATGGCGCCGCCCGTCGACGGCCATGCGGGCTCGCCCGTCCGGTCGGCCGCCGCGCTGATCGCGAGCACGTTCGGTTCGTTGATGGTGCACACATGGCCGACTCCGTCGGCGATGACCGGCGCGCAGGCTTCGACGTACCGGACGAACGCCTCGACGGCTCCGTCGACAGTCCACCCGCCGAGGTCCTCGAACCAGCGCGGGACGGTGAAGTGGTGCAGGGTCACCATCGGGCGCAGACCGCGGGCGCGGGCGCCCTCGACCATGCTCCGGTAGTGCGCGAGTTCGGCCCGGGAGATGAAGCCGCGTTCCGGTTCGATGCGGGCCCACTCGATGCCGAACCGGTAGTCGGTGAAGCCGAGTTCGGCGAGCAGGTCCATGTCCTGCCCCCAGCGGTGGTAGCTGTCGCAGGCGTCGAGGCTCGGCTCGTGGATGTTCGCCGCCGGGTCGTGCTCCCTGCGCCACCAGTCGCTGTTGACGTTGTTCCCCTCGATCTGGTGGCCGGCGGTGGAGGCACCCCAGAGGAAACCGGCGGGGAAGGGAGTGGACGTGTACGTCATGGGTTGTTCTGTCTTTCTCGTGCGTGGGGGAGGCCGAAAACCCGTCGCGGGGGCGGAATCCGGGATACGCGGGGCTACTTGATGCCCGTGGCGGCGATGCCCTGGACGAAGTAGCGCTGAAGGGCGACGAACAGCGCGACCATGGGCGTGACGACCAGGACGGAACCGGCCAGCAGCAGGCCGTACTGGGTGGAGTTCTGGCCCTGTGAGTAGAGGGCCAGGGCGACCGGGAGGGTGTACTTGTCCTGGGTCTGGGAGGCGACCAGCGGCCAGAGGAAGCTGTTCCACGAGCCGAGGAACGACATGATCGCCAGCGTCGCCAGCGGCGGTCCGCACAGTGGCAGCACGATCCGGGTGAACGTCCGCACCTGCCCGGCGCCGTCGATCCTGGCCGCCTCCAGCAGCTCGTCGGGGAGGTCCAGGATGAACTGCCGCATCAGGAACACCCCGAACGGCGAGGCCACGAACGGCAGGATCAGTGCCGGATAGGTGTCGATCATGCCGAGCTTGGCGACCATGACGAACAGCGGCACGAAGGTCACCACGCCGGGCACCATCAGCATGGTCATCACCAGGGCGAACAACAGCCGCTTGCCGGCGAAGTCCAGCTTGGCCAGCGCGTAGCCCATCATCGAGCAGAAGAGCAGGTTGCCCAGCACGGTGAAGACCGCGACGAGCGCGCTGTTGAAGAAGTAGCGGCCGAAGTGGAGGTCGTCGAGCCAGGTCGTGAAGTTGCCCAGTGTGGGCGCCCGCGGCAGCCAGCCGTCGGGGTCGCGCAGCAGTTCGCCCTGGGTCTTGAAGGACCCGAGCAGCATCCACAGGAACGGCAACAGGGTCGCGGCGAGGGCCAGGACCAGGACGGTGTAGGTCACCGCGCGGGAGCGCCGGGAGGGTCCGGCCAGGCCGGCGCCGCGAGCGCGCGCCTTCCGTACTGGCCGGGGCGGGGCGGGTGTCGGCTGTGCCATGTGCGCCGCCTCAGTCCTTCGTCCGCAGCAGCCGGAACTGCAGCACGCTCAGCGCGGCGATCACGGCGAACAGCACATAGCTGGCGGCCGACGCGTAGCCGTACTTGCCGAAGCCGAACTGGTTGTAGGTGAAGTAACCGACCGACAGCGTCGAGTCCAGCGGACCGCCCTGCGTCATGACGAACGACTCCTCGAAGAACTGGAGATAGCCCACCGACAGCATGACCGCGCCCAGCAGCAGGGTCGGGCGCAGCAGCGGCAGCGTGATCCGGCGGAAGCGCTGCCAGGCGTTCGCACCGTCCATGACCGCGGCTTCCCGCACCTCCGCGGGGACGGTCTGCAACCCCGCCAGGAAGATGACCATCAGCGTGCCCATGTTGCGCCAGACCGTCATCACGATCAGCGACGGCAGCGCCCAGGTGGTGCTGTGCAGCCAGTCGGGCCCGCCGATGCCGAACCGGCCGAGCAGGGTGTTGAGCATGCCGTCGGGCTGGAGGACGAACCGCCACACGACGGACACGGCGACGATGCTGGTCACCACCGGCGTGTAGAAGCCGACCCGGAAGACGGTACGGAACCGGGTGATGCCGTTGTTGAGGGCGACCGCCAGGGCCAGCGCGACGGCCATCGTCACCGGGATGCCGAGGACGACGACGTACGCGGTGTTGACCATGGACTTGCGGAACTGCGGGTCCTCGAACAGGGCCGTGTACTGCTGGAGGCCGACGAAGTCGACGTCGAAGGGCGTCTGCACGTCGGTGCTGCGGAAATCGGTGAACGACATCACGAACGACGACACCAGCGGGACCAGCGCGAAGACGGCGAAGACCAGCATGAACGGCAGCGCGAACAGCCAGGCGGCCAGTGTTGTGCGGCGCCGTTCGGTCATCGGGCCGCCGCCGGGTCCGTGGCCGGGCCCCGTGTCCCGGCGCTCTGGGGCCGGGGCGGGTGCGGTGGTGGAGGCCATGGATCAGTCCCCGGTCCCGATGGAGTCGGCGTCGCTCTGCAGGGTCTTGAGCGCGGAGGCGGGATCGGTGCCGTTCACGATCTTCTCCAGCTGGGTGTCGGCGGCGGCGCCGACCTGGGTCCAGGCGGTGTTGGCCGGCGGTGCCTTCGTGTCGGCGAGCTGCTTCCTGAAGACGGCGAGCTTCGGGTCGGCGGTCAGGCTCGGGTCGTCCCAGGCGGACCGGACGGAGGGCAGGTCGCCGGTGGCCTTGTACCAGTCGGCCTGCACGCTCGGCTTCGACAGGTACTGCACCAGCTTCCAGGCCGCGCCGCTGTTCGCGGACTTCTTGAAGACCACCAGGTTCCCGCCGCCGGTGAACGACGTGGAGCTGCGGTCCTTCGGGATCGTCATGATGCCGTACTTCTTGTCGAAGCCCGTGCCGCCCGCCGCGTCGAGCAAGGAGATCTCGGCGGGACTGCCGACGAACACGGGCGTGGTGCCGTTGACGAACGCCGCCTCCATGCCCCCGGTCGCCGTGGAGAGCCTGGGGTCGGCGATGCCGTCGGTGAAGAAGCTCTGGTAGTACTTCAGCCCGGCCGCCATCCGCGGGGTGTCGAACGTCCACTTGGTGCCGTCGGCGTTCATCAGCGACGCGCCGGCCGACCAGGCGAACGGCATGGCGAACTGGAAGGAGTCGGCACCGCCGGGTGCCAGGTTGACGCCCCACTTCGCGCCCGCCTCGGTCTGCAACGCCTTCGTCATGGCCTTGAACTCGGCGAAGGTCTTCGGTGGCGTCGGGTACCCGGCCTTTTTGGCCAGATCCGTGCGGTAGTAGATGACGCGGGTGTCCACGTACCACGGCACCCCGAGCGTGGCGCCCTTCACCACGTTCGTCGACTTCGACCCCGCGAACATGTCACTGGTGTCGACGCCGCTGGGCACCGCCTGGAAGGCATTGGCGAAGTCGGGCATCCAGGTCGTGCCCATCATCGCGACGTCGGGTGTCGTGCCGCCCGCGACAGCGGTCTGGTACTTGGAGTGCGCGTTGGCCCACGGGACCGCGGTGACCTCCACCTTCACCCCGGGATTCGCCTTCTCGAAGCCCTTGACCAGTGCGGGAAGCTGCTCGGCCTCGGCGCCCTGCGCCCATACGGTCACCGTGCCGGTGACCTTGCCGGACGGTACGGAGGTGGTCGGCGTCGACGACGTGTCGGTACTGCCGCGCCCGCAGGCCGCGAGCACCAGCGCGCCGGCCACGCACAGGGCGGCCGCTGAAGTCCTTCTCGGCATCATTGCTGATCCTCTCCTGGGAACCGTCGGCCGGCGGATGAAGGGCCGACGGGGCACAACGACTGAGCATCCAGCGTTTTAAGCGCTTAGATTCTCGACGTGGGTGGAATCTAAGCGCTTAGAGATGTGGCTGTAAAGAGTCCATGGCGGTCACGTTACGAACGCGGTCCGGGGGTGAACGTGTGAGTTCACCCCCGGTCGGCACCGGATGTGCGGGTCTCGCGGGGTGGTCGCCCTCCCCGCGAGCGGCCGACCCACAGGCCCCGGAGCGCGGTGCCTCCAGGCCCCCGAGCACGGCACCCCCAGACCCCGGAGCACGGCACCCCCGGGCTCTGGGGCTCTGGTGCCCTGAAGCGCGCGCCGCTACCGGTGCGAACTCACGGCCGGGAACAGCCGCAGCTCTCCCGCAGTACCACCTCGACCGGCAGCCTGCGGGCGACCTGCGGCCCCTCCGGGTTGGCGATCCGGTCCACGAGCAGGTCCACCGCGGCCCGTCCCATCGCCTGCATCGGCTGGCGCACCGTCGTCAGCGAGGGGCGTACGACCCGGCCCGCGACGATCCCGTCGAACCCGGTGACAGCCACCTGTTCCGGCACGCGCACCCGGTGCTCGGCCAGCGCCGCCATCACGTTCAGCGCCGCGTCGTCGGTGACGCAGACGAACGCCTCCGGCAGACCGTCGCCACCGGGCGACAGCAGCTGGGCGACGGCGGCGCCGGTGTCCTGCGGATGCCCGGTGAACCGGGCCGACGGCTTGCGCGGCACCCGCAGTCCGGCTCCGCGCAGCGCCGCCTGGAACCCCGCGAACCGCTCCCGTGCGTCGAACCAGCCCGCCTCGCCGACGAACTGCAGATCCCGCAGCCCGTGCCCGACGATCAGATGCTCCGTGACCGCCCGCATGCCACCCCGGTTGTCGGCGCCGACCGTACTCGGCCCGTCGAGCCGGGTGTTCTCCGAGAGCGCCACCACGGGTATCCGCTGCGCGATCCGCTCCAGTACGTCGTCGGGCACCGCGCGAGGGAGCACCGCCAGCCCGTCGACGCGCCCGACGATGTCCGTGACCGCCGTCGGACCGTCCGCCCGGGTGCCCCCGTTGATCAGCAGCGCGTAGCCCCGCTGCCAGCACTCCAGCTCCACGCCCCGCTGCACCTCGTCGACGTACAGCGGGAACCGGCGCAGGTCCTCGTCGTCGTCCCGCACCACGGCGACGTCACCGCCGCGCGTTTTCGCGCTCGTCGGCTCCGGGGCGACCGGCACCTCGAAGGGCTCCGGCAGGTAGTAGTCGAACGAATACAGTCCCAGCGCCCCGGTCCGCCCGTGCGCCAGCCCCCGCGCGCTCGCGCTCGGCACGTAGTTCAGGGCCTCGGCCGCCGCCTCGACGATCCTGCGGGTCTCTTCCTTCACCTTGTGCGGCCGGCGAAAGGTCATCGACACGGTCGCGATGGACACCCCGGCGCGTTCCGCCACGTCATAGACCGTTGCAGCCTTCGCCACGTCCCCGCCTCCCACCACTGCCCGACCACTGACAGTCGCCATGCTAAGCGCTTAGACCGCCGCTGCCGACGTCGCAGGGCGGTCGCGCCGCGCCGCGGGCGGCGCACTTCGCCGGAGCCCGCCCCGGTCCACACCGAGGCGTCGAGGTAGGTGCTGTCGGCGGTGACCAGGCCGTCGGCGAAGGTTCGGATCGAACACCAGGCGGTGCGGCGGGTCGCGCCGGACGCTGCTGTCCGGCTGATCCGGCCCCCGAGCGCGGGCGCGGCCCGAGCCGGACCCGCGATCGAGGCTGTGGTGACCGGCCGTCAGCCGGCGGATCGCTGGTCCGAGGTGAGGTTCACCCACGTACAGGCCGGTTCCACCCGCGACGAGACCTCCAGCTTGCGGGAGATCTTCTTCAGGTGGAACGCCACGGTGTGCGCGGAGATGCGGAGATATAGAGCCGGCGGCCGACCTGCACGTTCGTCAGGCCCTGGCTCACCAGGTCGGCCACCGCGGACTCGGTGCCCGCCAGGGAGCCGGCGCGGGGTCCGGCGCGGGGTCCGGCGCGGCGCATCGGCCGCCGTACACGGCCCGGCCGCCCGCCGAGCTCGCGTCGGCCCGCACCACGCACTCGCAGGCGAGCCGCTCGTCGCCCAGGTCGCGCGCGAAGCGCGGACCGGTCGACGTGTCGGACTGCCGGACGGCGCTCGGTGCCAGGACGACGTGCAGGTCAGGCGGCAAGGTGTAGGCGCCGGCCTCTTCGGCCGGCTTGAGGCCGGTGTTCGTCTCGGCGAACGCGGTGCCGGCGTCGCCCGACGCGAGCGCGAACTCGGCGCGACAGGTGGTCGACGAACGGACCGCCACCCCGCGCAAGGGCCGACGGTGGCCGCCCACTCCACCGGCGCGGCTCGCCCCGCGGTGAAACCGCACATCGTAGATGCCCGGGGCACGGTCGATGGGCCGATGCCCGATCTCCCCCGGAACCCGTCGGGCCGCGCGCGAGGATGTGGCCATGGCGATCACGGTTCCTGGTGAAGAGAGTTCGTTCGTCGGCCGGGCGGAGGAGATCGGCCTGATCGCCACGGCCCTGCCCGGCAGCCGGCTGGTCACGCTCACGGGGGCGGGCGGGGTGGGCAAGACCCGGCTGGCCCGACGGGCGGTGTCCCTGGGGCTGTTGGGGGCCGAGGACGACGTCGCCTGGGCGGATCTCTCCCCGCTGCTCAACCCCGGGCTCCTCGCCGCCACCGTCGCGGACGCGCTCGGGCTGTCCGACCACACCCCGCGCATGCCCGCGGAGGCCGTCTGCGCCTGGATCGGCAGCCGCAGGACGATACTCGTGCTCGACTCCTGCGAGCACCTCCTGGCCGAGTGCCGTGATCTGGTGGGCGACCTCCTGACGGTGTGTCCGCGCCTGCTGGTGCTGGCCACCAGCCGGGAACCGCTGCGGGTGCGTGCCGAGGCGGTCGTACCGGTCGAGCCGCTGGCCTCCGCGCACGAGGCGCTCGCCCTGTTCGCCGACCGTGCCGCCGCGGCCGGCAGCCCGCTGAAGGACGACACCGACCGGGAACTGGCCACGACCCTGTGCGACCGCCTGGAACGGCTGCCGCTGGCGCTGGAACTCGCCGCCGCGCAGCTGCGGAGCATGCCGCTCGCGGAACTCTGCGCGGGCCCGGGCTCGGCGGTCGACCTTCCCCCGGCGCCGGGCCGCACGACACCGCCCCGGCACGCGGCGTTACGCACCACGATCGGCTGGAGCCACGAGCTGTGCACCCCGTTGGAGAGGCTGCTGTGGACCCGGCTGTCCTTCCTGCCCGGCGCCTTCGACGAGAGCACCGCCCGGCAGGTGGCCCGCGGCGGCCCCCTGTCACCCCGCGGGGTGCGGCAGACCCTCTCCTCGCTGTGCGACAAGTCGGTCGTCGCACGGAAGGACGGCACGTACCGGATGCTGGACGCGGTCCGCGAGTACGGCCGGATGTGGCTGTCCGAACTGGGCGACCGGCGGGAGATCGCGGACCGGCACGCCGAACACGTGCTCGCCGAGACCCGGCGGGCCCATCTCGAATGGTTCGGCCCCGCCCAGCGGAGCTGGTACCGGCGGATCGAGTTCCTGCACGCCGACATCCGGCTGGCGGCCGACCATCTCCTGACGACCGATCCGGCCGCCGCCCTCGAAGTGATCGGCAACGTCACCTTCTTCTGGGTCTGTTCCGGCTACCTCTACGAGGCCCGGCAGTATTTGGAGCGCACGATGGGCCTGCTGCCGGTCGGGGACGGCGGCGTGGACGGGGACGATGGCGTGGACGAGGTGCGGGTGCTGGGGCTCTGGAGCCTCGGGCTGGCTCTGACGCTCCAGGGCGAGCACGCCGCCGCGCGGGTGGTCGCGGCCGACTGCCGCCGTGCGGCCACGGCCGCCTTCGACACCGAGGGGCTGGGCCGGGCCGCCTACCTGGAGGGCCTGCTGCACCTGCTGGAGGGCCGCCCGCTGGCCGCGGCGAACGTCGTCGAGCCGCTGGAGCGCGGTGCCGCCCTCTCCCGCCCCGACCGGCCGACCGGCGTGACCGCGATGTGCCGCCTCGTGCACGTCTTCGCCCTCACCGGCTCGGGCCGACTGGACCAGGCCCGGTACGAGGCGAACGAACTCCGGGACACCTGCGGGGCGTTGGACGAGTACTGGACGCGGTCCTACGTCGACCACCAGCTCGCCCTCATCGCCGTGCTGGAGCGGCGCGCACCGGACGCCGTGGTGCACGCCCGTGCGGTGCTCGACGCCAAGCAGCACATCGGGGACGCCTTCGGGGTCGCCATGGCCATGGACCTCCTCGCCATCGCGCTGGCCGACACGGGGGAGGCACGGGCCGCCGCCCACGCCTTCGGCGCGGCGACGCGCTTCTGGGAACGGGTCGGCCATCCGCAACGCGGCACGCCCGAACTGGCGGCGCTGCGCGACGAGTGCGAGGACCGCGTCGTACGGGTTCTGGGGACGAAACAGTACGAGCGGGTCCTGGAGCGGGCGGCGGCGTGCGATGCGCGGACGCTTCTGGCGTGGGGTTCCCGTGGGGGGCCCTTGCCGGGGGAGTGACCAGGCCCGGCCGGGAGGCACCAGCGGCCACCGGGATCGGCGTCATGGTGTCGTGGACGAAGGGTCACCCCCGGGAGCGGGCCGCGTCGACCGAGGCCGCCATCCGCCGTACCGCCTCGCCGATCAGTTCCGGTGAGGTCGCCAGGTTCAGCCGTGCGAAGCCCGTGCCGCCGGTGCCGAAGGGGATGCCGGAGCTGAGGGCTACGCGGCCGTGTTCCAGGAAGACCGCGGCCGGGTCGTCGGACAGGCCGAGCGGGCGGCAGTCCAGCCAGGCCAGATAGGTGGCCCGGGCGGGTGCGCAGGACACGGCGGGCAGGTGCTTGGCCAGCAGGTCGGCGAGCAGGCGTCGGTTGTCGTCGAGGCCGGCCAGCAGGGCATCCAGCCAGTCGCCGCCGTCGCGCAGCGCGGCGGTGTGGGCGATGACGCCGACGTGGCTCGGGCCGTGGCCGACCTCCTCCGGCAGCCGGGCCAGGTCGTCCGCGGCCCCGGGCCCGGCGACGGCGAGGGCCGCCTTGAGACCGGCCAGGTTCCAGCCCTTGGACGCCGACATCAGCGAGAGGCCGTGCTCCGCGCCGGGCACGCTCAGATACGGCACGAACGCCGTGCCCGCGGCCACGACCGGCGCGTGGATCTCGTCCGCCACGACCCGCACCCCGTACGCCCGGGCCAGCCGCGCGACCTCCGCCAGCTCGGCGGCGGTGTGCACCGTCCCGGTCGGGTTGTGGGGGCTGCACAGCAGGTACACCGGCCGCTCCGAGACCCGGCGGGCGCGGGCGAAGGCGTCCTCCAGCGCGGCGAGGTCGATCCGCCACTCCGGGCCCAGCGGGGCCTCCACGACCGGGCGGCCCAGGTTGCCGACGAACTGGTAGAACGGCGGGTAGACAGGGCAGTTGACGACGACCGGGTCACCCGGACCGGAGACCAGCTTCAGCATCTCGACGATGCCCAGCATCACGTCGGGCACCACCGCCGTCCGCTCCACCGCCAACCCCGCCCAGCCCCACCGCTCGCTCGCGAAGCCGGCCAGCGCTTCGGCGTACGCGGTCCCGGCCGGGTAACCGGTGTCGCCGAGCGCCATCGCGTCGTTGACGGCCCGCACGACGGGCTCCGCCAGCGGCACGTCCATCTCGGCCACCCACAACGGCAGCACATCGGCGGCGTACGTACGCCATTTCATGCTCGTCCGCCGCCGGAGCTGTTCGAGGGTGAGCTGACGCAACGGATCGACGGAGGGGGCACGGTGGCCGCGAGGCGTACTGTCCATGCGGCAAAAATAGGGGAACGGGCCGAGGGGGAGCGAGAGGCAGGGAGGGCGCCACCGGCCGCCGCGTCCCCGGCGCGCGGCGGTGAATCCGCGGACGAACCCACGGATGCCGGCCCCTCACCCCAACCGGTCACCAGCAGGCCGTCACCGAGCCCCCCTCACCAAGCCGTCCAACCCCCGTCCACCGTCAACGTCGTCCCCGTCACGAACCGGGACGCATCCGAGGCCAGGAACACCGCCGCCCCGCCCAGTTCCTCCGTGCTGCCCACCCGGCCCAGCGGGGTGCTCCGGACGATCCGGTCGCCCCACTTGCTGGACAGCAGCCCGGAGCTGAGGTCGGTGTGGAAGTAGCCGGGGGCCAGCGAGTTGACCCGTACCCCGCGGTCGGCCCATTCCACGGCGAGCGACTTGGTGAGCGCCTCGACCCCGCCCTTGCTGGCCGCGTACGCCGCGATCCGCTCGAAGCCCGTGCTGGCGTGCACCGACGACACGTTGACGATCGAGCCCGAGCCCTGCTCCAGCATGACCTTGCCGGCCTCGCGGCAGCAGAAGAACGTGCCCTGGAGGTTGATGTCCAGGACGTGCCGCCAGTCCTCGTCGGTGACCCGCTCGCTGCGGGTGAAGTGCGGGCTGACCCCGGCGCAGTTGACCACCGCGTCCAGCCGTCCCGTCCGCTCGGTGATCTGCCCGACGATCGTGCGTACGGCGTCGGAGTCGGCCACCGAACCCGGCAGCACCAGCGCCTTGCCGCCGTTCTGGGCGAGTTCCGCCTCCAGGCTCTCCAGGTCGGTGGCCGTGCGCGCGGTCACCGCCACGGTCGCCCCGGCCTGGGAGAGCGCCACCGCGATGGCGCGGCCGAGCCCCTTGCCCGCGCCGGTCACCCACGCCGTCCTGCCGTCGAGCCGCAGCTGGGTGTTCACGTCGGGCACGCCGCCACCGTTGTTCTCGTCCGCCACCGCTCAGCCCTCCGTCGACTCGTCGACCACCGGAATGTCCCGCAGGGTCCGTTTGAGGACCTTCCCCGACGGTGTCCGGGGCAGTTCGTCGACGACGTCGAAGCGGACCGGCACCTTGAACTTGGCCAGCCGGGTGCGGCAGAACTCGCGCAGCTCCTCCGTACCGGCCCGCGCGTCCGGCCGGAAGACCACGAAGGCGCGCGGGACCTCGCCCCAGCGCGGGTGGTCGATGCCCACCACGGCGGCTTCGAGGACGGCGGGGTGCTCGTACAGGACCCGTTCGACCTCGGGGGTGGCGATGTTCTCGCCGCCCGAGACGATCATGTCCTTCTTGCGGTCGTCGATGAAGAGGAAGCCGTCCTCGTCGACGTGGCCGATGTCGCCGGTGTGGAACCAGCCGTCGCGCAGGGCGGTGGCGGTGGCCTTCTCGTCGCGCCAGTAGCCGGTGAAGACCTTCGGGCCGCGCAGGGTGATCTCGCCGAGACCGCCCGTCGGGACCTCGACGCCCATGTCGTCGACGATCCTGACCTGCGTGTGCGGGACCGGCCGGCCGACCGAGCCCAGCTTGGCCAGGGCGTGCTCGCGGTCCAGGAAGGTGTCGCCGGAGACCGTCTCGGTCAGACCGTAGGCATCGGCGAACCAGGCGTTGGGGAACGCGGTCATGATCCGCCGCAGCACCGGCTCGGGCGTCTTCTCGCCGCCGCCCAGGACGAAACGGACGGACGAGGTGTCGTACGACTCGCGGTCGGGGACCTCCAGGACCGCGTTGACCATGGCGGGGGCCAGCCACACGTTGGTGACCTTGTGCTCCTCGATGGCGCGCAGCGCGCTCGGCGCGTCGAAGCGGCGCTGGAGGACCACGGAACCGCCCGCGTACAGGACCCCGAGGGCGGGCATGTCCAGGCCGCCGACGTGGTAGAGCGGACCGCAGACCAGCGTGGTGTCCGCTGCGGTCAGGCCGAAGTGGACGATGTGGGCCAGGTTCTTGGCCTGCACGTTGCCGTAGGTGATACGGACGCCCTTGGGGCGTGAGGTGGTGCCCGAGGTGTACATCAGCCGCTGGAGGTCGTCGAGCGCCACGTCCACGGGCTCGACGAGGGCGCCCTCGTGCTGGGCGAGGAGGTCCTCGTAACCGGTCCACGCCCCCGATGCGGCGGCCCCGGTCTCGCCGGACGCCTCCCGGTCCACCAGGATGCGGTGTTCCAGATCGGGCAGTTTCTTGGCGATGCGTTCCGTCGCCGGGGCGAACTCGGCCTCGGTGACGATCGCCTTCGCCTGGGCGTGGCCCAGGATGTACGCCCACTCCTCTTCCGACAGGCGGTAGTTCAGCGGGAGGAAGACCGCGCCGATCCGATTGGCCGCGTAGATCAGTTCCAGGAACTCGGGCCGGTTGTACAGCAGCAGCCCGACGACGTCACCGCGCCGGATGCCCAGGTCGGCCAGTCCCTCGGCCAACTGGTTCACCCTGGCGTGTAGTTGACGCACCGTCAGGTGGCGCTCGTCCTGCGCCACGACCACCGCGTCCGGCCGTTGGGCCAGGTGGTAGTCGAGGATGCTCGCGAAATTGTGCACGGCGACTCTCCGGCTCGGCGGCCGGGAATGTCCCGACCGGTCGGTTGCCCGCTCCCAAGATTTAGTGTACCCATTGGTCTATAAAACCTGTACCGCACTTTACGACGACGCTCGCTGATCGACAACCATCCGGACCACCGGGATGTCGCTTCCGCAGATGAGGAGGGCTTCCGTGCCACGCATCCGGCTCGACCCCGACGGCCCCGTCGTGACCGTCCGCCTCGACAATCCCCCGATGAACGCCTTCGACGACGTCCAGCGCGACGAACTGGCCGCCTGCGCGCGCCGGCTCGCGGACGCCCGCGACGTCCGGGCGGTCGTCCTCTACGGAGGCGAGAAGCTCTTCGCGGCGGGTGCGGACATCAAGGCGCTGGCCGCGATGGGGCCCGAGGAGGTACGGGGCTGGAACCGCGCGCTGCAACGCACCTTCGAAGAGGTGGCCCGGCTGCCCATGCCGGTCGTCGCGGCCATCACGGGATACGCGCTCGGCGGCGGCATGGAACTGGCGCTCGCCGCCGACTACCGGATCGCCGCCGAGAACGCGGTCCTGGGCCAGCCGGAAGTACAGCTCGGCATCATGCCCGGCTCCGGCGGCACCCAGCGGCTGGCCCGGCTGATCGGCCCGGCGCGCGCCAAGAACCTGCTGATGACCGGCCGCCGGGTGCGCGCCGAGGAGGCGCTGCGGCTCGGGCTGGTGGACGAGGTCGTCCCCGCCGACGCCGTCCTCGACACCGCGCTCGGCTACGCCCGCCGGCTCGCCGAGGGACCGGCGGCCGCGCTGGAGGCCATCAAGGAAGCGGTGGACCACGGCGCCGACACCGGCCTGACCGCCGGACTCGCCCTCGAACGCTCCTTGTTCACCGGGGTGTTCGGCACCGCGGACGCGGGGGACGGCATTCGTTCCTTCCTCGAACACGGCCCGGGCAAGGCGCACTTCAACGGCTCGGCCCGGGAGGGAGAACCGGGCGAGGGGCCCCTGCGGCCCCGCGACGCTTAACACGCCGGCCCGGCGGAGCACACCGTACGAGACGAAAGGGGTGGAGCGAACATGAAGGCACTGCGCTGGCACGGTGCACGGGATCTGCGTTTCGAAGAGGTGGCCGAACCTCCCGACCCGGCCCCGCACGAAGCGGTCGTCGAAGTCGCCTGGTGCGGAGTGTGCGGCACCGATCTGCACGAGTTCCTCGAAGGCCCGCACATGATCCGCGAGAGTCCGCACCCGCTGACCGGGGCCGCCCCGCCGCTCGCGCTCGGCCACGAATTCAGCGGCACCGTCCTGGCGTTGGGCGCCGAGGTGGCCGGGATCGCCGTCGGCGACCGGGTGACCGCGGACCCGGTGTGGCGCTGCGGCGTCTGTTTCTGGTGCGCGCGCGGTGAATACCACATCTGCCCCAAGAGCGGTTCCGTGGGCCTGGCCTCGCCCGGCGGCTTCGCCGAGCGGGTCACCGTACCGCTCGCCGGTCTGACCCGGCTGCCCGACAACGTCGACGACGAACTGGCCGCCGTGGCCGAGCCGTTGGCGGTCGGGCTGCACGCGGTGTCCCGTGCCGGGGTGCGGCCGGGCGACAACGTCCTGGTCGTGGGCGGCGGTCCCATCGGTGTCGCCGTGGTCATGGCGGCCAAGATCGCCGGCGCGGCCGGGCTGTACGTGAGCGAACCCCTCGCCGGGCGCCGCGAGATGCTGCTCGGCATCGGTGTCACCGAAGCCTTCGACCCGCGCGAAGTCGACGTGCGCCGCGAGGTGTTCACGCGCACCGGGCGCATCGGCCCCGACGTCGTCATCGACGCGACCGGCGTACCGCAACTGGCCGGCCAGGCCGTGGCCACCGTCCGGCGCGGCGGGCGGGTCGTGCTCGCCGGGGTCGGGCACGGCAGCGTCGAGTTCGACATGGGCCAACTCGTCTTCTACGAGCGTTCCGTCGTCGGCACGCTCGGCTACAACTTCGACATCCCGCGGGTGATCGACCTGCTGAGCACCGGGCGTCTGGACGCGTCGCCCCTGATCACCGGACGTTTCTCACTGGCGGACGGGACCGGGGTCTTCGCGGACCTGGCTGCCGACCGGGCCCGCCACCTCAAAGTTCTGCTGACCCCGAAGGGACTGTGACATGGATTTCGACCTGCCGGAGGAGACCCGGGCCCTTCAGGACATGGTCCGTGAGTTCGCCGCCAACGAGATCACCCCGCACGCGGCCCAGTGGTCCGAGAACGAGATCTTCCCCACCAAGATCTTCACCAAGCTGGGCGAACTCGGCCTGATGGGCATGCTCGTGCCCGAGGAGTACGACGGCGCGGGCGCCGACATGGTCACCTATGTCGCGGTGATGGAGGAACTCGGCGCCGCCGACCAGTCGGTGGCCTCCTCCTGGAACGCCCACTCGACCATCGCCACCCTGCCGCTGCTCGCCTACGGCACCGAGGAACAGAAGCAGCGCTGGCTGGCCCCGCTGGCCCGCGGCGAGGCCATCGGCGCCTTCGGCCTGACCGAGCCCGAGGCGGGCTCCGACGCGGCCGGGATCGCCACCACCGCGCGCCGGGAGAACGGCGGCTGGGTGATCAACGGCACCAAGATGTTCATCACCAACGCGGGCACCGACATCAGCCAGGGCGTCACCCTGCTCGCCACGACCGGCAAGAACGACGACGGACGCAAGCGGTTCGCGACCTTCTACGTCCCCACCGGCACCCCCGGCTACACCGTCGGCGCGAAGCTCAAGAAGCTCGGCTGGCACGCCATGGACACCCGCGAACTGATCTTCACCGACTGCTGGATCGCCGACGACCACCTCATCGGCGAGGAGGGCAACGGACTGCGCCAGTTCCTCTCGGTCCTCGACGGCGGCCGGATCAGCGTCGCGGCCCTGGGCCTCTCGCTCGCCAAGGCGGCGCTCGCCCTGGCCGTCAAACACGCCAAGGAACGGCACCAGTTCGGCCGTCCGCTCTCCGACTTCCAGGCCATCGCGCACAAGATCGCCGACATCGGCACCGAGTACCAGGCCGCCCGCTGGATGGTCTACCGCGCCGCCTGGCTCGCCGACCAGGGCCGCCCGCACAGCACCGAGGCCGCCATGGCCAAGCTGTACGCCTCCGAGGTCGCCAACCGGGCGGCCTCCCAGGCGGTGCAGATCCACGGCGGCTACGGCTATGTGCGCGAGTCGGAGATCTCCCGCTTCTACGCCGACGCGAAGATCCTGGAGATCGGCGAGGGCACCAACGAGATCCAGCGCAACGTGATCGCGCGGGCGCTGGTGAAGGAGTCATGACAGACCGGGGCCCGCACTGCGCGTGGCGGCGCGGTGCGGGCCCCGGCGGGCGGTCCTGCCCGGGTTCAGCTGGCGAGCGCGGTCGGCTCCCACTGGGCCTCGGGGTCCAGCGGAAGGTCGGGCCGGTCGCGCTTGAAGGCGGCGGCCAGCTCCTCCACGTCCGGCAGTACGCCCGCGGGCGCGGCGAAGCCGCGGAAGAGCGTGCCGCAGTACTCGCCGGACAGGAAGGCCGCGTCCCACTGTCCCTCGGGCCGCACCCATTGGTAGGTGTGGTTGTGCAGGTTGAGGAACTGCAGGGTGGCCAGGCGCAGTTCGGTCACCTGGAAGGACCCCTGCTCGACGGCCTCGGTGAGCAGCCCGGTGACCAGCGCCTCGAAGTCGGAGCGCTGGCCCAGCAGGGTTTCGAGTTCCTGTCCGCTGAGGCTGCGGTAGTCGTGCTCGTAGACCCAGATGTGGTCGAGCCTGCGGAAGATGATCGTCAGCAGCGACTCCGACAGCAGCCGCAGCCGCAGCAGCGGATCGGCCTCCAGGGCGGCGATCTCACGGGCGCGGCCCAGCAGCGGGCCCATGACCCGCGACTGGATCTCGACCAGCAGGTGTTCCTTGGAGCCGATGTAGTAGTACAGGGCCCCCTTGGCGAGGCCGACCGCGCGGCCCAGGTCGTTGATGGAGGTCGCGGCGTAGCCCTGGCGGGCGAACAGCGAGGCCGCTATGTCGATGATCTTCTGGCGTCTGACCTCGAAACCCGGCCCGTGACCCGGCGGTCGTGGCATCGCTTCTCTCCCCGATGGACGTGGCGGCGCAAGAGCAGGAACCGGGGTTCGGCACTGCCGGCCCCGAGGCCGCTCCGGCCGGCCCGGGGGCACGGCTGGGGGGAAAGCGGACTCCGGGACACCGCCTAGTTTGCTAGACCAGACGGTACATTAAAAGATGGACTCAGACGGCGCGCGGACGCGCCGTCGGCGCGAGCATAGCGAGGACGCGCATGACTCAGGCACCGCAGCACACCGGCACCGGCTCCGCGCACGCGGACCACCTGCTGGAGATGTACCGCAGGATGCGCCGCATCCGGCGGTTCGAGGAACGGGCGTCCGAGCTGTACAAGGCGACCGAGATCCCCGGCTTCCTGCACCTGTCGATCGGCCAGGAGGCCAGCGCGGTCGGCGCCTGCTGGCCGCTCGGCGAGCGCGACGGCATCACCTCCACCCACCGCGGCCACGGCCACGTGCTGGCCAAGGGGCTGGACACGGCGTCGATGATGGCCGAACTGATGGGCAAGGACGCGGGCACCAACCGCGGCCGCGGCGGCTCCATGCACATCGCCGACCCGAACCTGGGCATCTACGGCGCCAACGGCATCGTCGGCGCCGGACTGCCCATCGCCGCCGGGGTGGCCACCGCGGCCAAACTCCGGGCCGCGGGCGACGTGGTGGTGGCGTTCTTCGGGGACGGCGCCGTCGCCCAGGGCATGTTCCACGAGGCGGTCAACCTGGCCGCCGTCTGGGACCTGCCCGTCGTCTTCCTCTGTGAGAACAACCACTACTCCGAGTTCTCGCCGGAGGCCGAACAGCACCGCGCCCCGCTCTCCGCCCGCGCCGCCGGATACGGCATCGGCTACGCGCACGTCGACGGCAACGACGTGCTCGCGGTCGTCGGCATGATGACCGACGTGGTCGAACGCCTGCGCCAGGGCGGCGGTCCCGTCCTCATCGAGGCCGAGACCTACCGCTGGCACGGCCACTACGAGGGCGACCCCGAGCGCTACCGCCCCGCCGAGGAGGTCGCCGCCGCCAAGGAGCGCGACCCGCTGCTCGTGGCCCGCAAACACCTCGCCGACGCCGGAGTCTCGGCCGCGGAGGCCGACGCCGTCGACGAGGAGATCGACAAGGAGATCGAGGCCGCCGTCGAGTGGGCCAGGAGCCTGCCCGCGCCCGCCCCCGAGACCCTGCACGACTTCGTCTCGGCCCCGCGGCTGACCGTCGCCGAACCCCCGCCGCTCCCGGCCGACGCCGAGATCTTCCGCTCCATGGACGCCGTCCGCCTCGCGCTGGAACACGAACTCACCGCGGATCCCTCGGTGTTCGTCGCCGGCATCGACGTCGGCGCCGGCGGCAACGTCTTCGGCCTCACCCGCGGCCTCGCCCAGGCGTTCCCCGGCCGGGTCCGGGACACCCCGATCAGCGAGAGCGCCATCGTCGGTACGGCGGTGGGGGCGGCGATGGCCGGGATGAAGCCGGTCGTCGAGATCATGTACATGGACTTCATCGGCGTCGCCTTCGACATGCTGCTCAACCAGGCCGCCAAGCTGCGTTTCATGACCGGCGGCCGGGCCTCGATGCCGCTGGTCGTGCGCACCCAGTTCGGCGCCGGACGCTCCTCGGGCAGCCAGCACTCGCAGAGCCTGGAGGCGCTGCTCGCGCACGTCCCCGGCCTCACCGTGGTCATGCCGTCCAGCCCGGCCGAGACCTACGGTCTGCTGCGCGCCGCCATCCAGGACCCCAACCCGGTGGTCTTCGTCGAGAACCGGCTCCAGTACGGCCTCAAGGGGCCCCGCCCGGAACCCGGTTACGTGCTGCCGCTGGGCAGGGCGAAGGTCGTGCGGGAGGGCACCGACATCACCCTGGTGTCCTGGTCGCGGATGGTCCAGGACGCCGTGGCCGCCGCCGCGGCGCTCGCCGCCGAGGGGATCAGCGTGGAGGTGGTCGACCTGCGCACCATCTCGCCGCTGGACCGCGAGACGGTGCTGGCCTCGCTCGCCAAGACCAACCGCCTGGTCATCGCGCACGAGGCGGTGCGGGACTTCGGCGTCGGCGCCGAACTGGCCGCCCTCGCCGTCGACGAGGGCTTCTGGCACCTGGACGCCCCGGTCACCCGGGTGGCACCCCCGGCGGTGCCCGCCCCGTACGCGCCCTCGCTGGAACGGGCGTGGCTGCCGTCGCGGGATACGATCGCGGAGACGGTGCGGCGGATCGCGGCGGTCTGAGTCCGAGGGGGCCGGAGGGCTTCGGAGGACGCAGCGGAGACGGTGTGGGGCCGGCGCGGCAGGACCGCGTCGGCCCCACCCGCGTTCGGGGGAACCGGCGGCAGGGCGGTCCTCCCCGGCGACCGCGGGCACGCGCACGCATGACGAAGGCCCCACCGCTCCCGTGGTGCGGTGGGGCCTTCGCCATGCCTTCGGGCGGCTGCCGCCCTCGGCAGCCGGTCGTCCGTCCGTCGGCGTCCGTCAGGTGAGCGTCCGTCAGACGGTCGCGACCGGGGTCAGCGGGCTGCCCTGGGTGCCGGGGAGGTTCAGCGGCGGAGCCGTGAGCAGGAACCGGCTGCGGTTGTGCTCGCGCAGCCAGGCCGCCAGCTTCTCCGTGTACCACAGCTCGCCGAGCGGGACGCCCAGCTTGAACAGGCACAGGTGGTGGATCGGCAGCAGCGTGTGCGGGCCCTCGGGCTGCGGGCCGCCCACGCCCTCGACGGCGTAGTTGTCCGCCACCAGGGCCGAGATCTGCGACTCGGCGATCCAGTCCAGGAGCGCCGGGTCCTGGGCGTCCAGGTAGGACGCCGTCTGGTGGATGGCCACCGGGTCGGGGTTCTTGCCCCACTCCAGGAGCTTGGTGGCGAAGCCGGTGTGCAGCAGGAGGATGTCGCCGGGCTCCACGACGACGTTGTCCGCCGCCATGATCTCCTTCAGCTTCTCCAGGTTGACCGCCTGGTGACCGGTGCCCAGGTGGTGGGCGAGGTCGACCAGGACGCCACGGCCCTGGACGCCGTGCTCGGCCATCTTCTCCAGGCCGAGGTGACGGGCGAAGCCGATGCTCCCGCTGCCGTCGCCCTTGGCGTCGTCCGCCGGACCGACGATGTCGGTGTCGGCGCGGAAGCCGTTGTAGTAGACCGCCTCGGCGACGCCGTCGCCGTCGGCGTCGAACTCCGCGCCCTGGTGGGCGAGGGCGTCCCACTGGGTGGAGTACTGCAGCCAGAGGGTGACCACGTCGTCCGACCACACGTCGATCAGGTCGGGCGAGAAGTGCTCGCTCGCCTTGATGTTGTAGAAGACGTCCTGCTTGTGCTGGAGGTCCTCGGTGGGCCGCAGGATCGGCGGGTACCGCCGTTGGTTGAGCGAGGTGCCGCCGGGGTAGTCCAGCGGCAGACTCAGGCTGAAGCTGATCCCGTGCTCGACCTCCCGCACACCCTGGAGGACCTTCTCCTGGGTGAGCAGGTTGATCCGCCCGAGTTCGTCCTCGTCACCCCAGTCGCCCCAGGTCGAACCATCCGGACGCTGCTTCCAACGCTTCGTCACGATCACTCCTCACTTCGGCCGGCCGTCCCCGTCGACAGCCGTCCGCATGCTATTGAGATTGTACCGGTCGGTCAACAAATCTGTCGTGAGCGACTGCCACCACCCTCTCCCTTTATCTCCCGAACGGCAATAGACTCACCGGTCGAAACATATGGTGGTGCTGTGTCCTTGAAGTTCAGCACCGGCCGACCTGGGAGAGAAAAATGAGCGAATCCACACCGGCGTGGGTCGTGGCGGGTGTGCGCGCCGTGATCGGGGCGCACACACAGGCGCAGGACGAGGGCCGTACCGACGACATCGTCGCCCTGTACGAGTCCGAAGCGGTCCTCGAACTGCCGGGCACCGACCCGGTCACGGGCCACGACGCGATCCGTGCGACGTTCAAGGGCTGGGCGCCGACACAGCCGCAGCAGCACCTGGTGACCAACACCGCCGTCACCGCCACGTCCGAGGACGGGGCGACGGCCGTGAGCGACGTCGTCTTCTTCCAGCGCGTCGGGGCCGCCTGGGCCCCGCTGGTCGTCGGACGGTACGAGGACACCTTCCGCCACGCGAACGGCGCCTGGCTGTTCCAGCGGCGTGTCACGACGTTCCAGACCTGATCCGGGCCGTCTTCGGTCGGGCACTTCTCCGGCACCGCACCTCCGATCCATTTCTGATCCATCCTCTTGACCCCCCTGGGAGCGAAGACAGATGACCGTTACCGCCGAAGCCGCTCTGGCCGGTGTACAGACCGCCATTGCCGCCTACGCCCACGCGATCGACGCCGGCCGTACCGAGGTGATTCCCGAACTCTTCACCGAGGACGGCGTCGCCGAGATCACCGGGCAGGGCACGTTCGAGGGCCGGGAGGCGATCGGCAAGGCGTACGGGGCGTTCGTCCCGCAGGCGCCGCAGCTCCACATGGTCGGCAACACCCTCCTGACCTCGCCTCCCGGTGAGGAGGTGACGGCCAGCAGCAGCCTGGTGTTCTTCGCCCGCGGCGAGGAGGGCTGGTCCGTCCAGCTGGTCGGGAGCTACGAGGACACGCTGGTCCTGCAGAAGGACGGCAGCTGGAAGTTCAGCAAGCGGATCACGACCTTCAAGTAGGCGTCCCGCCCGCCGGGTCGACACCCGCGGGAGCGACCGGTCGGCCGCCCGTGCCACCCCTCCCTGGAGGGCGGCACGGGCGGCCGAGTCCGTTGGGGCCTCAGAGCCCTCAGCCGGTGGTGGTCTCCGCCTTGGTGAAGACGAACGTCGGGTAGCCGGCCTGCTTCACGGCGGCGACCGCCTCCATGAGCGCCCACCGGCCCGCCGGGTTCAGCAGCTGCTTGACCGGCTTGCCGGGGATGTTGCCGCCGTAGAAGTAGCTGCTCTCCAGGAAGGAGGACATCTTGCTGTTGTTGACGCCGTCCGTCCATTCCTCCTCGGCGGCCTCGGTCACCTCGACGACGTCGTAACCGTTCTCGCGCGCGTGGACGATGGTGTCGATGACGAGATCCACCTGGTCACCGGCGTAGCGCGGGTTGTTGCCGGTCGCGCCGTGCGGGCCGCCGGGGAAGAAGAAGTTGGGGAAGCCGGCCGTCGCGACACCCAGGTAGGTGCGCGGGCCGTCCGCCCAGTACTCCTTCAGCGGCAGGCCCTGACGGCCCTGCACACCAAGGCGGTTGAGGGCGCCGGTGCCGAAGTCGTAGCCGGTCGCCCAGATGATGATGTCGTACTCCTCGACACCTTCGGCGGTTTCGATGCCGTCCTCGGTGATGCGGGTGATCGGCGTCGTGTTGATGTCGACGAGCGAGACGTTCGGCTTGTTGTACGTCTCGTAGTAGCCGGTGCCGAAGGGGGGCCGACGGCCGCCGTAGCCATGGGCCTTGGGGATCAGCTTCTCGGCCGTCTCCGGGTCCTTGACGATGCTGCGGATCTTGTCGGCCATGAACGCGCACCACTCCGCGTTCACGGTCTCGTTCGACAGCATGTCCATGTAGTGCTCGGTCAGCTTGGTGAAGCCCGGGCCGTTCCAGCGCGCCTCGTAGAACGCCTGCCGTTCCTCCGGGCTGTCGTCGAGGCCGGAGCGCATGGTGATCTGGTGCAGGAACCCGCTCGGCGAGGTGTTCAGCGTGTCGCGGATGGACTCGAAGTTCGCCTTGATCTCCGCCTGCTCCTCGGGCGTGATCGGCCCGTTGTTGAGCGGGGTGAGCCAGTCGGCGTCCTTCTGGTAGACCGTCAGCTGGGCCACGTCGTCCGCGATTGCGGCGATGATCTGCACACCGCTGGAGCCGGTGCCGATCTGGGCCACCCGCTTGCCGGTGAAGTCGATGGGCGTCTTCGGCCAGCGGGAGGTGTGGTGCTGCTCGCCGCGGAAGTCGTCGCGCCCGGGGATGCCCGGGATGAACGGCACCGAGAGGTTGCCGGTCGCGGCGACGACGTAACGGGCCCGGATCTCGGTGCCGTCGCTGCTGCGCACGGTCCAGGTCCCGGAGGGCTCGTCGAAGACGGCCGAGGTCACCTTGACGCCGGTGAGGATGTCACGCCGCAGGTCGAAGCGGTCGACGACGTGGTTGAAGTAGCGCTCGATCTCGGGCTGGCCGGCGAACCGCTCCGACCACTCCCACTCCTCCCACAGCTCCTTGGAGAAGAGATAGCCGTAGGTGTAGCTCTCGGAGTCGAAGCGGGCCTGGGGGTAGCGGTTCCAGTACCAGACGCCGCCGACACCGGTACCCGCCTCGACCAGCCGCGCGGAGAAGCCCTCCTCGCGTGCCCGGTACAGCTGGTAGATGCCGGTGACACCGGCCCCGATGACCAGCACGTCGACCTGGTCCGCCGGGCTCGTCTCCGGGGTCTTCGTCGCTTCGCTCATCTGCCCTCCAAGGTGACAGGGGCCGTTGCTTGCGCGTGAGCCTCAGTTTGATTTTTCGACCGGTCGATCGAATTTTCAGCCCGAGCGTAGATGAGGGCAGGGGCCCGATCAATGGCCGGGGCCGCGGAAGCGGTGGGATCGTGAGTGGTGGCGGCCGTTCGGGTGCGACCGGAGGTGCGGCCGGGGAACGGGAAGTGTGCGGCAAGCCGCGCCGCCGTCAGCATTGATTGTACCGACCGTCTGATCTAACTTTCGAGCAGGCAATTCACGCAATGATGCACATCGGGAGTCAGTCATGCCCAAGGACATCCAGGGATCCGACGCCGAGACCGGCGGCACGCCGGCCGATCAGGCTCCCGACGGACCCGTGGACCTGCGCGCCGCCGGCTGGAAGGCGATGCGCGCGGCGCTGCCCGGAGTGTTCCCCGAGGGCGACCTCGACCTGCGGGACGGCAAGCTCGGCGAGGATCTCGTCGACATCGGGCTGACCAGCGTCTGGGGCGCGCTCTGGGGCCGTGAGGGGCTCTCCCCGCGCGACCGCAGCCTGGTCACGCTGAGTATCCTGATCGCCCTCGGCGCCGAGACCGAACTCAGGACCCACGTCCGGATCGGCCTGACCAACGGCCTCACCAGGGACGAGATCGCCGAGGTCATCTACCACGCCGGCGGCTACGCCGGTTTCCCCCGCGCCACCGCGGCCCGGACCGTCGCCCGCGAGGTGCTGGGCGAGTAGCCCGCCGCACCCCTGCGGGTCCGGATCCGCCCCGATCCGGCGCCGCCGTGCGGCCACCGCTGACCGGCGGCAGACACTTCGCTGACGTCTTTCTGACACGGGCGTCCATCGGCCCCGGAGCGTGGATCCTTCTTGATACAGGGAGTCCTCGCAGTCCGGCGCCGGCATGGCAGCAAGCGCCCGTGCGCACCTGCACGACCGACAGACACCCCCTGGTTCACGAACAGCAAGGAGCCCGCAATGTCGCTTCAAGGAAAGGTCGCGGTCGTCACCGGCGGCGCCCGCGGTATCGGAGAGGGCATCGCGACGGTGCTCGCGGCCAAAGGCGCCGCGGTCGCGGTCTGGGACCTGAACCTGGAGGGCGCGGAGAAGACCGTCGCCACCATCCAGGAGGCCGGCGGCACCGCCGTCGCCGTGGGCGGCGACGCCGCCGAGGCGGGTGCGGTCGCCGAGGCCGTGGCCCGCACCCACGAGGCGCTCGGCCCCGTCTCGATCCTCGTCAACAACGCGGGGATCACCGGCTACGAGCCCTTCACGACCCTTACCGAGGACTCCTGGGACCGGATGATCCGGATCAACCTCAAGGGCCCGTTCCTGGTCACCCAGGCGATCGTGCCCGACATGCTGGAGGCGGGCTGGGGCCGGATCGTCAACATCTCCTCGTCGTCGGCGCAGACCGGGGCGCCCGCCATGGCCCACTACGCGTCGTCCAAGGGCGGTGTCATCGGTCTCACCCGGGCCCTGGCCTTCGAGTACATCGACAAGGGGATCACCGTCAACCACGTGCCGCCGGGGTTCATCGACACCCCGCTGGTACGGCAGGGCCCCGTCGACGTGGACGCGGTCGCGGCCGTGGCGCCGATGAAGCGGGCCGGACTTCCGGTGGACATCGCCCACGCGGTCGCCTACCTCGCCTCCGAGGAGGCGTCCTACGTCACCGGCCAGACGCTCAGCGTGAACGGTGGCCGCTACTTCCTGTGAGCGCCTTCCGGGGGAGCGGGCCCGTGGCGACGGCCGGGGGCCCGCACCCGGTGGTGGAAAAAGGGCACATGGCCGTATGCGGCGGAAATTCCGCCGGCCGAGTCGGAGTGCGGCCCTTTTTCGGGCACCGGATTGATTGTACCGACCGCTAGGTCTATTTTTCATTTGACGGAAAGACCCACGAGCGCCCCGCATGGAGCCGCACATGAACATCGACGACCGCCCCCGGGGCACCCACGCCCGCGGAGTGTCCGCATGACGGCCCCCGCCCGCGTCCTCGTGGTGGGCGCGTCCGCCGCCGGTCTGACCACGGCCGAGGCGCTGCGCCGCAAGGGGTACGAGGGCACGATCACCGTGCTCGGCGACGAGCCGCACGCGCCGTACGACCGCCCCCCGCTGTCCAAGCAGGTCCTCTCCGGCGCCTGGGAGCCCGACCGGGCCGCCCTGCGCACCGAGGAGGCGCTGGCCGCGGTGGACGCCGAGTTCGTCCTCGGGGACCCGGCGGTCGCCCTGGACGCCGAGGCACGGGTGGTGCGGACCGAGTCGGGGCGCAGCCTGGAGGCCGACGCGATCGTCATCGCCACCGGCGTACGGCCGCGGGCGCTGCCCGGGCAGGAGAAGCTGACCGGCGTGCACGTGCTGCGCACGCTCGACGACTCGCTGGCCCTGCGCGCGGACCTGCTGAACCACTCCCGCCTGGTCGTCGTCGGCGAGGGCGTCCTCGGCTGCGAGATCGCCGCCACCGCACGGACCCTGGGCCTGGACGTGACCCTGGCCGGACCGCTCCAGGGCCCCATGGCGTTGCAGGTCGGCCCACTGGTGTCGGGTCTGCTGGCGGAGCTGCACGAGGAACGCGGGGTACGGCTGCGGATGGGCACCGGCGTCTCCGAGCTGATCGCGGACGCGACCGGACGGGTCGCGGCCGTCCGGCTGGCCACCGGCGAGGAACTGGCCGCCGACGTCGTGGTCGTCGCCATCGGCGCGATTCCCACCACCGACTGGCTCGCCGACAGCGGCCTGCGGATCGACAACGGCGTGGTCTGCGACTCCCGCTGCCGCGCCGCGGAGGGCATCTACGCCGTCGGCGACGTGGCCCGCTGGGAGCACGAGCACCTCGGCCGGCTGATCCGGCTGGAGAACCGGACCAACGTCACCGAACAGGCCGTCGCCGTCGCCGGGGTCATCCTCGGCCAGGACCTGCCGTACGCGCCGGTGCCGTACTTCTGGACCGACCAGTACGACGCGAAGCTCCAGGTGCACGGGTTCCTGCCGGTCGGCGCCGAGACGGACGTCGTCGAGGGCGACCTGGGCGCGCGCCGCTTCGTCGTGCGCTACCGCAGCGAGGGCCGGGTCACCGGTGTCCTCGGCTGGAACATGCCCAAGCAGACCCGGCTGCGCCGTCAGGAGGTCGTCGACGGCCTCGGCGCCCCCGCATCCGTCGGCTGATCCGGGCCCCGGACCCGGCAGCCGAACCGTACGAATGAAACGCACGAAACGATCAGGAGATACCCCATGAAGGTAGTCGTCGACGAGGAGAAGTGCTGTGCGGCCGGTCAGTGCGTGAGCGCCGCCATGGACGTCTTCGACCAGCGGGACGAGGACGGCATCGTCGTCCTGCTCAACGAGAATCCCCCCGCGGAACTGGCCGACGACGTGCGCACCGCGGCCGCGGTGTGCCCGGCCGCCGCGATCCGCATCGAGGAGTGACCCACTCGCTCCGCCCCGCCTGACCCACACGGCACCGCTCCCTTCCCCCCCACTCCCCACTCCTCGGAAAACCTCGGAGGTACCCCATGGCCGCGACCCAGGCCACCCCGGCAGCGCCGGACGACGAGATCGTCGACTACCCGGGCAACCGCTCAGCCCAGTGCCCGTTCGCGCCGCCGGCGCAGCAGCTCTCCCTGCTCGGCAAGGCCCCCGTGGCGCGCGCCCGGATCTGGGACGGCAGCACGCCGTGGATCGTGACCGGTCACGCCGCCCAGCGGCAGATCCTGTCCGACCCGCGCGTCAGCTCCGACGACAAGATCCCCGGGTTCCCGTTCCCGAACGAGGTCATGGCGCTGAGCGCCCACGAGCACCCGCTGACGATCTTCAACGCCGACGGGGCCGACCACACCCGGATCCGCCGCATGATGACGCGGCCCTTCACCCGCAACCGGATGGAGGCGCTGCGCCCGGAGATCCAGAAGTTCACCGACGACCTCATCGACAAGATGCTGGCGGGCCCCAAGCCGGTCGACCTGGTCACCGCGCTGTCGCTGCCGCTGCCCTCGCTGATGATCTGCGCCCTGCTCGGGGTGCCCTACGAGGACCACGACTTCTTCCAGGAGCACGCCTCCTTCGCGACCCGCAGCGACAAGACGGTCGAGGAGCAGACGGCGGCGAACCAGGCGCTCGGCGGCTACCTCGCCGGACTGCTCCAGAAGAAGATGGAAGCGCCCACCGAGGACGTGGTCTCGGACTTCGCCGCCCGGGTCAAGGACGGCGAACTCACCCTCCCCGAAGCCACTCTGCTGTGCATGATCCTGCTCATCGCCGGTCACGAGACCAGTGCGAGCATGATCACCCTGGGTACCGCCGTGCTCCTGGAGAACCCGGACCAGCTGGCGCTGCTGCGCGAGACGGACGACCCCAAGCTGGTCGCCAACGCCGTCGAGGAACTGCTGCGGTACCTGACGATCCCGGCGCTCGGACAGCGCCGGATCGCCAAGGAGGACATCGAGATCGAGGGCGCGACGATCAAGGCCGGGGACGGCATCATCGTCGCGCTGCCCGCCGGCAACTGGGACCCGGTCGCCTTCCCCGAACCGGAGAAGCTCGACCTGGCCCGCGAGGCCCGGCACCACCACGCGTTCGCCTGGGGCATCCACCAGTGCGTCGGGCAGCAGCTGGCCCGCATCGAACTCCAGGTCGTGTACAGCACGCTCTACCGGCGCATCCCCACCCTGGAGCTCGCGATCGACCCCAGCGAGCGCAGGTTCCGCAGGGACGACGCGCTCGCCTACGGCCTCCACGAGCTGCCGGTCACCTGGTAGTACCTGGCCTTGGCAGCACCGGTCACCTGGTAGTACCGGGTGCCTGGCAGCAGAAGTACCGCCCACCGCACCGGACGGCCGCGCGTCGGCCCGGCCCTCCGGTGCCGCCTTCACCGCAGCACGCGCCCTCCAGCGCAGCAGACGATGACCGCGTCGACGACGACGTACGACGCGTACGACAGGAGTCAACATGAGCGAGTTCAGCTTCGAAGGACGCGTCGCCGTCGTCACCGGGGCGGGCCGCGGCCTGGGCCGTGCCTACGCCCGGCTGCTGGCCGCGCGGGGAGCACAGGTCGTCGTCAACGACCTCGGCGGCTCGATGGAGGGCGAGGGCACCGACGCGGGGCCCGCGCAGAAGGTGGTCGACGAGATCGTCGCCGCGGGCGGACAGGCCGTGGCCGACACCCACGACGTCTCCACGCAGGAGGGCGGCGAGGCGATCGTCGAGACCGCGGTCAAGACGTTCGGCCGCATCGACGTCCTCGTCAACAACGCCGGGATCATCCGCTACGCGGGCCTGCCCGACATCGACAAGGACAACCTCGAACGGCACCTCGCCGTCCACCTCGTCGGCTCGTTCAACACGACGCGCGCGGCCTGGCCGCACTTCATCGAGCAGGGGTACGGCCGGGTCGTCCTGACCACCTCCAGCGGCATGTTCGGCATGGACAACAACCTGTCGTACGCCGCCGCCAAGGCGGGCACGGTCGGGCTCGCCCGCAGCGCGAAGCTGGCCGGTGAACCGCACGGCATCAAGGTCAACCTGATCGCCCCGGCCGCGATGACCCGCATGGGCGGCGGCCCGGAGGAGGAGCCGGCCGAGGCCGCGCCGGGCATGCCGTACATGCCCTCGGACGCGGTGGCGCCGATGGTCGCCTACCTCGCGCACGAGGACTGCCCGGTCAGCGGCGAGATCTACACCGCCGGGGCGGGACGGTTCGCGCGCGTCTTCCTCGCCTCGACCGAGGGGTACGCCCACGAGGGCGACGCCGCGGCCACCGTCGAGGACGTCGCCCGGCACTGGGACGCCATCAACGACGAGAAGGGCTACTTCGTGCCCGCCGACCTGATGGCGTGGTCCGGGGCCTTCCTCAAGCACCAGTTCGGCCCGGGGGCGCTCGGCGCCCAGTAGCCGCCGCCTTTTGCGGCCCGTTCCCGACCGCCCGCCACGCCCCGGAGAGGGGGCGTGGCGGGCGGTTCATTTGTGCCTGAAAACAGGCTCTGACCTGTAAGAACGGTGGGCGTCCAGGGTTTTTCCAGGGGTTTGGCGCGCAACCATATCTTGCGGCGTGTGTGCGCACAGGTTCGTGCGGGACGTAGACGGTCCGGGGCGGCGGGATCACTGTGGTCGTCGGGGGAGCGGGCGGTGGGGAGCGGGCGGTGCTCTCCGGCCGACGGCCGTCCGTCCGCCGCATCCGGTGACCGGCGCCCCGCCGACCTGCCCGGGCGTACGGAGCCGGTCCCCGCTCTGCGACCTTCGAGCAGCAAAGGGGCTGTGCCACATGAGGGATTCCTTGCGCGCCGAGCACGAGAAAACCCGGTCCGACAGCCGGCGGCCGTCCCGCCGCGGGGTACTGGGCGCGGCAGCGGCAACTGCCTTACCCCTGCTGGGAGTTGCACCGAGAGCCGCCGCCGTCTCCGGCTCGTCGTCGGAGTTGTTCTACGTCAGCACGTGGACCGCCGGGGAGATCCACGGCGCCCGGTTCGACGCCGGGCGCGGCACCATGACGGCGATCGGGCCCGTGGCGGCGGCCGACTCGGGCTGGGCGACCGCGCATCCGGTCCGGCCGGTCCTCTACGTCGGCAGCAGCAAGGACGGCGGAGTCGTCTCCTCCTACGCCGTCGACCCGGCCACCGGCGCGCTGCGGCAGACCGGGCAGGTGGCGACGGACACCGGGGGCACGGGCGGCGGTGGCCTCGCCCACCTCGCCGTGGACGAGCCCTCGCACACCCTGCTCGTCGCCAACTTCGAGGCGGGGCTGGTGGCTTCGCTCGCGCTGGGGAGGGGCGGGGCGCTCGGCGCCGCGCCGCTGTCCGTGGTGACCGACACCGGTTCGGGGCCCAACCCCCGTCAACTGGGCCCGCATCCGCACCATGTGGTGGTGACTCCGGACGGGCGGCATGTGCTGGTCGCGGACTTCGGTGCCGATCGGGTCTTTGCGCACGGTTTCGACCGGGCAACCGGGACCCTGTCGGCCGGGTCCAGCTCGTACGCCACGGCGCCCGGTTCGGGGCCGCGGCGCCTCGTGTTCCATCCCGACGGGCGGACCGTGTACCTCCTCAACGAGCTGACCGCGGATCTCCAGACGCTCCAATGGCGGCCACGGAGCGGTGAGTTGACGTCACGTCAGCTCATCACCACCAACGCGCCCGGCCACACCGGGACCACCAGCGCCGCCGAACTGGCGCTCAGCCGTGACGGGCGTTTCGTGTACGCCTCCAACCGGGGTGAGAACAGCTTGGTCGTGCTCGCCGTCGACGCGAGAACGCGGTTGCTGACGGTCGTTCAGCGGATCCCGTGCGGCGGGACGACGCCGTGGAGCTTCACCGTGCACCGCAGTGGGCGGTGGCTGTTCGTCGCGAACGAGGCGAGTGGGACGGTGGATCTTTTCGGCATCGACCGGCGGAGTGGGCAACTGGCCGCCACGGGGGCGTCGTTGGCGGTCCCGACGCCGGACTGTGTGACCTTCTGGTACGGGGGCTGAGTGGGGCGGGGGTGGAGGTGGGCTTGATTGTCCAACAATGTTGAGCGGGGCGGGAGTTCGGTCGCAAGGTGTTGAACGTTCTTGCTGCACACTTCTTGCTGGCGTGGGTCGGCGCTGTTACGTTCGCTGCATTGCTTGTCGGACAATCCGGCGCAGGCGTCGGATCGCCCTACCCCATTCGTAGCCCGGTCGAGGGAGACAATGGTGTCCACCAACCAGCGCGACCCCCACGCGGAAGCACTCCGCTTCGAGCACGTCACCCTGGAGTTCCCGGGCAGCCACCGGCCGGCCATCGACGATGTGTCGTTCCAGGTCGGCCGGGGCAAGTTCGTCGCCGTCATCGGGCCCAGCGGCTGCGGCAAGTCCACCATCCTGAACCTGGCCGCGGGACTGCTCGCCCCGACCGCGGGGGAGGTCCACTTCAACGGCGAACGGGTCACCGCCGTCAACTCCGAAGCCGCGTACGTCACTCAGCAGGCCAACCTGCTGCCCTGGCTGAGCGTGCGGGCCAACATCGGCCTGGCGCTGAAGTTCCGCAAGGTGCCCAAGCGCGAACAGGACGAACGCATCGCCCACTGGGTCAAGGTCGTCGGCCTCACCGGGTTCGAGCACCACTACCCGCGCGAACTCTCCGGCGGCATGCAGAAACGCGTCGCCATCGCGCGGGCCCTCATCTACGACCCCTCGATCGTGCTGATGGACGAGCCGTTCGGACCGCTGGACGCCATCACCCGGCTCAAGCTCCAGCAGGACCTCCTCAACCTGTGGGAGGAACAGAACGGCACGCTCGTCTTCGTCACGCACGACCTCAACGAGGCGATCTACCTCGCCGACGAGGTCATCGTGATGTCCAACGGGCCCGGCACGGTACGCCGCGTCCTGCCCGTGCCCTTCGAACGGCCGCGCAGCATCGGCTCGTTGGTCGAGTCCCACGAGTTCTCGGAGCTCTACAACGACCTGTGGGGCCTGTTCAAGTCCGAGTTGGACGAGGCGCCGGGCGCCACGGCCACGGCGTAGTCCGGCAAACCCCAGGGCTTCCTCGGCTGTCGAACAGCCGTGCCCGCACCCCTTTCTGATCAACCGTCAGACCGTCGATCCGCATGCGAGGTCACCGCGTTGATATCGATCACCGAAGAGATCGCCGTTCCGAGTCCGCCCCCACGCGTCTGGCAGGTCCTGTCGGACCCGGCGGACGTGGTCTCCTGCATCGGCGGCGCCGCCCTGGGCGAGGCCCACGACGACGGCTCGTTCGACGGGACCCTGGTCGTCAGGTTCGGCGCGGCGCGCGTCGGATTCGCCGCCCGGGTCACCCTGGAGCTGACGGAGCCGGACTTCGAGGGCCGGCTCTCGGCACGCGGCCGGGACGGTCAGCGGGCCACGCGCTTCACCGCGCACGCCACGTTCCGGGTGGGCGCGGGACAGCGGCCGGGCGAGAGTGTGGTGACCGTGCGGGGGGAGGTCCAACTCACCGGGAAACTCGCCTCGTTGATCGAGTCGGGGGCCGGGGCGGTGGTCGCGCGGATGACCCGGGAGTTCTCGGTGGAGTTGGTGCGGCGGTGTGCGGAGGGTGGGGGTGTTGCCGGGGCCGGGGTCCGGGTGGCTCCGTCCGGCGTCGCGGCGGGGGTCCAGGCGGGGCCGTCCGCCGCCGAACCCGTGTCTGGTACCCGACCCGTGCCTCGTAGTGGCCCGTTCGCCCGCCTGCGTGCCTGGTGGGTCCGGCTGCTGACGAGACGTCAGAAGCCTTCGGCCCACCGGGAATCGGCCGCCGAGCCGCTGTCCCCGCACACCCCCCAACCGCAACAGGAGGCGGACCATGGCAGCGTCCAGGCTCAATAACGTGGTCGCCGGGCTCGCGGCCGGGCACCCCGTCTTCGCCTCGTTCGCCGCGCCCGACCCCGTGTCCGCCGTCGAGTTCAGCACCACGGACTACGACGGGCTGATCTTCGAGACCGAGCACAAACCCTGGGACGTCGGCGGGCTGCGGGACAGCTTCCAGTACCTGCTGAACCGTCGTCAGATCCATGCCGCCGAAGGGCTCGCGCCCGCCGTCACCCCGCTCGTACGGATCCCGGCCAACGGCGGCGAGAAGGCGCAGTGGCACGCGAAGCAGGTGCTCGACCTGGGCGCGTACGGTGTCGTCTGGCCGCACATCACCACCGTGGACGAGGCCCGCAACGCGGTCGCGGCCTGCCGTTACCCGAGCCTGCCCGGCAGTTCGCGGTACGAGCCCGCCGGTCTGCGGGGCGACAGTCCGGGCGCGGCGGCGCGCTACTGGGGCATCTCCAACGCCGAGTACTACGCGCGGAGCGACGTCTGGCCGCTCGACCCGGACGGCGAGATCCTCGTCGCCCTCATGATCGAGGACCAGCGCGGCATCGAGAACCTCCCGGACATCCTCGACCAGGTCCCGGGCATCGGCCTGGTCCTGGTCGGCGAGGGCGACATGAGCCAGGAGCTGGGCGTGCCCCGCCAGTACGAGCATCCGCGCGTCCTGGAGTGCAAGCGCCGCATCCTCGACGTCTGCGGGGAGCGAGGTGTCGCCGTAGGGCATCCGCATGTGACGGCGGACAACGTCAAGCAGGTGCTGGACGACGGCTACCGGTTCCTGATGTCGGCGCCGGTGCGCTCGTATCCGGGGCTCGACCTGGGCCGGGCCCTGACCGGTCGCGTCCCCGGACGGGAGGGGGCACGATGATCATCGACAGCCACGGTCACTTCACCACCGCGCCACCGGCGTTGGGCACGTGGCGGGAACGGCAGATCCGCGCGTTCGAGGAGTCGGGCGCCCGGGTGTCGCCCGACGAGCTGCACATCACGGATGACGAGATCAAGTCAGCCGTCCAGCAAGGGCAGTTGAAGCTTCAGCTGGAGCGCGGCACGGATGTCGGGCTCTTCTCCCCGGGCGCCGGGAAGATGGCCCACCACTACGGCGACGAGCGCACCAGCCTCGACTGGTCCCGGGTCAGCAACGACCTGATCGGCCGGGTCTGCGGGCTGTTCCCGGGCCGGTTCGTGGGCGTGTGCCAGCTGCCGCAGTCGCCGGGGGCCGCCCTGGCCGCCTCGGTGCGCAACTCCGTCGCCGAACTGGAGCGCTGCGTCGTGGAGTTGGGCTTCGTCGGCTGCCTGCTCAACCCGGACCCGTCGGACGGGTACTGGCAGGCGCCGCCGCTGACGGACCGGGTGTACTACCCGCTCTACGAGAAGCTGGTCGAACTCGACGTCCCCGCGATGGTCCATGTGGCGATGTCCAGGAACCCTGCCCTGCAAGGGACTTGCGCGCACTATCTCAACGGCGACACCGCGGTGTTCATGCAGCTGTGCATGTCCGGCCTGTTCACCGACTTCCCGGACCTGAAGCTGATCCTGCCGCACGGCGGCGGCGCCGTCCCCTACCACTGGGGCCGCTACCGGGGCGTCATGCAGGACCAGGGCCGGCCGCCGCTGGCGGAGTCGGTGCTGCGCAACGTCTTCTTCGACACCTGCGTGTACCACCGGCGCGGCATGCAACTCCTCGTGGACGTCGTCCCGTTGGCGAACATCCTGTTCGCCTCGGAGATGATCGGCGCCGTCCGCGGCGTGGACCCGGAGACCGGTCACCACTTCGACGACACCAAGTACCTCCTGGACTCCCTCGATTCACTGACCGACACCGACCGGCAGGCGGTGTACGGGGGCAACGCGCTGCGGGTGTTCGGGCGGCTGGAGGGAGTTCTGAAGGGTGCTTTGAACGGTGTTTTGAAGACACCGCCGGCATCGGACGCCAACAGCCAGAAGGAGAGCGGGACATGAAGGCTTACGAAGCGCTCGCCGAGGCGTTCGTCAAAGAGGGCACCAGTGACGTCTTCGGCATGATGGGCGACGCCAACATGCACTGGATGAACGCCCTTGCACGCCGCGGGGTGCGGCTGTACGAGGTGCGGCACGAGGGCTCCGGGCTCGGCATGGCCGACGGCTGGGCGCGCACCGCCGGGCGGCCCGGTGTGGTGACGGCGACCAGCGGCCCCGGCACCGCCCAGCTGGCCACCTCGATGATCGTGGCGAACCGGGCGCGCACCCCGCTGGTCGCGTTCTGCGGCGAGACCGCGTCGGGCGACGAGAGCGCCGTGCAGTACCTCGACCAACGGCGGTTCGCGGCGGCCATCGAGTGCGGCTTCGTCCACCTGACCCGGCCCGACCAGGCCGAGGAGGCCGTCCAGCGCGCCTTCTACCTGGCGTGGACCGAGTCCCGCCCGGTGATGCTGAGCGCCCCGATCGACGTCCAGCAGGGTGAGGTGGAGGACCCTGACGATGAGTATGTCCCCTCCACCGCGCTCCTCGACCGCCCGCGGCTGCTGCCGGACCCGGCCCGGATCGCGGCGGCCTGTGCGATCGTCCGGGAGAGCAAACGGGTCGTGATCGTCGCGGGCCGCGGTGCCCGGAAGGCGGGCGCGGGCGCGGAGTTGCTCGCGCTCCAGGAGCGGACCGGCGCCCTGCTGGCCACCACGCTCCAGGCGAAGAACTGGCTGTGCGACCGCACCGAGTACCACGTCGGCCTGGCCGGGCTCTTCGGCAGCAAGGTGGCGACCGAACTGCTCCAGGAGGCCGACTGCGTGATCGCGGTGGGCGCCAGCCTGAACAGCTACACGATCGAGCACGGCTACCTCTTCCCCGAGGCCCGCTACCTCCAGATCGACGTCGCACCGCACCTCGTCATGGGCAACGGCTCGGCCGCCGACTGCTACCTCCAGGCCGACGCGACCGCCGCCGTACGGGAGTTGAACCGCGCCCTGGCCGAACAGTCCGTACGCATCGAGGGCTTCCACACCGACGCGGTACGGCAGCGGCTCGAAGAACCGCTGCGGGAGCCCGCCGCCTACGTGGACGAGCCGGGGCGCATCGACCCGCGCCGGGCGATTCGGATCCTGGACACCGAACTCCCGGGAGAACTGGGCCTGGTGCTCGGCAGCGGCCATCAAGTCGACTTCGGCACCATGCTGTTCCAGCGCTCCCGCCAAGTCCTGTCCAACTACGGCATGTTCGGCGCCATCGGCCAGGCCCCGCTGCTGGCCCTCGGCCAGATCGTCGCCGACGGCGGCAGACCCGCGTTCGTGGTCGAGGGCGACGCGAGCTTCCTGATGCACCTGTCGGAGTTCGAGACGGCCTGCCGCTACGGCATCCCGCTCCTGGTCGTCGTCATGAACGACGAGGGGCTGGGCGCCGAGTACCACAAGTCGGCGGCCAAGGGCCTGGATCCGGAGCTGGCCCTCATCCCGACCCCCGAACTCGGCCCGGTGGCGAAGGCGCTCGGCGGCGGCGGGGCCACGGTCCGCACCCCCGCCGAACTGACCGCAGCACTGGGCGAGTTCGTCCGCGCACCCCGGCCGACCGTGATCGACGTACGCATCACCCGTGAGGTGCTCAGCGTCCCCTACCGCCGCCTGATGTACGGCGAGGACGTGTGAACCGGGCCGGGGGAGACGAGAAGGAGGCGGACGACGTGACAACGCTGACGGTCGTGCTGGGAGACCACCCGCACACGCGGCCCCTGAAGGACAGAACCCTCCCCGTGGCGGGCGCCGACTGCCGTTTCGTCGAGTCGTCCCCGCTCTACCCGGCCTTCGCGCGGATGGTCCGGAACCTCGAATTCGACGTCTGCGAAATGGCGTTGGCGACCTACCTCCAGGCGCGCGAGGCCGGCGTACCGGTCACCCTGCTGCCGGTCGTCCTCGTCGGCGGCACCCACCACCAGTCGCTCACCCGGCTGCCGGAACGCCCGTTCCTGACGCCCCGTCAACTCCAGGGCCGCCGGGTGGGCGTGCGCTCCTACAGCCAGACGACCGGCCTGTGGGTACGCGGCTTCCTGCGCGAGGAGTACGGCGTCGAGGCGTCCGACGTCACCTGGGTCACCACGGAGGAACCCCACGTCGCGCAGTACCGCGAACCGGCCCGCGTGGCACGGTCGGACGCCCGGCGGGTCGCGGACCTGCTGCGCGGCGGCGACGTCACGGCGGCCGTGCTCGGGCCGCGCGCGATCGGCGGGCAGGGCGAGGGCCTGCTCCCGGTCGTCCCCGACGCGGAGGCCGCCGGGCTCGCCTGGGTGGCCCGCCACGGCACCGTCCCCGCCAACCACTTGGCCGTCGTGCGCGATGACGTCCTGCGCTCCGACCCGGACGCGGTGCGCGCCCTGTACCGCGCCCTCAAGGAGGCGATCACCGCCACCGCCGCCGGGCGCGACGACTCCCCGGCGGGCCGCGCGGTCGCGGCCGGCTGGAGCGATGCGCTCGCCAAGTGCCTGGAGATCGCCGGGCGTTACGCCCTCGAACAGGAACTGGTGCGCTCCCCGGTCGACATCGGCGCGATCGAGAAGGAGGCGGCTCTCTTTGAGGAGTGACGGATCGTCAGAAATGGTTCGTGTGCGACGAGTTCGCCTTCCCGGGCGCCGAGTGGATGTGCGTGGGACCCGAGTCGAAGGGAGCCGGCGATGACGGACCTGCGGTACCGGGCCGAGGCGCCCACCCGGCGCCCGGCCGTGTGGACCCCGGACCTGCTCGCGAAGGTCGACTGGCGGCGGCGCGCGGCGGCGGAACCCTTCCGCGGCGTGGCCGGACCGGAGGGACCGCGACCGGACCTGTTCCCGCTGCGCACCACGGGCGTGGACGTCGGCGGGGCGCGCCGCGCGGCGGAGGAGTACCTGGCCGCCCTCACGCCCGCGCAACTGGCGACGGGCCGGTTCGCCATCGACGACGTGACGTGGCGTCACTGGGCCAACGGGGCAAGGTACTTCCTGCGCCACGGGCTCTGCCTGGAGGACCTCGACGACGGCACCCGGCACCGCGCGCTCGCCGTCGTCCGCGCCGCACTCAGCGCGGCCGGGTACGCCCAGGTCGTCGACCTGATGCACCTCAACCTCACCATCGGCGAACTGCGCGGCGAGGAGCACCTGCTCAACGAATGGCTGTACTGGTTCAGCGTCTACGGCGAACCCGAGCGGGGCGGCCCCTGGGGCTGGCAGCTGGACGGCCACCACGTGAACGTCAACTGCGTCTTCGTCGGCGACCAGATGGTGCTCACCCCGACCTTCCTCGGCGCCGAACCCGTCGTCGCGGAGTCCGGCAAGTACGCGGGCACCACCGCCTTCCGCGCCGAAGAGGCCGTGGGGCAGGCGTTGTTCGAGAGCCTGACGAACCGTCAGCGGGAGCGGGCGGTCATCGCGGACGAACTCCCGCCCGACCTGTTCACCGGCGCCTTCCGCGACAACCACGAACTCGCCTACGAAGGGCTCCCGTTGGGCGAACTGACGTCGAACCAGCGGGCGGTCGCCGCCGAGTTGATCGGCCTGTACGTCGACCGGGCCGCGGACGGGCACGCCCGTGTCCGCCGGGAGGAGGTCCGCGCCCACGAACACGACACGTACTTCGCGTGGATCGGCGGCGGCACCCCGGACGGCGTCTTCTACTACCGCGTCCACAGCCCGGTGATCCTCGTCGAGTTCGAGCACCAGGCGGGTGTGATGTTCGCCAACGACACGCCCTCGCGGCGGCACATCCACACCGTCGTGCGCACCCCGAACGGCAACGACTACGGGATCGACCTGCTGCGCCGGCACCACGAACGGTTCCACCGGCCGCCGTCGACCGAGGAGGAGCAGGGATGAAAGAGGGACAGGGATGAAAATCGTGCTGGGCCGCGACGACCTCGCCGCCGCCGCCGAGGCCGGCGTCCGCGCGAGCGGCACCCGACCCGAACGCTTCGACGTCCGGCCCGTGCACCGGGCATCGCGGGGCTTCGTCAACGAAAACGCCGTGGACATCTGCGAGTTGGCGATCGTCACCCTGCTCCAGGCCGTGGCGTACGGCAAACCCGTCGTGCTGCTCCCGATCACCACGCTCGGCCGCCACCAGCACCAAACCCTGGTGACCCTGGGCGAGTTGTCGACCGACGCGGTCGAGGGCAGCACCGTCGGGGTGCGCTCCTGGAGCCAGACCACCGGCGTGTGGGTGCGCGGCTTCCTCACCGAGCAGTACGGCGTCGACCTGCGCAAGGCGGACTGGATCGTCTACGAGGACGGGCACGTCGACGGCCACCGCGACCCGGAGTGGGTGCGCCGGGCACCGGAGGGCGCGAGCCTCCAGCAGGACTTCCTGGAGGGGCGCCTCGACTTCGGGATCATGGGCAACGAACTCCCCGCCGACGACCGCATCCGCACCGCCGTCCCGAACGCCCACGACGCCGCCCAACAGTGGGCGCTCGCCCGGGGGTTCGCCCCCGTCAACCACGTCGTCGGGGTGAGCGAGGCGACCGCCCGGGAGCAGCCCGCCGCCGTCCTCGCCGCCTACGACGCGCTGCGCGCGGTGACCGTGGCCCAGCAAAAGGCGTCCGGGCCCGTCGACTTCGCCCCGGCGGGCTTCGCCGCGCTGCGCGGACCGGTTACGCAGGCCGCCGCGTACGCCTACGAACAGGGCGTGCTGCCAAGGCCGGTGGACTTCGACGAACTGGTGGAGCGGACCTGCGCGGCCCTCGGCGTGTCACCGGCCCGGCTCGGCGGCTGACGCGCGCGGGCCGTCGACCGTCGCACGCCATACGCCGCCCACGGCACGCCGCCCACCGCACGCCGGACATCTTTCGAACGGAAGGCAGGGAATGCAGCAGCTCTCGGTGGTCCTCGGGGAGTACCCGCACGGCCGTGCGCTTCTCGACGGCGAGGTTCCGGTAGCCGGTTACCGGATCGAGCCGATCGAGGTCAGACCGGTCATCGCGGCCTACCGGCGCATGATCCGCGCACTCGAATTCGACGTGTGCGAACTGGCACCCGTGTCGTATCTGATGGCCCGTCAAGAAGGCGTGCCGCTCACGGCGATACCGGTGTTCCTCAACCGGCGTTTCCACCACGGCGACGTCCAGTGCGCCGCGGGCTCGGGCATCCGGGTGCCCCGGGACCTGGAGGGGCGCCGGGTCGGGGTGCGGGCGTACTCGGTGAGCACGGGCGTATGGGTGCGGGGCATCCTGAGCGACGAGTACGGCGTGGACGTCGAGAAGATCACCTGGGTGGTGGACGACGACGACCACATCGAGGGCCGCACCCCGCCGAACGTCGAACGGGTCGCGGACGGACGGTCGTTGGGGGCGCTGCTGCGCGCCGGGGACATCGACGCGGCGTTCACCGGAAACGCCGGCACCGGCCGGGCGGGCGCACCCCGCGCGGACTGGACCGCCACCGCCGAGACCACGGCCTCTGTGAGTGCGGCCTCTGGGAGTGCGGCTCCCGAGACCGCGGCGCCCGAGGACGAAGCCCCCTACCCACTCTTCGCGGAGGCCGAGACCCTGGGCGCCGACTGGTACCTGCGCACCGGGATCTACCCCCTCCACTCGCTCATCGCCCTCCGCACCGAACTCATCGACCGCGACCCGGAGTTGCCCACCCGGCTGTACACGGCGTTCGCCGCGGCCAAGCGCGCGCACCTCGCCGCGGACCCCGCGTGGACCGCGCTGCCCCGGTTCGCCCGCCAAGCTCGGCAGACCGGCGCCGATCCCGTCCCGTACGGCATCGACGTCAACGAACCGAGCCTGCGCGCGATCGTGCGCCACTCCCGGGACCAAGGGCTGCTCGACCCCGGGTTCCCCACCGACCCGGGCGCCCTGTTCGCCCCGGGCGACTACCCCGACGCCTGACCGTGGCGCCCCGAAACGACCGACAGCACAAGGGAGTTGACACACATGGACGTGGTCGACGCGCACTGCCACATCATCGCGCCGGACGAGAGCAGGTACCCGCGGGCGCCGCTTGGCGGGAAACAGTCCGAGTGGGCCACGTCCCGGCCGGTGACCGCCGAGGGCATGGTCGCCCGCATGGACGAGGCGGGCATCGGCCAGGCCGTCCTCGTCCAGGCCACCACCGCGTACGGCTACGACAACACGTACGTCCTGGACAGCTACCGCGCCCGCCCCGGCCGGTTCGCGGCGGTCGGCACCTTCGACCCGCTGCGGCCGGACGCCGCCGACGCCCTCACCGCGGCGGTCGGCGACGGCGGCCTGGCCGGGGTACGGCTGTTCACCAGCGGCAGCACCGTGCCCGTACAGGGGGAGTGGTTCGCCGCCCCCGAGACCTACGAATTCTGGGAGCGGGCCGGGGAGTTGGGCATCACGGTCTGCCTCCAGATGCGGCTCGGGCCCGCGACGAAGCAACTGCACGCGGTCCTGGAGGGGTTCCCCGGCGTACGGGTGCTGCTCGACCACCTCGGCTACCCCGACATCGCCTCCTCGCCCGCCCGCGCGGGCGCCGAGGTCGCCGAACTCGCCCGCCACCGCGCCCTGTTCCTCAAGCTCACCCACCGGAACCTGGAACGGCTGCACGACGTGGGCAAGGAGGCGGCCGACTTCCTCGGCCCCGTCGTCGGTGCCTTCGGCGCCGAACGCATCGCCTGGGGCTCCAACTGCCCCGCCGCCGAACAGTCGTTGCCGCAGCTTCTCCAACTCGCCGACGACGTACTGGAGTCACTGCCCGGGGCCGACCGGGAGCAGATCTTCGCGGGCACCGCACGCCGCCTGTATCCGGGGCTCGCCGTGCCACCGGGCTGACCGGCCGGACATACTCCCGGAGCGGTCGGTGCCACCGACCGGACAACTCCCGCGAGACACACAGGTGGTCATGGTGAACATCAGCGGTTACGACGACGTCGTCGACCCGGGCAGAACCTCGCCGACCCGGCACGGCCAGGCGTACGACGGGCTGCGCTCGCTGCTGCTGTCGGGCAGCGTCGCGCCGGGCACCCGGCTCACCGAGGCCGACCTGACCCGGATGTTCAACGTCTCGCGCAGCACCATGCGTTCGGTCCTGGTCCGGCTCACCCAGGAGGGCTACGTCACCAGCGAGGTCAACCGCGGTGTCCGTACCCGGAGTTTCACCGTCGAGGAGGCCGCGGACATCCTGGAGGCGCGCGAGACGCTGGAGTCCGCCCTCGCGGGCAAGGCCGCCGAACGGGCCACCGAGGAGGAGGTCCGCGCCCTGCGCCGCACCCTGGCGGAGATGGAGGACTGCGAGGCCCGCGGCGACCAGGCCGCCTACTCGCGGGGCAACCGCACCTTCCACCAGCAGATCAAGCAGGCCGCCCACCAGCACACCCTCGCCCGCGCCTACGACACGCTGCTCTACCCGCTCGTCATGCGCCAGTACCGCAACCTCTCCGCGCCGCACCCCAGGGCCGGTTCGCTGGCGGAGCACCAGACGATCCTGCTGGCCATCGTCACCCGCAACCCCGAGGCCGCCGTCGCCGCGATGCGCCACCACGTCGCCTCCGCCCGCCAGGCCCTCCTGCTCCGATCGGCCCACGACGGAGGGGAGTTGACGGCCGAAGCGCCCGACACCACCACCGGGCCCTGAAGCCGAGCCGACGACCGGTCGGCCCCCCCCGCCCCACCGACCAGGAACCCCAACGATCAGGAACCCATCGACCAGAGACCCCACCGACCAGAGACCCCACCGACCAGGAAGGCACCGCATGCGCCACCCCGTGGAAACCGAATCCGGGCCGGTGGAAGGCATCCCGGGACGCGACCGCTCGCTGACCGTCTTCCGGGGCATCCCCTACGCCGCCCCACCGGTCGGCGACCTCCGCTGGCGGCCCCCCGAGCCGCCCCTGACCTGGACCGGCGTCCGCGCGGCCCACAGCTTCGGCCCGATGTGCCCGCAGGCCCCCAACAGCGAAGTGGCGGGCCTGGACCTGCCGATGAGCGAGGACTGTCTCCACCTCAACATCTGGACGGGCGCCGCCTCCGCCGCCGAGCGCCGCCCCGTCCTCGTGTGGATCTACGGCGGCGGCTTCCGCGTCGGCACCGGCGCGAGCCCCCGCTACGACGGTGAGGGCCTGGCCCGCAAGGGACTCGTCGTGGTGACCTTCAACTACCGCCTGGGCGCCTTCGGTTTCCTCGCCACCCCCGAACTCAGCGCGGAGTCCGCCCACCACGCCTCCGGCAACTACGGCCTCCTCGACACCGTCGCCGTCCTGCGCTGGGTACGGGACAACATCGCCGGATTCGGCGGCGACCCCGACCGGGTGACCCTTGCCGGGCAGTCCGCCGGCGCCGGAACGGTCAACTTCCTTGCCATGTCGCCACTTGCCCGGGGCCTCTGCCACCGCGCGGTCGCCCAGAGCCACGCCCGCCACTCCCGGGACCCCGAACTCCGGTACCTGGCAACGTCGTACCGCACCCTGGCCGACGCCGAGAGCGCGGGCGCCCGCTATGCCGAGGAGCACGGCGGACGGTCGCCCGCCCGGCTGCGCGCCCTGCCCTGGCAGAAGCTCGTCGACGGGGACGCCGCCGTCGACTCCGCCGTGGACACCGGGAGTTCGGCCAAACCACCGCTGTTCCGCCCGGTCGTCGACGGCTGGGTCATACCCGCCGGATACGACGAGACGTACGCCAAAGGGCTGCAGAACGACGTCGGTTACCTCGCCGGGAACAACCTCGACGAGAGCGGAGCGGTCCCCGAGACCACCTTCGCCGCCTACCGGGCGGCCGGGAAGAAGGCGTGGCGCCCCGGCATGCCGCCCGTCCACGTGACCCTGGACGACCATGTCGCCGCCGCCCGGCGCAAGTTCGGCGACCTGGCCGAGGAATTCCTGCGGCTGTACCCGGCGGCAACCGACGATGAGGCGGGCCGCGCCCACAACGCGGCCGTCCGCGACAACGCCCGTATCTCCACGTTCCTTTGGGGCGCCGACTGGACCCGGCACGCCAACCGCCCGCTGTACACGTACTTCTGGACCCACGCCTCGCCCGCCCGGGGACAGCACCCCCGGCGCGCCTCGCACGGCTCCGAGATCGACTTCGTGTTCGGCAACCTCGACCGCGAGGACGCCGACTGGACCGACGAGGACCGCGCCGTCGCCGAGACCATGTCCGGCTACTGGGCCAACTTCGCCGCCACCGGCGACCCCAACGGCCCCGGACTGCCCAACTGGCCCGCGTACAGCCCCGATTCGGCATCGGTGACGGAGGTCGGCGACGGCTTCGGGCCGATCCCGGTGGCCGACGCGGCCCGACTCGACTTCTGGAAACGCTTCTTCCTTACTCAGCAGGCTTGGTGACAGGAGACAGACGTGCCGAGAGACCACGCAACATCCAGCCCCCACACACCAGTTGACCGGGCGGCGCGCGTCCCCGGCCGCACGCGCGCCGTGGCCCTCGCCGCCGCCGCCACGCTCGGCGCCGCCCTGCTCAGTGCCTGCGGCGACTCCTCCGCCAGTACGACCTCGGACGGGCTCACCAACGTCACGGTCGGCACCGGCGGCAACATCTTCGACCTGCCGCTGCGGCTCGCCGACGCCAACGGGTACTTCCGCCAACAGGGGTTGAAGGTCAAGTTCGTGACGCTGACCGCCGCGACCGGCCCCTCCGCCCTCCAGTCCGGCTCCGTGCAGTTCCTCAACGACAGCCCGACCGGATTCCTCTCCGCGCTGAGCAAGGGCCTGCCCGAGACCGCGATTGCCGCGGACGGCTCCGGCAACCCGCTCGGTCTCGTCGTCAGCAAGAAGTTCGCCCAGGCGCACGACCTGACCGCCGACTCCCCGGCGGCCACGGTCGCCAAGGCGCTGGCCGGCTCCACCGGCGGCGCCAGCTCCGCCAACACCAAGGCCGAGGCGGGCATCTTCCTCAAGGCGTACGGCGTCGACCCCGACAAGGTGAAGTGGGTGTCGCTGCCGAGCCCGGCCGCCGACAAGGCCGCCCTCAACAGCGACCAGATCGACTGGTTCGTCACCTCCGAACCCATCCCGCTGCAGATCCAGGACTCGGGCGACGGCGTCGTCGTCGCCGATCCGGTCAAGGTGCCGCAGTGGTCCGCGAAGGAGGCGGGCTACGGGCAGTTCGTCGTCGTGAGCAAGAGCTGGGTCACCAAGAACAGTGCCACGGCGAAGGAGTTCGTCGCCGCCGTCGGGAAGGCGACCGGCTACCTGAAGACCCACCTGACGTCGAGCAGCGACAAGACGGTGCTGACCGTCGCCCAGAAGGCGCTGCCCGGCGTACCCGCCGCGGTGTTGCGGAGCAGCCTCCAGCAGGTCGACTGGCCGGCCGACGGCACCATGTCCGCCGCCGACTGGAAGCTCACCCTGGCGTTCATCGACTCGCTCGGCGCGCTCCCCAAGGGCACCACGGTGTCGTCGGACGACTGGACCAACACCTACCTGCCGTGAGTGAGGAGCGGACGATGGCGACTGCCACAGACAACACGGTGCGGGAAGACAGGGCACAGCAGGCGCGGGCCGCGGCCAGGACCCGGCGCAGGAACGGGCGTTGGCGGGACGCGGGCACCGTGGTGCTGCTGCGCATCGGGGTGATCGCGCTCACCCTGGTCCTGTGGCAGGTACTGAGCGGGCCGGTCCTGCCGGAGTACGCCGTGAGCAAACCGACCGACGTGTCGCAGGCGCTGTGGAAGCTGCTCGGCTCGTCCTCCGGCTGGACCGACATCAGGACGACGACGATCGAGGTGGCCGCCGGGTTCGCCATCGGTGTGGTCCTCGGCACCGTGATGGGCCTGGTCCTCGGGTCCTTCCCACTCGCGGGCCGGGTCCTGGAACCCCTGGTCGCGGCGGTCAACGGCATCCCGAAGATCGCGCTGGCCCCGCTGTTCCTGCTGTTCTTCGGCATCGGCCCCTGGTCGAAGATCACCATCGCCGTCACCGGGGTGGCCTTCGTCGTGTTCTACAACGTCTACCTCGGACTGCGGCTGCGCGAGCGCGAACTCGTCGAAGTGGTCCAGGTGATGGGCGGCCGGCGCCACCACGTCCTCGGCTACGTGACGATCCCGACGCTCGCCGCCCCGTTCTTCGCGGCCCTCAAGACGGGCGGGCCGCTGGCCATCCTCGGCGTCATCGGCGGCGAGTTCATCGCCTCCTCCGAGGGCGTCGGCCACGAACTGTTCACCTCGGCCATGAACTTGGACGCGGCCACCGAGTTCGCGGGCCTGATCGTCCTCGTCGCGATGACCCTCGTCCTCAACGGGCTGCTGTCCTGGCTGGACCGCTACGCGCTCAAGCGCCTCGGGCTGGGGGTGCGGCGGCCGGGGGAGCAGCGGCAGTGAGTGTTCCCAACAGGCTTGCTCACGCCCGTACTTCGACATCCCCGACCGGGACCGCACAGCACAACAGCGCCTGATCCGGCTCCAGGGGGACGGCGGGTTCACTGAGGTGGGCCACCTCGCCCGAGACGCGCTGCCTGCACACCCCGCAGGCTCCGGCGCGGCAGGCGTACGGCAGCCGCAGACCGGCCGACTCGGCCGTGTCGAGCAGGGTGCCGTCGTCGGCGGTCCAGGTGGCGCGGACCCCGCTCTCCGCGAACCGCACCCCGAACGGGCCCCGGGCGGGCGGTGGTTGCTCCCGCAGGGCGGCGGGGCGCGGCGAGTAGAAGCGTTCGTCGGTGACGGCCGAGGGCGGGACCCCCGCGGACCTGAGCGCCGCGCGGACGGCGTCGACGAAGGGGTCCGGGCCGCACAGATACGCCTCCACCCTTGTACCGGCGGCGAGTTGGCGCAGATCGGCGTCGCCCGGGCGACCTGTGCGGGCCCCCTGGGGCAGCGGTTCGCCGGGCCCGGTGACGTACAACCGGGCGGTGGCGTCCGGGAGTTTGGCGATCAGGCGGGTGATCTCGTCCCACAACGGGGTCTCGGCGGCCGTGCGCACCACGTTCAGCACGGTGACGGGCCGCCGCGACGCGGTGTCGACGAGGGCGCGCAGGATCGGCAGGACGGGGGTGATGCCGATCCCGGCCGCCGCGAGCAGCAGCGGGCGGTCGGTGTCGGCGGTGGTGAGTTCCGCGCCGTAGGGGCCCGAGAGGAGGACGCGGGAACCGGGCCGCAGCGCGTGCAGCGCGGTGGACGTCCGGCCGATCGCGACCCGTTTGACGCTGACCCGCAGTTCGGTCGCGGTGGCCTCGGTGACGGTGTAGCACCGCCACAACGGGCCCTGCCCGTCGGCGAGATGGAGCCGCAGATGCTGCCCGGGACGGCACCGGGCCCCGGCCGGATCGCGGAAGACCAGGCTGGTGACGGTGGGGCTCTCGGCGGTCCGCCGGACCAGTTCGGCGTAGCGTGGGCGGCCGGGTTCGGCGAGGCGGTCGGCGTACGGCGACGGGGTTGCCCTCAACGATGCGCCCAGGTCGCGTGGCCGGTCCCCGACCGCGATCTCCCCACCGCGCACCACCCGCGCGTACACCCCGCAGTACAGGTGTCCGAAACGGGTGGCGAGCAGCCCCGGGACGTTCAGGTCGCGTTCGCCGGAGCCGGGGCGCACCGTGGTCGCCCGGCAGCGCTCGGTGGGGAAGGTGAACTCCAGCTCCGCGCCGCCCAGTTGGACCCGGTGGCCGAGCAGGTCCAGTTCGCGCCAGGCGCCCAGGCCGGAGACGTGGAGGTTGGCCCGGAAGCGGCGCGGGTCGACCGGGACCCCGGCCGCGTCGGCGAGCGCGGCCACCGTGTCGAGGTTGATGACGGACACGGGCGCGTCCGGCCAGTCCCACAGGGACGCGCCCGGCTGTTCGAGGCGGGCCCGCTCGGGGAACCACGCCCAGATCGCCGTGTTGGCCTGGGCGATGTCCTCCGGACGGGGCCGCCCTTCGGCGGTCAGCCCGATGCGGACCTGCTCGCCGCCGGGCGCGGTGAGCAGCAGCGCCCCGTCGGCCAACTCCAGCCGGTGGCCGCCGAGTTCGGCGTTCTTGACCAGCCGCAGGAACGCCGTGCTGGAGACCCAGCCGCGTGCGTCCGCCGTGCCGCCCGCCTCGGGTCCGCCGCGCAGGCCGAGGAGCCGGTCCAGCGGGATACCCTCCCCGGCCGTCAGGACCGTCGCGGACAACGGCAGCCCGGTCATGCCCTTCACGGGGTAGCGGTAAATCCCCGCGAGCTGCGGCGAGTTGGGACCGGACAGCGGCGTCAGAAGTGCTCCCATGCGCCCTCTTCCGCCGTGCACGGGCCGCCCTCGTGGCACCGCAGCCGTCCCGCCGCCAGGTCGAGCCGGACGGTCAACAGGGTGCGCCACTGCTGGTGGAACGGCAGGTCCGGCTGCGGATGGCAGCACACGGGGGCGCCGTCCTCGTCGTGCGCGTCCAGGAGTTCGGTCCACCGCGTCGGGTCCGTCGAGGCGATCAGCTCCCGGTGCCCGGCCAGATGCTTGAGCCGTGCGTACGTACTGGCCGTCGGCGCCGCCAACTCCCCTGCGGACAGGCGGGGATCGAGGAAGTGGTTGGTGTGCAGGAGGTAGCCGTCGGCGTCCGGCGGCAGTACGGCGGTGCCGGCGGGGCTGAGTTCGACGCACGCCGCGTCGCCGTGGCGGCCGTCGAAGGCGACGACGGTCAGCACGGTGGACGCCGACACCTCCGCCGAGCGCGCGAGGTCGACGGCCTCGGCGACCGTGGCCGCCTCGTCCAGGATCCGGCGGGCCACCGCGTGCACGGGCACGCCGATCCGCTCGCCGTCGGCCGCATGGCCGAGGATGTTGAAGTGCACCCCCAGACCTGCCGAGTTGAGTCCGATCTTGCCGAGGATCCCGGCCTCCGTGAACAGCCGCACCTCGCCCGTGCGCTCCGACGGATGCCGTATCAGCGCCTTGGTGCCGCTGAACTCCTGGTGCCAGTCCCAGGTCTGGATCGCGTGCGGGGCGCCCGGCCCGCCCACGTACACGGCGGTCGAGCACTCGCCCTCCGCGGTCGCGCCGACCGTGGCGAGCACCTCCGTACGGGCGTTGACCAACCCGAGCCGCCAGACCTCCAGTTGGGCGCCCGCGGCCATCGCCACGAGTTCCCGGTGCAGGGCCGGGGCCCAGCGCCGTATCTCCTCGGCGGCCTGTTCGCCGTACGGGCGCAGGTCGTCGGTGGCCACGCCGACCGCGGCGAAGAGGTCGCCGTAGGCGTCGAGGCTCGCGCGGATACGGGCCGCGCTCGCGAAACCGAGGGCGTACCCGCGGAGTTCCGGGTCGGCGCTGTCGGTGTGGTGGCGGGCGATCACCGGGAGCTGCTCAGGATCGCGTCCCACATCACCTCGGCGGCGACCGCGCCCAGACCCACCGAGTTCACGGCGTTCTCGCCCGCCCGCGACGGCGTGGTCGGGAGGTCGACCTCGTCGGTGGTGAGGGTGAACAGGGTGTCGCCGTCGAGATTGGTGTGGAAGGGCTGGATGCCCCGGCTCATCGAGCTGTGCACCTGCCTGCCGAACTGCGCCAACTCCTGGTCCCCGAGCCGCACGTTGGTGACCAGGACGGAGATCGTGGTGTTCCCGGGCATCGCGGTCGGCCCGTCGCCCGCGAGCGCCGACTCGTAGTCGGCGTGCGGCAGTCGCCGGGTGCCGGTGGCCGGGTCGTAGTTGCCGCGGACGATCGTGCCGTCCCGGTCGACGACCACACCCACCGCGTTCACCACGGTCGCCGCGAGGATCCGGACGTCACCGATCCGCCGGAACGCGGCCCCCTGCCCGGCGAACTCGCAGCGCGACCAGTCCACTTTGCCGACGGAGGCGCTGACCCCGGCCCCCGCGCGGCCCACCGGGAACCGCCCGGGACCGGCCGCGCGCAGGGCCGCCCGGCCCAGCGCCGCGTCCGGGACGACCGCGTTGCGGCGCGCCGAGAAGTCGTAAATGATCGCGCCCGCCACGCACTTGAGGTCCATCCAGCCGACCCGGTGCTCCACCCGGGCGCGCAGTTCGTCCGCGACCCCGGCACAGGCCCCGAGCCCGTACAGCGAACCGCCCGCCAGACACACCGCGTGCGTGTACTGCCGGTCGCCGTACGACATGCCGACGGCACCACCGCGCTCGTCGACCGACATCCGCGCCCCGGCCGGAACATGCACGACGGTCACCCCGGTCGGCCCCTCCGCGTACTCGGCGGTGCCGACCTCCACGCCCGGGAAGTCGAACTCCACCGCCGAGTGCCCCGGGCTCGGCCGGGGGACGGGATCGAGGGTGTCGTTGCTCTCGGCCGGGCCGAAGGAGGGCAGCGGGACCAGCCGGGGCCCGGTGCCGTCAAGTCCGGTGTCGGCGGCGGTGGTTGGGCTCTGGGTGCCGTTCGCGGTCATAGTGCCTCCAGGAGTTGTCGGGAGTACGGGTGCTGCGGGGTGGCATAGAAGCGGTCCGCGTCGGCGAGTTCGACGACGGCGCCCGAGCGCATCACCGCCACGCGGTGCGCGAGGTAGCGCACGGCGGCGAGGTCGTGCGAGATGAACAGGGCGCCGAAGCCGTGCTCGGCTTGCAGGTCGTGCACGAGGTTGAGGATCTGCGCCTGCACGGACACGTCCAGCGCGCTGACCGCCTCGTCGAAGACGATGAACCGGGGGCGGGTGATCAACGCCCGTGCGATCGACACGCGTTGGCGCTGGCCGCCGGAGAGTTCGTGCGGCAGCCGGTCCGCGAAGGCGGCCGTGAGCCCCACCTGGTCGAGGATGCGGACCGCGGCCGTGCGGTGCGTGCGCAGCCGTCCGCCCTCGACCGCGGCGAGTGGCTCGGCGACCGAATCGGCCACGCACAGCCGGGGGTTGAGGGCGCCGTTCGGGTTCTGCAGCACGGCCTGGACCGTGCCCGCGCGGGGGCGGCGGCCCGCCAGTGGGGAGCCGAGGAGGCGGACGGTCCCGGACGTCGGCCGCCGCAGCCCGAGGGCGACCGCGCCGGTGGTGGTCTTCCCCGACCCCGACTCGCCCACCAGGCCCAGGGTCTCGCCCGCCGCGACCCGGAAGCCGACACCGTCCACGGCGGTGACACGGCGGCGGCCGGTCCCGAACACGACGGAGACGTCGGCGAGTTCGAGCACGGGGGAGTCGTCGTTCACCGGGCGTCCTCCTCTTCCTGCACGACTGCGGTCGGCACCGGAGCACCGGCTTCTTCCTGCACGACCGTGGCAGGAACCGGCGCCCCGGCCCCATCCTTCGCGACCGCGCCGGCCACCCCCGCCCCGACCGGGTGATGGCACACCACCGTCCGACCATCCACCTCACGCCCCACCGGCCGACTGCCCCCGCACTCCGCGTCCGCCGACCCGCAGCGCGGCGCGAAGGCGCAGCCGGGTGTGTCGCCGCTCAGCACGGGCGGGGTGCCGCCGATCACGCGGAGCCGGGCACCGGCCGTCGCACGGGCCGGGTCGGCGGCCAACAGGCTTGCGGTGTACGGGTGTCGGGGCGCGGCCAGCACCTCGGCGGTGGGGCCGTCCTCGACGATCCGGCCGCCGTACATGACCGCGATCCGGTCGCAGTGGCGGGCCACTCCGCCGAGGTCGTGGCTGAGCCACAGGACGGTGGTGCCGTTCTCGGCGGCGAGCGCGAACAGCAGCCGCAGCACCTCTTCGCGCACCTGGCTGTCGAGCGCGGCGGTGGGCTCGTCGGCGATCAGCAGGTCCGGCCCGCGGACCATGGCCATGGCGACGGTGACCCGCTGGGCCATGCCGCCGGAGATCTCGTGCGGGTACAGCCGCAGGACGCGTTCGGGCTCGCGGATGCGGACCCGTTCGAGCAGCGCGACGAGATCGGCGCGCGAGGGCCGGGTCGCGCGCAGGGCGAGCGCCAGCTGGCGGCCGATGCGCAGCGTCGGGTCCAGTGAGCCGACCGGGTCCTGCGGCACGAACGCCAGCCGCTCGCGCCGGAGTTGGCGGATGCGGTCCGGCGGCAGGTCCAGCACCGGCTCGCCGTCGACGAGGACCCCGCCGCGCGGGAAGCGGGTCGCGGACGGCAGCAGGCGGCCGGTGAGCAGGCCGAGCGTCGACTTGCCGGAGCCCGACTCGCCGACGACCCCGACCCGCTCGCCGCGCCCGACGGTGAGCGTCACCCCGTCCAGTGCCCGGACCACCCGGTCCGCCGTGCGGTACTCGGCCATGACGTCGTCGACGACCAGCAGTGGTTCCCGTTCGGCGCGGCTCATGTCAGCGACCTCGTCTCCCGCGGCTCGAACCGGTCCCGCAGGCTGTCCCCGACCAGGTTGATCGCCATGATCGCGACGACCAGGACGGCCCCGGGCGCGATGATCAGCCAGGGCGCGCCGACCATGTACAGACCGCCCTCCTGGATGAGCAACCCCAGGGAGGCGTCCGGGAGTTGGATGCCGTAGCCGAGGAAGCTCAGGCCGCCCTCGACGAGGATGCCGACGGACAGGGCGTAGGTGCCCTGGACGGCGACGGTGCCGGCCACGTTGGGCAGGATGTGCCGCAGCATGATCGTCGGGCCGCCGACGCCGCTGATCCGCGCGGCGGTGACGAACTCCCGCCGGGCCACCGCACGGGCCGCGGTGCCGACCATCCGCGTCATCAGCGGCACGGTCACCAGCACGATGGCCGCGAGCGCCGCCGTACGGCCCGGTCCGACCACCGCGGCGACCAGGATCGCCAGCACGACGGCGGGGAACGAGTACAGGACGTCGCCCCCGCGCAGGATCACCTCCGCGACCCGGCCGCCCCGGTACCCGGCGACGACCCCCAGCGCGGTGCTGAGCACCGCGGTGACCGCCACGGCCAGCGACGACAGCAGCAGCGTCGTACCGATGCCCTGGAGCAGCCGGGGCAGCAGCGACCGCCCGAGGTTGTCGGTGCCCAGCGGCCACCCGGCCCCCGGCGGCATCAGCCGGGGCCCGACGATCGCGTCCGGACGGCCCCCGATCCCGGCCAACTGCCCGACGAGGGTGGCCAGTACGAGCGCGACCAGCACCCATACGGCGATCCGGAACAGGCGGTCGTACGAGCGCAGTCCGAGGGCCCGGCGGGCGCGGGACGCGAGGGACGCGGCGGTCACGTGCGTGCCCCCTCGCCGATCGTGGCGATGCGCGGGTCGAGCAGTCCGCTCACCACGTCCACCAGCAGGTTCGTCGCGATGAACACGGCCGCCGCGAGCAGCACGCCCGCCTGGACGACCGCGTAGTCGCGCCGGTCCAGGCCGTCCACCAGGTACGAGCCCAGGCCCGGCACGTTGAACAGGCGCTCCACGATGACCGCGCCGCCCAGCAGATAGGCGCTGAGCGTGGCCACCAGGGTGAGCACGGGGACCGCCGCGTTGCGCAGGACATGGTGGCGCACGATGAATCCCTTCGGTTCGCCGCGGGCCACCGCCGCCGCGATGTGCGGTTCGACGAGGACTCCGAGGACCGCGTCCCGGGTGGTGCGGGCGGTCGCCGCGACACAGAACACCGCGAGGACGCACGCGGGCAGGAGGAGCGAGCCGACCGACCGCAGCGGCGCCCGGGACCACGGCACGTACGACCCCACGGTGAGACCGAGGTCGTAGCGGGTGAACAGGAACACCACCAGGCTGCCGAGCGCGAACTCCGGCAGGCTCATCGCGAACCCCGAGGCCAGCCGCCCGAGTTGGCCGCCCCGGCCGCCGCCCGCGCGGGTGCCCGTGTACACGCCGAGCGGGATCCCGATCAGCACGGTGAGCGCGAGGGCCAGCGCGGTGAGCGTGACCGTGACGGGCAGCCGGTCGCCGAACTCGGCGGCCACCGGGGTGTGCGCGGCCAGTGAGGTGCCGAAGTCGCCGGTGACGGCGTTGCGCAGCCAGTACGCGTACTGCTGGGCGACCGGCCGGTCCAGCCCGAACCGGGCCGCCGCGGACGCCTTTTGGCCCGGCGTGGCGAGCGGGCCGAGTACGACGTCGCTGTAGCTGCCGGGCATCGCGCGCACCGCCGCGAAGATCAGCACCGACACGGCGAGCAGGGTCAGGACGGCGGCGGCGGTCCGGCCGAGGAGCCAACGGAGGGAAGCCATGGGCTACTTCGCCGCCGGGAGGGTGAAGTCGGTGATGTCGCGCAGGAAGTTGCCGTACCCCTCGCCCGCGCCCAGGGTCGGGCTCACTTGGTCGGTGCGGTAGCCGAGCACGGAGGGCCGGGTCACCAGCGGCAGCATCTGCGCGTCCGTGTCGACGCGTGCGCACAGCTTCGCCAGCGTCCTGGTGCGGGCGCTGCCGGTGGGTTCGCTGCCCGCGGTGTCGATGAGGTGGTCGAGGGTCTTGTCGTCGGTGAGGAACGTGCTGGAGAAACCGGCGAGTCGGGGGTTCCACCAGCGGGAGACCATGGCCGGGTCGACGTATCCGGCGTACCAGCCGACAGCGAGGTCGAAGTCGGGCTTCGGGCCGAACACCTTGTCGCTGAAGTACGTCGTGTCGTCGAACTTCTCTATCTTCACGGTGACGCCGGCCTTCGCGAGCTGCTGCTGGATCACCTGGGCGATCTGGCCGACCGCGGGCTCGGAGGTGTACACCGCGAGCCGCAGCGTGCCGAGATTCTTCAGTGCGGCGGTGTCCGTCTTCGCCGTCGCGCCCGGCAGTTTCGCGGGGGAGCAGGCGCCGGGCAGGACGCTCGGGGTGACCCCGGTCGGCTCGGCCGCGCCGCCGAGGGCGACGGCGGCGATCTCCTCGCGGTCCAGGGCGGTGTTGAGCGCGAAACGGACCTTCTGGTCCGCGAGCGGGGAATCGGGGTTCCGGGAGTTCTGGATCAGGTAGTAGAAGTCGCTGTTCGTCTGGCTCACCACCTTCGCGTTCCGGGTCCCCGTCAACTGGTCCATGGAATCGACGTTGTTGAAGTTCACGAACGACGCCGTGCCATTGCGCAGCGCCGCGAGCCGGGCCGCTTCCTGCGGCACGATCTCGATCTTGAGATCCTTGACCTTTACGGTGTCGGCGGCGCGGTATTCGGGATTGCGGGTGAAGTTCCAGTACTGGTCCTGTTTGTGGTTCTTCACCACGTACGGTCCGGTGCCCAGCATTTCCTTCTTGACGTCGAGGGAACCGTCGTCGATCTCCTTCATCGGGAGTATCGCGGCAGGGGAGTTGGCCAGCGCGGCGAGGAACGGCGTGTACGCCTGGGAGAGTTCGACCGTGACCCGGTCCGTGCCCGTCGCGGTCACCGACTTCACCGGGCCGAGCTGGGCGGCGTACGCGGACTGCGACTTGAGCAGTCGGCGCAGGCTGCCGACGACGTCCGCGGTGGTCAGCGCACGGCCGTTGGAGAAGGTCACGCCCTTGCGCAGGGTGAACACGTACTCGGTGGCGCTCGGTTGCTGCCAGGAGCTGGCCAGCAGCGGCTCGACCTCGAACTTCGGGCCGACGGTCACCAGCGTCTCGTAGACCAGCGAGTCGATCGACCAGGAGCGGGCGGTGGTGGCGGTCTGCGGATCGAGCCCGTCGGCCTCGACGGTGTCGTAGTCGAGCTGCATCGTGAGCGGTCCGCTGCCCTTGAAGTCCGTGTCGGCGGTGGCCAGATAGCCGGACGTGTCCGCCTTCCGCCCGGCGGCCCGGTCGGTCGCGGCGGGCGCGGAACACGACGTGACGGCGGCCGACAGAGCTACGGAACAGCCGATGATCCTTGTTGCCCTGCGCATTCCCGCTCCTCCTATCCGGGAGTGTGCCGGATCGATCCGGCATGTGCAGCGAAGCTAGTGCCGGGGGATAGGCGTGTCAATGAACAGGGAAAGAAGAAACCTGTTGGAAACCGTGGGAGTCGGCCGATTTCCGTAGCCGCGCAGGGGGTAATTCCCGGACGCCTTCCGGGCGTTCGGGGCGCGCGAACCCGGGGGGGAATTCACCGCCCCCGGCGGAGCTACGGACGCGTGGACGCCCGCACATTCATCTCGATGCTCAGCGGACGCGTCGTACCGCGCGCGGCCTCGCCCGAGAGGATCTCCCGCAGCAGGCGCGCGCATTCGGCGCCCATGGTGCGCGGTCTCAGGTCGACGGCGGTGACGGGCGGTTCGGCGGTGCGCATGGCGGTGCTGTCGACGCAGGAGGCGAGCAGGAGGTCGTGGCCGACGGTGCGGCCGGCGGCGCGCAGTTCGGGCAGGACGGTGGCGGCGGCGCCGTCCGCGGCGAACACGATGGCGTCCAACTCCGGTGTGGTGGCGAGGAGTTCGCGCACGAGGGCCTGGAGCGCCCCGGGCGGTGAGCCGAAGGGGGCCTTGCGCAGGAGGTGGGGTACGGCGTGCTCGGCGCACCAACGGGCGTGCGTGTACTGGTGGGTGAGGGACCAGTCGGCGGTGGTGTCGGACGCGACGAACGCCGGGTGGCGCGCGCCGCGTTCGTGGAGGTGGTCGAGCAGACCGGTCAGCGAGGTCTCGTGGTCGGAGCGGACCACGCCGGCCGGCTCCTTGTCGCCGACGTACCGTTCGGCCGTGACGACCGGAAGGCCCGAGTTCATCAACTGGTCGACGACCGGGTCCCCGGCGGTGGGGTCGCACAGCACCAGGCCGTCGACCTGCGGGGCCGAGCCGTGCCGGGGCAGGTGGCCGGAGGACAGCAGCGTGACGTTGAGACCGCCGTGCGCGGCCTCCTCGATCGCGCCGAAGACGAACGACATGTAGTACTCGGCGCTGGTCAGGAACTCCGGGATGTGCAGTCCGATGGTGTCCGTGACGGAGGTGCGCAGGCTGCGGGCGCTGCGGTTGGGCGCGTAGCCGAGGTGCTCGGCCGCGGCCAGGACCGCCTGCCGGGTGGCTCCGGAGACCCGGCCGTGGCCGCGCAGCGCGTCCGACGCGGTGGTCTTGGACACGGCCGCCACGCGCGCCACGTCGGTGATCGTGGGCGGTACGGCGGGGGTGGGCGGGGTGTCGATAAGGGGCTCCCCTACGGGTGCTGCTCCGGCCGTGGGGCCGGGGATGCCGGAACGTTCCGGCACACCGTAGGAGCGAGCCGCCGCCCCCGTCAAGGGTGCGGCGGGGCGGAAGGGAACGCCGCAAGGGCTTCCCGCCGAGGAGCACGCCCCAACGGCTCCCCTCCGCCCCGCCGTTGGCGGACTCAGTCCGTCGCGCGGGCCCGCAGCCAGGCCGAGCTCTGCGCGACCAAATCGAAGATGTCCTCGCCCTCCGCGATGCCGTCCGCCTCGATGATGTGGACGCGGATCGAGTCGCGCCCCGCGTCGAGCGCGTCCGCGAGGCCCACCAGGCCCTGCCCGGCCGGGACCTGGGGTTCGCCGCGGCGGGCCGGGCCGTCCTTGACGTGGACGAACTCGACGCGTTCGCCGAGCCTGCCGACGACCTCGGCGGGCACCCGGCCCGCGGTCTGCGCCCAGTACAGGTCGACCTCGGCGACGACCGCCGGGTCCAGGGCGTCCCACAGCACGTCGTAGCCGTAGCGGCCGTCGTCGAGGCGCGCCCACTCCCAGTCGTGGTTGTGGTAGCCGATCCGCACGCCGTGCGAAGCGGCGGCCTTGGCAAGGGAGTTGAGGCGGTCGGCGTACCGGCGCACCCCGTCCGCGGTGGCGAGCGCGTCGCGGGTGGCACCCGGGAGGGCATCCGGGGTGGGCGCGATGGCGACGGGCACACCGACCTCGGCGATCTCCTCGAAGAACCAGCCGGGGTCGTCCGCGTCCGGGAACCGGGCGTGCGTGGAGCACACGGTCAGCCCGGCGCCGTCCACGTCCGCCTTGAGGGCGCGCGCCTGGGCCAGCCGGTCGGTGCGGCCGAGGTCGCTGCGGCCGAGCCCGAAGGGTTCGACCGCGCTCACGCCGAGTTCCGCGATCCGGGCGAACGCGGCCGGGCGGTCCGCCAACGCCTCGCGCAGGGTCCACAGTTGCAGTCCGACGGCGGGTGTGGTCACGGTCCCTCCAGGGGTGAAGTCGCTTGTCTCGCAGGTCATTTGACGGCTCCCGCGGTGAACCCGGTGATCAGGAACCGCTGGAGCAGCAGGAATCCGACGACCACCGGCACGGACACGACCAGCGAGGCGGCCATGACCTGGTTCCAGTAGACGTTGGTCTCGCTGGCGTACGCCTGGAGGCCCACCGCGAGGGTCCGGGTCTGCTCGGTGGTCAGGACCGAGGCGAACAGCACCTCGCCCCAGGCGGTCATGAAGGCGTAGACCGACACGGCGACGATGCCGGGGGTCGCCGCGGGCACGATGATCTGCACCAGCGTGCGCACCGGCCCGGCGCCGTCCATCTTCGCGGCCTCGTCCAAGTCGCGTGGCACGGACTCGAAGTAGCCGACCAGCATCCACACCGCGAAGGGCAGCGAGAAGGTCAGATAGGTGACCGTCAGCCCGGTGCGGGTGCCCACCAGGTCCGTGCCGAAGGTCTGGTCGGCGTACACGAACAGCAGGTACAGCGGCAGCAGGAAGAGGATGCCGGGGAACATCTGGGTGGAGAGCACCGCCGTCTGGAAGGTGCCCCGGCCGGGGAAGTCCCACCGGCTGACCGCGTACGAGGCGAAGATCGCCACCAGCACCGAGAGCACGGTCGCGCTCACCGCCACCACCAGCGAGTTCACGAAGTACTGGGCCAGCGGCACCGTCCGCCAGATGTCGGAGAACGCCTGGAAGGTGACCTTCGACGGGATCCAGGTGAACTCGCCCTGCACGTCCGGCAGCGACTTCAGCGAGGACGCCAGCATCACGTACAGCGGTACGGCGACGAACACCGACAGCAGGGTCAGGGTGGCGTACCGGAACAGCCGGTAGCCCGGGGTGTCATGTGTCATGGCCGGCCCTCCGGGTGACGGCGAGATAGACCGAGGTGACGGCGAGCAGGAACAGCAACAGCAGCACGCTCATCGCCGAGCCGAGCCCGAAGTCCCAGGTGGCGAACGAGCTTTGGTAGATGTGCACGGAGATCAGGTCCGCCGAGGAGGGCGCCCCGCCGCCGAACAGGATGTACGGCGTGTTGAAGTCGTTGAAGGTGTGCAGGAACATCACCAGCACCAGCACCTTGTTGACCGGCGTGAGCAACGGCAGCGTGATCGACCGGAGTTGGCGCCAGGGCCCGGCCCCGTCGATGCCCGCCGCCTCGTACACGTCGGACGGGATGGACTGCATGCCGGCCATCAGGATCAGGAACGCGAACGGCCACATCCGCCACACGGCGACGATGCACTGCGCCCAGAACGCGTTCGAGCCGATCAGCCAGAACGGGTTGCCGTCCGTCAACCCGGCCTGGTTCAGCAGGTGGTTGAGCATGCCGTTGTCGCGCTGGAAGATGAACCGCCAGGTGATGACGGCCGCGTACGCGGGCAGCGCGTACGGCACCAGGAACAGGGCCCGCAGCACGCCCCGGCCCCGGAAGGAGTGCTGGAGCGCGAGCGCGGCGGCAAGTCCCAGGCCCCAGGCGGCGCTCAGCACGATCGCGGTGAAGCCGAGGGTGATCCAGAACGAGTGCAGCAGGGACTTGCCGGTCGGGTTGTCGAAGTCGAGCACGACCCGGAAGTTGCCCAGCCCGGTGAAGGGCGCCTGCCACCAGTGGCTGATCTGATACTGCGTCACCTTCATTGCGCTCATCGCCATGCCGAGCACGATCGGCGCGAAGTGCACGAGCAGTTCGAGCAGCAGGGCGGGGAGGAGGAAGGCGTACGGCAGCCAGCGTGGTGCGCGCCGCCGGGTGCGCCGCCGCTTCCTGTCGGGTGGCCGCGGGGCGGCCTCGGCCGTGGAACTCACGGGGCTGGTACCGGGGTTGACGATCGTCATGGCCCGGCGCCCCTACTGACCCGCCGTCAGTTTCTGGTTGGCGGCGGACATCTCGCTCCTGACGTCCGAGGCGCTCGGCTGCTTGCCGGTCGCGGCCTGCGCGGCGAACCCGTTCATGGCCTTGCCGACCAGCGTCTCGAACTGGGCCTCCTCGGTGATCTGCGGCAGCGGCATCGCCCGGTCGGCGAGGGTGTCGCGGGCGACCTTGAACTCGTCGGTCTCGAACGCCGGATCCTTCGCGTCCACCACCGAGGGGATCGACCCGTACGCCTTGTTGAGGATCACCTGTTCCTTGGCGCTGGTCAGGAACTTCACGAACTGCGTGGCGCCGTCCAGGTTCTTGGTGTTCTTGAAGATGGTGACGTTCGACCCGGCGACGAAGGAACCGATGTCGTCGGCGCCACCGGACGCGTCCAGCGCGGGCATCGGGGCGACGCCGTAGTCCTTGGTGGTCATATTGAACTGGTCCATGGTCGAGCCCAGCGTCTGCACCAGGAGCATGCCGGCCTTGCCGGAGGAGAAGTTCTTCAGCATGGGCGCGGTGTCGGTGATCTCCGCGTCGGAGGGGTTGATGATGCCGTCCTTGCCGAACCAGTCCACCCACTGGTCGATGCCGTCGACCATCGCCTGGTCGTCGAACTTCGGGGTGTGCCCGTCGAAGATCCGCGCGCCGTGCTGCTTGCCGAGGATGAACGCGAAGTGCGAGGCCATGGTGTAGGAGGCGCCCTCCATGGTCAGGCCCCACTGGTCGGTCTTGCCGTCCCCGTCGGTGTCCTTGGTGAGTTTCTTCGCATCGGCGAGGAACTCGGCCCAGGTGGTGGGCGGTTGGGTGATGCCCGCCGCCTTGAACAGCTTCTTGTTGTAGTAGAACTCGTACGCCTTGGTGTACAGCGGCAGCCCCACCGGGTCCTGGCCCGTGGCGCCCGTCGACTGCAACGCGGCGGGCAGGAAACGGGACTTGCCGCCGACCTTGTCCAGCATCGCCTTGTCCCACGGCACGAACGCGCCCGTGGCCTGGAGCGAGGCCGACCAGGTGTTGCCGATGTTCAGGACGTCCGGGCCCTTGCCGCTGGTGGTCGCGGTGAGGATGCGGTTGAGCAGGGTGGTCCACGGGATGACTTCGAGGTCGACCTTGATGCCGGTCCGCTTGGTGAACTTGGCGATCTCCGGCTGGAGGATCGCCTTGTCCGCGTCCAGGCTGGTGCCCTGGTTGGTGGCCCAGTAGGTCAGGGTGTCGCTGCTCGAAGCGGAGTCGGAACCCCCGCCGCAGGCGGTGACACCGGCGCCGGTCAGGAGTCCGGCGCAGAGAACGGCGAAGGTGCGCGTGACACGTTGCATGACGTCTCCTCGACGGCGGATCAGGCGGCGGACGGCTTGGGCAGCGCGGCGGACCCGGGCAGCACGGCGGCGGCGGGCCGGACGGCCGCGTCGGCGATCGTGCGGACCCCGCCCGCGAACGTCGCCCGCTCCATCGCCTCCAGCACTTCGAGCACGTGCAGCGCGAACCGCCCCGACACCCGCAGGGGTTCACCGCGCAACGAGTTGACCAGGTCGTTCACCCCGTGCCCGCGGAACATCCCGTACTCGTACGTGCATGTCGGCGGCAGCACCGGTTCCAGGTCCGACCACTCCTTGTCGCCGCGCCGCTTGATCTGGACGGCGGCGTCGTGGCCGTTCGGGTTGGGCACGATCAGGGTGCCCTCGGTGCCGTACACCTCGATGTGCGGCAGGGTCATGTCCCAGATGTCGAAGCTGTACAGCGCCGAGACGATCGCGCCGGACGCGGTGCGCAGCAGGGACGCGGCCGTCGTCGGGACGTTCACGTCGATCGAGTCGACGACCCGGCCGGGCGTGGTCACGGGAATGGTGGGCGTGGGGATCGAGCTGGTGCCGACCACCTCCGTCACCGGACCGAGCAGGTTGACCAGGGCCGCGACGTGGTACGGGCCCCAGTCGAGCACCGGGCCGCCGCCGGGCTGGTAGAAGAAGCCGGGGTTGGGGTGCCAGGTCTCCACCTTCGAGGACCGCACGAAGGACGTCGCCGCGAACGGGGTGCCGATCAGACCCCGGTCGACGGCGGCCCGGGCGGTCTGCCCGGCGGTGCCGAGGAACGTGTCGGGGGCGCCCGCGAGTATCTTCCCCGCCGCGTCGGCCTGTTGGAGGTTCTCGCGGGCCAACTCCACCGTCGCCGCGAGGGGTTTCTCCGCGTACACGTGCTTGCCCGCGGCGAGCGCGTCCCGGGTGACCTCCCAATGGACCACCGGGGGAGTGATGTTGACGACGACGTCGATGTCCGGGTCCGCGTACAGCTCGGCGGGCGTGCCGTACGCGGCGATGCCGTGCTCCTCGGCCTTGGCACGGGCCCGGCCGGTGTCGATGTCCGCGATCCGGACGATCGGGAGGTCGCCGTACCAGGCGAGACCTCGGGCGTAGGCGTCGAAGATGGCACCGGCGCCGACGACGCCGATGTTCGCGCGCGGGGTGGGGTGGTTCACGGTCGTGTCTCCAGTGTCTCGGCCACGCGGAGCGAGTCCGCCGGGTGGATGAGACCGGAACACATACGAGACGTCTCGCAGTTTCGCGGCGCGTTCGAGCGAGCGTCAACCCTCGTGCGGGGCTTTGCCGCACCGGGGGCGCCCGTCGGCCGGGCCGTCAGCGGTCGTGGCGTGTGCCCTGGAGGAAGCGGCCGACCTCCGTCGGCGACAGCAGGTGTTCGATGCCCAGCACCATCGCCCCGACCATCGACGCGTCCCGGCCCAACACCGTGTGGGCGATGGACAGTTCACGGGTCGCCAGCGGCAGCGCCCGCCGGTAGACCACGCCGCGCACCTCGGAGAGCAGATGGTCGCTGGCCTCCACGACGTCGCCGCCGACGACCACCCGGCGCGGGTTGAGCATGTGGATGCACAGGGCGATGACCTCGCCCAGCGCGGTCCCGGCGGCCCGCACGATCTGCAACGCGTCGGGCGCGCCGTCCCGCAGCCGGGCCAGGAAGGCGTCCATCGCGGCGCCCTCCCCTTCCGCGTCGGCGCCCGGTGCCGTGCGCCGGGCCATCGCCGCCGTGGATGCCACCGCCTCCACGCAGCCGACCTTGCCGCAGTTGCACACCACGTCCTCGGCGCCCGGGCTCCAGATGTGCCCGATGTCGCCGGCCGCGCCGTCCGCGCCCCGGTGCAGGGTGCCGTCGGCCAGCACCAGGCCCGCCCCGATGCCCGCGCCCACGGTCACGAAGAACACCGGCAGCTGCTCGGGCGGCACCGTACGGGCCTCGCCCAGGGCCATCAGGTTCACGTCGTTGTCCACCAGCACCGGGCAGTCCAGCTCGGCGGCCAGTCGGTCGGCCACCGGGAAACCGTCCCAGCCGGGCATGATCGGCGGCCGGACCGGGATGCCCCGCGCCACGTCCACCGGGCCCGGCAGCCCGACGACCAGGACCCGCGGCCGTCCGGCCGGAACCCCCGCCTCGGCGAGGAGTTCGGTGAACTGCTCCGCCAGCAGCGCGACCGTACGCTCCGGGCCGTCGGCCACCTGCCAGGCCAGCGAGCGGTCGGCGAGCACCCGCTGGGTCAGGTCCGCCACCACGCAGCGCACCCGGAAGGCCGCGATGTCGGCGATCAGGACGACCCCCGCGGCCCCGGACAGCGACAGCCGCAGCGCGGGCCGCCCCCGGCCGCCCGCGACGGCCTCGTCCGCGCTCAGCAGCCCCGCGTCCACGAGCCGCCGCACATGCGCGTGGACCGAGGACCGCGACAACCCGGTGACCTGCGCCAGCTCCAGCCGGTGGGTGGCCTCCCCGGCCGCGACCAGCTTCGCGATCCGGCTCAGCGCCGGGTCGCCGTCCTGCCGGGCACCGGTGCCCGGCACGCCCAGTCGAGCGACCATCTTCACTCCCGAGTTAGTACGCCAGTGGATCCGCGCGGACGGGGCCGAGCCGGATTACGGCACAAATATTCCAGGAACGACAATATTCAGGGGTCTTTCTCGGAAGAAGACCGGCTCTTATCGTCGATGACGGATGAGACCGGCACACCGCACGGATACAAACACACACCGTTCGTACACGAGCAGCTGAGAAGACCGACACAGCGGGATCCTCGCGGCAGACGCGACGTGGCCGGCGACCGGCGACCGGCGGTCGGCGACACCTCACATCGCACCGAAAGGACCATGCATGACGGCCCCCACCGGGCACTCCCCCCACTCACCGGCCCTCGACGACTCGCCGACCGCCCAGAACGCCCAGGCCGCCGAGAACGTCCAGACCGCCCAGAACGTCCGGAGCGCTCCGGCGCCCGCGCCGGGCCGGGCCCGGCGCCCCGCGCGGCTGCGGGTCGCCGTCCTCGGCGCGGGCATGATCGCAGGCGTGCACCTGCGCAGCGCCCGCGCGAACGGCGCCGAGGTCGTCGGCGTCCTGTCCGCCACCCCCGAACGCAGCCTCGCGGCGGCCGAACGGTGGCAGGTCGACGTCGGCTACCCCGACCTCGACGCCGTCCTGGCCGACGACAGCATCGACGTCGTCCACGTCTGCACCCCCAACCACCTGCACGTCACCCAGGCCGGAGCCGCACTGCGCGCGGGCAAGCACGTCGTGTGCGAGAAACCGCTCGCCACCACGGCGGCCGACGCCCGACTCCTCGTCGACGCGGCCGAGTCGGCCGGGCGGATCGCCACCGTGCCGTTCGTCTACCGCTACCACCCGATGGTCCGCGAGCTGCGCGCCCGGGTCGCCGCGGGCGACTTCGGCGCCTGGCAGCTGCTGCACGGCTCCTACCTCCAGGACTGGCTGCTGTCCCCGGACAGCACCAGCTGGCGGGTGGACCCGGCGGTCGGCGGCGCCTCCCGGGCCTTCGCCGACATCGGCTCGCACTGGTTCGACCTGGTCGAATGGGTCGCCGGGGTCCGGGTCGCCGAGCTGCTCGCGGAGACCACCACGACCGTCCCCGACCGCCCCGGCGCGGGCGGCCCCACCTTCCGGGGACCGGCCCCCGCGGGCGCCGGGCGCACCGCCGTCACCACGGAGGACGCCCTCGCCGTCGTCGCCCGGACGACCGACGGCGTGCTGGTGTCGACGACCGTCTCGCAGGTCTCGGCGGGCCGGAAGAACCGGCTCTGGTTCGAGCTCGACGGCGCCGACGCCAGCGCCGTCTTCGACCAGGAACTCCCCGAGTCGCTGTGGCTGGGCCGCCCGGACCGGGCCGAGACCCTGGTGCGCGACCCCTCGGTCAACTCGCCCGACGCGGCCCGCCTGTCCGTCGTGCCCGCCGGGCATCCGCAGGGGTACCCGGAGTGTTTCGAGAACTTCGTCAAGGACACCTACGCGGCCGTCCGCGGCGAGAGCCCCGAGGGCCTGCCGACGGTGCTGGACGGACTGCGCTCCGCCCGGCTGGTCGACGCGGTGATCACCTCGGCGGCCCGGCGCGCGTGGACCCCCGTGGCCGACGACACCGTAGACGCACAGACGACCGAAGGAAACGGAGGACACCCGCGATGAAGCTGGGATTCCTGACCGCCTGCCTGCCCGGCGAGCCCCTGGAGGAGATCGCCGACTGGGCCGTGGCCGAGGGCTACCAGGCACTCGAAGTCGCGGTGTGGCCCGCCACCGGCGGCCGTGACTTCGAGGCCGCCCACCTGCCGGTCGCCACCTTCTCGGACGCCGACGAACAGCGCGTCCGCGCCCTGCTGGAGCGCACCGGCCTGACGATCAGCTCCCTCGCCTACTACGAGAACAACCTGCACCCGGACCCGGCCGCCCGCGACGCGATCCGCACCCACCTCAAGCACGCGGTCGACACGGCGGCGCGGCTGGGCGTGGAGTCGGTGGGCACGTTCATCGGCCGCGACCCCCGGCTGAGCGTGCCGGAGAACCTGCGCGAGGGCGAGAAGGTGCTCCCCGAACTGGTCGAGTACGCGGGCGAGCGCGGCGTGAAGATCGTCATCGAGAACTGCGTGATGGAGGGCTGGCACCCCGACGGCTACCCGGGCAACCTCGCCTACTCGCCCGAGCTGTGGGAGTGGATGTTCGACCTGGGCTTCTACCTCAACTGGGACCCCTCGCACCTGACCTGGATCGGCATCGACCCGCTCACCACCATCGAGCCCTACCTGGACCGGATCGTGCACACCCAGGCCAAGGACGTCGAACTGTTCCCGGACAGGCGCGACCGGTTCGGGTTCTTCGGCACCGTCAACAAGGGCGGCGACCCCTGGGCGACCGGCTGGTGGCGCTACCGCGTGCCCGGCCTCGGCGAGGTCGACTGGCGGCGCGTCGTCGACCGCTTCCACGACCTCGGCTACACCGGCACGGTCTCCGTCGAGCACGAGGACCCGGTCTGGGGCGGCACCCCCGAGAAGGTCAAGCAGGGCCTGCGCATCGCCCACCGCACCCTGAGCCCGCTGATCGAGCCGTAGGACGTTGGCAGTTTCTCGCGGTACAACGGCATGACAGCCCCTGTCCCGGGGGCGGTCGCGGGCCGAATACTCCTGGACATGGGGTACACGGAATCCTCTCCCGCGCGGCGCGCCGGCCGCGTCGTGGTCGGCGTGACCGGCTCGCCCGGCAGCCGGGCCGCGCTCCTGCGGGCGGTGCAGGCGGCCCGGGACGGCGGCCGGACACTCGTCCCCGTGCTCGCCTGGACACCCGCGGGCGGCGAAATGGCCGCCCGGGTCGCGCCCTCGCCCTCGCTGGACGAACTCCACCACCAGGACGCCCGCGCCCGCCTCGACGACGCCATCCGCGCGGCGCTCGGCGGCCCGCCCGACGGCGTCCGGATCACCCCGGCGGTGGTCCGCGCCCCGGCGGCCGACGCCCTCACCGTGCTGGCCGACCACCCCGCCGACCTCCTCGTCCTCGGCGCGGGCCCGCGCCACCGCCTCGCCCGCCTGCTGCGCGGCAGGGTGCGCCGCCGGGTGCTGTCCCACGCGCAGGCCCCGGTCCTGCTGGTCCGCGCGCCCGAGCTGCCGGCCCCGGCCCGCCGCGTCCTGCGCCGGGTCAGCCCGGAGGACTTCCTCGGCGGTACGACGGCGGGCCCGACCCGCTGATCCGGCCCGCTGATCCGGGGCGTCAAGACGGCGTCAATGACGGCATGACCAGCGCCAAGGAAGCGCTAACGCCGCCACGGCCGCCCTCCGGAGGGGCTTCGCTGGGAGCAGTGGCCCTTCCCCGCACGGGACTTGGGCCGGACCCTCGCGGAGCCGGTCTCCACCGGGGTCGATCTCCAGCGGAGTTGAGCGGAGCGCTGCGGCTGCGATGAGTGACGTACGACCCGGACCCGAGCCACGCCCCGGACGGCTGAAGGTCTACCTCGGGGCCGCCCCGGGCGTCGGCAAGACCTGCCGCATGCTCGACGAGGCGCACCGCCGGGCCGCCCGGGGCACGGACGTGGTGGTGGCGTTCGTGGAGAGCCACGGCCGCCCGCACACCGAACGCATGCTGGCCGGTCTGGAGACCGTGCCGACCGCCCAACTCCCTTACCGGGGCGGGGTGTTCGCCGAGCTTGACCTCGACGCCGTGCTCGCCCGCCGCCCCCGGGTCGCCCTCGTCGACGACCTCGCCCACACCAACGTCCCCGGCCCCGGCCGCAACCCCGGGCGCAGGCAGGACGTCGAACGGCTGCTCGTCGCCGGGATCGACGTCATCACCACGGTCGACGTCCAGCACCTCGCCTCCCTCAAGGACGTCGTCGAGAAGATCACCGGGGTGCCGCAGCCGGAGACCGTGCCCGACGAGGTCGTGCGCCGCGCCCACCAGATCGAGCTGGTCGACATGGAACCCGAGGGGCTGCGCCGCCGCATGGCGCACGGCAACATCCATCCGCCGGAGAAGATCGACGCGGCGCTCGCGCACTACTTCCGGCCCGGAAACCTCACCGCGCTACGGCAGTTGGCGCTGCTGTGGGTGGCCGACCGGGTCGACGACGCGCTGACCTCCTACCGGGCCGAACACGCGATCGGCGGGGTGTGGGAGACCCGGGAGCGGGTGGTCGTCGCCCTCACCGGCGGCCCCGAGGGCGACACCCTGGTCCGGCGCGCGGCCCGCATCGCCGACCGGTCCTCCGGCGGCGACCTGCTCGCCGTGCACGTGTCCCGCGGCGACGGCCTCGCCGCCGGGGTCTCGCACGCCTCCCTGGCCCGGCAGCGGCGGCTGGTGGAGGACCTCGGCGGCAGCTACCACTCCGTCGTCGGCGACGACGTGGCCCGGACGCTGGTCGAGTTCGCCCGCGCCGAGGACGCCACCCAGCTCGTCCTCGGCACCAGCCGCCGCGGCCGGTGGGAGCGGATGCTGACCGGGCCCGGCACAGGGGAGACCGTCACCGCGCTCTCCGCCGACATCGACGTGCACCGCGTCACGCACGAGCGCGCCGGGCGCGGCATCCCGCTGCCGTCCCGGCGCCGTACCCTCTCCACCGGCCGCCTCGTCGCGGGCCCGGTCGCCGGACTCGTGCTGCCGTTGCTGCTGACCGCCGTGCTCGCCCAGGTGCGCGGCACCGTGAGCCTCACCAGCGAGGTACTGCTGTTCCTGCTCACCGTGGTCGGGGTGGCCTGCATCGGCGGGGTGGCGTCCGCGGTGATCGCCTCCGTCACCGCGTCCCTGCTGCTCAACTACTGGTTCGTGCCGCCCGTCGGGCAGTTCACCCTGGAGGACCCCAACGCGCTCATCGCGCTCGGGGTGTTCGCGGTGGTCGCGGCCACGGTCGCCGCCGTCGTCGACCGGTCGCTGCGGCTGTCACGGCGCGCGGCCCGCGCGACCGCCGAGGCCGAGACCATGTCCTCGCTCGCGGGCAGCATCGTGCGCGGCGGCCAGACCATCCCGGCGCTGCTGGAACGCACCCGGGAGACCTTCGGCATGGCCACCGCCGAACTCCTCGACGAACCCTCCGAGCGGAGCCGGGACCGCGCGGGCGGCGCCACCGTCGTACCGGCCGGGCCCGGCGCCTTCCTCGAACTGCGCGGCCGGACCCTGTCGTCCTCCGAACGCCGGGTGCTCGCCGCGTTCGCCGCGCACGTGGGCTCCGCCGTCGAACGCGCCCGGCTGGTCGAGGCCGCCGCCGAGGTCGAACCGGTGCGGGCCGCCGACCGGATGCGGACGGCGCTGCTGCGGGCCGTCGGCCACGACCTGCGCACCCCGCTGGCCGCCGGCTGGGCCGCCGTCACCTCGCTGCGCAGCCGTGACGTGGAGTTCTCCGCCGAGGACCGCGACGAACTCCTCGCCACCGCCGACGAGTCCATGGCCAAGCTGAACCGCCTGATCGAGAACCTCCTCGACCTCAGCCGCCTGGAAGCGGGCGCCCTGACCCTGAACCTGCGCCCGACCGCGCTGGAGGAGGTCCTCCCGGTCGCGCTCGACGCGCTGCCCGCGGGCCCGGTCGCCGTCGGCCCCCTCGAAGAACTCCCCGCCGTGCTCGCCGACCCGCCGCTGCTGGAACGCGTGATCGCCAACCTGGTCTCCAACGCCGCCCGGCACACCCCGCCCGGCGCCCGGGTGCTGCTCACCGCGAGCGTGCTCGCCGGCCGCGTCGAGATCCGGGTCGTGGACCGCGGCCCCGGCCTGCCCCCGGCCGACCGCGACCGCCTGTTCGAACCCTTCCAGCGCCTCGGCGACACCGACAACACCACCGGCCTCGGCCTCGGGCTCGCCCTCTCCCGCGGCCTCACGGAAGCCATGAACGGCACCCTGAACCCCGAGGACACCCCGGGCGGCGGTCTGACGATGGTGGTGTCCCTGCCGGTCGCACAACAGGCGGAGGCGACGGATACGACGGATACGACTATGGGGCGGCACGTGCGGTCGTAGGCCGAGACTTTTGCGAACCGGGCGTCACTCCAGCCCGGAAACCCGGAACACCGCCCGCGCCGTCTCCCGGTCGATGCGCTCCCGGACCTCGCCCAGCGCGATCGTCCCGCACCGCAGCGAACCGTGCGCCGCGGACCGGCGGGCGTCCTCGTCCAGGCGGTGCCACAGGCCCGGGTTGTCCAGCAGGACCCGCGGCGAGAGCTCGACCCGGCCGCCGAACGCGTCGCGCAGCACCAGCCGCCCGGAGACGTCCTCGACCCGGCGCACCGACACCAGCCGGTCGGTGCGCACCCGGCGCGTACGCAGCGGCCCGCGGGAGGCGAGCCAGCCCTCGCCCGCGCTCACCCGGGGCGGACACAGCACGACGAAGAGCACGACGGCCAGGGCCAGCCACAGCACGGCCCGCCACGGGGTCAGGTCGCCCGCGAGGTCGTCGGTCAGGAGCAGCAGCGCGAGCAGCAGGGCCGCGCAGCGGACCGCGCCGCGCAGGTCGCCCGTCCACCGGCGGTCGTACGCCGTCGGCGCCGGGCCCCGTGCGGATGCGCCCACCCCGTGGCGGTGCGTGTCGTCGCGGTGTCCCATACGTCCGACGGTAGGACCCGCGAGAGCCGGGCGGCCCGCCTTGACGTGTCTCTGATACCGGAGCGACCACTTTTGACGCCGCCGAAACACCCCCATCGCCGTACGCCGTCAAGGAGGCGTCAAGGTCGCCGGTCCCGGCGCGAAGAACGCGCAAGGAGCGGGCGACACCGGCGGGAACCGGCCACAACCTGAGTGCACCCACGCATCGGACACCCGTACGAAGGAGCACCCGCCCATGTCCGTTCCGACCGTCGAACCCGAGGCCCAGGCCGCCGACGAGGAGCCCCCGGATCCCGCGGATCCCGCCGAACGCCACCGGCTGACCGCCCTCGCCGGCTTCGCCGCGCTCTCCCTGGACGCGATGGCGTCGGTGGCGTACGGCCCCGAGGCCATCGTGCTCGTCCTGGCCGCCGCCGGGGCGCACGGCCTCGGGTTCACGCTGCCGGTCACCCTCGCCATCGCCGCCCTGCTGGCCGTGCTCGTCGCCTCCTACCGGCAGGTCATCGCGGCCTTCCCGGACGGCGGCGGCTCGTACGCCGTGGCCAGGACCCACCTGGGGGCGCGGACGAGCCTGGTGGCGGCCGCCTCCCTGGTCCTGGACTACGTGCTGAACGTGGCCGTCGCCGTCACCGCCGGGGTCGCCGCCCTGACCTCGGCCTTCCCGGCGCTGTACGGCGAGCGGCTGTGGCTGTGCCTGGCGGTGCTCGTGCTGATCACGGGCGTCAACCTGCGCGGGATCGTCGAGTCCGCGCGCGTGTTCGTCGTGCCGACCGTGGTGTTCGTCGGGTCGATCCTCGTGCTGATCGGCGTCGGCCTGTTCCGGTCCGCGCCGGTGAGCACGGCCGCCGCGGCCGGGCACGCCTCGGTGGTCGCCGACAACGCCACCGCAGTCGGCGCGCTGCTTCTGCTGAAAGCCTTCGCCGCCGGGTGCAGCGCGCTGACCGGCGTGGAGGCCATCGCCAACGCCGTCCCCTCCTTCCGCGTGCCGCGCGTGCGGCGGGCCCAGCGCGCGGAGGTGGCCCTCGGCGCCGTCCTCGGCGTGATGCTGATCGGCCTGTCGGTCCTCATCTCCCGTTTCCATCTGCGACCGGTCTCGGGCGTCACCGTCCTCGCCCAGCTCGCGGACGCCTCCCTCGGCCACAACTGGGCTTTCTACGTCATCCAGTTCGCGACCACGATCCTGCTCGCCCTCTCCGCGAACACCTCCTTCGGCGGGCTGCCGGTACTGCTGAAACTGCTGGCCCGCGACAACTACCTGCCGCACGTCTTCGCCCTGAAGGCCGACCGCCAGGTGCACCGGCACGGCGTGCTCGCCCTGGCCGCCGTCTCCGCCGCCCTGCTGGTGTTCTCCGGCGGCGACACCAACACCCTGGTGCCGCTGTTCGCGATCGGGGTCTTCGTCGGCTTCACGATCGCGCAGGTCGGCATGGTCCGGCACTGGCGCGGCTCCCGGCGGGACGGCTGGCGGGGCCGGGCGCTGCTCAACGGCTTCGGCGCCCTGCTGACGGGCGTCGCGGCGGTCGTGGTCACCGCGTCCAAGTTCGAGGAGGGCGCCTGGCTGGTCGTGCTCACCCTGCCGCTGCTGGTCGCCGCGTTCACGGCCGTGCACCGGGCGTACGCGCGCATCGGCGAACGGCTCGGCCTCGGCCGCATCCCCGACCCGCCGCACCGCGACCGCTCCGTGGTGATCGTGCCCGTCTCCACGCTGTCCCGGCTGACCTCCGAGGCCCTCACCGCGGCCACCTCGCTGGGCGACGAGGTCCGCGCGGTCACCGTCTGCTACCCCGACCCCGAGGACCGCGCCCACCTGCACGCCCTGGAGAGCGCCTGGGCCGCCTGGGACCCGGGCGTGCCCCTGGTCCGGCTGACCTGCGAGCGGCGCAGCCTGGGCCGTCCGATCGCCGCCTACGTGCGCGAGGTCGCCGCGGCCGAACCGGGCACCCGGGTCACCGTCCTGATCCCCGAGACCGAGCCGGAACGGCTGTGGCAGCGGCTGCTGCAGAACCAACGGGGTGCCGTTGTCGCGCACGCGGTGCGGCGCGAGACGGACGCGGTGATCTGCCGACTACGGTTCCGGCTGTCGTGACCGCCGTCACCGCCGCCGTATGGGTCCCGTCAAAGGCGGGGCGGCGGCCGTATGGAGCCCGTCAACGGCGGCCGCAACCGGCCGGTGACGCGCTTTCCTTCAACCGTCAGATCCGCCGCGGCGGATGCCCGCACCTCCTCCAGGAGCTCACGATGGCCGACCTGGCCTTCGTCGTCACCACGATCGCGGTCTTCGCGCTGGTGGCCCTCGTCGCCAAGGGGGTGACGAAGCTGTGACCGCGGAGAACGTCGTCGGTCTGGTCGTGGCCGTCGCCCTGCTCGGCTACCTCGTCCTCGCCCTGATCTTCCCGGAGAGGTTCTGAGCCACCCCATGGGTCCCGTACTCGACGGAGTGCTCCAGCTGCTCGCCCTGACCGGCGCCCTGGCACTCGCCTACATCCCCCTCGGCAACTACATGGCCAAGGTCTACTCCGCCGACCGCCACTGGCGCGTCGAGAAGTGGATCTACAAGGGCATCGGCGCCAACCCGGACGCCGAGATGCGCTGGCCCGCCTACCTGCGCGGCGTCCTGGCCTTCTCCGCCGTGAGCGTGCTCTTCCTCTACCTGCTCCAGCGCGTCCAGGGCGTCCTGCCCGGCTCGCTCGGCTTCAAGTCGATCGACGCGGACCAGGCGTTCAACACCGCCGCGTCCTTCGTCACCAACACCAACTGGCAGTCCTACTACGGCGAACAGGCCATGGGCCACGTCGTACAGACCGTCGGCCTGGCCGTGCAGAACTTCGTCTCCGCGGCCGTCGGCATCGCGGTCGCCGTGGCGCTGGTGCGCGGGTTCGCCCGCTCCCGCACGGGTGAACTGGGCAACTTCTGGTCGGACATGGTGCGCGGGGTCACCCGGATCCTGCTGCCGGGCGCCTTCGTCGCCGCGATCGTGCTGGTCGCCTGCGGCGCCATCCAGAACTTCTCCGGCATCCACGAAGTCGGCCAGTTCATGGGCGGCAGCCAGCAGTGGAACGGCGGTGCGGTCGCCTCGCAGGAGGCCATCAAGGAGTTCGGCACCAACGGCGGCGGCTACTTCAACGCCAACTCGGCGCACCCCTTCGAGAACCCGACGCCGTTCACCAACCTCTTCGAGATCTTCCTGATGCTGGTGATCCCGTTCTCGCTGACCCGCACCTTCGGCGTGATGGTCGGCTCGGTCAAGCAGGGATACGCGCTCCTCACCACCATGGCGACCATCTGGGTCGGCTTCGTCGCGCTGATGATGTGGACCGAATTCGCCCACCACGAAGGCGCGTTGCAGATCGCGGGCGGCGCGATGGAGGGCAAGGAGGTGCGCTTCGGCGTCGGTTCGTCGTCGATCTTCGCGGTCTCGACCACCCTGACGTCGACGGGCGCCGTCGACTCCTTCCACTCCTCGTTCACCGGCCTCGGCGGCGGCATCACCATGCTCGGCATGCAGCTGGGCGAGATCGCGCCCGGCGGCACCGGCTCCGGCCTCTACGGCATGCTGATCATGGCGATCATCGCGGTGTTCATCGCCGGTCTGATGGTCGGCCGCACCCCCGAGTACCTCGGCAAGAAGATCGGCACCCGCGAGATCAAGCTGGCGGCCTGCTACATCCTCATCACCCCGGCACTGGCCCTGGTCTTCACCGCCGCGGCGATGGCCCTGCCCACGCCCGGCAACTCGATGACCAACTCCGGCGCGCACGGCTTCTCCGAGATCCTCTACGCCTACACCTCCGGCGCCAACAACAACGGCTCGGCCTTCGCGGGTCTGAACGCGGACACGCAGTGGTTCAACACCACGATCGGGATCGTGATGATCCTCGGCCGGTTCCTGCCCATGGTGTTCGTGCTCGCGCTCGCCGGCTCGCTCGGCGAACAGAAGCCGATCCCGGTGACGGCGGGCACCCTGCGGACCGAAAAGCCCTTGTTCACCGGCCTGTTGGTGGGCGCGATCCTCATCATCACCGGCCTGACCTACTTCCCGGCCCTCGCGCTGGGGCCGCTGGCCGAGGGGCTGGCGTCATGAGCACCCGCACAGACAACCAAGAGGACTTGATGTCCACAGCGACCCCGACCCGGGCACCGCACAGTGACCTGCCCACCGGGCACAAGCCCGCCGAAGGCCGCGTCGGCGCGGGCCTGTTCGACCCCAAGCAGCTGCTGAGGTCGCTGCCGGACGCGTGCCGCAAACTCGACCCGCGCACCCTCGTCAAGTCGCCCGTGATGTTCGTGGTGTGGATCGGGTCCGTGCTGACCACGGTCTTCTCCTTCAAGGACCCGGGCGACTGGTTCGGCTGGGCGATCAGCGCCTGGCTGTGGCTGACCGTCCTGTTCGCCAACCTGGCCGAGGCGGTCGCCGAGGGCCGCGGCAAGGCGCAGGCGGACACCCTGCGCAAGGCCAAGACGGACACCGTGGCCCGCAAGGCCGACGGCACCGTCGTCCCCGGCACCGAACTGCGCATCGGGGACCTGGTGGTGTGCGAGGCGGGCGACATCATCCCCGGCGACGGTGACGTCGTCGAGGGCGTCGCCTCCGTCGACGAGTCGGCCATCACCGGAGAGTCGGCGCCCGTGATCCGCGAGTCCGGCGGCGACCGGTGCGCGGTGACCGGCGGTACGAAGGTGCTGTCCGACCGGATCGTCGTCAAGATCACCACGAAGCCCGGCGAGACCTTCATCGACCGCATGATCAACCTCGTCGAGGGCGCCGCCCGGCAGAAGACGCCGAACGAGATCGCGCTCAACATCCTGCTCGCGTCCCTGACCATCGTGTTCCTGCTCGCGGTGGCGACCCTGCCGCCGTTCGCGGACTACGCCGGCACGCACCTGACCATGGTCGTGCTGGTCGCCCTGCTGGTGTGCCTGATCCCGACGACGATCGGCGCGCTGCTGTCCGCCATCGGCATCGCGGGCATGGACCGTCTCGTCCAGCGCAACGTCCTGGCCATGTCCGGCAGGGCGGTCGAGGCCGCCGGTGACGTGTCGACCCTGCTGCTCGACAAGACCGGCACCATCACCCTCGGCAACCGGCAGGCGTCCGAGTTCGTGCCCGTCAGCGGCACCACCGAGGCCGAGTTGGCGGACGCCGCCCAGCTCTCCTCGCTGGCCGACGAGACCCCCGAGGGCCGCTCCATTGTCGTCCTTGCGAAGGACAAGTACGGCCTGCGCGAGCGCCACCAGGGCGAGTTGGAGCACGCCGAGTGGATCGCGTTCACCGCGCAGACCCGCATGTCCGGCGTGGACGTCGACGGGCGGCTGGTGCGCAAGGGCGCGGCCGGGTCCGTGGTCGCCTGGGTGCAGGAGCGCGGCGGCGAAGTCGCCGCGGACGCAGCCGAGTTGACCGACCGGATCTCCGCGGCGGGCGGCACCCCGCTGCTCGTGGCCGTCGAGGACACCGACGGTGCCCGGGTGCTGGGCGTCATCCACCTCAAGGACGTCGTCAAGGAGGGCATGCGCGAGCGGTTCGACGAACTGCGCCGCATGGGCATCAAGACCATCATGATCACGGGCGACAACCCGCTGACCGCGAAGGCCATCGCCGAGGAGGCCGGTGTCGACGACTTCCTCGCCGAGGCCACCCCCGAGGACAAGATGGCCCTCATCAAGCGCGAACAGGCGGGCGGCAAGCTGGTCGCGATGACCGGCGACGGCACCAACGACGCACCCGCGCTCGCCCAGGCGGACGTCGGCGTCGCGATGAACACGGGCACGTCGGCCGCGAAGGAGGCCGGCAACATGGTCGACCTCGACTCCAACCCGACCAAGCTCATCGAGATCGTCGAGATCGGCAAGCAACTCCTCATCACCCGGGGCGCGTTGACGACGTTCTCGATCGCCAACGACGTCGCGAAGTACTTCGCGATCATCCCGGCGCTGTTCGCGGCCGTCTACCCGGGCCTGGACAAGCTCAACATCATGCACCTGGCCTCGCCCGACTCCGCGATCCTGTCCGCGGTCGTCTTCAACGCGCTGATCATCATCGCCCTCGTCCCGCTCGCCCTGCGCGGCGTGCGGTACCGGCCGGTCAGCGCCGACAAGATGCTGCGGCGCAACCTCGGCATCTACGGCATCGGCGGGCTCATCGCCCCGTTCATCGGCATCAAGCTCATCGACCTGCTCATCTCGCTGATCCCCGGGATCGGATGAAGGACATGAACAACTCCCTCGCGAACACCGCCCGGTTGCTGTGGGCCGGCCTGCGGGCCCTCCTGGTGCTCACCGTGGTGACGGGCGTCATCTACCCGCTCGCCGTCACCGGTATCGCCCAGGCCGCCTTCCACGACAAGGCCAACGGCTCCCAGATCAAGGCGGACGGCAAGGTCGTCGGCTCCTCGCTCATCGGCCAACAGGGCTACAGCCTCGACTACTTCCAGTCCCGCCCGGCGAACGGGCTCGGCACCAACTCCGTCAACACCCAGTACAAGCTGCTGCTTTCGGGCGCGACGAACCTCTCCGCCGACAACGCGAAACTCATCAAGTCGGTCGAGGCGGCCAAGGCGGCGGTGGTGAAGGACAACTCCACCGCCGACTACAAGGTGAAGCCGTCCCAGGTGCCCGCCGACGCGGTCACCTCCTCGGGCTCGGGCCTGGACCCCGACATCTCCCCGGCCTACGCGGAGTTGCAGGTGCACCGGGTCGCCGAGCGCAACGGCCTGAGCGTCGCGCGGGTCGAGAAACTGGTGAAGGACCACACCGAGGGCCGCACCCTCGGCTTCATCGGCGAGCCCCGGGTCAACGTCCTCGAACTCAACGTGGCGCTCGGGGAACTGGCCAAGGGCGACTGATCCGATGACCCGGGTGCTGGTCGTGGAAGACGACCCCCAGCTCGTCCGCGCACTCGTGATCAACATGCGCGCACGCCGGTACGGAGTGGACGCGGCGCCCGACGGCACCACGGCCCTCCGGCTGGCGGCCGCGCACCACCCCGACGTGGTGATGCTCGACCTCGGCCTGCCCGACATGGACGGCGTCGACGTCATCAGGGCGCTGCGCGGCTGGACCCGGGTACCCATCCTGGTCCTCTCCGCCCGCCAGGGCTCCGGCGAGAAGGTCGCGGCACTGGACGCGGGCGCGGACGACTACGTCACCAAGCCGTTCAGCATGGACGAGCTGATGGCCCGGCTGCGCGCGGCCGTCCGCCGCACGGAGGAGGCCCCGCCGTCGCCCGGCACGATCCGGGTGGAGACCGACCACTTCACGGTCGACCTGCTCGCGAAGAAGGCCACCCGCGACGGCCGGGACATCCGCCTCACCCCCACCGAATGGCACCTCCTGGAGATCCTGGTGACCAACCCCGGCCGCCTGATCACCCAGACCCGGCTGCTGGAGGAGGTGTGGGGCGTGTCCAACAGCAACAAGACCAACTACCTGCGTGTCTACATGGCCCAGCTGCGCCGCAAGCTGGAGCGGGACCCGTCCCATCCCCGGCATCTGATCACCGAGCCGGGGATGGGGTACCGGTTCGAGCCGTGACCGCGTTCCCGCACGGTGACCCGGACAACCGTCACTCGAACAACCGCCACCCGAACCAGGAGGCCGGGGCACCGGACTCCGCCGTCCTGCTTCACCCTCCGCATCCGGATGCGTACGCTATGTCGGGTCGCGACCGGTCGGTCGTGCGGGCGCGGGACGGTCACGGGGGTGCCATGGGGTTCGGTTTCGGTCAGCGGCGCGGCGGACAACTGCCGGTCGAACTCACCAGTTTCGTGGGGCGCGGCGAGGAGCTGGCGCTGATCCGCGCCGCGTTCGACACCGCCCGGCTGGTCACGCTGGTGGGCCCCGGCGGCGTCGGCAAGAGCCGAACTGCCCTGCGGGCGGCGGGCGTTCTGCAAGGCCGGTTCCCGGACGGGGTGTGGCTGGCCGAACTCTCGGCGCTGCACGACCCGGAGCTGGTCCCGGCGATACTCGCCGCGGTCCTGGAACTGCCCGAGCAGTCCGGCATGACCCCGCTCGACGCCGTCGTCGCCCATCTCCAGGGCAGGCGGCTGCTGATCGTCCTGGACACCTGCGAACACCTGGTCGACGCCTGCGCGATGCTCGCGGACACCCTGCTGCGCGAGGCCGCCGGGATCAGCGTGCTCGCCACCAGCAGGCAGCCGCTCGACGTGCCCGGCGAACACTGCCTGCCCGTCGCGCCCCTCGAACAGGAGGCGGCCCTCGACCTGTTCGTGCAACGGGCCGCCGCCGCCCTGCCCGGCTTCACCGCCAGCCCCGACAGCCGCGACCAACTCATGGCCCTCGTCGACCGGTTGGACGGCATCCCGCTCGCCCTCGAACTCGCCGCCGTCCGCCTGCGCGCGGTACCGCTGGCCGAACTCGCGGCCCGGCTCGACCACCGCTTCGAGGTCCTCACCGGTGGCCGCCGCACCGCGCTGACCCGGCACCAGACCCTGCGCACGGCGATCGGCTGGTCCCACGAGCTGTGCACCCCGCGGGAGCGGCTGCTGTGGGCCCGGCTGTCCGTCTTCGCGGGCTCCTTCACCCTCTCGGCGGCCGAACAGGTCTGCGCGGACGGCGAGTTGGGCCGCGCGGAGGTGCTGGAGGCGCTCATCGGGCTGGTCGACAAGTCGGTCGTCCAGCGCGTCGGCGAGGACGGCGGACGCTACCGCCTGCTCGACACCATCCGCGAGTACGGCGCCGTCTGGCTCGACGACACCGGCGGCGCCGGACCGGCCAGGCAACGGCACTTCGCGTACTGCGAGGCGCTCGTGGCCCGCTTCTGGGACGACCTCGTCACCCCCGCCCAGATCGCGCTCCACCACGCCGTACGGGACGAGATCGCCGACGTACGGGCCGCGCTGGACCACGCGTACGCGGACAGGAGCCGGGCCGCGCCGGCGCTGTGGCTGGCGGCCCGGCTCGGTCCGTACTGGCGGGCGGCGGGCACCCTGTCCGAGGGCCGCCACTGGATCGACAAGGGCCTGGCCCTCGTACCGGAGAACACCCCGGAGCGGGCCTGGGGCCTGTTCATGACCGGGGTCTTCGCGATGTGGACCGCGGACCTGGAGACCGCCCTGGAGCGGTTCCCGCAGGCACGCGCGGCGGCCGGCCGGGCGGGCGAGAGCCGCGTGGCGATGTTCGCCGACGCGTACCTGGGCGCCCTGACCGCGCTCGGCGGAGCCGTCGAGGAGGGCCTGGCCGAACTGGAGCGGGCCCGGCTGCTGATCGTCGCGTCCGACGACCGGCTCGGCATCGGCGTCGTGCACTGCGAGGGCGCCCTGCTGCGCGGCGTCCTGGGCGACACCTCCGGGGCACTGGAACTGTGCGGCACGGGGTTGAGGTACCTGGAGTCGACGGGCGAACGGCAGCTGTACGGCTCCATGGTCACCGTGCAGGGCATCATCCTGTGGCTGTCGGGGGAGCACGAGGCGAGCGAGGACCCGCTGCGGCGCGGCCTGGAGGCGGCCGGCGAACTCGGCGAGGTCCTGGTCGCGGCCCTGGCCTGCCTCGGCCTCGCCTGGCACGCGGCCCGGCGGGAACGGTACGTCCGCGCGGGCTGGCTGATGGGCTACGCGCACAACGCCCGCCGCCTGAGCGGAGACCCGGTGGCCATGCTGCCGCGCCTGCTGGAGGAGAGCGAGGCCATACGGGAGCAGGTGCGGACGGCGCTGGGCGCCGCCGAGTTCGAACGCTGGAGCGAGGCGGGCGCGAGGATGGGCGGTCGGCAGATCCTGGAGGCGGTCCGCGCCGACGCGGACCTCCCCGAGACCGCCGAGACCCCCGGAGCCCCACCGCTCCCGGCGGCCCGCGCGACGGTCCCCAGGTCCCGCCGCGACCGCACGACGGACGCGCTGACCCGCCGCGAACGGGAAGTCGCGGCCCTGGTCGCGCAGGGCCTGTCCAACCGCGAGATCGCCGAACGCCTCGTCATCTCCAAACGCACCGCGGACGCCCACGTCGAACACATCCTGGCGAAACTGGGCATCACCTCCCGTACGGAGATCCCGGCGCTGCCGGAGACGTGAGGGCTACCTAGGCATACGGAGAGCGGGCGCGAGCAGCTCCGGAGGAGCCCGCTCCGTATACCGAGGAACGAACCGGCACCCGGCGCGCCCCGCCTACGCATACCGATCTTGCCGCCGTACCGATGCCGGCGGCACGTGCCGCCCGGCAGACTCGCACCCGCCGCCCGGGACGCCTCGGGTGCGGCCGGGCGCCGGCAGTGTTGGTCAACCCCACGACTGTCATGGCAAGGCGCCCGGCGCCGCTCCCCTCCGGGGTGGCGCGGAGCGGGCGGCTGTCCTCGTCGGCGGGGCAGCCGCCCTTTCCGCCGGCACACCGCACGGCCTGCCCGAGGCCGCCCCAAGGCGCGCCCGCGGCAAGGAACTTGGGGCCAGGCCCTCGTACTATCGTTGCAGATACCAAGCACCCGCCGGATAACTTCGCCTCCCCGGCCCGTCACCAGGGCCCGTCACCAGGGCTCGGCACCGGGCCCGTGAGGAAGCCGGCGATGACCAACACCGTTCCCGAGGCCGGGCGGGCCTCCGCCGCCGCGGTCCGTCGCGGCAGGACCGCCTTCGCGATCGTGCCGCTCGCCACCGCGCAACTGATGATCACCCTGGACTCGACGATCGTCTCCGTCGCGCTGCCGACCCTGCAAGCGGACGTCGGCCTCACCGACTCCCAGCGGGCCTGGGCGGTGACCGCCTACACCCTGGCTTTCGGCGGACTGCTGCTCCTGGGCGGCAGGCTCGGCGACCTGTTCGGCCGCAGGCGCGCCCTGATCATCGGCGTCGTCGGCTTCGCGCTCAGCTCCGTCGTGTGCGGCGCCGCCCAGAACGACCTGATGTTCATCGGCTCCCGCGGCCTCCAGGGCATCTTCGCGGCGCTCATCGCACCATCCACCCTCGCGCTCATCACCACCACGTACACCGAGGCACGCGAACGCACCCGGGCCGTCGGCATCTACGCGGCGACCGCGATGTCCGGCGGTGCGCTCGGCCTGGTCGTAGGCGGCGTGCTCACCGACTACCTCGGCTGGCGCTGGTGCATGTACGTCAACATCCCCATCGCGGTGATCGTCGTCGTCGGCTCGCTGCTCTCCGTCGCCAACCCGCCGCGGCACCCGGACGTGAAACCGGACGTGCCCGGGGCGGTCCTGGTCACCCTCGGCATGGTCGGTATCATCTACGGCCTCGGTGTGGCCGGCGACCGCGGCTGGGCCTCGGGGCGGACCGTCGGTGCGCTCGTCGGGGGCGTTCTGGTGCTGGTCGCGTTCGGGTGGTGGCAGGCGCGTACGGCTCATCCGCTGCTGCCCCCGCGGGTGGCGGCGAACCGGGTCGGTGCGGCCTCGTTCCTGGTCATGATGGTCGCGGCGTTCTGCACCTTCGGGATGATGCTGGGGATGACCTACCAGTTGCAGACCGTCCTCGGGTACTCGCCCGTCGCCGCCGGGATCGCGTTCCTCGGGTTCGTCGGCACGGCCGTCGTCTCCTCCACGCAGCTGGGCCGCCGCCTGGTGCCGCACATGCGGCCGGGGCTGATGATGGCCACCGGTCTGGTGCTGTACGCACTCGCGTATCTGCTGGTCACCCGGCTGACCCCGCACTCGTCGTACTGGCCGGACGTCTTCCCGCCGCTGGCCGTGATGGGCGTCGGCGTCGGCATCCTGACCGTGCCCGTGGTGGGCACGGTGATGTCGGTCAGCGCGGCGCGGGACTCCGGTGTCGTGGCCGCGGTCGTCAACACCATGCAGCAGGCGGGCGGTTCGGTCGGGGCCGCGCTGCTGAACACGGTCTCGATCAGCGCCGCGGCGCGCTACCTCGCGTCGCGGCCGGACAACGCCGCCACCCGGGTCGCGGTGACCGTGCACGGTTTCGTCGTGTCGGCCAGGTGGAGCGCGAGCATCGCCCTGGTCTGCGCGGTCCTCGCCCTGGTCGCCGTGAACGTGCCCGCTCCCCGCCCCGGTGGCGGGGCCCGCGCTCCCAAGTAGGGGCGCCCCGACGCCCGTAGAGTGGAACGATGCCGGAACCGCTGGACGCCGCCATGTTCGACGGGGTCGAGGACCTCGAACTGCCCATCCGTTTCCGCAACAAGTGGATGGGCCGGATCCTCCTCTGCCTGGAGAACGGCCCCCGCCGCTTCACGGAACTCCAGGTGCCGCTCAAGGGCATCACGCCCAAGGTGCTGGCCGAGTCGCTGCGTGCGCTGGAGCGGGACGGGATGGTCACCCGTACGTCGTACGGGGGTGTTCCGCCGCGGGTCGAGTACGAACTGACCGAGCTGGGGCGGTCGTTGCGCGAACCCCGGGAGATCTGGTGCAAGTGGGTCGACGCCCACGTCCACGAAATCCTGCGGGCCCGCGCCGCGGCGGCAGGGCCGGGCGACGCTGGTTGAACCGGTCGTCCCGGTGCCGCGCGCCGCCGACGTCAGTGCGGCTCCAGCTCCGGCACCAGCCGCAGCACCGGCTCCGTCGCCATCGCGTTCTCGGCGAGGGTCGCCTCCTGCCGCGCCGTCTCCCACAGCCACAGCACGTCGCGGCCGAACGACCAGCCCAGCGACCCCAGCGCCGAGGCCACCACGCAGGCGCCCGCCTGGTAGGGGAGCAGGCCCGAGGCCGCCACCAGCAGGGCGACGCCCTGGACCGCGGCCACCGTCTTGCGGGCCATGCTGTGCGGGAGTTCGCCGTTCAGCCACGGCCAGGCCCACGAGGCGGCCACGAACACGTACCGCATCGCCCCGATCAGCACCACCCACGGGCCCAGTGACGCCGACACGTACACGCTCAGCACCAGGATCAGGAACGCGTCGACCTCCATGTCGAAGCGGGCGCCCAGCGCCGACGACGTGCCCGTCGCGCGGGCCACCTTGCCGTCCACGCCGTCCAGCAGCAGCGCCACCGCCGTCAGGCCCACCATCACCGTGATCGGGGGCGCGCTCTCGAACGAGTCCGCGACCAGCGCGGTGATCCCGCCGACCAGCGTGGCGCGGCCCAGCGTGACCCGGTTGGCGGGGCCGAACCGCCGCAGCGGGGAGCGCAGGACCGCCCGGGTCAGCACGGCCCACATCGCGAGCGCGAACGCCAGGCCCGTGAACCACCCCGCAGGCCCCATCCCGAAGGCCGTGCCAAGGAGGACCAGCAACAGGACCTGGACGCCCGCTCCCACGGTCGTCTCCTGCTGCAAAAGCCTCGCGTCGTCGTATGTGTGGTTCAGGGCCACCGCTCACCCTCCGGCCAAGTGACAGATTCGATCTTCGCCGCGTACCTTGTGCGCGACTTCCACCGCTCCGTACGTGGGCAAACGGCCAATCGTTCAGGGGGACCCATATGGAACTCACAGCACGCGCTTTCTGGATCGGTGCGCCTGGGGAGGGGGAGATCCGGGAGGCGATCCTGCCGCGGCCGGGGGAGGGCGATGTGGTAGTACGCGCGCTCTATTCAGGTGTCAGCCGCGGCACCGAGACGCTCGTCTTCCGCGGCGGCGTCCCCGAGAGCCAGCACGCCGCCATGCGCGCGCCCTTCCAGGAAGGCGAATTTCCGGCGCCCGTCAAATACGGCTACCTGAGCGTCGGCGTCGTCGAGCACGGGCCCGGGCATCTCCTGGGGCGGACCGTGTTCTGCCTCTATCCGCACCAGACGCGGTACGTCGTGCCCGCCGCCGCCGTCACCGTCGTACCCGACACGGTGCCCGCCGCGCGCGCCGTGCTCGCCGGGACCGTCGAGACCGCCGTCAACGCGCTGTGGGACGCCACGCCTCTGCTCGGCGACCGGATCGCCGTCGTCGGCGGCGGCATGGTCGGCTGCTCGGTGGCCGCGCTGCTGGCCCGCTTCCCCGGCGTCCGCGTGCAGCTCGTCGACGCCGACTCGGCCCGCGCCGAGACCGCCCGCGCCCTCGGCGTCGACTTCGCCGCGCCGGAGGCCGCCCTCGACGGCTGCGACCTCGTCGTGCACGCCAGCGCCAGCGAGGCCGGGATGCGGCGGAGTCTCGAACTCCTCGCCCCCGAGGGCACCTTGGTCGAACTCAGCTGGTACGGCGACCGGGTCGTCTCCCTGCCGCTCGGCGAGGCGTTCCACGCGCGCCGGCTGACCGTGCGCAGCAGCCAGGTCGGCACCGTCTCGCCGCGCGCCCGCTCCGGCCGCTCCTACGCCGACCGGCTCGCCCTCGCCCTCGACCTGCTCGCCGACCCCGCCCTCGACGCCCTCGTCACCGCCGAACACACCTTCGAGGACCTCCCGGACCTGCTGCCCCGCCTCACCGACGGCACCGTCACCGGGCTGTGCCACCGGGTCCGTTACGGCGACGCGCGGTGACCGTGGGGCCGACGGGACGGCCCCGCAGGCCCCGCCCCAAGAACCGTTCACAAACCCAATGACAAAGAAAAACGGGCAGCTGAACAAAGGCCCGTGGCCGCCCGTACTACTCGGCATGCCCCGGCCGGGGGATCAGACGCACCGCACCTGGAGGGTCGTCCGTTGTTCAGCATCACCGTCCGCGATCACCTGATGATCGCCCACAGCTTCCGCGGCGAGGTCTTCGGACCCGCACAGCGCCTGCACGGAGCGACGTTCCTCGTGGACGCCACCTTCCGCCGCGCCGAGCTGGACGACGACAACATCGTCGTAGACATCGGACTGGCCACCCAGGAACTGGGGGCCGTGGTGAGCGAACTCAACTACCGCAACCTCGACAACGAGCCGGACTTCGCCAACACCAACACCTCGACGGAGTTCCTCGCCAAGGTGGTCGCCGACCGGCTCGCCGAGCGGATCAAGTCCGGCCGCCTCGGCGACGGGGCGCTGGGCCTGGAGGGCATCGCCGTCACCCTGCACGAGTCGCACATCGCCTGGGCGAGTTACGAGCGTGACCTGTGACCCACCACGCCCCCGGCACCGACCGGGTGACGCTCTCCACCCCCCTCCACCAGGCAGACCACGAGGCAGGCGAGGCAGCCGTGAACGTCGTCCACACCCCCGCCGGCCCCGGCAGCGAGCCCCAAGAGGTCCACGACTCCCTCCCCTTCGTGCCCGCCCAGCGCGCGGCCGGACACGGCGGTCAGAACATCCCCATGTCGCTGAACTCCCTGCACTTCGTGATGCCCGGCGGCGTCGACGACCCGACGCGCCCCAGCGGCGGCAACGCCTACGACCGCCGCATCTGCCTCGACCTGCCCGGCTTCGGCTGGCAGGTCCGCCGCCACACCGTCGACGGGAGCTGGCCCCGCCCCGGCGCCGAGGCCCGCCCCGAACTCGCCCGCACCCTGCGGGAGTTCCCCGACGGCGCGGTCGTCCTGATCGACGGCCTCGTCGCCTGCGGGGTCCCCGAGATCGTCGTCCCGGAAGCCGAAAGGCTCTCGCTCGCGGTCCTCGTGCACCTCCCGCTCGGCGACGAGACCGGGCTCGAACCCCAGGTCGCCGCCGAACTCGACGCCAAGGAACGCGCCACCCTGCGCGGCGTGCCCGCCGTTGTCGCCACCAGCGACTGGGCGGTACGGCGGCTGGTCTCCCACCACGGCCTGGCCCCCGAGCGCGTGCACGTCGCCGCCCCCGGGGCCGACATCGCGCCCCTCGCCTCCGGCACCGACGGCGTCTCCCGGCTGCTGTGCGTGGCCGCCGTCACCCCGCGCAAGGGCCAGCACCGCCTGGTCGAGGCCCTCGCCACCGTCACCGAACTGCCCTGGACCTGCTCGCTGGTCGGCGCCCTCACCCAGGACCCCGAGTACGTCGACCGCATCCGCGCACTGATCCGGCACCACGGCCTCGACGACCGCCTGCACCTGGCCGGACCGCAGGCCGGAGCCGCCCTCGACACCAGCTACGCCACCGCCGACCTGATGGTCCTCACCTCCTACGCCGAGACCTACGGCATGGCCGTCACCGAAGCGCTCGCCCGCGGCATCCCCGTCCTGGCCACCGACGTCGGCGGCCTGCCCGAGGCGATCGGGCGCGCGCCCGACGGCGGGGTGCCCGGCATCCTCGTACCGCCGGAGAGCCCGGCCGCGCTCGCCGCGGAACTGCGCGGCTGGTTCGGCGAGGCCGATGTACGGCGCCGCCTGAAGGCCGCCGCGCGCGGCCGTCGCGCCGCCCTCGACGGCTGGGCGACCACCGCCCGCAGCCTGGCCGGAGTCCTCGGCCGGCTGCGGTCCGAGTCCGAGGCACGGAGGGTCGCATGAGCACGCACACCACGAAGGCGGAGCCGGTGACCGAGCCCGCGCTGAACGCGATCCCGGCCCCCGGCGACCCCGAAGTCCCGCGCTACGCGCCCCAGTGGCTGCGGCTGCGCGAGCCCGCGGACGCCGCCGCCCGCGCCGCCGACCTGCTCGACCCGCTGCGCATCCGGCTCGCCAACCGGCTCGGCCGGGGCACCGACCTGGTCGTGCACGACCTCGGCTGCGGCACCGGCTCCATGGGCCGCTGGCTGGCCCCGCTGCTGGACGGCGCCCAGCACTGGGTGCTGCACGACCGTGACCCCTACCTGCTGCACTTCGCCACCGTGGGCGCGCCCCGCGCGGGCGCCGACGGCAGCCGGGTCACCGTCGCCACCCAGCGCGGCGACATCGGCCGCCTCACCGCGGACGCGCTGACCGGCGCCGACCTGGTGACCGCCTCCGCGCTCCTCGACGTCCTCACCGGCGAACAGATCGAGACGTTCGCCACCGCCGTCGTCGGCGCCGGCTGCCCGGCCCTGCTGACCCTGTCGGTCATCGGCCGCGTCGAACTCACCCCGTCGCACCCGCTGGACGCCGAGATCTCCGCCGCCTTCGACGCCCACCAGCGCCGCGGCGAACTCCTCGGCCCGGACGCGGTCACCACGGCCTGCGAGGCGTTCGGCCGGCTGGGCGCGACGGTACGGGTGCACCCGAGCCCCTGGCGCCTGGGCCCCGCCCAGGCGGAACTGACCGCCGAGTGGCTGCGCGGCTGGGTCGGCGCGGCGCTGGAACAGCGCCCGGAGCTGGCGGAACGTGCGCAGCCGTACCTGAAGGACCGCCTGGCGGCCTGCGCCGCGGGGGAGTTGCGCGTAGTGGTGGGGCACAGCGACGTGCTGGTGCTGCCCCGGTCGGTGGGAGGCGTGTGATGGGTGCGACGGGCGTGGACGTGCGGGGGACGACGGCGGGCACCCAGGTCCTTGAACGGCCGTGCGGGGACGGCGAGTCGGTGGCGGCAACCGCTGCCGCCACCGTCGCGGCGCCCCGCCGCCGGCCCGTCCTGCGCGCCGTGCGGACCCACTTCGGCACGGTCGCCGGGGCCGTCATCCTCGGAGTGCTGCTGTGGCGGCTGGGCACCGGGGTCTTCCTGGACGGGGTACGCCGGGTCGACGGCCCGGTGCTGCTGGCCGGGCTCGGCATCGGCCTGCTCACCACCGTGCTGAGCGCCTGGCGCTGGGCCGAGGTGGCGCGCGGGCTCGGGCGCCCGCCGCCCCCGCGGGCCGCCCCGGCCCGCCACCCCCCCGCGCGCTTCCTCCCCCCCCCGCCCCCCCGCCGC